>NZ_CP033433.1:1951666-2600000 GCF_003713065.1 Cohnella candidum | reverse complement strand
AGATCCGGTGAAATTTTAGTACCTGTGAAGATGCAGGTTACCCGCGACGTGACGGAAAGACCCCATGGAGCTTTACTGCAGCTTGATATTGGACTTTGGTACGGTCTGTACAGGATAGGTGGGAGCCTTAGAAGCCGGAGCGCCAGCTTCGGTGGAGGCGACGTTGGGATACCACCCTGATCGTATCGGAGTTCTAACCTGTCACCGTGAATCCGGTGAAGGGACCGTGTCAGGCGGGCAGTTTGACTGGGGCGGTCGCCTCCTAAAAAGTAACGGAGGCGCCCCAAGGTTCCCTCAGCGCGGTTGGAAATCGCGCGAAGAGTGCAAAGGCATAAGGGAGCTTGACTGCGAGACCAACAAGTCGAGCAGGGACGAAAGTCGGGCTTAGTGATCCGGTGGTACCGAATGGAAGGGCCATCGCTCAACGGATAAAAGCTACCCTGGGGATAACAGGCTTATCTCCCCCAAGAGTCCACATCGACGGGGAGGTTTGGCACCTCGATGTCGGCTCATCGCATCCTGGGGCTGAAGTAGGTCCCAAGGGTTGGGCTGTTCGCCCATTAAAGCGGTACGCGAGCTGGGTTCAGAACGTCGTGAGACAGTTCGGTCCCTATCTGTCGCGGGCGTAGGAAATTTGAGAGGGGCTGTCCTTAGTACGAGAGGACCGGGATGGACGCACCGCTGGTGTACCAGTTGTTCCGCCAGGAGCACCGCTGGGTAGCCAAGTGCGGGAGGGATAAGCGCTGAAAGCATCTAAGCGCGAAGCCCGCCTCAAGATGAGATTTCCCAATTCGTAAGACCCCTGGAAGAACACCAGGTTGATAGGCCCGGGGTGGAAGCGCGGCAACGCGTGCAGCTGACGGGTACTAATCGGTCGAGGGCTTATCCTACGCAGTAACACAGGTGATTGTTTCTTCAGCACTGCTTTCTCGTTTCGCTATCTGGTTTTCAGGGTGTAAACCTTGAACAAATCCGATCTGGTGGCAATGGCGGAGGGGTTCCACGCGTACCCATCCCGAACACGACCGTTAAGCCCTCCAGCGCCAATGGTACTTGGACCGAAGGGTCCTGGGAGAGTAGGACGTCGCCAGGCCGGAGACAAAAGAAAAGAACCCCGTTCAGCCGTATGGCCGTGCGGGGTTCTTTTTGCGTTTTGGGGACACTACGGAGGAAGATCGACCAGAGTGGAGGAGATCGCAACTTGAAACGCGTTCGGAATGGAGTCGCGTCCATCGCTTTACGGAAAGGATGGACGCTGGCATTGGCCGCCGGCTTGCTGTCCGGCTGCGTCACGAACCCGGGAGATACCCAAAACTTGCGGCAGCATGGAGGAACGAATCCGGTCATCATCAAATCGAAGGCGGCTTCCGATGCCACTCGTGCGGCGAACATCCGGACGGTGCGTATCCGTTCGGTATACCACACCGACTACGTCGCGTTATCGGAAGCGGCCTTAGCCGCCGGCTACCATGGAGCCTGGATGAATGACGGAAAAACTTACGGGATCGGCGACAACGACGTGATCTGGAAATTCCGCGACGGAGAAAGCCGGTTCACCAAGGCCGGCAAAACGTACCCCATGTCGGCTCCTTCCGTCCGGGAGAAAGGCCGCCTGCTGGTGCCGGCCTCTGTCTTGAAGCAAATGTTCGGCCATGAATCCGCGCTGTCGGCAGGCAGCCAGGAAATCACGTTTTTGCCGAGGCGGACGGACAGGGAGACGGGGGCAGACGGAACATCGCTTCCTTTTACCGACAAGCTGAGAATCAAGCAAACGCTGGACACCGACCCATCCGCCGCGTTAATCGACTACGCCAAGCAGTACTTGGGAACGCCCTACGAGTTCGGCGCCCCCGCCCATCTGGCGGACGGAATGGCGGATTGCTCGTCCTTCGTACAGCATGTGTTCGACCATTTCGGCGTCAGCCTGCCGAGGGACTCCCGTCAGCAATCCCAGCAAGGCGTTCCGGTTTCCAGGGATGAGCTCCTGCCGGGGGATCTACTGTTTTTCAACGTGCCGGGACGATTCAAAAGCCAGGATACGGTCGGGCATGTCGGCATCTTCATGGGCGACGGTCAAATGATCCATGCCAGTCCTGCGAACGGCATCGGCGTCCAGATTTCGGATATCAACAAACCGTATTATCTCCGCACGTTCCTGTATGCCAAACGGGTACTGCCTTAACGAAGAAAAAAGGTCCTCCCGCAGGGGAGGACCTCGATCGTTTATACATAGACTTGCGTGATCTCGTAACGGACATCGGTGGAGAGGTCGATGAAGCCGCTGTCGGATTGAATGAGAGGATGGAAGAAATCCGTCGGATGGTTCATGATGATCGTGCCGGTCAGGCCGCCCGTCAGTTCCACTTTTTTGCCGATGAAATTCGGGATCATGTGGCGGATGAACGTATAGGTGATTTCCGGATCCAGCTCGGAGAAGCTGACTCTATGCAGTTCCTTGAGCACGACCAGCAGGTCTCTCTTCTTCTGATAAACGCGGGATGAAATCATGGCGCTGTAGGTGTCCGCGACGGCTACGATCCTCGAGACCGGATGGATCTGCTCGCCGGGAATGCGGTTCGGATACCCCGTGCCGTTCATTCTCTCGTGATGCTGCAAGGCCGCCAGCGACAACACGTGGTCATCGAAGGAGCTTTCCAATATTTCATACCCGTATCGGGAATGGTTTTGAATTTCCTTGTATTCCTCGTCGTTCAGCTTGCCGGGCTTATTCAGGATCGCGTCGGGGATCCGGCATTTGCCGATGTCGTGGAGAAAGCCGGCCTTGCCGACTCGGACGGATTCTTGCTCGTCCCACCCCATCCAACGGGCGATATAGTAACTCAACATGCCGACCTGCACCGAGTGCTGATAAGTGTAATCATCCTGGCTGTTCAGCATGAGGAGCAGCGATACGACGTCGCGTTCCGTTTTGAAATTCTCCACCAGAGGCTGAAAGCTTTCCTTCAGATCCTCCTCGTGAACTTTGCCTTCCTCCAGGGCCTTGCCGAAAATGCTCTCGATGCCGGTGACGGCGTCCTGGTACAGGGGGCGGAAATTGGCCTGAATGGGGAGAGCGTTCTCTTCGACAGCGCTTCCACCGAAGGCCCTTCTTTCAATTTCCACGTAGTCGATTTGATGTTGGTGCAGGCGGGATAAGGCATGGTCGTCCAAAACCGCGCCCTTGGAAAGCACAAGCAATCCGTAATCGGTAAAGGTATCTTGCGTCAGTCGGTCACCCGGCTGGACGTCCCGGAAATGGACTCTCATATCGCACCTCGGCGATCCGTCGGTAGTTGTCATGATACTTAGTTACTAAGGAAAAATGACCTAGTACCATGCTACCAAGGAATCCCAGCGCACGCAACCATAATTGTAAACAAGTTCCGAAAATTGTCTATTCGAGAGGATTCCACGGTCCGAGCTGATGGCCAATCCACTCGGTGCCGTCTTCGTAGACTTCTTTTTTCCAAATCGGCACGGTCTGTTTCAGGCGTTCGATCGCGTAACGGCTCGCCTCGTAGGCTTCCGCCCGGTGGGCGGACGAAACGGCGATCACGACGCTGCTTTCGCCGACGTCGACCGTGCCGATGCGGTGGGTGATGGCGGTCAATGTGCCGGGCCAGCGCTCGCCGATTTCCTCTCCGATCTTGCGCAGCGCCGCAATCGCCATCGGTACGTAGGCCTCGTATTCCAACGTCACGGTCCGCTTGCCCCGCGTCCACTCCCGCGTCGTTCCGACGAACGCGATCAACGCCCCGTGGTCCGGATGAGACGCCTGCGCGATGACGCTCTCCACTTCGATCGGGCGGTCAATGACTGCAAATCGCGGAGCGTCTTCCGGGACTTCCGCCTCAAATTCACCGGAGCCGCCGGAAACGGGAGGAAGGAGCGCAAGTTCGTCCTCCCGCCTAACGGTTTCCTCGTCATGGGCGTATTCCTGATTTCGTGCGACGAAGGCGGCGGCAATCCGGTCCGCCTGCTCGGGATAACGTTCCGCCAGCAGGCTTTTCAGCCGCCCGGCGGTGAGCTCGGTCTCCGGCCATTCCGCGAGCAGAATCCGGGTACCGAACGCCTCGGCCAGACCCGCGAATAAAGAAATTTTCCAAGCATTATTCATAAGGGATGCCACTTCCTTCCGATCATGATTCCTCCGTGCAAGCATACCATAACGTCCGGGAAAGTGTTATGCTAGTAGCAAATCGCCGCGCGGGAGGAGAGGACCGAAATGGACGTAACCGTACATATGACCGACGGAGCGCAAATCGAGACAACCCCTGAAGAAATGGCGGAAATGGCGGGAAGCACGTTTGCCGCATCCTCCAGAGTGCCGGAAGCAGCCGGCGAAGGTTTCGACTTGTCCGCCTGGTTTGCCGCGTTGACCGCAGACCGTGCGGAATCCGCCGACACCGCGTTCCCCGCGCCGACGCACTTGATCGTAAGGGCGGCGGACGAATTCCAGGCCGTCATCCCTTGGTCGCAGTTGAAAGAGGCTTTTTTTCTTTGCGCATTGAACGGATCTCCCTTGCCGAAAGGCGGTCCGCTCCGTCTTTACGTGCCGGACGGCACCAGCGCTTGTTTGAACGTCAAAAGCGTCACGTTCGTCCGATTCGCCGCAGACCCGGGGCTGGGGCAAGACGCAGTTTACGGATTTCGGAACGAAATATCTCCGGAAAGCTTGTCGTCGGGCTTCAAAGCCGGCAGCGGCCGATAAGCGGCGCGGCGGGAGGATCGAATGACGGAACCGAAAGCCCGGGTCACGCTGCTGCATACGAACGATATCCATAGTCATTTGGAACAAGCCGCTCAAATCGCAGGATACGTTAAGTCCATCCGCGCAAAGGTACCTGCAGACGAACTGTTGCTGGTGGATTGCGGGGATTTTCTCGATCGCTCGAGGCCGGAGACGGAAGGGACGTCCGGCGCCGTGAACCGAAGCCTGCTGCAGGCTATCGGTTACGACGCCCTGCTGCCCGGCAACAACGAAGGATTGACTTATACGTTTGAGCAGATGAATTCCTTCTATGACGGCCTGTCCATCCCGGTCGTTTGCGCCAACTTCCGTCCCTTACGGCCGGAAGATGAAATCGGCTGGCTGAAGCCTTCCCTCGTCGTCCGCAAATCGGGGATCAACATCGGATTGATCGGCCTCACCGCTCCGTTCAACGTTTACTATGAGCTGCTCGGATGGCAAGCTTCCGATCCGGTCGAAGCGGCGGCGCGCGAGGTGGAACGGATAAGGAACCAAGCGGACCTCCTTATCGTGATGTCCCACCTCGGTTTGCGACAAGATGAGAGGCTGGCCGCCCTCGTGCCGGGAATCGACCTCATTCTCGGGGCGCACACCCATCACCTGCTTGAGAAACCGCTGTACGTCGGGGACACCGCCATGTCGGCAGCCGGGAAATTCGGCAGCCACATCGGCCATCTCAGGATGACCCTTGCCCCCGAATCCCGCAAGTGGAAGGTGGAAGGAGGCTGTCTCTCCACGGAGGGCTGGCCTGCGGATGAAGAGGCTGAGGCGATCATCGACGCAGGGAGGCGGGAAGCCAAACGCCGGATGAGCCGCGTTGTGGCGGTGCTCGAAGAACCGCTCGACTGGGCTCCGTTCCGGGAGTCGCCGCTGTCCGATTTCCTCGCTTCCGTCGTCCGCAGGAAAACGGGGGCCGAGATCGGCCTGGTGAACGCGGGGCAATTCCTGGACGGACTCCCGGCCGGTGAAGTCACGGAAGAGACCGTCCATGCGTTATGTCCTTCCCCGATTAATTGCTGCCGTCTGAAGCTGAAGGGGAAGGAACTACTTCAGGTCATGGAGGAAAGCCTGCTCCCCGAATTCCACGAGCTCGAGATCCGCGGCTTCGGCTTTCGCGGCCACGTGCTTGGGACGCTCTGCTACGACGGACTCGAAGCCGACGCCGACCTGTCGCGCCGGCCGTACGAACGGATCTCGAACGTCCGGGTCGACGGGAAACCGCTCGAGCCCGATCGGGATTACACGATCGGCACCCTCGACATGTTCACGTTCGGCGTCGGACATCTTGGGCTGAAAGAAGGAAGGGACGTCGAGTACCTGTTGCCCGAGTTTATTCGGGAATGCTTGATCGACGAGTTGGGAGACCGGCAGTTGGTAAGGTCCGCCGCAGGGCCCCGTATACGGCTGACGGGCCGAAATCCGTCGCAAAGACTTTGATACAGGAGTGGGAGATTAAATGCTGCATTGGTTCGATTCGATTATCCTAGGCATCGTGGAAGGTTTGACCGAGTTTCTGCCCGTTTCCTCGACAGGCCACATGATCTTGACCAACCAGTTGCTCGGATACGGTCAAGATACCCCCGAGGAGCTCAAAAGCTTCGAAATCGTCATCCAGTTCGCCGCCATTCTGGCCATCGCCATCGTGTATCGGCATAAAATTTTGCAAGTGTTCGGGCTTGGGAAAGCGGAGTCCACCAAGTCCCTGTCCGTCGATTCCCTGCCCAAGCGCAAGTTGAACATGATCCACGTGCTGCTCGGCATCGTGCCGCCGCTCGCCGTCGCGTTTTTGTTCCGCCATCCGATCAAGGACCTCGGGTTTTCGATGCAGCCGGTCTTATGGGCTTTGGTCGTCGGCGGCATCTACATGTGGATTGCCGAATCCCTCTATGATGGCGGCAAAATCAAACGAACCGCCGAAACGATGGACGATATCACGTACAAGCAGGCTTTCATCATCGGCTGTATTCAGTGCATCTCCGTGTGGCCGGGTTTTTCCCGATCCGGTTCGACGATCGCCGGGGGGATGCTTACCGGGCTTAGCTACCGGGCAGCCGCGGACTTCTCCTTCTTCATCGCCATCCCGATCATGACGGCGGCGACGGGTTACGAGTTGCTGGACAGCTTGGACCAATTCCGCAACGGTACTTTGGATATCGGTTTCCTGCTCACGGGATTCGTGGTTTCGTTCCTGGTGGCTTGGATCGTCGTCGTGGCTTTCCTCAAAGTGCTGCAGAAAATCAAGCTCAAGTATTTTGCATGGTACCGTTTCGCGCTTGCCGCCCTTTTCTTCCTGTTGGTCGTTCGATAAGCTCCTGTCGCAAAAAGGCCTTCCATCCGGAAGGCCTTTTACCGTTTTATGACGAAATCTGTCGTCTTTTTGCGAAAAACGGTTGCCGAAGTTCCGGAAATCTCTTACATTAAACAATACAGGACTTATCCGTACTTAAAGAATCGTTAAAGAGAGCAACGCATCCTAACAGGGGGAACCGACGACATGCGCATGATGCCGATATCGCTCAGCCGGCCGGGAATGAAGCTCGCCAAAAAAATATATTCCGACGACGGCATCGTGCTTCTTGCGGAAGGAGTCGAATTGACGGCGACGCTCATCCGCAGGCTCGGAGAATGCGGAATCAGTTTCGTTTACGTGCAGGACCCCCGGACCGACGACATCCTCATCCCGGAGCTGCTGTCCGAAGATACGCAGCGGAGAGCGATCGGCGAGGTCCGCAACGCATTCCGGGAATTCACCGAACAGCCCGGACGGCGCAAATCGGTCACGTACCCCTATATCGGCCGCAACATCCGGCAAGTCATCCATATGATCATGGAGGATTTAAGCCGCAACGAAGATGCGATGATCATGCTCATGAATATGCAAACCGTCGACCATTACCTGTACGCCCATTCGCTGAACGTATGCGTATATTCGACCATGCTGGGCTTGGCGCGCGGCTACGACCAGGATCAGCTTCTCGCGCTCGGCTTGGGCTCTTTGCTGCACGACGTCGGGAAAACGCAGATTTCGATGCAGGTGCTCCTCAAACCCGGCATGCTGACTTCCTACGAGTTCGACGAAATGAAACGCCATACCGAACGCGGATACTATTTGCTTAAAGACGAGCCGGGCATTCCGCTGCTTGCCGCGCACTGCGCCTTGCAGCATCATGAGAGGCTGAACGGAACCGGTTATCCCCGCGGCCTTAAGGGAGACGAGATCCACGACTTCGCGAAGCTGATCGGCATCGTGGATTCCTATGATGCGATGACCAGCCACAGGGTTTATCGGGACGCGATGCTTCCCCACCAGGCCGTCGAAGCGCTCTACTCGGGAAGCGGCACGTTGTACGACACTTCGATGTTGAAGCTGTTTCGGGATAAGGTGGCGATTTACCCGATCGGTATCACGGTTAGACTCAACACCGGCCACTATGCGGTGGTGGTGGACGTCAACGCCGTCAGCATGCATCGCCCGATCGTCCGCGTCATGACCGACGAAGACGGCGTCGACCTGAAAGAACCGTACGACATGGATTTATCCAAGCAGCTGAACGTGATGATCTCGCGAATCGAATTCGAGAAACGGAGCATGGATGATCCGCTTCCGGCATAAACGGCGGCCTGGGTCCGTCCGACGCGAAGGCTTATCGCCGCGCGCGGACGGACCTTTTGCATGCGCCGGTTCCGGCCGATTCCACCGCCTGCGGTTTGCTTTGTTCCCGTGACACCATTACAATTAACAGTAAATTAAGCCCAAGACAGGAGCATGTGAATGCAAGCTTTACCCCTATCCGCCGGAAGGCTGCCTTACGAGGCACCGTCCGACTGGATGCCGATTTCCCCGGCTTTCGATCCTTGGGATCCAATCCGGTCCTTGAAGCGCTTCGGGCGGCATCGGCTCACCAGCGTAGAACTCACGGTCACCCAGCTCTGCAACATGAGGTGCGAGCATTGCGCCGTCGGCGACAGCCTGACGATGAAGGAAGCGCCGCATCTGCCGCTGGACGCCGTGCTGCGCAGGTTGGATGAGATCGAGCACCTGGAAACGATCAGCCTGACCGGAGGCGAA
The DNA here is from genome assembly GCF_003713065.1 of Cohnella candidum. Taxonomy (NCBI): domain Bacteria; kingdom Bacillati; phylum Bacillota; class Bacilli; order Caryophanales; family Paenibacillaceae; genus Cohnella; species Cohnella candida. The sequence continues at coordinate 2,591,181 of NZ_CP033433.1, read as the reverse complement.
CCGACATTCCGGCTGGAGACGGTACGGGAGTTGATCTTGCCGGTGCTGAAGTACGCCCGCGCGAGGGGCGTCCGTTCCCAGCTGAATTCGAACGTGACGCTGGACTACGGCCGGTATGACGAAATCGCTCCTTACTTGGACGTCATGCATATTTCTTTCAATTATACGGAAGCCGAGGATTTTCACCGCATCGGTTTCGCGAAGTCCGGCCGGGACGTGTCCTTACCGGCGGCGGCCAAGATGTACGAACGGATGATGGACAATGCGCGCAAGCTTTCGGAGGGAGGATTGTTCGTCTCCGCCGAGTCCATGATCAACTTCCGGACGCACGGGAAAATGCCCGAAATCCACCGCTTGATCGTGGATATGGGCTGTAAAAGGCATGAAGTGCACCCGATGTATCCGAGCTCGTTCGCGGCAGGGTTGCCCGTGCTTTCCCGGGAGCAAATGCGAGCGGCGGTGGAGACGCTGCTGGACGCGAGAAACCAAGAAGTCTGGATGCTCTTCGGCACGCTTCCTTTCTTCGCCTGCAGCGAGTCGCCGGAAGAGCGCAGCCTGGTGAAGCGCCTGCGGACCGAACCCGGCGTCACCGTTCGCAACGACCCGGACGGACGGAACCGCGTCAACGTCAATATCTTCAGCGGAGACGTGTACGTCACCGACTTCGCGGCGATCCCGCCGTTCGGCAACATCCTGGACGATAAGCTGGAGGACATTTTCGGCAAGTGGCAAGACCACCCCCTTCAGCGAGGCGTCAGCTGCCATTGTCCGGAAGCGTCCTGCTGCGGGCCGAACCTGCTCGTATCGGACATGTATTACAAGCATGAGGATTTCAGGAGCCGGCGGGCGCTGCCCTGACCGGTTACGGCTTCGTCGCCCCGGTTAATCCGGGAGACGTTCAGAAGGAGCGGAAATCATCTTGGAACAATTTCATTGGGGCAGCATCGTTTGGAATCTGCTTCTCGTCCTGTTTCTTGTTTTCCTGAACGGTTTTTTCGTGGCGTCCGAGTTCGCCCTCGTCCGGGTCCGCCAGTCGCGGCTGACCCAGCTTCAGAATGAAGGCAACAAATTGGCGAATTACGCGCTGAAGGTCAACTCGCGGCTGGACGTTTATCTTTCGGCGACCCAGCTCGGCATCACGCTTGCTTCGCTTGGTCTCGGTTGGGTGGGCGAACCCGCCATCGCGGATCTTATCGTCATTCCGCTGCTCCACGACTTCGGGATCACCGACGAGACCGTCATCCACAGCATTTCTTACGTGACCGCGTTCGCTTTGATCACTTTCCTGCATATCGTACTAGGGGAACTGGCGCCCAAGTCTCTGGCGATCCAGAAGTCCGTCGGCGTTTCCCTGTGGCTGTCCTGGCCGCTGCTGACCTTTTACCGCATCTTCCTGCCGTTCATCTGGGTGCTTAACGGAGCCGCGAACCGCTTGCTGAAGCTGGTCGGCGTCCAGCCGGCGGGCGAGCACGAAGCGGCCCACACCGAGGAAGAGATCCGCATCCTCATGAGCGAAAGCGCCAAGAGCGGCATCATCGACAAGGATGAAATGACGCTGTTCGACAACGTGTTCGAATTCGCGGACCGCGTCGCGCGCGAGATCATGCTGCCGAGAACGGACATGGATTGCCTGTTCACGAACCAGCCTTTCGCGGACAACATGAAGGTCGTCTACGCGACCAAGCATACCCGCTACCCGGTGGCGGTCGAAGACAAGGACCAAATCATCGGCTTCGTGCACATCGCGGACCTGCTTACGGCGGATCCCGACGTGGAGGAGCAGGACCTGAACCGATTCCTGAGGCCGATCCTCAGCGTGCCGGAATCGATGGAGATCAGCAAGGTGCTGAAGCTCATGCAGCGGCGCAAATCGCAGCTGGCCATCGTCATCGACGAGTACGGCGGAACGGCGGGCATGATTACGGCCGAGACGATTCTCGAAGAGCTCGTCGGCGAAATGCAGGACGAATTCGATGACGAGCTGCCGAGTGTCGTCGTGAAAGGCGACATTACGTCCGTCGAAGGACGGATGCTGATTGAGGACGTCAACGACCTGTTCGGCTTGGACATCGAGGATGAAGAAGTCGATACGATCGGGGGCTGGCTGTTCAACCTGCTGGAAGGCAACATTTCCAAAGGGAAGAAGGTCATTCAGTACGGCTATGTATTCGAGATCGCCCAGACCGAGAGGCTGCGCGTTCAACGCGTGCATATTTATCGGGCGAAACCGGCCAAGCCGGACGTCCCGGGTCTGCAGACGGAAGGCCAGATGTCCGCGGAGTAAGAAGGATTTCAAGGGAGGCTGGGAGGAGAAAGCATGCCGCTGCGCCAATTCATGTTGATCGCCTTCGCGCTCGCGTTTCTGTATTTGCTGTTTACGGCGGGCGCGCCCTTTTTGCTGGCGCTTGTCGTCGCGATCTTTTTGGAGCCGCTGACGGAACTGCTCATGAAGCGGACCAAAATGAACCGGCTGGCCGCTTCGACCTTATCGAGCACGTTGTTCACCGCGTTGCTGCTGGGCGTCGCCGCCCTGATCGGCATGAAAGTGGTGGCGGAGCTGACCGCGTTCATGCAGAACGTGCCCGATTATTTGACCAATGCGAGCGCGTACATACAGGATTTGCTGGAGAGGGCGCAAAGCTTCTCGAGCGGCGGGGCCGACCCCGTGCCGGGTCAGTTGGAAAGCTGGCTGTCCAAAGTGACGGAACTGCTCACCAGCCTGTCCCAGAACATTACCGGATACCTGCTGAACTTCGCCAAAGGCATACCGAACTTTTTCGTGTTTTTCATCGTTTTCCTGGTGGCCGTCTATCTGTTCACGCTGAGCATGCCGCAAATGAAGATGTCCTTCCTCTCGCTTTTCGAGGAGAAGTCACGTCACCAGATGGATCAGGTGCTCGTCAGCCTCCGCAAATCGGTGTTCGGTTTCTTGAGGGCCCAGTTGCTGCTCAGCGTCATCACTTACGTGATCTGCTTCGTCGGCCTCTTGATTATCGGAACCGGTTATCCGCTCGCGATATCGCTGCTCATCGTCGTCGTCGACGTGCTGCCCGTTCTCGGCACCGGCTCGGTGGTCGTGCCCTGGGCTGCGTACCAGCTGGTCGCCGGAGACGTGTTTACCGGCATAGGGCTGCTGCTATTGTTTCTTGTCATAACGGTCGTCAGAAGGATCGTGGAACCGAAAATTCTGGGCGATGCCGTCGGAATCGGCGCGTTGTCGGCTTTGATCAGCTTGTACGTCGGATACGAGCTCGTCGGCGTGATCGGCGTTTTTCTCGGACCTATCGTCGTCATTGTTTTCATAGCGGCCCGGAAAGCCGGACTCCTTGATTTCAAAATCAAACTGGATTGATATTATCGGCATGAAGCCGCCTTCGCAGGCGGCTTTTTTGCTTTTACAAAGACTATACTTCTCGTCCGCGTTCATAGGATAGAAGCGGAGTGTCTTACCGAGCCGTCCCGAACGGCGCATGCTTCAAGGGAGGTTACCGAGCATGAACAACGGACAATGGCGCGAGTGGTTTCCGTACGCAAGTCCGACCGACCCCTGCCCGCCGATACCCGTCAAGCGGTATGTGGTTCCGCCGAACCTGTTTATCCATTTTCAGCCGATGAACCTGCCGCAGTTTCCGTTGGACGAAGCGTTATTCCGGGGCACGCTGTGGCCTGCGCTTTACAGCCCCTATGAGCCCCAGCGGTCCGCGAAAGGAGGGTAAGCCATGGACCATCCGAACGGGCAAGGAATCCAGCCGAACATACGGCCCGTCGCGGGCGATGAAGCCTACCGCATGCAGCTGGAACAACTGCAAAAGGTTGACTTCGCGCTGGTCGAGCTGAACCTGTATTTGGATACCCACCCGACCGACATGCAAGCCATTCAGCAATTCAATCAGCTCGCCCAAACGCGCAGGCAGATCAGCCAGGATTTCGAACTGAAATACGGACCGCTCATGCATTTCGGCCACAGCTACACCCGGTTTCCCTTCCAATGGCCGGAGACGCCATGGCCGTGGCAGGTGTGAGGAGGCGAGCGCATGTGGATCTATGAGAAAAAGCTGCAATATCCGGTCAAGGTGAGCAAGTGCGATCCCATGATGGCGAAGTTTCTGCTCGAGCAGTACGGCGGCGCGGACGGCGAACTCTCGGCGGCGCTTCGCTACTTGAATCAGCGGTATTCCATCCCGGATCGCGTAATCGGGCTGCTGACGGATATCGGGACTGAAGAGTTCGCCCACCTGGAAATGATCGCCACGATGGTTTACAAGCTGACCAAGGACGCGACAGTAGAGCAGCTGAAGGCAGCCGGCTTGGGCGACCATTATGCCGTTCACGACCGGGCGTTGTTCTATCAGAACGCTTCGGGGGTTCCTTGGACATCCGCCTACATTCAAGCCAAAGGCGATCCCGTTGCCGACCTGTACGAGGACATCGCCGCGGAAGAGAAGGCCCGTGCCACCTACCAATGGCTGATCGATATGACCGACGACGTCGATCTGCAGGATGGACTGAAGTTTCTGCGCGAGAGGGAGGTCATCCATTCCCTCAGATTCCGGGAAGCCGTGGAGATCATCAAGGCGGACCGGGATCAGAAGAAATTCTTTTAAACATCCGGAAACCGGCCCGCTCCCTGGAGCGGGTTTTCTTATGGCGCGGCGTTTCCACGGCGTGGACGGAGTCAAGATTGGGTTTTTATGCAAATTAGGAGAAACTTTCCATCCTGCGTTACGTATGAATGGGAAGATTCGCTACTTATATGGAAAGGAGCGCGAGGTGTCCCATGGAGACGCTGATGATCGTCCTATTCTTCATCGGAGCCGGCTACGCCTTGTTTTCCCTGGTGTTCGGGGATTGGCTCGGTTTCGACATGCACCATGGCGAGCTCCCCTTTCTGTCGCCGACCGTCATCGCCACGTTTCTGACGGTGTTCGGCGGCATCGGCTACATGCTCCTCCACCGTACCGGGTGGTCGGCCGTCCCGGTCGCCGCCTTGTCGCTGTTTTTCGCGGCGGGGGTTTCGGCGGCGGTCATGTTTCTCGTCGTCATTCCGCTGCACGCGGCGCAGAAAGGATCGGCTTTGTCCGCCAGGGACATGATCGGGCTTGAAGCGGAGGTCGCGGTCTCCATAGAGCCGGACCGGCTCGGGGAAATCGTGTATTCCCAAGCCGGGACGAGGCTGAGCGCGCCCGCGAAAACGGCGCCCGGAAAGGCCATCCCCCGGGGCGCCTCCGTGAGGGTCGTCGGGGAGTCCGCCGGCACCTTCGTCGTGGAGTCGTGGATGGACCCGTTCGAATCTGACAACTGAAAAGGAGAATCTCTAAGTATGGACATGACATTGTACATTCCGGTTGGCATCGTAATCGTCGTTATTTTGCTCATTATCGTTTTCGCATCCCGCTACCGGACCGTGAAGGCCGACGAAGCGATGATCGTCACGGGGGCGCTGACCCGGGAAGGAATGAAGATCGTGAAGGCGGGCGGCACGTTCGTGTGGCCCGTCGTGCAGGAAGCTTCCTTCCTGACGCTGCAGGTTCAGACGCTGGATATCCATACGCCCGAGGTGTACACGATGCACGGCGTGCCCGTCATGGTCGACGGGGTGGCCCAGATCAAAATCAAAGGCGATTTGGAATCGATCGCCACGGCGGCCGAGCAGTTTCTCGGCAAACACGACGACGAGCTGAAGAGCATCGCCACCCAGACGATGGAAGGCCATTTGAGAGCCATCCTCGGCACGATGACCGTGGAGGACGTTTACCGCAACCGGGAAGAGTTCGCCCGCAACGTGCAGGAAGTGGCGGCGAGCGACTTGAACAAAATGGGCCTGCAGATCGTTTCGTTCACCATTCGCGACGTGCGGGACAAGAACGGCTACCTTGACGCGCTCGGCCAGCCGCAGATCGCTTCGGTCAAACGCGATGCCGAAATCGCGAAAGCGAATGCGCTGAGGGATGAGCAGATCGCCAAGTCCAAGGCGCTGGAAGAAGGCAAGAAGGCCGAATTCGCGGCGGAGACCAACATCGCGGAAGCGAACAAAGCCATGGAAGTGAAGAAGGCGGCGTTTAAGCAAGAACAGGATCAGAGGAAGGCGGAGGCCGACCAGGCGTATAAGCTTCAGGAAGTGAAAACGCTGCAGTCCGTCAAAGCCGAGGAAATGCAAATCCAGGTCATCGAGCGGGAGAAACAGATCGAGCTGGAGTCCAAGGAGATCGAGCGGCGCGAACGCGAGCTGGTCGCCACGGTGAAAAAACAAGCGGAAGCGGAGCGTTTCGCCCAGGAGCAGCGCGCGGAAGCCGAACGCTATCAGATCGAGGCGAAAGCGAAAGCCGAGGCCGAAGCCGTCCGGCTGGCGGGTGCCGCGAACGCCGACAAAGAACGGGCGGAAGGTACGGCCGAGGCCGACGTAATCCGGCTTAAAGGCCTTGCCGAAGCCGAGGCGAAGGATAAAATCGCCGACGCGCTGCGCAAATACGGAGAAGCGGCGGTCGTCGAGCTGATCGTCGACAAGTTCCCGGAAATCGCCAGGGCCATCGCCGAGCCGTTGTCCAAAACGGAGAAGATCGTCATCGTCGACGGAGGGGGGAGCGGTCCGAACGGCGGCGCGGCCAAAGTGACCGGGTACGTCACGGATCTGCTGGCCAAAATGCCCGAGACGGTGAGTGCGCTGACGGGTGTGGACGTGAACCAGCTGCTGAAAAGGCTGGCGGAAGGCAGCACCGCCATGAAGAAAGACATCACGATCGACAGCGGAAACTCATAAGCGCATAAGCATATTTCGATGCCAAGGCGGCCGGGCTTGTTCCGGCGGGACGGTTGCATTATGATGGGGAAAAAACGGGAGAGAAGCCATGAATCGTCTGCCGCTGCCCGAGGCCGTCATTTTCGATCTGGACGGCACGCTGTTCCAAACCGAAACCTTGCTGGAAACCGTTCATCGCCGCGTGTTCGAAACGCTGCGCAACGAACGCTTGTACACGGAGGCGACCCCGCCGATCGACAAGCTGCTCGGCTCCTTGGGAATGCTTCTTGAGGATATCTGGAAACGCGTCATGCCGGAAGGCTCCCCGCAGGCGCACGAGCGGGCGAACGTGCTGCTGCTTCAGTACGAATTGGAGGAGCTGTCGCGGGGACGCGGATCGCTGTATCCCGGCGTGCCGGAGACGCTTGCCGCCCTCCGCCGGAGGGGCATCCGGCTGTTTATCGCCAGCAACGGCCTGGAGCTTTACGTGAAGGGCGTGCCCGAGATCAAAGGAATCGCCGAGCTGTTCGAAGGGACTTACAGCGCGGGAGAATTCGGCACCGCCTCCAAAGTGGAACTGGTTCGCCGTCTGACGGACACCTTCGGAGTCCGGAGCGCCTGGATGGTCGGAGACCGGTCTTCGGACGTGGAAGCGGGGCTGAAAAACGGCTTGTCCGTCGTCGGGTGCGATTATGCCGGGTTCCGCCGGGAAGGCGAGCTCGACGGATCCCATGCGGTGATCCGGTCGTTCCCGGAGCTGCTCGATTTATTGCCCGAGCAAGAGCTATGAAGGCTGGTTGAAGAATCGAAAACAATCAACCCCGGATCTGCTTTCCTGATGCAGGAGCGATCCGGGGTTGTTTTCGTTCAATCGGTCGTCGGCTGATCTTCCGGGGGTTCGCGTCCGGCATCCGGCTTATGCCCGGAGCCCGGCTTCGAGTCGGAGCCGGCTCCTTCTTGGTGGCGCCGATACGTCCACAGGGCGTATTCAATCGGGAGCGAGAGCGCACGCTGGTAGACCTCCGCCTCCCCCGCGCGGACGAACACTTCCCGGGCGGGCTTCGGGTTCACCTCGAGCAGCCAAATCCGGCCGCTGCGGTCGATGGCCAAGTCGAGCGCGAGCTCGCACAGCGTTCCGTACGTTTTCTCCAGGGTCGCTGCGACTTCGATTCCGAACGTCTCCGCGTTTTCCCGGATCTGCGCGATCTGGTCCTCGCTTTCGATCCATTCCCGCAGCAGCGATTCCATCGTCACCGCCGTTCCGCCGCCGTGCAAGTTGGAGGTAATGCTGTTCGGCGGACCGACGCGGCCGGCGCAGCCGGTGAAGACCCACTCCCCTTGGCCGTTCTTCTGCACGAGCATGCGGTAATCGTGAACCCTTCCTCCGGGCAGTTTGATCTGAAGGCCTTGCTGCACGATATAGCGGTCGCCGCGCCGGTCCCAGGCCCGGATGAGGGCCGGCAGCTGCTCCCGTCGGATGATCCGGCGGGGGACGATGGCCCGCGCATGGTTCCGACCTTGCAACAGCAGCAAGCCGTCGGACCTGCGGTCGATGCGGAGAATGCCGCGTCCTCCGGTTCCGTTAATCGGCTTGAAATAGACCGTGGGGTGTTGTTTGAGCATCGCGGCTACGTCGGCGGGGGATTCGTACAGCCGCGTAGTCGGCAGATGGTCGCGCAAAGACGGGATGCCGCTCAAGGTGCGGTAAATGGTCCATTTGTTGCGCAGTGGACGATTCAGGAAAATCAGATGGGCATATTTGCGGCGGAACGAAAGCAGCCTTTCGAATCGGGAGCTCTTCTGGTACCTCGCCCTGTCGTAGATGATTTGTGGCATACGCGTCCATTGCCGTCCCCAAATCTTCTTGACCGGAGAGTAGACGTGCGCGTAGACGCGTCCGGTTCGATCCTCGACGTCGTCCGGGGTGAACACGACCACGTCCATCCCCTTTTTTCGACCCGCCGCCGTCAGCTTCTGGAACATCGCTTTCTCTTCGATCGATTTTCGGTCGTTGAGGTAGAGCGTCAGGATACCGAGCGTCGGGTTTTTGGACATCGCATCGGTTCACCTCCCGGACGGCTTCTTGGTGCGGCGATGCAAATAATAGCTATATTGGAAAATCCGGTGCAAGGACTCTTTCCGGATATCTCTCTCGTCGAACTTCATCGGCTTCGAATTGGCTTCCAGAAACCATACGTTGCCGCTGCGGTCCACGCCGAGGTCCATGGACATTTCGCCGAGGCGCGAACCGGAAGCCCGCTCGATCTGCTTCGCGAGCAGCAGGATGGTTTCCCGCACCCGGTCGAGCACTTCAACGGCTTTTTCCTTGCCGAAAATGGCGGTGAGCAGCTTATCCGGATCGTCGATGTAGCCGCCCCGCGGAACGTGCGTCGTAATGCTGGCGTTTCCCGCCACGCGCGCTCCGATTCCGGTGAGCTCCCATTTGCCCGACTGGTTTTTCTGGGTCAATGCCCGCAAATCGAACGGCCGGTCGTCCACGGAAGCGAGCGAGATCCCTTGCTGGGCGATATAAGGCTCGCCGGTCGATTCCGCGTAGTCGACGACTTTCTCCCACAGCCGCTGCAGCGAAGCGAGGCGGTAAGTCCGGCTGCCTTTCTCCTCCTGGATCTGCAGCCGGTACGGCAGCGCCTTCTCCGGCTGCAATCTTACCGTCATGATTCCGACGCCTGCTTTGCCGCGGACGGGTTTCAGATACAGCAGCCGGTGCCGTTTCAGCAGACGGGACAGCACGAACAAGGTCGTGAGCTTCCTCGTATCCGGGACGTAGCGCCGAGTCGCCGGGTTGTTGTAAAGCCACCGAAAAAGCGACCATTTGTTGAAAAACCGGCGGTTGAACATTTGGATTCCCGGATGCCGCGAAATCGCGGCCAGCTTCTTTCTGACGATCGGCTGCCGTTCGTCCTCCCTGAGCGGAATCCGGTTGTAAATGACGCTCGGCCGCGGAAACCATTCCTGAATCCACGCGCCGTCTTCGGGACGATACGTATAGCCCTGAACGCGGTCAGACTTGAGCTTCAATTGGCTCACCGTAACCACGTACGTGACGACGCCCAGCTCGCTCCCGGTTTGGATCAGGTCGGCGAAGTTCGCCCGGTTTCCTCGGAACGATTGGGCTTCGTCATCAACGGTCAAGATAGCCACCACCGGCCTGTCGCCGCTATCGAACGTCCCGGGAGACGAAGCGTGCGCCAATATCCGCATCAGTCTTCCTCCTCTATCCGGAAATTGCTCAGATACAGGCAATGGTCCAGAATATATTGCATGGACGCGCGGCCTTGTTCTTTCAACTCGGGATGTTTGAAAATGGATCTGCCGGGTTTCGCGTTCGCCTCGAACATCCATACCGCGCCGTCCCGGTCGATGCCGATATCCAGACCCAGCTCGCCGAGCGTATGGCTGTAGTTCCTCTCGATCGCCTCGGAAAGCTGGACGGCGGTATCCTTCGCCTCCTCCAGAACTTCCAGCGTGCGGTCCCCAAACGTGTGCATGAGCGCCTGCTCCGGCGTCATCAGAGAACCTCCGTTTTTGATATGCGTCGTCACGCTGCCGCGGCCCGCTTTCTTCGCGCCGATGCCGGCCACGACCCAACGGTTGCTCCCGTCTTTATGCATGTGGAACCGGAAATCGATCGGGCAGCTGTCTATTTCGACGAGCCGGATTCCTTGCTGAGCGACGTATTGGCTCAGTCCACTGCCGTGGCGTGCCCGAAGCATTTTCATGATGCCTCCGAAAGTATTGAACCGCAGCAGCACGTTCGAACCGTTGCGGCGAAAACGGATGAAATACCCTTTGCGGGGATGGTAAGTCAGCCGGTAAATGCCGACGCCGAGACTCCCGTCCGAAGGCTTGTAATAGACGAAATGGTGTTTTTCCAGCATTTCCTTGATCCGTTCGGGAGAAGGGTTATGCACGGACTCGGGAAGATGCTTCAGCGCTTCGGGGTCGTTTTCGAGCATTTTGTATACGTCCGCCTTGTTGAAGAAGCTCCAGTTGAAGAAGGGGATCCGTTTCCGGACCAACCGTTCCCTCAAGGCGGTCAGGGTGGCCGAGGTTTCCGCTTTTCGGCTCGGAAGCCGGTTGTAGACGACGTCCGGCAGCGGCACGACGCGCCTTTGCCAACCCGAGCCCGGCTGGTAAAACCAACCTTGCACCGTTTCCTGGTGCCAGTTGATGTCCCGCGGGGTGAAAGCGAAAAAATAGGCGTTTTTTCTGCCCATCGACAGCAATTGTTTGAAAAAAGCGGTCCTATAGCCGAAAGGGGAGCCTGGGGAGCTCCGCGAGGTGTCGGTAAGGATGCCGACGAGCGGTCCGAGCTGGATTTCCCCGTCCTCTTCGTTATTGACGAAGACGTTACCCGACATCGGCACCCGAACGGATTGACGCAGTCCCGCCGACATGTAAACATGATGTCCCTTGCGTTTGATCGTGCGCACCGCAGCGGGAACGGTATCCTGGCCGAGCTTGACGGTTACCGATTTCCGTCCCCCCAGCCGAAGCAGCTTCGCGAGGGAACTCGAGAGCCAAAGAATTCGTTCGGGCTGCTGAGTGAAATGGACGTTACAGATGGTCAAACTCATGAATTACCCTCCCACGTGGTCGAAGCAGGATGAATCGTGCGTAATCGATCGGCCTCTCCGTCGAACGTGCCGCGGTTTCGGCGCTGATTCCCGCCATGGCTTGCCGTCCGGGTTTGGAGTTGGCCTCCAGGAACCACAGCCTTCCGGAGCGGTCCACGCCGAAGTCCAGCCCCAATTCCGCGAGCCGGCCGCAGTGGCGTTCCAGCCGCCGGACGATGAGCAGGCAAGCGCGGCGGATTTCCGCCAGCAGCTCTTCGGCCTTTGACGCTCCGTGCGCTGCGGCGAGCACGGTTTCCGCAGGCTCCGCCCGGCCTCCTCCATGCAAATTGGCCGTCACCGTACCGGGCCGGCCGATACGGGCGGCGATCCCGGTGACCGTCCAACGGCCGCGTCCGTTTTTTTGCACCAGCGCGCGAATATCATACGGGGCGCCGCCTTCGCCCGTTAAATCGAGCAGCGGCTGCATGATGTACGAGCGGCGGCCGATCCATCGGTGCAGCTTGGCGGAAGCCGCCGCCATGCTGCGGAAAGAGACTTCGAAAGAGCGGTTGTCTGCCCGGCGCCCGCGGATCAGCACCGATCCGTCAGACTCACGAACGCATGCGGCGACCCGCCGGCCTTGGCTGCCTCCCGCCGGCTTCAGGAATGCCGATCCGCCGGCATGGTCCAGCCATCGCGAGAACGAAGCCGGACCGGCATACGCCTGGGTAGGCGGGAGCAAGCGGTCCAATTCGGGTTCTTGGGCGAGCAAGGCGTGAACGCGGCCTTTGTGGGGCAGTTTCCCGTTGAGCCGACGGAGTTTGCGCCCGTCTTCCAACCGGCGCAGCGCATGGCGGAACCGCTCGTGTTCCGACGCGGTTTCCGGCCAGGCGCGGTCATAAAGCAGGCCGGGCACGCCGTAACGGCCGGATTGCCACCCTTCGCCGTCGCTTTGGAGCGTCCAGCCCCGCACCGAATCGTCGGACGGATCCCACGTTCTCGGATCGAAAGCGATCGCCGTGAGCCCCGTTCTCCTTCCTCTCCGGAGCAGCTCGCGGACGAAACGGCCTTCCCCTACCGGAAACTCGCCCGGCCTTTCGAGGGCGAGAATGCCGAGGATTTCAGAATCCGGATAAATATCTCGCATATTGAATCATCATCCGCACCGAAGGGCGGATTTTCCCCTCTGTTAATGGTGTGTTGTCGTTCTTGGAAGGCTTGGAGTTCACCTCAAGCAGCCAGACGCGGCCGTTCGTGTCGATCGCGAGGTCGATGCCGAGCTCGCCGAAATGGGCAGGGATGTAAGCGTCGATCCCCTTGGCGATGTCCAGCGCCGCGCGGTGAAGGCGCGCGGAAGCGTCTCCCCGGAATACGGCGGGAAGATTGGATTTGACCAGCGCTTCGCGGGTTTTCGAGAGGGTGCCTCCGCGGGCCAGGTTCGACACGAAGTGATCGCTGCCCGCCGTGCGGCTCACGACGGATGTGACCGTCCATTCCCCGACCGCGTTCTTTTGAGTTAACGCCCGGAAATCGACCGGACGGCCGCCGATTTCGATGAGATCGAGCCCTTGCTGGATCAGATAGTGAACCGACTTCATCTTTCCGGAGATGGAGGCGTAAAGCTTCGTCAAGTTAGCGAAATTCATTTTTCGGGTTCCGTTCACGGTAGCATACGACGCTTGCCAGCTTTCCGGACCTAAACGCGTCAGCCGGATGATTCCTTTGCCGAGGCTTCCGCGCACGGGTTTCAAGAAGACGCTGGCGTAACGGGAGCACATGCTGCGGAACATGGAGAAATCCCTCAGAGAGTGGGACTCCGGCAAATAGCGGCGAAGGTTCGCGTCTTTCTTGAGCGCGTCGAACACTTCCGATTTGTCGAGAAATTTTTCGTTGAACACCCGGGAACCGTAGCGTGAGGTGATTTCTTTCATGAACTGCTGGACGTCCGGCAGATTCTCCAATTTACGGGAAGTAAGCCGGTTGTTGACGACGTTGGGCACGGGGAGCGTCATGCGCTGCCAACCGTCGTTGTACACCCAGCCCTCCACGGCCGTCTGACTTGACCCAAGGGCGCCCGGAGTGAAAAAATAAACGTATGCGCCTTGTTTGCGGCAAGCATCGGTCAGTTCCCGGCAAAACATCGTGATATCGCCGAATGGTTTATCCGGCTGATGGGGATATTCCCGGCTGACGAGCACGCCGATCAAGGGCCCGAGCGACAGGGTCCTGGAGGAGGCTTGGTACTGCAGCCGGAGGGAGCTTCCGGATTGGAGGCCCATTCTGCGGAACAGCGTCTGACTGATTCTCAGTCCTTCGTAACGCGGTACGGGAATGACGGTGACGGAGTGGCGAAAAGAACCGAACTGCAGCGTGAGGGGCTGACCGGCCGGTATTTTCGACCTCTTCATCAGCGGTTCCCCCAGCATGAGGACGTCGTCGGACAGAATGCCGGAGCTGATGGCCTGGACGTTGATTTTGGGGGCGGACATACGGGGTTCTCCTTCCACCGTTTCTCGGCCATGGCCAAATCTTTCGCGGGCCGCCTTTCCGGGCGCTCGCGACAATACTCCATCATATGAGGACATCTAGTTATCGGTGATTGGCCGAATGACCGCCGCGGGGAGATGACAGCAATGGAAACAGGGTCGGACAGAACGTCACGGCGCAAGGCGGAGCACATTCGGATATGCTTGGAAGAGGCCGTGCAGGGCCGCGGCGTGTCGACGGGCTTGGAAAATTACCGGCTTCGGCACGCCGCGTTTCCCGAAATGGCGTTCTCGGATGTGAGGATCGAGACCGTTTTCTTGGGGAAAACCGTGCGAACGCCTCTTTTGATCAGCAGCATGACCGGTGGGACGGGGGAAGCCGGAGAGGTCAACCGGCGTTTCGCGGAAGCCGCAGAAGCACGGGGATGGGCGATGGGGCTCGGCTCCATGCGCGCCGCGTTGGAGAAGGAGGAACTGGCCGCCACGTTCCGCGTGCGGCGCGAAGCGCCGACGATTCCGATCCTCGCGAATATCGGCGGGGTTCAGCTCAATTGCGGCATCGGGCCGGACGATTGCCTGAGGGCGGTGGAGATGGCCGAAGCGGATGCGCTGGTCATCCATATGAACGCGCTGCAGGAAGTGTTCCAGCCGGGCGGCGACACGGATTTCCGCGGTTTGTACAAGCGGGTCGAAGAGGTATGCAAGCGGCTTCCCGTGCCGGTAGGCATCAAGGAAGTCGGATGGGGCATCGACGGTGCCGCCGCGCGCAGGCTCGCCGAGGCGGGCGCGGCGTTCATCGATGTAGCGGGAGCGGGAGGCACGTCCTGGAGCCAGGTAGAGAAATTCCGGCAGGCGGATCCGCTGCTCCGGGAGGCCGCCGAAGCGTTCGCCGATTGGGGAATGCCCACGGCGGACTGCTTGTTGGAAATCCGCCGCAAGCTGCCGGATATGCCCTTGATCGCGAGCGGGGGGCTTCGCAACGGGGTCGACGCTGCGAAAGCGATCGCGCTCGGCGGCGACATGGCCGGATTCGGGCGTTCGCTGCTGAAAGAAGCTGCCACGGGCGGGGACGTCCAAGGACGGCTGGAACGGGTCGAATCGGAGCTGCGGATCGCGATGTTCGCTTCCGGAGCCCGGGAGCTGCGGGACCTGCGCGCGCCGGGAATGATTCGGGACAAACGCATTTGGGAGAGTTTCGGGGAGGAGTAACGATCGATGTCGACGGGAATCGAACACCCGGATGGCTGGCTGCAGGTGAAGATTCCCCTGCCTTATTCGCTGAAGTGGGTAAACGCGTATTTGCTGCCGGGTCCGGAAGGCTGGACGCTGATCGATCCGGGTCTCCGAACGTCGGAGACGGAACGGATTTGGACGGCGTTTATGGAGGAGGCCCCTGTGTCTTGGAACAGGATCGCGAAAATCGTGCTGACGCATCACCATCCCGACCATTACGGATTGGCGGGATGGTTTCGCGAGCGCACGGGCGCGAACGTATGGATGTCGGAAACCGCCAGGGCGGCGGCCGTCCGCATGTGGGGGGAGAACGAGACCTATTCCGGCGAGATGCTCGAAGCGTTCCGGGAGCACGGGCTTCCGTCCGAGCTGGCACGGGAGATGCAGGCGCATTTGCTGGGATTCCGGGAACGCGTTTCCCCCCAGCCGGAAGAGGTGCGCTATCTGGAGGCGGGGAAACCGGTCGCCATGGGGGGCGTAGATTGGGAGCCGGTCGCGGGAGAAGGACATGCGCCGGGGCATCTCTCGTTCTACGACCGAACCGGCAAGCGCCTGATTTGCGGGGACCAAGTGCTGCCTGATATCTCGCCGAACATCGGATGGATGCCGGGCGGCGACGGAAATCCGCTGGCTTCGTATCTTTCGAGCCTGGAATCGATGCGGGAGCTGGACGTCGAAGCCGCTTATCCCGGGCACCGGGACCCGTTCGGCGGTTTCCGCGAGCGGGTGGACGAGCTGCTCCGCCATCACGAGCGCAGGCTGGATAAAATCGCCGAGGGGATCGGCGACGAAAAGATCAGCTCATTCGACGTCTGCGAGCGGTTGTTCGGGACCCATCTGCGCGGCAACTTGCACAATCTCCGGTTCGCGCTCGCGGAAACGATCGCGCATCTCATCCTGCTCGAGACCCGCGGCGTGCTCGCTCGTGACCGCGGCAGCTGGCAGCGAAAGTAGCCGCCGCCTCCGCATACAAAAAGGCTGTGCCATCCGGCACAGCCTTTTTCGCATTTCGCGTTATTCTCCCGCTTCCCCGGCCTGCTCGAGCCCTTCCGCCACCGCTTCGCGTTCCGCTTGCTTGCGGTGAGCGATGCGGCTGGACGCCGCGGCCGCGATGGCGCCGACGATGTCGTCGAGGAAAGTGTGGATGTTCCCGTCCGACTTATCGTTCAGCTTCTTCAGGACGCCGGGCTTGAACTTGTCGATGTAGCCGAAGTTCGTGAACCCGATGCTGCCGTACACGTTGACGATGCTGAGGGCCAGCACTTCGTCGCAGCCGTACAGGCCTTCGTCGTACTTGATCATGTCTTGCAGCGGCGGCAGCAGCTTGCCTTCCTCCGCCAGAATATCGAGTTGGATGCCGGTCAATACCGCATTTTGGACTTCCCGCTTGGACAGCACCGCTTCTACGTTCACGACGCACTCTTCCAGCGTCAGCTCGGGGAAGTAGTCTTTTTGGAGCAGCATGACCAGCTGTCCGATTTGCTCCTTGCTTACGCCTCGTTGGGTCAGCCACTCTTCGGTGGCTCGGGCGACTTCTTTGCTGTTGAGACGATACAAGTTCGGTCTGGACAAACACAACACCTCTTTCCGAAACTTTGGGCTCCCGCCGCTCGTCCTTCGATTCGGACAAACATACATATTTGCCCCGGGGGCTCGTATACATAGTACTACAAAAAGGGAGAAGGCGGAACGGCGGCGCCCTGGGCGCCCGCTCACCCGCCGCCCGTTCGGGAGGAAACGCCATGAACCGTAAGATCGGCAATCGCCTTAAACCTCTAAGATGGTCAACCGTGCTGCTGCTGATACCGCTCGTGTCCGCTTGTTCGTCTATCGGAAGTTCGGAAGGCAAGTCGGCCGCCATCGATCCGCCGCCTTCCCAAATCGAGGAAGCCATGCTGCAGCAGGCGGAAGGAACGGCGGACGGGACCGCGACCCCGTCGCTTACCGGCGAAACGCCCGTCAAACCGACCGTCGGACAAGTCGCGCCCGAGGATTCCGTCACCGTGTACCTGCTCGACGAGAAAGGCTACCTCGCTCCCATGACGCTGCGCCTCCCTTCCGGGGAAACGCCCGCTTCGGAATCCGTACAAGCCGGCGCGGAAACCGCCATGACCTGGCTGACGAAAGACCCGAAGCGCATCGACCAGCTGCCCGAGGGCTTCTCCGCGGTTCTGCCAGAGGGCGCGAAGGTTGACTCCGTAAAGCTGGATACGGACTCGGGCACGGTGTCGATCGACTTCGCCGATCCGCTTCCGGCCATGCCGGCCAACGAAGAGCGCAAAATGCTCGAAGCCGTCGTCTGGACGATGACGGAGCTTCCCGGCATGGATAAGGTGAAGCTGTCCGTCGGTGGCCGAACGATCCGCTCGCTTCCGGCTTCCAAAATGCCGGTAGACGAAGTATTGACCCGGGGCATCGGCATCAACGTCGAGGAAGCCAAAGGCGTGAAGATTGCCCATTCGATGGGCGTGACCCTGTACTTCTCCGCCAGATCGGCCAACGGCGACGGCTATTTCGTGCCGGTGACGCGCCTGATCGACCGGACGCCCGACCGGATGCGCGCCGCTTTGGACGAACTGATCAAAGGCCCGTCGGACACGAAATCCCTGCAAGCCGTGGTTCAACCGGGCTTCACCGTCGACGGACTGAAGCCGCTCGCCGATACGGTAAACGTCTCGCTGCGGGACGACGAATGGTCGGCGAAGAAGCCGGTGCCCTCCGACATGATGGAGGCGATCGTGCTGACGATGACCGAAGCGGCGGGGACCCCTCAGGTCAAAGTGGCGATCAACGGCGACGATTCCTTCCTCGATTCGGATCAGCGCTCCTACGACCGTCCGGTCACCCGGCCCGCCGCCGTGAACATGCTTGAACGCTGATCGCGCTTCGGCTCCGCTCCGCGTGTGCTTTTCCTGCCCGACTTTGGTAAAATGGGAGAGGTTTTGAACCCATGCAAGGTACGGTAGGAGGAAAACACATGAGGGCCGACGGAAGGCAGCCAGACGAACTGCGCCCGTTTAAGGTGACATTGCAACCCAACAAATACGCGGAGGGCTCGGTGCTGATCGAAGCCGGAGACACGAAAGTGCTCTGCACGGCGTCGGTCGACGAACGGGTCCCTCCTTTCCTGAAAGGACAAGGCAAAGGCTGGGTCACGGCGGAGTACGCGATGCTGCCGAGGGCGACCCAAAGCCGGAACCAACGGGAGTCGATCAAAGGCAAACAGGTTGGCCGCACGATGGAAATCCAGCGGTTGATCGGCAGGGCGCTTCGCTCGGTCGTGCTGCTGGACGCGCTCGGCGAACGGACGATCACGATCGACTGCGACGTGCTCCAAGCCGACGGGGGAACGCGGACGACGTCCATAACCGGAGGATTTCTCGCGCTTGCCCTCGCCATACATAAGCTGTCCGGAACGGTCTCTTTCGCGCGCTATCCGCTTGCCGATTTTCTCGCGTCCGTCAGCGTCGGCGTCCTGCAGGAGCAGGTGCTGCTCGACTTGAACTACGAGGAAGACTCGAAGGCCAAGGTCGATATGAACGTCGTCATGACGGGGGCCGGCTCCTTCGTTGAAGTGCAGGGAACCGGTGAGGAATCCCCGTTTTCCCGAGCGGAGCTGGACGGCATGCTGGGTCTCGCGGAACAAGGCATCCGGCAATTGATCGCCTGGCAGAAGGATACGCTCGGAGACGCCGGCATCCGGATCGGCGAGGCCAAACGATGATCGGGCGCGGCGGCTTGCTCGTCGTGGCGACCCGCAACCGGGGGAAGACGACGGAGTTCCGCCAAGCCTTCTCCAAGCTCGGCATAGAAGTGCGGGATTTGAACGAAACGGCCGGCATCCCGGAAATCGAAGAGACGGGAACCACCTTCTTCGAGAACGCGATGATCAAAGCCCGGACGGCGGCGGAGATCCTCGGTCTCCCCGTACTGGCGGACGACTCCGGTCTCTGCGTGGATGCGCTCGGCGGCGAACCCGGCGTGTATTCCGCCCGTTACGCGGGCGAGCATGCGACCGACGCGGACAACAACGCCAAGCTGATGCGCGCGTTGTCCGACCGTTCGCGGGAAAACGAATCCGGCGACGGCGGCGGACGGCCAAGCGATTACGGCCCCGCCCGTTTCGTCAGCTCGCTGGTGTTGTTTTCGCCGGGCAACGAGTCTTATCTGGAAGCCGAAGGGACGGTCGAAGGCTTTATCCTGACAGAGCCCAGAGGTACGGGAGGGTTCGGATACGACCCGTATTTCTGGCTTCCCGAATATGGCAAAAGCATGGCCGAATTGACCGTCGACGAAAAGAACGCCGTCAGCCACCGGGGACGCGCTCTTCGCAAGCTGCTGGATCTCATCGAAACGAACGGATGACGGAAACCTCCGGTCCCCACGCGGGAAACCGGAGGTTTTTGCTGTTCCAAGTTCCAAAAGGCTAGCCTACGATTTTCACCTTATACTGACGCAGCCAGTATTCCATTTGCAGCAGGTAGGCGAACAACTGGGGGCCGGACATTAACTGCCCGAACCAGGGCAGGTGCGAGCTTGCGTCCGTCGTTGCCGCGATCTCCCTGATTTTATCCGCGTCAATGAGCGGGAGCAGCGGCGACGAAGGGTCGTCGAGCCTCTCCAGCAAGCGGGATCGAACCGTCGACAGGTAGTTGGGGTTATGGGTTTTGGGATACGGGCTTTTCTTGCGGTAGAGGACGTCGTGCGGAAGGACCCCTTCCAGCGACCGCCGCAAAATGCCTTTTTCCCGGTCTCCGGCCATTTTGATTTCCCACGGGATGTTCCAGACGTATTCGACCAGCCGGTGATCGCAATAAGGCACGCGCACCTCCAGCCCGACCGCCATACTCATCCGGTCTTTCCGGTCGAGCAGCGTCGGCATGAAGCGGGTAATGTTCAAATAGGACATCCGCCGCATGCGCCTCTTCTGTTCGTCTTCCCCGGCGAGATGGGGCACCTCGGCCACCGCCTGCGCATACCGGTCTCCCAAATACTCCTCGGGACGAAGAAGCTGTCTCATTTCGGGAGAAAGCAATCCGGTACGAAGCGAAGCGGCTAGGGACCAGGGAAACGTTTCGGCCGCCAGAGCGTCCTGCCGATGGAACCAGGGGTATCCGCCGAAAATTTCGTCCGCCGCCTCCCCGGAGATCGCGACGGTGGAATGCTTTTTGATTTCCCGGCAAAAAAGGTACAGCGACGCGTCGATATCCGCCATGCCGGGCAGATCTTTCGCCCGGACGGCCGCTTCCAGCGAATCGGCCAGCTCCGGCGTATCGAACTGGACTCCGTGATGCTCGGTGGCCAAGTGGCGGCTCATCCGCTCGATCCACGGGGCGTCCGGGTTCGGCTGAAAGTCATGGGCCGTGAAATGCTTGTCGTTGTCCACGTAATCGACGGAGAACGTATGGACGCGCCCTTGTCCCGTCCTCTCGTAATAGCGGACCGCAAGGGCGGTCAGCGCGCTCGAATCCAACCCTCCCGATAGCAGCGTGCACAATGGGACGTCCGACACGAGCTGCCTTTCAAGCGTATCGGACAGTAGTTCGCCGACTCGCTTCGCGGTCGCGTCCGCGTCGTCTTCGTGAGGATGGCTTTCGAGCTTCCAGTAAGCCGTCGTCCGCAGTCCGTTCCGGTCGTAGGTCAGGCAATGCCCCGGCTTGAGCTCGAGCATGCCCCGCCACACGCCGTGTCCGGGCGTCCGGGCCGGCCCGATCACGAACAGCTCAGCCAAGCCTTCCGCATCCACCTCCGCCGGAACTTCCGGATGTGCTAATATCGCCTTCGGCTCCGACCCGAACAGAAGCCTCCCTTCCGAATGGCGGTAAAACAACGGCTTCACGCCAAGGCGGTCCCGGGCCATGAACAACGTTTCCTCGTCGGTCCGCCAGATGGCGAACGCGAAGATTCCGTTGAACTTGTCGACGCAGGCCGGTCCCCACTCCACGTAACTGAGCAGCAGCACTTCGGTGTCGCAGGTCGTCCTAAACCGGTATCCGAGCCGGACCAGCTCGTCGCGCAATTCTCCCGCATTGTAAAGCTCCCCGTTGTAAACGACGACGCAATCCTGCTCCTCCGCCGATTTGACCGGGCGGACCATCGGCTGCGCCCCGTTCGCGGGATCGATGACGGACAGCCGCCGGTGGCCGAAGGCGCAGTGGCGGGACAGCCAGGTGCCCGAAGCGTCCGGTCCGCGGAGCTCCAGGGTTTCCGTCATTTTCTCAATCGTGTCGGCTTGTTTCGTTAAATCCTCGTTCCAGTCGATCCATCCGGTAATGCCGCACATAAGCTCCCCTCCCTCGCTGTGGGACCGATCAACCGATCATAAGATGGATATGCGAAAAAAGGGATAACATGTCTGTCCGGCGGGAGAAAATACGTAA
Organism: Cohnella candidum; assembly: GCF_003713065.1. Classification (NCBI taxonomy): domain Bacteria; kingdom Bacillati; phylum Bacillota; class Bacilli; order Caryophanales; family Paenibacillaceae; genus Cohnella; species Cohnella candida. The sequence goes on along the minus strand of NZ_CP033433.1, from coordinate 2,569,769 downwards.
CGAACCGTGTCGGAAAGGAGTGGACGCGAAGACATGTTGACGGTGAGACAAGCCTCATTCCGCGGAATCCGCGACGTCGGGGGACAGAGGGTCGCGGAGGTCGAAGTGATGACCGACGACCCCGGCTGCGCGAGCCTGCTTGCGTATTTCCGGGAAGGCCCGAAAGGGTACCAGCTCGTTCGGGTGCTGTCCAACGATGCGGCTACGGAAGTGGACTGGTACGACAATAACCTTCACGAAGCTTTCGAAGACGTGACGATGAAGCTATTCAGCGGTCCCAGCCATGGCGGCGGAGAGGATCGCAACGCGTTTGCCGCGCAAGTGCTTGACAAGGACGGCATCCGTGCGGACCTGGATCTCCATCTCGCCGGCGGCGGACGGTAAAACAGACGAAAACTCCCCCGCCGGCGTGAAGTGCACCCCTTATAGTGGACATTGGAAAAACACCCTGGTGTTTAAACCGATGAAAACTATAGGGGGTGCTTTTCGTTATGGCGAAGAAGGGGCAGAAATTTGTTTACTACAGTTTTGAAACGAAGAAGAAAGCGATTGAAATGCGGCTCCAAGGAATGCCGAAGAAGAAAGTGGCAGAAGTATTGGCTATCGAGGATATTACTCGACTAAAGGTTTGGATGCGCCGGTACAAGCAAATGGGTGATTATGGCCTTATGGATCACCGTGGTAAGCGGAAAGAGTACACCGACGTGGATCGTTATGTAAAACGCTTGGAATTGGAGAACGCCGTCCTAAAAAAGTGGTTGGCCATTACGAAGGCGGAGGTGTACCAGAGAAATATAGGCTCGTCCATGAGCTCCGTGAAAACTTTAGCGTCACTGAGCTCTGTAAGGAAGTCGGCGTTTCCCGCAGTGGATACTACGCCTATGTAAAAAGGTTGGAGGAGGACAAGGATAAAGCATCTAAGCAGCTAGTTCGTGCCACTTATGAGCGTTACAACGGTGTTTACGGTTATAGGCAAGTTCAGCTATTCCTGCATCAAGATTACGGTGTATGGATGAACCACAAGAAGGTGCTGCGGTTAATGCAATTAATGGGCCTTCGCTCTAAAATTCGTCGCAAATACCGTCATAACAGCCGCACTTGGAACACAGGTGACCGGGCTGTTGGAAACATCTTGAGTCGCCAATTCAGAGCAGACGCACCTAACCAAAAATGGGTCACCGATATCACGCAGTATCGAGTTGGCGATTCCTGGCTGTACCTCTCCGCCATTAAAGACTTATGCCAGAACGAAATCGTCGCTCACCATATAAGTGAGAGTAATGACACGGAACTTGTGTTACAGACATTCGCAAAGGCATTCGAAACGGAGAAGGACGTGACCGGCCTGATCGTTCACAGCGATCAGGGAACCCAGTACACGTCCTACAAGTACCACGACATGCTGCCAAAGGTTGGCGCCCAAATCAGCATGTCACGCCGAGGCAATTGTTATGACAATGCCTCCATGGAGAGCTTCTTCTCGCATTTGAAAGCGGAAGGGCTCTACCCCTATGATATTCGAACCTTTGAAGAAGCACAAAGGCGAATTGATGAGTACATCCACTTTTACAATCATTGTCGACCGCAAAGAAAATTGAACAAGCTGGCTCCGGTTCAATACCGGCGCCAGCTTGTCGGGTAGGGTTTTTCTTTAGTGTCCGCTAAATGGGGTCTTGACCAGCGCGAGGGAGTTTTTTGCTGCGTCATTTCATTTCAAGGCGACGAGGATAGCCCCTGCGGCGATCAAGACGACGCCCAGCGAGTTCAGCAGGGAAATCTTTTCTCCGAGGAAAAGGTAAGCCAGCACGACGGCGATGACGACGCTGAACTTGTCGATGGGACCTACCTGCGATACTCGGCCGTACTTCAGCGCCAGAAAGTAGAACAGCCAGGACAAGGCGCCGGCGACGCCACTCAGCGCGACGAACGTCAAAGCCCTTTTGTGGCCGAGGATTTCCCCCATCTGCGAGAATTTCCCCTGCACCGCCACCACGCCAAGGAGGAACAACGCCATAATGACGGACCGTACGGCCGTCGCGGCGTTCGCGTCCAAGTCCTTCAGCCCGATCTTTCCGAAGATCGCCACGAGCGCCGCCGTCACCGCGGAAAGCAGCGCATAAAGCAGCCATGACAAAACCACTCGCCTCCGATACCCTCAGGATTTTCACCTAGCATACCATGAAAACCGCCGGTTAACCCCTTGTAACGCCGGATCCGCCCCGCAGCGGAGGAAATTCCATCGTATGCGTCCGGATGCGGGAGGAGCGGTTCTGCGCGCCTTTCTTATCGAAGGCCAGCGTCGCGTTGATTTCGCCCCCGAGCAGCAGGATGTTCGCGCTCATGTACAGCCAGATCAGCAGCAAGATGACGCCTCCCAGGCTTCCGTACGTTTTCGAATAGTTTCCGAAATGGTTGACGTACACCGCGAACAGCAGCGACGACGCGATCCAGCCAACGACGGCGAACAAAGCGCCGGGCACCACTTCGCGGAACGTCAGCCTTCTGTCCGGAATGAGCCAGTAGAGCAAAGCGAACACGCCGAAAAGCGCCGCGACGGGGAAAGCGTAGCGGATGAGCCCCCAGATCAGTTCAAAACCTTGGGGAAAGCTCAGCAACCGGAAAATGTACTCCCCGATCACATGTCCGAACACGAGCAGCGGAATCGAGACCGCAATCACGACGGCCAGTACGACGGTGGACAGAAGAGAGAGGCCGCGCGTTTTCCAGAACGGCCGGGTTTCCTTTTCGTCATAGGCTTTGTTGAGCCCTTTCATGATGGCGCCCACGCCGTTGGAAGCGGCCCACAGCGTACCCAGCATCCCGAAGGAGAGGACGGCGCCGCTCCGGTTCTCCGTAACCTCCTGCAAAGTTTTCCGTAAGCTGTCAGCGGAGTCTGCCGGAAGCATGCGGATGAATTCGTCCAACACGGAATTTCCGCCCAGTTGAAGAAAACTGATAATCGTGACCAGAAAGATGAGGAAAGGAAAAAAGGCGAGAATCAAATAGTACGTCAATTGGGCGCTCATGGCGGGCACGTCGTCGTCCTTGAAACGCACGTACAGGTGCTTCGCGAACCATACGGTTTTCTCTTTCGGGCTCATGGGGCAGGCCTCCTTTACTGCATTTGGAATATGCCCTATTACCCTTTTTTCTTCGTCGCGAATGGCACCAAGAAAAAGAGACTCGGAAATCCGAGCCTCTTCGGGTCATTAACTTTCTTCCATCAGCTTGCGTTCGAGCGTGTGGACGTCGGTCAGGCGGATCAATTTGTCGCGGATTTCGATCAGTCCTTGGTCCTGCAAGTCCTGCAGCACCTTGGACACGGTTTCGCGGACCGCCCCGACCATGTCGGCCAGCTGCTGGTGGGTGATTTTGACCGGGATCTGCTGGCCTCCGTATTCTTGGCCCAAGTTGAGGAGGCGTTTGATGATCCTCGTTTTGACGTTGAGGAAGGTCAAGTCGTAGATTTGCTGGTTCGCCTTGCGCAGCCGTTCCATCGTGTAGTCCAGCAGATGAAACGCCAGATGGCGGTCCTGTTCGATCAGCGTCTGGAAGTCGATCCGACGGAGCGCGTACAGCCGCGTCGCCATCAGCGTTTCAGCCGTCGCGGAGCGGACCAGGCCGGGCTTCATCAGGGCCATCTCGCCAAAATACTCGCCTTCCCGAAGGAAAGCGAGCGTCACTTTCTTGGCCTTATCGAACGTATAGATGCCGACCGCGCCGGAACCGATGAAGTAGATTTCGTCGCCTTCGTCGCCCTCGAGGAAGATGATTTCTCCCTTGCGCAGTTTTTTGACGAACATCAGAGGAACGATGCGTTCCAGCAGCGCGGGTTCGATTTCCCGGAAAAATGGAATGGACGTGCGTAGTTTAGAGGTGTCGATCGCCATCCCATTCCTCCTTTAGCTCATGTTATGGCGGGTACGGCCCGTTCGATCCGGAAAGTCGTATGCTGCATCAGATCGAATCGGTCGCCGGTGGCCCGCAGGCGGATAATCGGCCGGCTCGGGCAGCCGGGATTGGTCTCGACGACGGTCCCCTCAAGGCTGCCCGTCAACGTCACCGCCGTACCGACAGGATATGGCTCGAAGACGTTCAGGAATGCCCGGACGACGGAATAATCGTACGCATTATCAATCTTCGACATGACGAAGTCAAATCCTTCACAAGGCGTGCGCGGAGTGAGCGAACGATTCATGAAATCGTCGAATTCGCTCGCGAGCGCGCAGATTTGCGACGGCTGCCGGAACGCGTCGCCGCGGATCCCGTGGGGAAATCCCCGGCCGTCGATCCTTTCGTGATGCTGAAGGACGATTTGCAGCGACGGGATCGAGAGGCCGGGGAGCCTGCGCAGCACGTCGAAGCCGATCATCGGGTGGTTGAGGACGAGCTTGTCCTCCAGAGGAACGGCAAGCCCGATATCATGGAGGAGGCTGCCGATGGCCACGTCGCGAAGCTCGTTTTCCCGGTAGCCGAGGGCTTTGGCCGTCATCACGGACAAGAAGCACACGTTGAGACTGTGCGCAATGAGCTCCTCCCGTTCCTGAGACAAGTCTGCGGGTCCGATTTTGACTTCGGTTTTCTCCGCCAGGAGGCCGGAAAGATGATCCGCCCAGTCGAAAATCGGTTTGACGGGAAGGCCGTCGTTCCGGCGAACGGATTCGAAGCAGCGGGTGAGCAGGTCTTCCGTCAGGGAGCGCAAATTCGTTTTCCAATCCCAACCCGTTTCGGAAGCGCGGTGATCCGCCATTTCCACGTATATATAATGTTGGCCCAAACGTTTGATGCCTTCGATCATGCGGTCGTTCAAACGGATTCCCTGTTTGAGCATCAGGCGGCCGTCCGGCGTATACAGGCCTTTGCCGAGCAGGTCGCCTTCCACCAAATCCTGTACGGGGATCAATAACATGTTCTCATCACTCCAAAACCCTCTATCGTATGAAAGAAGGTTACCATAACCCCGCTCGGCCTTTCTGTAACCGAGATTACAAAACTTGTCGAAAGATGGGACTTATGCCCGGGAAAGGGCATGAAAAAAACGCTCCCGATGGGGAGCGCTGTCGGATTTGACTGATAAGTGGCGTCCCGGAAGGGATTCGAACCCCCGACCGACGGCTTAGAAGGCCGTTGCTCTATCCAGCTGAGCTACCGGGACGCAGCTTGATTAGTTTATCACACAGCGCAGGGTCGGCTCAAGGGGATGTTAGAGGAATTTTTCGGCGTTCCGGAAGGCAAGCTTCTCCCTTGTTATTTTAACGAAAAGGAAGTCCGGTCCGTTTACAGCGGCGTTGCGCGAGGCTATGCTGAAGTACAATGAGACAATGCTCGAAAAGGAGGGGAAGACCGTGGGAGAAGGAATGAGCTTCAATCGGGAGCCGCTGCACAAAATGCTGACGGAGCTGGTGGCGGTTTCGCGAGGCAGCCGTCCGGCCAGCCTCGTGATCCGGGGCGGCACGCTCGTGAACGTCTGCTCGGGAGAGCTGTTGGAGGGCATGTCGGTTGCGTTCTGCGGGCCGAGAATCGCCTATGTGGGGAAAGATGTTTCGCATACGATCGGGGAAGGGACGCGGATTGTCGAGGCGGACGGCCGTTACATCGCGCCCGGTCTTCTTGATGGGCATTGCCATATCGAAAGCACGCAAATGACGGCTTCGTCGTTTGCGAGAGCCGTCTTGCCGCGGGGAACGACGGGCGGATTTTTCGATCCGCATGAAATCGCCAACGTGCTGGGACTCGAAGGCATCCGGCTTATGCTCGAAGAGGCGCGGACGACGCCGCTGGCCGCTTACATGCAGGCCGCTTCCTGCGTACCGGCCGCGGGTCCGGCGTTCGAGACGTCGGGCGCTTCCCTCGGACCGGACGAAGTCGCTGAAGCATTGTCCTGGGGCGGCGACGTCATCGGGCTTGGCGAAGTCATGAACTTTCCGGGCGTCGTCTATGGGGACGAGCACATGCTGGGAGAAATCGCGGCGACGCTGCGCGCGGGCAAGATCGTCGACGGCCATTTCACGTGGCCGGCATCGGATTGGCGGCTTCCCGTGTACGCGGCCGCAGGCGTAACCGGCGACCATGAGAACGTGACGCCGGAAGACGTGATCGAACGGGTCCGGCTCGGCATGTACGCCAAGCTGCGCCAAGGCTCCGCTTGGCATGACGTGGCCAACACGATCCGAGCGCATACCGAGCGTGGGCTCGACCCTCGCCGGATCATGCTGGTCACCGACGACAGGAGCGCCGAATCCCTCCTCGACGAAGGCCATATGGACTTCGTCGTACGCCTGGCCATCCGCCAAGGAGTAAAGCCGGTGACGGCCTTTCAGATGGCGACGCTCAACACGGCAGAGCGGTTTGGAGTCGCACGCGACGTCGGTTCAGTAACGCCGGGCGCATATGGCGACGTGATTTTGCTGGACGGTCCGCTTTCCGACGTCAACGTGAGCATGACGGTCGCCGCGGGACGGATCGTGGCCGAGAACGGCCGGATGACGGTCGACTGGCCGGCTTTCGCGTACCCGCCAAGCGCCAGGGAAACCGTGCGCGTAGGACGCGGGATCCGCGCGGAGGATTTCGCCATTCGGGCTCCCGTTGAGGCGGGGCAGTTGACGGCGCGAGCCGTCGAGCCGATCGAAAACCGGGCGGATACGAAGGAACGGATGGTGCAAGTTGCGGCGGCGGACGGATTCGTGCGATTGGATCCGGCGACGGGACTATGCAAAATCGCGGTGTTCGAGCGGCATTTCGCGACGGGAGGCCGGTCGGTCGGCTTGCTGTCGGGACTCGGATTCGACCGTCCCGCGGCGATCGCAATGACGGTCGCGCACGACAGCCACAATCTGCTCGTCGTCGGCAACGACGACGCCCTGATGGCGGAAGCCGCGAACGCCGTGATCGGGTGCCAGGGAGGAATCGCGGTCCTTGGCGCCGGAGCGCCGGTGCTGTTCGAGCTTCCGGTCGCCGGCTTGATGTCGGACGCCGATCCGGAGACGGTAGCCGAACGATCGAGGGCTGTCGGACGGGCGCTGAAGGAGGTCGGCTGCGGGTTGAACAACGCGCTGATGACGATCTCGCTGCTGGCTCTGGTCGTGATCCCCGAGCTTCGGCTGTCCGACCAAGGGCTCGTTCGCATCTCGCCGGACGGCATCCGGAAAGTGCCGCTGTTCCCGGATTACGAATAGAAATCGGACAATGCAAAAAGGTGTTCCCCACGGAACACCTTTTTTGCTTCAATAACGTTCATGCGCCGAAATACAAAAAGAAGCCCTGATCTAAGGGCTTCGCTGTTTCATATGCATTTGGAGCGGGTGAAGGGAATCGAACCCTCGCCTCAAGCTTGGGAAGCTGGCGTTCTACCATTGAACTACACCCGCACGGCACGTGAGCAAGAGTTATGATAGCACAGTCCCGACCGCATATCAATCCTCTCGCCGTGCCGGATAACGCCGGCTTTTTCCTTTTCCGGGAAACTTCATGGTATAATGCGGGGGACCGAACCTGAGGCCGATTTCCGGCCTGGAAGGGGATTTGCGATGACCGACCGCGCCAATGACAATTTGGTGTTGTTTCCTAAAACGCTGGACTATTATCAAATCCAATTGACCAAAATGTTGGAAACGGAAAGATACGGGGACGCGAAAGCGCTGCTGACCTTCCTGCTCCAATGCCATGGCGACGCGGAACGCCACCATACGGAATGGCAAGCCTTGCTCGGATGGCTGGAAGCCGCGTTTCCGGAAGCCGTCGTGGCCGGAAACGTCGTTTCGGTTTTCGACGACGAACCCGATGATGAGATTGCCGAATCCGACTGGGTACGCAAACGGGTGGAGGATCGCTCCGTCCAGGATGCCGAATATGTCCCCCGTCTTCTCAAAACGCTGAAGGAAGCGGATGACCCGGAGCAGCAAATGCTCGTCATCGGCCAGTTGCTCCACTTGATCCATCCGGACGTCGAACCCGCCTTGAGAGAGTGGTTGTCGGAACGCGAGCATCACCCGTCCGTGCAATTCCGGGCGCTGCAGGCGCTCCGCAAGCAAGGAGCGGCGGGAAGCGTCCCTCTGTGGAGGGACGGGGAATTGATGGCGCTCGAGATCGGCGACACCCCGGTTTCGTTTTCCGATTTTCCGCAACCCGTCCTTACGGTGATGGACCGCGTTCGCCAGACCGCGGAAGTGTCCGACCCCACGCTGTCCTATTTCGCGGAGGAAATGTGGAAGGAATGCGTGCAGGCGGCATACGGCACTCCGATCTACCGGACGATGATCCAGGACGACGACGGATCCGCAGACGTTTGGGCGGCCGCGCTTCACCAGATTTTGCTGGAAAAGCTGCACGGCCAAACCGCGGACGACGAAATCCGCGACCAGTACGGCATTACCGACGAATTGCGGTTTCGTTACGAGCAGGCGCTGCGGTGGCTGAGACAATATTCCGCGGAACCTCGATCCGTCCTGTGACGAGACGACAATCCCTGCCTTGCGAAGGAACGGAACGTTGGATATAATGTAATGGTTTATGTAAAGGGGAGCCGTCTAGATACGGCACAAAGAAGCCAACGGTAAGAGTTTGACATCGTCAAACTCCCGACAATAGTGGAGGGGAAAGTTACCATGAAAGCGAATTGGGAAAAAATAGAGAAGAACGTCGGCGTTCTCGACGTTGAAATCGACGCGGAACAAGTTGCCGTCGCATTGGACAAGGCATTCCGCAAAGTCGTCGCCAAAGTAAACGTGCCGGGATTCCGCAAAGGCAAAGTGCCGCGCGCCATCTTCGAAGCTCGTTTCGGCGTAGAGAGCCTGTATCAGGATGCCATCGACATCCTTCTTCCGCAAGCGTATTCGGAAGCGGTTGAGCAAGCCGGCATTGAGCCGGTCGACCGTCCGGATGTGGACGTCGAGCAATTTGCCAAAGGACAAGCTTTCAAGTTCAAAGCTAAAGTCACGGTGAAGCCGGAAGTCAAACTCGGCGAATACAAAGGCCTTGAAGTACCGGCAGCCGACGCCGAAGTGACCGAAGAGGAAATCGCCAAAGAGCTGGAGCGCCTCCAAAACCGTCATGCGGAACTCGTCGTCGTCGACGAAGGCCCTGCTCAGCAAGGCGACACGGCGGTCATCGACTTCGAAGGCTTCCAGGACGGAGTGCCGTTCGAAGGCGGCAAAGGCGAGATGTACTCTCTCGAACTCGGTTCCGGCTCGTTCATTCCCGGCTTCGAAGAGCAAGTCGTCGGCCTGAACATCGCCGAAGAGAAAGACGTCAACGTCACGTTCCCGGAAAACTACCACGCGGAAAACTTGGCCGGCAAGCCGGTCGTGTTCAAAGTGAAACTCCATGAAATCAAACGCAAAAACCTCCCGGCTCTCGACGACGAGTTCGCGAAGGACGTCAGCGAATTCGATACGCTGGAGGAATATAAACAGGATTTGGCGGCAAAGCTGAAAGAGCGCAAGGAGAAAGACGCGGAATCCGCACGCGAAACGGCTGTCATCGACCAAGCGGCAGCGGCGGCGGAAGTCGACGTGCCCGAGGCGATGGTGGAAAACGAAATCGAGCAAATGATGAAGGATTTCGAAAGCCGCCTCCGCATGCAAGGCATGAACCTGGACCTGTACTATCAGTTCAGCGGCCAAAGCCAAGAGTCGCTCAAAGAACAGATGAAAGTCGACGCTTCCAAGCGCGTCCGCAACAATCTGGTACTGGAAGCGATCGCGAACGCCGAGAACCTCGAAGTTTCCGAGTCCGACGTGGACGAAGAGCTTGAGAACCTCTCGAAAATGTACGGCCGCAGTGCGGATGAGCTCCGTACGATCTTCTCCTCTAACGGCTACCTGGACACGCTGACTTCGGACCTGAAAGTCCGCAAGGCCGTGAAGTTCATCGTGGAGAACAGCAAAACGGCGTAACGCCCACATAGTTCACCGGGATAAGGCACGTGCAATCTGCGTGCCTTATTTTTCGCAAAAGGGGTTGGCGCGGAGGTCCGGTAAACCGCTTTCGAATGGGCGGTTCGTCAACATGACATTCGGCTTTGAACGTGTTAGAATATTACCGATGATTCGAAGTCTACAGTGAAAAGAGGTTGGTCGCATGAGTTTGGTACCTATGGTCGTCGAACAAACGAACCGCGGGGAGCGGTCGTACGACATCTACTCCCGGCTCCTCAAGGACCGGATTATCTTTCTCGGAAGCGCCATTGACGACGACGTCGCCAATCTCGTCATCGCCCAACTGCTTTTCTTGGCCGCTGAAGATCCGGAGAAGGACATCTCCTTGTACATCAATTCGCCCGGCGGTTCGGTGACGGCCGGTATGGGTATCTATGATACGATGCAGTTTATCAAGCCGGATGTGTCCACGATCTGCTGCGGGATGGCCGCCAGCATGGGTTCGCTTCTGCTTACCGCGGGAGCGAAGGGCAAGCGGTTCGCGCTTCCGAACAGCGAGATCATGATTCACCAGCCGCTCGGCGGGGTAAGAGGTCAGGCATCGGATATTAAGATTCACGCGGATTGGATTGTTAAGACGAAAGAAAAGCTGAACCGTATTTACGTCGATCGTACCGGGCAGCCGTACGACAAAATCGAGCGGGACACGGATCGCGACAATTTCATGAGTGCGGAGGAAGCATTGGCGTACGGTCTGATCGACCGCGTGATTTCCGCGCCCATTCCCGGTTAAAGGAGGGTTTCCATGTTTAAATTCAACGACGAGAAAGGCCAGCTTAAATGCTCGTTCTGCGGCAAGTCCCAAGATCAGGTCCGCAAGCTGGTGGCCGGACCCGGCGTCTATATATGCGACGAATGCATCGAGCTCTGCACGGAGATCGTGGAGGAAGAGCTGGGGCATGAGGAAGAACTGGACCTCAAGGACATTCCGAAGCCCAAAGATATTCGCAACATTTTGGACCAATACGTCATCGGCCAGGAGCAAGCGAAGAAATCGTTGTCCGTCGCCGTATACAACCACTATAAGCGCATCAATTCCCAATCGGCCAAGCTGGAAGACGTAGAGCTGCAGAAGAGCAACATCATGCTGATCGGCCCGACGGGCTCCGGCAAAACGCTGCTCGCGCAGACGATGGCCAAAATCCTCAACGTTCCTTTCGCGATCGCGGACGCCACTTCCTTGACGGAAGCCGGCTACGTAGGTGAAGACGTCGAGAACATTTTGCTCAAGCTGATCCAGGCAGCCGATTACGACGTAGAGAAAGCCGAACGCGGCATCATCTACATCGACGAAATCGATAAAGTCGCCCGCAAATCCGAGAATCCTTCGATTACGCGCGACGTATCCGGCGAGGGCGTTCAGCAGGCGCTGCTGAAAATCCTCGAAGGCACGGTCGCTTCCGTTCCTCCGCAAGGCGGACGCAAGCACCCGCATCAGGAATTCATCCAGATCGACACGACGAACATCCTCTTCATCTGCGGCGGAGCGTTCGACGGCCTGGAGCAAATCATCAAACGCCGCATCGGCAAGAAGGTCATCGGCTTCAGTTCGGCTCTCGAAGGCCAGAAAGAACTGAAACCGGGCGAATACCTGACGCTGGCGCAGCCGGAGGACTTGCTGAAATTCGGCTTGATCCCGGAATTCGTCGGCCGCCTGCCGGTCATCTCGACGCTGGAGCCGCTGGACGAAGGCGCTTTGGTCCGGATTCTGTCCGAACCGAAAAACGCACTCGTGAAGCAGTACCAGAAGCTGCTCGAGATGGACAACGTCAAGCTCGAGTTCGATAACGGCGCCTTGGAGGAAATCGCCCGCGAAGCCATCAAGCGCAACACCGGCGCTCGCGGCCTGAGGGCCATCATCGAAGGAATCATGCTCGACGTCATGTACGAGGTTCCATCGCGTGACGACGTCGTCAACTGCTTGGTGACCGAGAAGGTCGTCAAAGAGAAAATGATTCCCGAGCTCCAGACGAAGAAGGGCAAGAAAAAAGAAGAAAGCGCATAACGTTGGACAACATCCACCTCGCTCTCCAGCGAGGTGGTATTCGTATATCCGGGGAGAGAATCGTAGATGTTCAAGAGGACGGACACCGTTCCCGTGCGGGTGGGCAACCTCACGATCGGCGGGAACAACCAGGTCATCCTGCAAAGCATGTGCACGACGAAGACGGCGGACGTCGCCGCCACCGTGGCGGAGATCAAACGCTTAGAGGAAGCGGGCTGCCAAATCGTCCGCGTGACCGTCAACAACAAAGAAGCCGCCGAAGCGATCAAAGCGATCAAACGGGAGATTTCCATCCCCCTCGTGGCGGACATCCATTTCGATTATCGCCTGGCGCTGCTCGCCATCGAGAACGGCATCGACAAGGTGCGGATCAATCCGGGCAACATCGGACGCCGCGAGAAAGTGGAAGCCGTCGTTAAGGCCTGTAAGGAACGCGGCATTCCGATCCGGATCGGCGTGAACGCCGGTTCGCTGGAAAACCATTTGCTCGAGAAATACGGCTACCCCACGCCCGAAGCCATGGTCGAAAGCGCACTTTTCCATATCGGCATTTTAGAGGAATTGGATTTTCACGATATCATCGTTTCCTTGAAAGCATCGGACGTGCCGATGGCGATCGCAGCCTATACCCAAGCCGCGGAAGTCATCCGTTACCCGCTTCACCTCGGCATCACCGAAGCCGGGACGCTGTTCTCCGGCACGATCAAAAGCGCGGCCGGGCTCGGCGTGCTGCTGAACGCCGGCATCGGCAATACGATGCGGATTTCGCTCAGCGCGGATCCCGTGGAAGAAATCAAGGCGGCTCGCGAGCTGCTGAAGGTATTCGGTCTCATTTCGGACGCGCCTACTTTGATTTCGTGCCCGACGTGCGGCCGTCTGGACATCGATTTGTTCTCGGTGGCCAACGAGGTGGAGGACTATTTGTCCAAGCTGAAGGTGCCGATCAAGGTCAGCGTGCTCGGATGCGCCGTAAACGGTCCGGGGGAAGCTCGCGAAGCGGACATCGGCATCGCAGGCGCACGCGGGGAAGGCATGTTGTTCCGGTATGGCGAAATGATCCGCAAAGTGCCCGAAGCCGAGCTCGTTTCGGAGCTGAAACGGGAAATCGACCAGATCGCGGTCGCGTACAAAGAAACGGGCGTCATTCCCGGAAGGAAGCATTGATCGCCTTCGCAATCGGATCAAGATAACGAATAACCAGAACGACGAAAGGGAGTTTGCGCCTCGCGCAAGCTCCCTTTTCATGCTTATTTAGGTTGAGAGGGGGCGGTGATCGGCGGAATAACAGGGGCGGCGGAACCACGGACGTTTCTTTTTGCTCCCCTTCTCGCAAGAAGAAGCAAGGAAATCAAGCCGCAGACGATGCCGGCGATTCCGCTCAGCACCATCGCCCCATGCATACCGCCCGCGAACCAATCGGCGGTTTTGCCGCCTAGGATCTCAAGGGAATCGGCAGGGAGGCCTGCAGAACGCCAAGCCTCCGCGTTCAGATTGCCGGACGCCATCGTTTCCTGCAGCGGCGAACGCCATTCTTCAGGGATGGATAAAGAGGACATCCAGGCGTCGGAAGAGGCGCGGACGCGATCCGAGATGATCGTGCCCGATAGGGCGACGGCTACCACGGCGCTGATTTGGCGGAATGTATTGGCGATGCCGGAAGCCATGCCCGCCCTCTCCGGCGAGATGCCGTTCATGAGCGCCACGGTCGTGGACGTTCCGGCAAGCGATAAGCCTATCCCGAGAAGTAGAAGCGGCCAAGCGTATACGCCGAATCCGGATCCCGGCTCCAAAGAGGTCAACCAGAAGAGGGCCCCCCCGGCTGCGAAAGCGCCGATCGGGATCATTGCGACCGGAGGGATTTTCGCGGTAAGATTGCCGCCGATGGTCGTCATGACCATGATGGCCGCCGTTAGCGGAAGGAATCGCACCCCTGTTTCGAATGCGGTCAGGCCGTTCACGTTTTGCAGATAGAGCGTCATAACGAACATGACGGCGAATACGCCGAAAAACGAAAGGAAATTGACGAGGAGCGCGACCAGGAAAAGGGGCTGTCGGAACAGCGAGACGGGCAGAAGCGGGTCGCGAAAACGTCTTTCCCAAACCGCGAATGCGATGAGGGAAAGGAGAGCCCCCGCGAAGGAGGCGATGATCCCCGGATTGTCCCACCCGAGAGAATGGCTTTCGATCAATCCGTAGGATAAACAGGCAATCCCCGCGATGGAAAGGAATTGGCCGACGACGTCGAAGGAGCGCTTAGCTCTCACCGACGTTTCGGTCATCAGAACGGACAGCGTCAGGAACACCGCCGCACCGACCGGAACGTTCAGCCAGAACACGCTTTTCCAGCCGAAAGCTTCCACGAGCCAGCCGCCCGCGAGCGGTCCCGCGGCCAGCGCGATCCCCCCGATGCCGGCCCAAACTCCGATCGCCTTCGCACGCTCCGCCGGCGTGTCGAACGTCAGGCGGATGATGGCCAGGGATACGGGGATCATCAGCGCGCCGAACGCGCCTTGGACCGCCCGAGCCGCCAACAGGGAGGTCAGCGTCGACGATTCCGCGCACCAAACGGACGCGAGGGTAAAGCCGGCGAGTCCCGTTAGGAACATTTTTTTGTGGCCGACGATATCGCCGAGAGCCCCGGCGGCGAGCAGCAAGCAGGCAAACGGAATCGCGTAGGCGTCAACGATCCATTGCAGGCCCCGGATGCCGATTTCCATATCGGTTCGGATATCCGGAAGCGCGACGTTTACGATCATGAGGTCCAAATAAACCATGAATACCCCGAAGCAGAGAAAGAAGAAGGCCCAGCCTTTACGCGGCGAGGTCTCAATGTTTCCTTTCGGTTGAAGTTCCATTTCGGTTTCCTTCCTTCGGTTGCGATTCGAAAGACCGCGTCTTCCGTGTTTCCTATTGTAAAATTTGACAATGCATAATGTCTAATTTATGATTTTCATATCATTCATTAATTTCATTCATCAATGGAGGGCGACGAGAATGGAATTGGCCCAAATGCAATACTTCGCGGCTGTAGCGGAGCTGCAGCATGTGACCCGCGCGGCGGAAAAGCTGAACATCACGCAGCCCGCGCTCAGCCACTCGATCGCCAAGCTGGAGGAAGAGTTCGGGGTTCCTCTGTTCGAGAGGAGCGGAAGGAATGTCCAATTGAACCGCTATGGCGTCCTATTTGCTAAGACGGTTCGGAACGTGCTGCAGGAAGTGGAACGGGGAAAAAGGGAAATCGCCGAAATGGCGCATCCGGAGACGGGGACCGTCAGTCTGGCTTACCTGAATATTTTAGGTTCCGCTACCGTTCCGTCTATGGTGGGCTCCTTCAAGATGAGGCATCCCGGCATCCGGTTCGAGCTCGAGCAGGGAAACCAACAGCATATCCAGCGACTTATGGAAGCCGGACAATGCGACATGGCGCTGATTTCCCCGCCGTCCGGTACGCCCGGACATCGCTGGGTTCCCCTTTTCTCCCGAAAGCTGTACGCCGTCGTGCCCCATGTCCACCCGCTGGCCATGCGGGAGGAGATCCGGTTGAGCGAGTTGGATGGAGAAGCTTTCATCGAGCATAAATCGATTTGCGCGTTCCGGAAGATGTTGGACCAGCTGCTGGCGGAAACGGGATTCAAGCCGAATGTGCAGTACGAGGCCGATGATCTGCAAACCGTAGCCGGCTTCGTCTCGCAGGGGCTTGGGGTTTCCGTGCTGCCCGATTCCGACGGGCTGAGGAAAATGGAAGGCATGTCCTGGCTGGGGATTTCGGACTCTTCGTGCGTCTGCACGGTCGGTTTGGAATGGAAGGAAGGGAGATACGAGTCGCCGGCCGCGAAGCTGTTCCGGGACTATCTTTCCGGCGAATACGGCGAGAAACTTCGCCGGGCAAACTGACTATATCTTCCGGTATTCGGGCAATACTATCCAGTATAGGCCCGGATACCGGATTTTTTTCGCGTTTCCGGGGTGTTTGCCGGGGAGGAAGAGGATAATGAGCTTGAGCATGATTTTGATGCTGATTCAGGTGTTTTTCGCCGTCATCATCGGCATATATTTCTGGAACCTGCTGCGGAACCAGAAATCGAACCGGAGCGCGGTGGACCGCGAGTCCCGCAAGGAAATGGATAAGCTGCGGAAGCTGCGTTCGATTTCCTTGACCAAACCGCTGGCGGAAAAAACGCGGCCGGCTTCCATGAACGACTTGGTCGGGCAGAAGGAGGGCATCCGCGCCCTGAAAGCCGCGTTATGCAGCAGCAATCCGCAGCACGTACTCGTGTATGGGCCTCCGGGCGTCGGTAAAACAGCGGCCGCGAGGGTCATTTTGGAGGAAGCCAAGAAAAACCCGCTCTCTCCGTTCCGTCAGGACGCCAAGTTCACGGAGATCGACGCGACGACGGCCCGTTTCGACGAACGGGGCATCGCGGACCCGCTGATCGGTTCCGTGCACGACCCGATCTACCAGGGTGCCGGGGCGATGGGAGTCGCGGGCATTCCTCAGCCGAAGCCGGGAGCGGTCACGAAGGCGCACGGGGGCATCCTGTTCATCGACGAGATCGGCGAACTGCATCCGATCCAAATGAACAAGCTGCTCAAAGTGCTGGAGGACAGGAAGGTGTTCCTCGAAAGCGCCTATTACCATGCGGAAGATCCGAACATTCCGATGTACATTCACGATATTTTCCAAAACGGGCTGCCCGCCGATTTCCGTCTGGTCGGCGCGACCACCCGCTCGCCCAGCGAGCTGTCGCCGGCTCTCCGCAGCCGTTGCATGGAAGTGTATTTCCGGCCGCTGCTGCCGGATGAGATCGGTAAAATCGCGGAGAACGCGATCCAGAAAATCGGCTTCCAGCCGATGCCCGAAGCCGTGGAGGTCGTGAAACGTTATGCGACGAACGGCAGGGAAGCGGTGAACATCATCCAGCTGGCCGCCGGCTTGGCTTTGTCCGAGAACCGGACGTCGCTCGGCGCCGCGGACGTGGAATGGGTCGTCAACAGCAGCCAGCTCCCGCCGCGGCCGGACCGCAAAATCCCAACCGAGCCCCAAATCGGGCTCGTCAACGGGCTCGCGGTTTACGGGCCGAGCATGGGGGCTCTGCTGGAGATCGAAGTGACGGCGATTCCGGCCGTTCCCGGCCGGGGGCAATTCACGATTACCGGCGTCGTCGAAGAAGAAGAGCTCGGCGGCGGTCAGCGGACGCTTCGCCGTAAGAGCATGGCCAAAGGCTCGGTGGACAACGTTTTGACCGTGCTTAGACGTTATGGACTGCATCCGGAAAATTTCGACCTGCACATCAATTTCCCCGGAGGCACGCCGGTCGACGGTCCTTCCGCCGGGGTAGCGATGGCCGTCGCGATCGCATCGGCCATGACCAAGAGGCCGGTCGACAATAAGCTCGCGATGACCGGGGAAATCAGCATCCACGGACGGGTGAAGCCCGTAGGCGGCGTCATCGCCAAAGTCGAGGCCGCGTTCCAATCCGGGGCCGAAACCGTGCTCATTCCAAAGGAGAACTCGCAGGAGATTTTCGAAGGGCTGGAAGGCGTCAAGGTCATCCCGGTGGATCGGATGGAAGAGGTGTTCCATCACGTGTTCGGGGACCGCGTGACGATGGAGGAACCCGGAACCGTGTCGCAGGACTCCGCTATCGCGGCGGACGCGTTCGCCGCTACGCCGGCCGTCTCCGTGCTTCACGCCGGGCAGGCGGCGGGCGAACCGTCCCCGTTGGACGGAACGGGCCATCGGCGGGAAGCCCCTCTCGGCCCTTCCGCGGGGCTGCCGGCCCAGGGATAATCATGGCGCAGCCGACTTAAATGCCGTCCATTCGGACGGCTTTTTTTCGGCCGTTTAATCCCCGCCCCCGCAGGGGGAACCTATTCGGGATGCCGTCAAAAAGGACAGGCGATTTTGCGGCGCGGGGTCACATTTGGTACAATGACGGAAACAATTTCTTTCTCGTTCCAGAAGCGTTTCTTAAGGAGGTGCCGGACATGGGTTCGGGCAAAACGAGAAGCCGTTCTATTCCTTTGCTGCCCCTGCGCGGGCTGCTCGTGTATCCCAGCATGGTGCTTCATCTGGACGTCGGGCGGGAGAAGTCGGTTAAGGCGCTGGAGCAGAGCATGGTCGACGATCACATGATCCTTCTGTGTTCCCAATCGGAAGTGAACATCGAGGAACCGACGCACGACGATATCTACCGCGTCGGTACGGTCGCGAAAGTGCGCCAGATGCTCAAGCTGCCGAACGGAACGATCCGCGTGCTGGTGGAAGGCGTCCACCGTGCGGAGATCGAACAGTACTTGCCAAACGAACAATACTACGAAGTTCTGGCCAAGGAATTGCAGGAGACGGGAGAAGGGGATCCGGAGTTGGATGCCCTCATGCGGGCCGTCCTCAGCCAATTCGAGAACTACATCAACCTTTCGAAGAAGGTCACGCCGGAAACGCTCGCCGCCGTATCGGACATCGACCAGCCGGGCCGGCTGGCGGACGTCATCACGAGCCATCTGTCGCTGAAAATTAAAGATAAGCAAGACATTCTCGAGACGGTGAACGTCCGCTCCCGGCTCGAGAAAGTGCTCGATCTTCTGAACAACGAGCGCGAAGTGCTCGAGCTGGAACGCAAAATCAGCCAGCGCGTGAAGAAGCAGATGGAAAAAACGCAGAAGGAATACTACCTGCGCGAGCAAATGAAGGCGATCCAGAAAGAGCTGGGCGAGAAGGAAGGGCGCGCGGGCGAGGTCGAAGAACTCCGGAACCAACTGGAGGAAGCCTCGCTGCCGGAGAAAATCGCCGCCAAGGTCGAGAAAGAAATCGACCGGCTGGAGAAAATGCCCGCCTCCTCCGCCGAAGGAGCGGTCATCCGTACTTACGTGGAGTGGCTGCTGGCCCTTCCGTGGAACAAGCAGACGGAAGACGATCTCGACATCGCCAAGGCCGAGCAAATCCTGGACGAAGAGCATTATGGCCTGGAGAAACCGAAGGAACGGGTGCTCGAGTACTTGGCGGTCCAGAAGCTCGTGAAAAAACTGAAAGGTCCGATCCTTTGCTTCGTCGGCCCGCCGGGCGTCGGCAAAACTTCGCTGGCGAGATCGATCGCGAAGTCCTTGGGCCGCGAATTCGTTCGCATCTCGCTCGGGGGCGTCCGCGACGAGGCTGAAATCCGAGGACACCGCCGCACTTACGTGGGCGCGATGCCGGGCCGCGTCATCCAAGGGATGCGCACCGCCGGCACGCAGAACCCCGTTTTCCTGCTGGACGAAATCGACAAAATGGCGATGGACTTCCGCGGGGACCCGGCGTCCGCGCTCCTCGAGGTGCTGGACCCGGAGCAGAACGCCACGTTCAGCGACCACTACATCGAAATGCCGTTCGACCTGTCCAACGTCATGTTCGTGACGACGGCCAACGTCGTGCATAACATCCCGCGGCCGCTGCTGGACCGCATGGAGCTGCTTACCGTACCGGGATACACCGAGCTGGAAAAGCAGAAAATCGCCGAGCAGCATCTGCTGCCGAAGCAGAAGCGGGAGCACGGGCTGGAGGAATCGCAGCTGGACGTGAAGCCCGAAGCCGTCCTTACGCTCATCCGGGAATACACCCGGGAGTCCGGCGTCCGCAACATGGAGCAGCAGCTGGCTTCCATTTGCCGCAAGGCGGCCAAGGAGATCGTGGCGAATCCGGAATCGGCTCCGATCGCGGTCGACGTCGCCAAGCTGAAGGAATACCTAGGCCCGCCGAAGTTCCGTTACGGCATGGCGGAGCAGGAAGACCAGATCGGCGCCGTCACGGGACTCGCCTGGACGGAAGTCGGCGGCGACACGCTGGTCATCGAAGTCACCGTGATGCCGGGCAACGGCAAGCTGACCCTGACGGGCAAACTCGGCGACGTCATGAAAGAGTCGGCTCAAGCCGCGTTCAGCTATACCCGCAGCCGGGTGAAGGAGCTCGGGATCGCTTCGGACTTCCACGAGAAGAACGACATCCATATCCATATTCCCGAAGGGGCGATCCCCAAAGACGGCCCGTCCGCCGGGATCACGATGGCGACCGCGCTGATTTCGGCCCTGACCAACCGGCCGGTCTCCCGCGAAGTCGCGATGACGGGGGAAATCACGCTGCGAGGCCGCGTGCTTCCGATCGGCGGCTTGAAGGAGAAATCCTTGGCTGCGCATCGGGCCGGCATCCGCAAAGTGCTGATTCCGAAGGACAACGAGCGCGACCTGCGGGATATACCGGACAGCGTGCGGGAAGCGATGACGTTCGTGCCGGTTTCGCACATGGACGAAGTGCTGCTTCACGCGCTGACCGATCCGATCTTGATCGCACCGCCGCCCGTCGGCAGCGACCCCGTCGCGCTGGAAACGACCCCGGATGCGCCGATTCCGGCGACCGTGGAATCCGAGACCGAAGACGGGCCGCCGCTCGGCACTCACTGACGCCAAACCGGAAGGACGTTCCTTTTCCATGAAAATCAAAACAAGCGATTTCGTCATCAGCGCGGCCGGCGAGAGCCAATTTCCGGAGGACGGTTTGCCGGAGGTGGCCCTCGCCGGCCGTTCCAACGTCGGCAAGTCTTCCTTGATCAACAAAATGCTGCTGCGACGCAACCTGGCCCGCACGAGTGCGCAGCCGGGCAAAACGCAGACGCTGAACTATTACCGAATCAACGAAGTTCTTTACTTCGTCGATTTTCCGGGATACGGCTACGCCCGTGTGGCCAAAACCCAACGGGAAGCGTGGGGCAAGCTGGCGGAGCGTTACTTGCGCGACCGGGAGCCGCTCAAGCTCGTGCTGCAGCTCGTGGACTTGCGCCACCCGCCGTCGGCTGAAGACCGGAACATGTTCGCCTGGTTGTCCCACTACGGCATCCCGATGTGCGTGGTCGCGACCAAGGCGGACAAAATTTCCCGCAACCAAATCCCGAAGCACGCCAAGATCGTCCGCCAAACGCTCGGCATGCCGGGCCACTTTCCGCTCGTCGTGTTTTCGTCGGAAACGGGCCAAGGAAGGGATGAATTATGGAGCATCATCGCGCAAGCGGCCGGAATCGCGAGTGAGTCCCCTTCTGAACCCCATAAAGTACCGCAGGAAACAGAGGATAACGCGTAAAACTTCGGGCGGATGCCGGGAGGAATCGTTTTTTACGGGTTTTTTGCGGGAAAATCGCGGCTGGGACGCGAGAAACGGCCGAAGGATTATCATATAATAAAGGTGGGTAACAAGTATTGAAGGTTTGACAAACGCGCAACACAATGGGAATTGAGGAGATTTTTATGGCTCAACGGGTAGCCACGGAGTATGTCAATGCCAATCTGACCGTGCCGGAAACCGATATGCCGAGGCTTCTTGCCTTGTGCGGAGCCCAGCAGCTTCGCCTGCAGGTGTTCGTTCTGGAGAACGGCAATCAGGAGGTCGTCCTGGAGGACGACGCGGGCGGCGAATCTATCCGCTTAACCTTTGAGCGTTCCGAAGGGAACTACCGTTGCCGGCTGACCTGCAGGGTCGTGCAGCCCAAACTGACGAACGTCCTTCGCAAAATGGTTTCTGCCTTCAAGGGCGACGCGGTCGTCAACCGGATTTACGAAGGCTTTACGATGGTGTACCACTATATGCAGGGCGCGGTCATCCGGATCGCCGAATGCAAAGGGAACGCCGTACGTACCGTGTTCGAATACCGCGACACGCTCGGAAGAATGGAAGCCCAGTTCCAACTTTGTTCCGTCGAAGAAGAGATCGGAAGGCTGAAGCAGTCGGTCAACGAGCTGTTGGATCGGCGCAATCGCGCTGCGGACCCCGGAAGTATCCGTGAAATCGACGAACGGTTGAAGTACCACAGCCGCCTGCTGTTCGTTCTGGAAGCTTAAAATACTCTCATATTGCCTCATCGCAGGAGCCGCCGAGTGCGGCTCTTCTTATTTTGGGCAGGCCGCGAAGCCCCCGAAAACCGCATGGGGTGGACGTTGCGGGCGCCGGGGAAACCGAAGATCCGAAAAACGGGCTAACGCCAAGCCCGGCGCGGGTTGGACGGGGGTAAAACTGTCTAAAAAAAGTTGTTGCAATTCAGGGCGATAGATGTTATTTTTATTTTCGTTGACAACACAATAGGAACCAGGATTCACTCAGGAACGGAATGCGATGAGAGAGCAAATTCCCTCGAGAAGTGAATGACGTAGGTCCTAGCGGATGAAATCAGCTTCACATTTTATTCCTAGGAAGGGGGAACCGAAAGATGGAATACTCTACTTTCGGACGGCACGTTGCGGTGGACACTTGGGGAGTAAACTTCGATACGTTGAACAACGCCGAACTTCTCCAATCGCACATGGTCGAGGCAGCCGAAGCTTGCGGCGCCACCGTTCTATCGGTTCAAGCCAAACAATTCGAACCTCAAGGGGCAACGGTTCTGGTTCTGCTTTCGGAGAGCCATCTCTCGATTCACACGTATCCCGAGAAAGGTTTTGCCGCCATCGATTGCTACACCTGCGGCGAAACGGTCGATCCGCAAGCGGCGATCGATTATCTCGTTGGCGTCTTGAAGCCTGAGCGCACTTACGCGAAAAAACTCGTTCGCGGCCTGGGTGAAATGCAAGTCGAAGAGCCGGTCATGAAACAGGTCGAGCTCGTATAACCCGAACATACGATGAGAAGGCCATGAGGATCCCCCTCATGGCTTTTGGTTTTCTTCGGGAATATCCTGCTAATAAGGCGTCGACAATAGAAAAGGGGCGAAGCTCCGTTTTCATAAACTTTTCAAATTTGCGGCGTGAGCCGGGTTGTCGAAAGTGGTATAATGAGGCTTGACCTTAAGCGGGTCTGCATCCTTCGAGAAAGGCGGTGAATGCTCATGCATCTGATTGTCGTCGGCTTGAACTACCGGACGGCCCCCGTGGAAATCCGGGAACGTTTCGCGCTTGCGGAAGGCGATACGCTCGAGGCGCTTCAGTCGCTCAAAAAGACGACGGGCATTCTCGAAGGCGTAATCGTCGCGACCTGCAATCGTACGGAAATTTACGTAGTGGTGGATCGCCTGCATTTGTGCGGCCATTACGTGCGGGCATTCATGGAGCAATGGTTCCAAATTCCGAGGCAGGAATTCAACAAACATTTATATATGCACGAAGACGATCAGGCGGTGGAACATTTGTTCCGCGTCACCAGCGGGCTCGATTCGATGGTGCTGGGCGAGACGCAGATCCTGGGCCAAGTTCGGGACGCGTTCCTCCAGGCGCAGGAGAACGGGACCACCGGCACGATTTTCAACCGGCTGTTCAAGCAAGCGGTCACGCTGGCCAAGCGGGCGCACTCCGAAACCTCGATCGGCGAAAACGCCGTCTCCGTCAGTTATGCGGCGGTGGAACTGGGCAAGAAAATTTTCGGCCGATTTACCGATAAGACGGTCATGATCGTCGGCGCGGGCAAAATGAGCGAGCTGACCGCACGCCATCTGCACGCGAACGGCGCGAAGAAAGTATTCGTCGCGGGACGTACGGTTTCCCGCGCCGAGGAACTCGCAGGCAAGTTCGACGGGACGGCGCTTTCCATGGAAGAGGCGCTCAGCCGCTTGGATGAAGCCGATATCGTGATCAGCAGCACCGGCGCGGAACGGTTCGTCCTGGAGCGCGGCGCGATCGAGCAGGCGATGGCCAAACGCAAGAAACGTCCGCTTTTCCTGATCGACATCGCCGTGCCGCGGGATATCGATCCTGCATGCGGAGACATTCCGAACGTTTTCCTTTACGATATTGACGACCTTGAAGGGATCGTCGAAGGGAACCTGGAGAAACGCCGCAAGGAAGCGGCGGTCATCGAAGCAATGATCTCCGAAGAGCAAGAAGCGTACCGCGAATGGTTCGCGACGCTCGGCGTCAGCCCGCTCATCCGCGCCCTGCAGGAGAAGGCGGCCGCCATCCAGGAAAGCACGTTGGAGAGCATGCTCCGCAAGCTTCCGGATTTGGATGACCGGGAGCAGAAGGTGATCCGCAAACTGACCAAGAGCATGGTGAACCAAATGATCCACGACCCCATCCTTCGCATCAAGGAGCTTGCGGCGGAGAAGAAGGGCGAGGAAGCGATGAAGCTGTTCGTCCAGCTGTTCTCCTTGGAGGATGAGGTTTCCAAGCTGAAGGAAGAAGCCGTTAGCGAGCGCAAGTCCCGCAAGGAAAACGAATCCCAGGAGCCTGCCGGCGCCGTTCGCGAATTGGAGACGCTGCTCGGCCGGCTGGCGGGCGCACTCCAGTAGAATCCGGCAGCCGGTTGCAACCGGCTGACCCGAGTCCAGGGGAGGCGCTGCCCCATGTTGACGCAAGACTGGTTGACCGATGCCGTACTTTACGTATATGCCCTGAGCTTGCTTTTCTTCGCGTCCGACGCCGCATCCGGCAGCCGGAGCGCGAGAAAAGCGGGAACAGGGCTGCTTGTTTTCGTCTGGGTCTTGCAGACGATCTTCCTGATCTTGCTGCTGATCCAGCGTTTTTCGGTGGCGGAGCTTTCGCTCAAGGACTTTTTATTTTTCGTTTCTTGGCTGCTGGTGTCGCTGTCCTTCCTTGTGAACCGCTGGCTTCGGGCCGAGCTGCTCGTGCTGTTCGTCAATGTCGTCGGATTCGCGGTTTTGGCCATGAACCTGCTGCAGCGGCCGCACCGGAACTTCGTTCTTTCCTCTTGGGAGGCGGCCAAACGGCTGCTCGTCGTGCATATCGGCCTCATTACCGTTTCGTTCGCCGTGTTGACCGTCGCCGCGATTTTGGGAGGCATGTATCTCTTCTTGCACGAGCGCCTGAAGAAAAAGCGTTGGACGCCGGTTCTCAGCCGGATGCCCAGCTTGGAGCTCATCGACCGGTACGCTTTCCGGGCGGGGTTGATCGGGGTTCCGCTGCTGTTCCTGTCCTTGTCGACCGGAACGGCGGCTTTGCTGCTCGACGGCAGGGCGCGTTCCCTGCTGGACGAGAAAGTGCTCCTCTCCTTCGCCGCCGGAATCCTTTACGTCGTCTACCTGCTGCGGAGAACCGCATCCGGAGATGACGGAACGAAGGTGGCGCGTTGGAACCTGATCGGATACGCGCTGCTTGTGGCCGCGTTTTTCGCCAATTCCGTTTCGGCGTTCCATCGCTGGATGTAAGGAAGGGGGAGGCGCTGATGGCGGAATGGTATCCGGTCATGCTTCGCATGGAAGGGAAACTGGCCGTCGTGATCGGAGGGGGGCCTGTGGCGGAGCGAAAAGTCTGCGGCCTGCTCGAAGCGGGCGCGCAGATACGCGTCGTCAGTCCCGAGCTGACGGAAGGCTTGCGGACGCTGGCGGAAGTGGGGCGGCTGGAGTGGCGGCAGAAAGAAGCGGAAGCCTCGGATCTTGCGGGGGCGACGCTGGTGTTTGCCGCTGCGGGCAGTTCCGAGGCGAACCTGCGGATCACGGCCGCGGCTGCGGCGTCCGGTATCCCGGTCAACGCGGCGGAAGACGGAGAGGCCGGCGATTTCATCTTACCGGCGGTGCTGCGGCGGGGGCGTTTCATCCTCACGGCCAGCGTTTCCGGCGCCGGGCCGGCTCTCGCTTCCCGCGTCGTAAGGGAATTGGAAACGCGGTACGGACCGGAATATGCCGAATATGCCGACGAGTTGCGCCGGATTCGGCGAATCGTGAAAGAGCGTGTTTCCAGCCGTGAGGAGAGGCGAAGACTTTTGGCCGCGGCGGCTGAGACGGACGCGCTCGAAGAATGGCGGACGACCGGCATCGCGGCCGAACCGGACCGCCTGCTGGAACGGCTCAGGGATCGGGCCGGTTCCGGACAAGACAGAGAGAAAAGGTGAGGAGCTAATCATGCGCAAAATCATCGTCGGTACGCGTCAGAGCGCGCTCGCGTTAACGCAAACGGGACAAACCGTGGATTCCCTTCGCGAAGCGTCGAAGGCCGCGGGCTTGTCTTACGAATTCGAATTGAAGCCTATCGTGACCCGCGGGGACCGCATACTGGACGTTACGCTGTCCAAGGTCGGCGGTAAGGGACTTTTCGTAAAGGAGATCGAGCAAGCCTTGCTGGACGGAGAGATCGACTTGGCGGTACATAGCCTGAAAGACATGCCGTTCGAGCTGCCGGAAGGGCTGACGCTGGGCGCGATCCCCAAACGGGAAGATCCCCGGGATGCCTTCATCGGCAGAACCGCCTCCTCGCTTGAAGAGCTTCCGTCAGGAGCCAGGGTCGGCACCAGCAGCCTGCGGCGGGGAGCGCAGCTGCAAGCGGCGAGGCCGGATCTTCGCATCGAGTCGATCCGCGGAAATATCGATACGCGTCTCCGCAAGTTGGAGGATGATGGGCTCGACGCCATTCTGTTGGCCGCGGCCGGCCTCCATCGCATGGGATGGAAAGAGCGGATCGACTCCTACTTGCCTCCGGAAGTATGCCTTCCTGCGGTCGGCCAGGGAGCTTTGGCGATCGAGTGCCGTTCGGATGACAAGGTGGTGCTGAACCTGCTCTCGTTGATCCATGATCCGGTCACGGCCAAAGCCGTTGAAGCCGAACGCCGGCTGCTCGGCCTGCTGAACGGGGGATGCCAGGTGCCGATCGGCGCCTACGCCGTCATCGGTCAGGACGACCCGGCGAACGGTGAGGTTTCACTGACGGGCATGGTCGCGTCGCCGGACGGCACCCGCATCCTGAAGGAAACGGCGTCGGGGACGGACCCGTCCGAAGTCGGCCAGAAGGTGGCGGAAGCCCTGCTTGCAAGGGGAGCGGACGCGATTTTGGCGGAAGCGAGGGAATAGAGAAGATGGCCATGGGGAAAGTGTATCTGGTCGGCGCGGGACCGGGAGATCCTAAGTTGATCACGTTGAGGGGGCTCGAAGCCCTGAAGCGTTCCGACTGCGTCGTGTACGACCGGCTGGCGGGACCGCAGCTGCTGAACCGGGCGCGTCCCAGCGCCGAATTCATTTACGTCGGCAAGCTGCCGGACCGCCATACGATGAAGCAGGAGGAAATCAACCGGCTGCTCGTGGATTTGGCGCTTCAAGGCAAAACGGTCGTGCGCCTCAAAGGCGGAGATCCGACGGTGTTCGGCCGTGTGGGGGAAGAGGCCGAGCTGCTCCGAAAGAACGGCGTTCCGTATGAAATCGTTCCGGGCATCACGTCCGCGATCGCTGTGCCGGCTTATGCGGGGATTCCCGTGACGCACCGTGATCTGGCCTCATCCTTTTCCGTCATTACCGGACACGAAAGCCCCGACAAGCTCGACCGATCCATCCAATGGGACAAAGTCACGAACGCCACCGGCACCTTGGTTTTCCTCATGGGCGTCTCGAAAATCGGCTATATCGCGGAGCAGCTCGTCAAATACGGCAGGCCGCCCGAGACGCCGGTCGCCCTGGTTCGCTGGGGCACGAGGGCGGAACAGCGGACGCTGACCGGCACGCTGTCCGATATCGAAGAGAAAGTGAAGGCCGCGGGCTTTGAGCCGCCCGCGGTGATCGTCGTGGGCGAGGTCGTGCGCCAGCGGGAAACGCTCGCCTGGATCGAGAAGAAGCCGCTCTTCGGCACTCGGGTGCTCGTCACCCGGGCGCGTTCCCAGGCGAGCGAGTTGACGGACAAGATCGACGATTTTGGCGGCGAGCCTTACGAATTCCCGGTGATCGAAACCCGGATGCCGGAGTCGGACGCCGCGGTTCAAGCCGTGAAGGATGCGATCGGCGCCGCGGAAACGTATGATTGGGTTCTCCTGACCAGCGTGAACGGGGTGGAATATTTCTACCGCTGGCTGGATTTGTGCGGAATCGATATCCGGAGGTTCCACCGCGCCCGCTTCGCCGCCGTCGGGCCCAAAACGGCGGAAGCGCTGGCGGCTCGCGGCTTGCGTGCGGACGTTCTGCCCGAGAAGTTCCTGGCGGAGGGACTGCTGGAAACGTTGGCCGGCGAAATGAAAGCCGGCCAGAGGGCGCTGCTGCCGAGAGGGGACCTTGCCCGGGAAACGCTCCCGAGGGAATTGGAGAAACGCGGCGTGGAAGCGGTGGAAATCGACGTGTACGAAACCGTCCAGGCGGACAGCCAGGATCCTTTTCTTCTGGAAATGCTGGAGACCGGGGAAATCCACGCCGTCACGTTCACGAGCTCGTCCACCGTCACCAACCTGCTTCAAGCCCTCAGGCGATTGGGCGCGGAGAATCCGGCCGCGCTGCTGGACGGCGTGGACATCGCCTGCATCGGACCGATTACTGCGCGGACCGCGGAGGAGAACGGACTGAAGGTGACGGCCGTCGCGGAAAGCTCGACGATCGACGGCTTGGTCGACGTATTATGCAAGCTTAGGCAACAGAGAGGAGATTGAACAGCATGACATACCCGAATACAAGACATCGCAGGCTTCGCGGCTCGGCCGCGCTCCGGAGCATGGTGAGGGAAACTTCGCTCAGCGCGGACGACTTCATCGCGCCGATCTTCATCGCGCGGGGTACGGGGGTCAAGCAGGAGATTTCGTCGATGCCCGGCGTATACAACTGGTCGCTGGACAGGATGGGTGAAGAGCTGTCCCAACTGGCCCGGCTGGGCATTCGGGCGGTGCTCGTGTTCGGCGTTCCGGATCCTTCGGAGAAAGACGCTCTGGGCGCCTGCGCATACGACGAGCAAGGCATCGTGCAGGAAGCGATCCGCCGCATCAAGGCGGAATATCCGGAACTGCTCGTCGTGGCGGACACCTGCTTGTGCGAGTTCACCGACCATGGCCATTGCGGCGTCGTGCACGACCACGGGGGAGTCGCCGTCGTCGACAACGACGAGTCGCTGAAGCTGCTCGTGCAGACGGCGGTATCGCAGGCTCAGGCCGGCGCGGACATCATCGCGCCTTCCAACATGATGGACGGCTTCGTCGCCGCCATCCGCGAAGGGCTGGACGAAGCCGGCTTCGTGAACGTGCCGATCATGTCCTACTCGGTCAAATACTCCTCGGCTTATTACGGTCCTTTCCGCGAAGCCGCCCAATCGGCGCCGCAATTCGGCGACCGCAAGTCGTATCAGATGGATCCGGGCAACGCGCGCGAAGCGCTTCGCGAAGCAAGATCTGACGTGGAGGAAGGCGCCGACTTCCTGATGGTCAAGCCCGGCCTTGCCTATCTGGATATCGTCCGCGCCTTGCGGGAGCGGTTCGACCTGCCGCTCGTCGTTTATAACGTGAGCGCCGAATATTCGATGGTCAAAGCGGCCGCGATGCAAGGGTGGATCGACGAGAAGGCGATCGTGCTCGAGACGCTGCTCGGCATGAAGCGCGCCGGCGCCGATTTGATCATCACGTACCACGCTAAGGACGCGGCGCGCTGGATGAACGGCCAGGCTTAACGGTTTAAGCCGGCAAAGAAAAAGCTCCGCGGTTACCCGCGGAGCTTGGCCAAATTCAAGCGGTATTCGTTGATGCCGAACTGCAGCACGCCCCGGTTCTCCAGCTCTCGAAGCACGTCGGAGAGAACGGCCTTCGAGACGCCGGCAAGCTGCGCAAGCTCGTCGTAATTGAGCGCCATGTGCATCGAAATCGTCTGCCCGTCCCGCTTGCCGTTGCGGTTGGCCATCGTGATCAGGTTCTTGAGCACGCGTGTCCTTCCGTCGAGGAACGTAAGGTCGTTCACCTGCTCGTTCGTCTGCCGGAGCCTTCGGCAAAGCTCGGATAGGATGCCGCGCGTGATGTCGAAATGGGACTGCAGCAGCTCCATGAACGCCTGGGAAGAAAGCTCCAGCACCGAGGTCGATTCCAGCGTCTGGGCCGAAGCGGAGCGAGGTCTTCCGTCCAGCAGCGACAGCTCGCCGAAGCTTTCGCCCGCGTTCACGACCGACAAGACCTTTTCTTCGCCGGATGTGCTGCGCGTAAACAGTTTGATCGAGCCGGCCAGCACGACATAAAACGTCAGGCCGAGATCTTTTTCGTGAAACAGGACGGTGCCTGCGGGAAATGTTCTGCGGTGGGCGATTTTAACGATATTTTCAAGCTGTTCGTCGTTAAGATTGTCGAAAAGCGATACCCGTTTGAGCCATTCGATCATAACCGGATTGTCCTCCCCGTACGTTCCTTACGGTACCAGTTTACCACAGCCTTTTCCAATTCAGATAGTAGGATGTGACGAACATGAACGAAAATCGTCGAAATCGCACGGATACGAAATCCAAGGAAGCATTCGAACGGGCCAAGCGCTCGATTCCCGGCGGCGTCAACAGTCCCGTGCGGGCGTTCAAGTCGGTCGGATTGACTCCGCTCGTGATCGAGCGGGGGGAAGGCAGCCGGATTACCGACATCGACGGCCAAACTTATGTCGACTACGTGCTGAGCTGGGGACCGCTGATCGCGGGCCACGCCCACCCGGAAGTCGTGGAAGCCATCAAACGGACGGCGGAAAAAGGGACGAGCTTCGGTGCCCCGACGGAGCTGGAAACGCTCATGGCCGAGCTGGTTTGCGAACGGGTGCCGTCCGTCGAGATCGTCCGGATGGTCAACTCGGGCACGGAAGCGACGATGAGCGCCCTTCGCTTGGCCCGCGGTTACACGAACCGCAGCAAAATCCTGAAATTCGAGGGCTCGTACCACGGACATGCCGACAGCCTGCTGATCAAGGCGGGATCCGGCGTCGCCACGCTGGGCCTTCCCGACAGCCCCGGCGTTCCCGAAGGAGTGGCCGCCCATACGGTAGCCGTCCCGTATAACGATTTGGAATCCGTGAAGCTGGCGTTCGAACGGTTCGGAGAAGAAATCGCCGCCGTCATCGTGGAACCCGTCGCGGGCAACATGGGCGTCGTGCCTCCGCTGCCGGGTTTCTTGCAGGGACTTCGCGACGTGACGACCCGCTACGGAAGTCTCTTGATTTTCGACGAGGTGATGACCGGCTTCCGGGTGCACCTGAACTGCGCCCAAGGCCTGTATGGCGTAACGCCGGACCTCACCTGTCTCGGCAAAGTCATCGGAGGCGGCCTTCCCGTCGGAGCATACGGCGGCAAACGCGAGATCATGGAGAAAATGGCCCCGGTCGGCCCGATCTATCAGGCGGGCACGCTGTCAGGCAATCCGCTTGCCATGGCAGCGGGGTACACGACTCTGAAGCTCATGACCGAAGAGAAATACCAGCTGCTCGAACGGCTTTCCGGGCGGCTGCAGGCCGGACTTGAGCAGAACGCCAAAGAGCTTGGCGTTCCGATGACGATCAACCGGGTGGGCTCCATGGTTTGTCCGTTTTTCACCGAGAAGCACGTCATCAATTACGACGTGGCAAGGACGGCGGACGCGAAGCGGTTCATCGACGTCTTCCGCGGGCTGCTCGACGGCGGCGTCAACATCGCGCCGTCCGCCTTCGAAGGATGGTTCGTGTCGACGGCGCACTCCGAGCAGGATATCGACCTTACGATCGAAGCGCACCGCGAAGCGCTTCGTCAGTCTTAAAAACCGGCAGCTCCGCTTGCCCCGATTCCAATCGGGGCAGCGGGGTTGTTTGCTTTTTGGGCGGGGGCAGGCATGCCTCACTTTCCGCGGCATATAGATAATGAGAAAGCTGCCGAGGACCCGTGACGATCGGGTGCGAAACGAAAGGAGGATGCAGGAAGTGACGGACCCGTTGAACGGATTGAGGTTCGACATTTACGAGCGGGTGCACTTGCCCGATGATGTGGCTGCCATCGAGGAATTGGAGGAGATTGAGCTCATTCCCCACATGCAGGCGCAGCCCCGCGAAGACCATGTTCTGCTGAAGGGGCATTTGTTGTTGTCCGGCGTTTACCGGGCGCAAAACCAGGAGCCGGGACAAGGCTCCGCGAAATTGGAGCATTGGATCCCGGTCGAGATCTCCCTGCCGCCGAGCCGCGTGCCGCGTATGGAGGAATTGGCGGTCGAGATCGACAACTTCGACGTCGACCTGCTGTCCACCCGCTCGATTAACGTAACCGGCGTGCTGGCTCTCCGGGGGCTGCAGCCGGAACAGCAGAAGCAAGCGCCGGTGTGGCGGGACGACAGCTTCACGGTCGTTCACCAAGCGGCGCCGGACCCTTCGGCTTCACTTGGAGAGGAAGAGGAAGAGGAAATCCGGTTTGAGCCGGCCGAGCTGCAGCAGGAACCGTCGCCCTCCCCATTCGGCGATAACCCGTACGCCCAGTTTACCGCGCCGCCGCAGACGTCTCCGTTTTACGCCGCGACGAACCGCAGGGAAGCCGGCGTGTGGCCTTATGCCGCGCAGGCCAAGCCGGAAGCGCAAGAGGAAGCCTCGGAGCCCGCGATCCCGGCTTCGAACGAACTCGCAAGCCCGTGGGAGTCGGAGACCGGATGGGGAGACGTTTCGACCCGGAAAGCGGAGCCGGCTTTTCCATTGCCTGCATACCCCTCTGCCGGGGAACAGCCCGAATCCGAGTTTGCCTCGGAGCCTGAGCTGCAAGACCAAGCCGGCGACCGCTGGGAGGCTTTTGCCGAACCGCTGCCGGAGCCTGAGCTGCAAGACAAGCCGGACTTCGCGCCGGTTGATAGGCTGGAAGAGAAGCCCGAAGAAAAGCCGGAGCTGAAAATCGCGTTCGGAGGCAAAAAACAGGACGCGCCGCCGCCCACCACATTCGGCGTAGGGCTGCTGTCCATCCTCGGCGACAAAGGCGCCGCGAGGGAAGCGGAGCAGCAGGCGCTGCGTTCCGCCCGGGCCGAAGCCGAAGAAGCCGAAGCTAAAGCGGCGCGCCTAAGCACGGGAGACGAGCTGGAATGGACGAAGCTCTTCCTCAGCAAAGGTTCGGAGGCCCAGGCATTCAGCAAGGTGAGGATGTGCATCGTTCAGCGGGAGGATACGATCGAATCCATTGCCGCCCGCTACAACGTGCAAGCCCGCGAGCTGCAATTGCGGAATCGGCTGAGCGACCCTTACTTGTCGGAAGGGCAAGTGCTGTATATTCCGTAAGGCATGTCTGATCCACGAAATCGCGAGAAGGGCCGCCTGGAAAGGCGGCTTTTTTCGTTTCACGCCGGGCGGCATAGAGGTAGAGAAAGTGTAAGAGGTGGAGGGAGAGAAATAGTGGGGAAAGTTCCCACTAATTTCTGCGTTTTTCCATCCTGCAGATGAATAACTGGAAAAACTCCCACTAATACCGTGCGTAATCTCCAAGAGCGGCGTCATGGACGAATTTAGTGGGACTTTTTCCTTTTATTTAGCCAATTTGATCAAATGCTGAACGATTAGCGGGAGAAAATCCTATTATTCTAGATGAACCAGGGGGACTTCTGTTAAGCCGCAGGCTGAGTGGAAAACGATTCGCATACGCGTTTGTCCGGGCGGATTTTGGGGAACAATGGGCTGTATTGACTCTCCATGACCCGGCGGGTAGAATAGGAGAGAAAGACGCGGATAGGGAAAGTTCGCGGTTTACCCTTTCAGAGAGCGGAATCGCCGGTTGCCGGCGCTGTGAGATTCCGCAGGAGGCGCCGCGGCGAGTCACCCTGGAGTTTCCCGTAAGAGACCCTTGCATTCGGCATGGGAGGTAAGACGGGACGGTATGCGGCCGTTATCCTGCGATAAGTGCCGTGCGGCTGTCGTGACAGCATCGCGCGGAACGAAGGTGGTACCACGGAAGCTCAACCTTTCGTCCTTTGCGACGGGAGGTTTTTCTATTTATTGACGAGGAGGCCGCATTTATGTCCGAAACGCAAGAACGGCTCCAGACCGAGATGCCGACGACTTACGATCCGACGGTCGCGGAGACCAAATGGTACGAAACCTGGATCCGGAACGGTTATTTCCAAGCGGGCCGCCGCACCGGCGCCCCTAAATATTCGATCGTCATTCCGCCGCCGAACGTGACCGGCATGCTGCACATCGGCCACGCGCTCGATTTCACGCTGCAGGACATCCTGATCCGCTTCAAGCGGATGCAGGGTTTCGACGCGCTGTGGCTGCCGGGCACCGACCACGCGGGAATCGCCACCCAAACGAAGGTGGAGCAGAAGCTCCGCGAGGAAGGGAAAACCCGTTACGATCTGGGACGCGAAGCGTTCCTCGAGAAAGTATGGGAGTGGAAGGAGCATTATGCCGGCTCCATTCGCAGCCAGTGGGCCAAAATGGGCCTCAGCCTCGACTACTCGCGCGAGCGTTTCACGCTTGACGAAGGGCTGTCCAAAGCGGTCCGCGAGGTGTTCGTCCGCCTGTACGAGAAAGGCTTGATCTACCGCGGCAAACGGATCATCAACTGGGATCCGGCGGCCCGTACGGCTTTGTCCGACATCGAGGTCGAATACAAAGAGGTTAACGGTCACTTGTACCACTTGCGGTATCCTTTGGCGGACGGCAGCGGCCATCTGACCGTGGCAACGACGCGTCCGGAAACGATGCTCGGCGATACGGCCGTTGCGGTGCATCCGGAAGATCCGCGCTATCGGTCCCTGATCGGCAAGATGCTCCTTCTTCCGATCGTGAACCGCGAAATCCAGATCATCGCCGACGAATACGTCGACAAGGAGTTCGGCAGCGGCGCCGTGAAAATCACGCCCGCCCACGACCCGAACGACTTCGAAGTCGGAACGAGGCACAACTTGCCGCAGATTACGGTCATGGACGAAAGCGGCAAAATGAACGCGGAAGCCGGTCCTTACCAAGGCATGGACCGCGCGGAATGCCGCAAGGCGATCGTCAAGGACCTGCAAGAGCAAGGCGTGCTGGTCAAAATCGACGACCACGTTCACCAGGTCGGCCACAGCGAGCGCTCCGGCGCCGTCGTCGAGCCGTATTTGTCCACGCAGTGGTTCGTTTCGATGAAGCCGCTGGCCGAGAAAGCCCTCGCGTCGCAGCGCTCCGGCCAAGGCGTGAATTTCGTGCCCGACCGGTTCGAAAAAATTTACTTACACTGGATCGAAAACGTCCGCGATTGGTGCATTTCCCGCCAGCTGTGGTGGGGACACCGGATTCCGGCCTGGTACTGCGGCGCCTGCGGAGAGACGCATGTCGCCCGCGAAGACCTGCATGCCTGCCGGTCTTGCGGCAGCGCCGACCTGAAGCAGGACGAGGACGTGCTCGACACGTGGTTCAGCTCCGGCCTGTGGCCGTTCTCCACGATGGGCTGGCCGGACGAATCGTCCGAAGATCTTAAAAACTACTATCCGACCAACGTGCTCGTCACGGGTTACGACATCATCTATTTCTGGGTAGCCCGGATGATTTTCACCGCGCTGGAGTTCACGGAGCAAAATCCGTTCAAGGACGTGCTGATCCACGGTCTAGTCCGGGACGCCGAAGGACGCAAAATGTCCAAATCGCTCGGCAACGGCGTCGACCCGCTCGACGTCATCGCCGAATACGGCACCGACGCGATGCGTTTCATGCTGTCAACGGGCAGCACGCCGGGCCAGGACCTGCGCTACCGGACGGAGAAGGTCGAGCAGGCTCGCAACTTCGCCAACAAGATCTGGAACGCTTCTCGGTTCGCCTTGATGAACCTGGAAGGCTTCAAGGCCGAAGACATCGACTTGTCCGGACCGCTTTCCACGGCCGATCGTTGGATTCTGCACCGGTTCAACGAAACCGCGCGCGACATCACCCGCCTCATGGAAGGGTACGAATTCGGCGAAACGGGCCGTCTGCTGTACAACTTCATCTGGGACGATCTGTGCGACTGGTACATCGAATTCGCCAAGCTTACGCTGTACGGAGAAGATGCGGCGGCGAAGCGCAGCACCCAGTCCGTGCTGGCTTACGTGCTGGACCGTACGCTCCGGCTGCTGCACCCGTTCATGCCTTTCCTCACCGAAGAAATTTGGCAGCATCTGCCTCATGAAGCCGGAGAAACGATCACGCTGGCCGCTTGGCCGGGTTACGAGTCGGCTTTCGAGGCGGAAGAGGCCGTGAAGGAAATGAACCTGCTGATGGAAGCGATCCGCGCCGTCCGCAACATCCGTGCCGAAGTGAACGTGTCGCCGGGCAAAAAGATCGAGCTGCTCGTCAAGCCGACGGGTGCGGCGGAAGAAAGCATTTTGCGACGCAATGAAGTGTACGTCCGCCGTTTCTGCAATACGTCTTCGTTCACGCTGGACGCCGGCCTGACGCCGCCGGACAAAGCGATGACCGCGATCGTGACCGGCGCAGAGCTGTATTTGCCGCTGGCCGGCTTGATCGACATCGGCCAGGAAATCGCCCGCCTGGAGAAGGAACTCGCCAACCTGAACGCGGAAGTGGAACGGGTCGAGAAGAAACTGGGCAACGAAGGCTATATCGCGAAAGCGCCTGCGCACGTCGTGGAGCAAGAAAGGGCCAAAGGCCAGGATTACCGCGACAAACGGGACAAAGTGCTGGCCCGCATCGCCGAGCTGCGCGGTTGACGGGAGGGAATCGGAAATGAACGACGAACGGCAGACAGCCCCGTTTCGGACGGCTGCCGATGCGGTGGAATGGATCACCGGCCTGATGCCCGTCGTCGGTATCCGGCCCGGGCTTGAACGGATGAATCTGCTGATGGAACGGTTTGGGCATCCCCATCGGCGGTTAAAATTTATTCATGTTGCCGGAACGAACGGGAAGGGCTCGACGTGCGCTTTCCTGACGCAGGTGCTGCGCCGCTGCGGCTACGATGTGGGAACGTTCACGTCCCCCTATCTGACTTCCTATTCCAACCGGCTCCAATACAACGAAACGGACATCCCGGATGAAACGCTGCTCGAACTGGCCAACCGGATTAAACCGGAGGCCGACGCGCTGGCGGAGACCGAGTGGGGGCCTCCGACGATGTTCGAGGTGACGACCGCTCTGGCGCTGTTGTACTATGGAACGGTCGCTTATCCCGATTACGTCGTATGGGAAACGGGGATGGGCGGCAGGCTGGACGTGACCAACATCGTCACGCCGGTCGTGAGCGTCATTACCAACGTCGGCCACGACCATATGGATATGCTGGGCCCGACGCTGGAAGACATCGCGAGGGAGAAAGCCGGCATCATCAAACCGGGCGTGCCGGTCGTCACGACGGAGCTTCGGCCGGAGATCGTTCGGATTTTCCGCGAGAAAGCGGAAGCCGGACGATCCACGCTCTACGTTTTGGGCGAGCAGTTCCAGTACGAAAGCGGCGCAACTTCGGAAACGGAACAGGCATTTTCGTTTTTCGGCCCTTTCCGGGATTTGCCCGAGCTCACGATCACGCTCAGCGGCGCTCACCAGCGGAAAAACGCCGCCGCGGCCGTCATGACGCTGGAAGTGCTCCGCCAGTATTACGCGCTGATCGTGGAGGACGCCGATCTGGCGGAAGGGCTGCGGAGCGCAGCTTGGCCGGGAAGATTGGAATTGGTCTCCCGCCAGCCGCGCATCCTGCTCGACGGGGCGCACAACCCGGAAGGGATGGAGGCGCTCGCCGCCGCTCTTCGGGACGTTTACAAGTACGACCGGCTGAACGTCATGATGGCGATGATGCCGAATAAGAATCACGAACATTCCCTGCGGCATATACTACCAATGGTGGATTTGCTCGTCATTACGGAACCCGATTTTCATAAAAAGATGAATGCCGAAGATCTCGCCGAGGTGGCCGAAAGGCTGCGGAAAGAAACCGGCAAGCCCGGCGGGATCGTGGTGGAACCGGATTGGCGTAAAGCCCTCGCGCTGCTGACCGGCCCGGAAGGCGGTTCGTCCTCCGGCACGCTCCACGTCGTCACGGGCACGCTGTACTTGATCGCGGACGTCCGCTCGTGGCTGCTGCATGGAACGAAATCTGAAAAAGGCTGGTGAAGCGTCGTTGCATACGGCTGAACATGTACATTTTATCGGCATCGGGGGCTATGGGATGAGCGCCATCGCCCGCGTCATGCTGGAGATGGGCTATCAAGTGTCCGGTTCTGATGTTGCCCGCCAGGAGCTCACGGACAAACTGGCCGCCAAAGGCGCGCGGATCTACATCGGACATGAGCCGGAACACGTGCAAGGCGCGGATCTCGTCGTCTATTCCACCGCCCTGCCGAAGGACAACGTCGAACGGCAGGCCGCGGAGCAGCTGAACATTCCGACTCTGCACCGGTCTCAAATGCTGGCGAGGCTGCTGAACGCCCGCAAAGGCGTCACCGTCGCGGGAGCGCACGGCAAAACGACCACGTCCTCGATGATCGCCTTGGTCATGGAGACTTGCGGGTTGGATCCCACTTATATCATCGGCGGGGAAATCGTCAACGTCGGAACGAACGCCAAAGCGGGCAAGGGCGATTTCGTCGTCGCGGAAGCGGACGAGAGCGACGGCTCGTTCCTTCAGTACGTGCCGGCGATCGCGGTCGTCACGAACATCGAAGCCGACCACCTCGAAAACTATGACGGGGATTTCGGCAAGCTGAAGGAAGCTTACGTCTCTTATTTGCGCAACGTGCGGGAAGGCGGAATCGCGGTCGTCGGGACGGACGACGAGAACGTCCGGTCCATCCTGCCGAAGGTCGGCGGGACGCGCCTCATCACATTCGGCATCGAATCGGAGGCCGACTATACCGCCGCGGACATTACGCTGGGCGATCGCTGCGTCGAGTTCTCCGTACGCCGCGGCGCGGAGACGCTCGGTACGATCGCGCTTTCCGTGCCCGGGCGGCATAACGTTTATAACGCACTCGCCACGGTCATCGTTTGCCTGGAGGCCGGCGTTCCCTTCGCCGGCATCGCCGAAGCCATCAAGGAGTTTCGCGGCGCCAAGCGCAGGTTCCAAGTGCTCGGCGAAGTGAAGGACATGCTGGTGATCGACGATTACGCCCACCATCCGACGGAGATTCAAGCCACGATCCAAGCGGCTAAAGCGACGGGCAAGCGGATCATCGCGGTATTCCAACCGCAGCGGTATACGAGGACCTTCTTCCTGCTAGACGCGTTCAGTCGCGCTTTCGCCGACGCGGACGAGGTCATCATTACCGACATTTACTCGCCTGCGGGGGAGCAGCGAATCGAAGGCGTCACCTCGCAGAAGCTCGTCGAGCTGATCGAGAACAACAGCAATCCCAACGTCCACTACGTTCCCACGAAGGAAGAAGTGCTGACGCTGCTTGCCGGCAAAGTGCAGCCCGGCGATCTCGTGATCACGATGGGCGCCGGCGACATCTGGAAGGCGGCGGACGGACTCGCCCGCGTGCTGAGAGAACGTTATCCGGGCTAAAGCCCGGCTTCCCATTTTCATATCGAAAGAAAACGAGCAACCCCCCGCCGAATGGCAGGGGGTTGCGGCCGTTTCCGTTTACTTCTCGATTATATCGATTTCTTTTTGCACGTATTTCATCGGGATGGCGAACTCCAAATTGGAGCCCTCCACGCCGGATGACGTCACGCCGATCGCGTCTCCGAATTCGTTGAGCAGCACGCCTCCGCTGGAGCCGTGGTCGATGTCGGCCGTATGCTGGATCAGCGTCATGCCGTTATCCGTCCGGATCGAAGAGACGATTCCTTCGGACAAGCTGTTTTCCAATCCGACCGGGCTGCCGATCGCGTACACCTTCTCGCCGATCTGGGGGATGGCCGTATCGTAATCCAGGGAATAAGCCGGCGAGGAGCCGGTCGGCCTGCCCTGGGCATCATAGG
Source organism: Cohnella candidum (assembly GCF_003713065.1). Classification (NCBI taxonomy): domain Bacteria; kingdom Bacillati; phylum Bacillota; class Bacilli; order Caryophanales; family Paenibacillaceae; genus Cohnella; species Cohnella candida. The sequence goes on along the minus strand of NZ_CP033433.1, from coordinate 2,530,344 downwards.
AAGTGGACAGCATGACGCCCCAAAGGTCCGCGTCTTTGTTGTCGAAATAATACCAGTTGGAAGCGTCGTAGGTGACGCCGTCGAGCTTGATCGTGATTTTCTTCGCGCCCTCCACGACGTGATGGTTCGTGATGAACAGGTTGTCGCGGATGACGAACCCGGATCCCTGCGCAATCGGTTTGCCGCTGTCGTCGTAGGTCAGGACGACGCCGACGGAGTTTTGGAGCTTGCCGATTTCTTTGGGCGTCAGGGGAGTGCGGCCGATTTTGCCCGTGACGATCCATTTGGTCTGCAAGTCCGCGTCCTTGATCTTTCCGGCCATGAAGTCGCGGTACGCTTTCGATTCGATCGAAACGGAGCCGATCTCTTCCCCGTCGGCATTCACGTAAACGACCCGTGACTCCTGGGCGTTGAATTTCGAGAGCCGTTGAAAGATCTGATCGAAATAGTACCAGTCGGAATCGTAGTCGTCGATTTGCGTCAGGTAAGACACCGCGACCATGACGCCGTAATCTTTCATGAAGGTCACGCCGCTGCCGTAATTGTCGATGATTTCCTTGGCCAACGTGACCGGGTCGGCGGCTGGTGCCGCGGGTTTCTTCACGTCCACGGTCAGTTTCGATTTGTCGTAGGTGTATTTGATCCCCGCTTTATCCAGCACGCTGAGCGGAATCAGCGGTTGTCCGTTGAACTGGATGGCCGGCGTGCCGCTTGGCTTGAACACCGTGCCGCCTACCGTGGTCTTCACGACCGCGTTTCCTTTAAAGCTCCCCCATAATGACGCGGCGCTGACCGCTCCCGTGACGAGAAAGCTTAACGCGACGATCAGTGCTATTTTCCTCTTCATCTAGTGACCACCTTTAGGAATAGTTTCTATCCTATTATCGGTAGATTCTGGCAAGCCGTAAAGAGCGTCCCATGAAGCTTCCCGGCCATCGGGAATATTTGTCCCGCTCCTCTCATATTCTTGTTACTAGAAACGCTCAGACAAGCGTGCAGGGGAGAGACCGTAACATGCAGCAAAAAGCGAGAATGACGTTCCGGTTCGAGCCGGCGAGGAAGGATGAGCCTCCGAAGCCGGTACCCGAGTTACGGCGAACGGAAGTCGAACCTGCGGCTCCGCGAACCGAAGAACGGATCGTCGATAAGGATATCGGAGGACCGGCCGAGCTGGATGCCGACAAGCTGGAACAGCTTATTCGGGGGGCGGAGACGAAGAAGGCCAATGCGGATTTGCCGCTGCAAACGGCGAGTGCCGTCAAACCGAAGCGGCGGGAGACGGTAATCCCGCTGCCGGAGTCGAGGAAGGCACCGGAAATGCCGGTGATGCCGGCTGCAGTCGTAACGCCGGTTGCGACCGCCATACCGGAGGAGCAGGGAGAGCCGCAACGCGGATGGCCGGAAATCGACGAATCGATTTTACGGGAATACGCGGCGTCCGGCACGAGGATGAGAAGCGATGGGCCTTCATGGTGGAAGGTTTTCGCTTCCGTGGCCGGGGCGATCGCGACCGGCGCGCTGTTCGGCTATCTCGTCTTGACTTTGTTCGCCGGGGAATCCCCGCTGCCGTCATCCGGCGGAACCGCGGCCGAGACGGCATCTCCGGCGCAGGCGGCCGTCTCGTCCCCAAGCGCCTCCCCGGGAGCCTATGCAAGCGCGGCGTCCGGGGCGGGCATCGCGGCGGAGCTTCCCGGCGAGACGTATTACTGGCTGCAGTACGGCGTATTCCGGTCCGAAGAAAGCATGGACGCCGCGTTGGCGGAGCTGAAGGACAAAGGGTACCCTGGGTACGGCGACCGCACGGACGGTTACCGGGTCTATGCGGGAGCCGCCGCGAGCAAAGAAGAGGCGGAGCTGCTCGCCGCGCAGATGCCCGGCTTGGAGATTTTCGTGAAATCTTCGGAAATCGGACCGGTGAAGCTTGCGTCTGCGGATGCAGCGGGTTTGGAGGCCTTCGTGGAGCAAAGCCATAAGCTGGCGCAGCAGCTTGCGCATTTGTCCGTGGCGGCACTTCAGGACGAATTGCCGCAGCCGATCGGGGAAAGCGACCTCGCGTCCCTAAGGGATACCCATGCGGCATGGCTGAAAACGCTGCCTGCCGTCGACAAACTCGAGGGGCCTGCCAAGGACGCCGGAATGACGATGGCCCAATCCTTGAATGCGGCGATGGTCTCCTTGGACGACTACGGCAAGAAAATCTCCCGTTTCCATCTGTGGAGCGTACAGAAAGACGTCATGGAAGCGATCGGCGCAGGCCTCTCGATGCGCACGGCGGTGGCAGCCGGAACCGCGAAATGACGGGGGCGGGGAGCGATTGCCGCATGAGCGAATTTTAACAATCCGCGCCCCGCAAGGGTTACGGCCAAGCAAGCCCCTTCCCGGGGCTTTTTTTCGTTTGCTGGAGGAAATTAGAACGTTGTGGGACTTGTCCGGTGAACGTATAATGAAGAAATGGGTGTCAAAAAATGGTGGGAGATTGGGAAAAATGAAGAAAAACGGCTGGATCCTGCTTCTATTCATCGTACTGGGATTGCTGGCCGGGACGCTCGTCGCTCGGTGGCTGGAGGCCGTACCCGGCTTGTCGTTTCTGACCCGGCCCATGTCCGTCTCTTTGTCGCCTTCCGCGGATCTGGCGGTCATCAAATTCGACTTGAAGCTTCGGCTCGATTTGACTTTGATGAGCATCGCATTCGCCTTGGCGGCGATCTGGCTTTATCGCAAATTGTAATCCGGAAAGGAAGAGCGGTCCCATGTGTGCAGCGCAAGTACCGACGCTGATCCTCGCTTCCTCATCTCCCCGCAGGCAAGAGCTCGTGAGGGCGCTAGGCCTGCCCGTGTCCGTAAGGCCCAGCCAGGCGGACGAAAGTACGCCGGAAGGCTGGGCGCCCGACAGAATCGTCGAGGAATTGGCCCATCGTAAAGCCAAGACCGTCTGGGAAAACTCTCTAGGTACGCAGGATACGCCTGCCATCGTCATCGGCAGCGACACGATCGTCGTCATTGACGGCGACGTGCTGGGCAAGCCGAAAGACGAGGCCGATGCGATCGGCATGCTGACCCGGCTGGCCGGGCGTTCCCACGAAGTGTTCACGGGAGTCTGCTGCATCGGCCTTCAGGACGGGAAAACGTCGATCTCTCACCGAAGGACCGTCGTACGCATGCGGGCATTATCACCGGATCAAATCCGGCGCTACGTCGCTTCCGGAGAACCCATGGACAAAGCCGGGGCTTACGGGATCCAAGGCCTTGGGGCCGTGCTCGTCGATTCGCTGGAGGGCTGTTACTTCAACGTCGTGGGCCTTCCGCTCTCCTTGCTTGCCGAACAATTGGAAGCATTCGGCGTTTCCGTTCCCTGATCGGAAGGGTAATGCCATTACGGAACCTCAAGCCAATTCCGCGGCCGACGCGGGCGAAGAGGCAGGAATCAGGGATGGACTCGCAAGCTTACCGGCTCCGTGATTTGCCGGAGGACGAACGACCGAGGGAACGGATGATGCGGCTCGGCGCCGAGGCGCTCAGCCATGCGGAACTGCTCGCCATACTGCTTAGGACCGGCAGCCGCCGGGAGTCTGCCGTTCACTTGGCCCAGCGGGTGCTGCAGGACAGCGGAGGGCTTCGCCGATTCGCCGAGCGCAGCTGGGACGAACTCACCCATATTCCCGGCATCGGTCCCGCCAAAGCGCTGGAGCTGCAGGCTTCCCTCGAGCTTGGCCGCCGCGTGGCCCGTTCCCGCCTGCCGGAAGCGGCGCTCATCGCAAGTCCCCGGGACGCGGCGGACTTGCTCATGGAAGAGCTGCGCCGGCTCCGGGAAGAGCACTTCGTGGTGCTGTTCCTCAATACGAAGAACCGGGTCATCGGCCGGCAGACGCTGTCCATCGGAAGCCTGAACGCCTCGATCGTGCATCCCCGCGAAGTTTTCCGCGCGGCGATCCGGCGGAGCAGCGCCTCCATCTTGTGCGCCCACAACCATCCGAGCGGGGACCCCACCCCGAGCCCGGAAGACAAGCAGTTGACGCGAAGGCTGGCCGAGGCCGGCGAACTGGTCGGCATCGAGCTGCTGGATCATATTGTCATCGGCGATAACCGCTTTGTTAGTTTGAAGGAATTAGGTTGCTTGTAATATAATATTAAGGATTGTCTAAAGCAGGAGGTACCCGCATATGTTTGGAGGATTCACGCGCGATCTGGGGATTGACCTTGGAACCGCGAACACGCTCGTTTTCGTTAAAGGAAGAGGAATTGTCGTCAGGGAACCCTCTGTCGTCGCCCTGCGTACCGATACCAAAAGAATCGAAGCGGTCGGAGCGGACGCCAAGAAAATGATCGGCCGCACGCCCGGCAACATCGTCGCCATCCGTCCGATGAAAGACGGCGTCATCGCCGATTTCGAAACGACCGCGACCATGATCAAGTATTTCATGCACCGCGCGCAGAAGAAGCGGATGTTCGGCGGCCATCCGAGCGTCATGGTTTGCGTGCCTTCCGGCATTACCGCCGTGGAGAAACGCGCCGTGGAAGACGCTACGAAACAGGCCGGCGCCCGCGAAGCCTACACGATCGAAGAGCCGTTCGCGGCGGCGATCGGGGCGGACCTGCCCGTATGGGAGCCGACCGGCAGCATGGTCGTCGACATCGGCGGCGGGACGACGGAAGTGGCCGTGATCTCGCTCGGCGGCATCGTCACGAGCCGTTCCATTCGGATCGCCGGCGACGAGATGGACGAAGCGATCATTTCCTACATCAAACGGTTGTATAACCTGATGATCGGGGAACGCACGGCAGAGCAGCTCAAGATGGAAATCGGCTCCGCCATGCCGCTGGACAAGCTGGAGTCGATGGAAATCCGCGGACGGGATCTGGTGACGGGCTTGCCGAAAACGCTGGCCATTACCTCCGACGAGGTGAGCGAAGCGCTGGCGGATACGGTGAACGCGATCGTGGACGCCGTGAAGGTAACGCTGGAGAAATGCCCGCCCGAGCTGTCCGCCGACATCATGGACCGGGGGATCGTGCTTACGGGCGGCGGTGCGCTGCTCCGCAACCTGGACAAAATGCTCGCGCGCGAAACCGGCATGCCGGTCATTGTGGCCGAAAACCCGCTCGATTGCGTGGCGATCGGGACGGGCCGCGCGCTGGAGAACATCCACCTGTTCAAGAACAAGGGCGGCGGCGGTCGCGGCGCAAGGTCCTAGGAAACGGAATGAAATGAAGTCTTGAAGCATGGGGAATGGGAAGCAGGTGAGCCGAAATCTTTAGGTTGATGCGGAACAAACGGCTGTTCATCCTGATGATCGGACTGATCGTTTTCATAGCCGTCATGGGCTTTACCCTAGGGCGGACCCGGCTGACCTGGCCGGAGAAGTTCCTGAATGACGCTGTAGGGACGGTGCAGGGAGCGTTGTACCGGCCGGTCGGGGCGGTCGCCGATTTCTTCGGCGACCTCGGCCGGCTTTCCGACGTCTATAAGGAAAACGCGCAATTGCGGCAGACCGTCGCCCAGTATGCGCGGGACCAAGCCAAATACAACTTCGTCGAAGCGGAAAACGAGCGGCTCAAGGACGAGCTCGGGTTTACCGAAAAGCAAAAGCAATTATACCAATACCGTTATTTGATCGCCCAAGTCGTCGGAAGCAGCAATAATCCGCTGGATAAAACGATTAAAATCAACCTCGGTTCCCGCGACGGAATCAAGGCGCAGATGGCCGTTACCACGACCGACGGGCTTGTAGGCCTCGTCAGCCGGGTGTCCGAATTCACGTCGACCGTCGAACCGATCACGCAGCTCGACGCGGAATCCACGACGGGCGTGCAAATCGCGGCCACGGTGTTCGGCAAGGAAAAGGATTCTTTCGGCATCGTCGACTCCTTCGACGCGGAAACCGGCATGCTCCAAATGACCAAAATCGACGAGAACGACAAAATGGCGCCAGGCGACAAAGTCATCACGTCCGGCCTCGGAAACGTGTTTCCGAGAGGCGTCGTGATCGGAACTCTCGTCAACCGCCAGGTCGGCGACTTCGGCCTCACGCAGAAAGCGACCGTTGCTCCGGCCGCCGATTTTGACCATTTGAGGGAAGTGTTCGTCGTGGTCGTTCCGGATGTGAACGGACCTTGAAAATGAGAATGAACCGGGCCGTCCTGGCCGGCATCCTGCTGGTGCTCCTTGAAAACGGCGTCGTTCCGTGGCTGATTCCGTCCGCTTGGAGCGACCGGCTGATGCCCCATTTGACGTTCGTGCTGATGATGTACGTCGCCAGTTTCGGCGGCCGTCACCGGGCCTTTCTTTTCGGGCTCGGATTCGGCTTGCTGAGCGATGTGCTCTTTTACGGAAGCTTGATCGGTCCTTATGCGTTCGGCATGGGTTTGATCGGATACGCCGCGGGACTGGTGCTTGAACGGAGAATGCTGACGCTCGCGACGCTGATGGGCGTTACGGCCATGGGCAGCGTCGCCCTCAGTACGATCGTATACCTGATTTACCGGTTGTTCCGGCTCACGACTTGGCCTTACGGATTCGCGTTCTATTGGTATATCGCCCCAAGCTTGATGCTGGAAGTGCTCGTCGCCCTCGCCCTCTATTTGCCCGTTCGCAAGCTGCTGCTTAAACCCGCGGCGTCCCAAGCGGAAGAAACGGCGGTTTGACGAGAATTGCCGCACGGAGGCAGGAATTCGGCTTTCACGGGTTGAATTCTTCTAGCGTTAAGGGAGGAACGACAATTGGCCGGCAAATCTCTCATTACGATTAAAGGCGTCAAAGAAGGTTTGGTGTTCCTGCTTGACGACCAATCCCCCTTCGAACAGCTGCTCGAAGAGCTGGAAGCCAAACTCGACAAGCATGAACAGCAATTTACCGGACCGATCGTTCACGTTTTCCTCAAACTCGGTTCCCGCCAATTGGGGGAAGAGGACAAGGAAAAGCTCCGTTCTGCTTTGAAACGCCAAGGAAACCTGCTCGTGCAATCCATAGAAAGCGACCCCGTACCGCCCGATCCGGATGAGGCCGACAGGCCGGTCCTCCATACGATGACCGGGATCGTGCGATCGGGCCAAACGGTCGAATACGAGGGGCATCTTCTGCTGATGGGAGACGTCAATCCCGGCGGCACGCTGCGCTGCACGGGAGACATTTACGTGCTCGGTGCTCTCAGGGGGACCGCGCACGCCGGCTCGGAGGGGAACGAGAACGCGATCATCGCGGCTTCGCTCATGAAGCCGACCCAATTGCGGATCGCAGACGTGATCAGCAGACCGCCGGACGAGTGGACCTCTTCCGAACCTTGGATGGAATACGCGTTCTTGCGCGACGGCGCGATGGCGATCGACAAAATGTCGAGCCTCGGACGCCATCGCAAAGAAGTCATGCAGTTCAAAGGAGTGTAGGAACATGGGAGAAGCGATTGTGGTGACGTCCGGCAAAGGAGGCGTCGGCAAGACCACGACGTCGGCCAATCTGGGCACGGCACTTGCGCTGATGGGGAAAAAGGTGTGTATGGTCGACACCGACATCGGATTGCGCAATCTGGATGTGGTGATGGGTCTCGAAAACCGGATCATTTACGATCTGATCGACGTCGCGGAAGGACGCTGCCGGGTCAACCAGGCGCTGGTGAAAGATAAGCGCTTCGACGAGCTCTACATGCTTCCCGCGGCCCAAACCAAGGACAAGAACGACATTTCCCCGGAACAGGTTCGCCAAATCATCGAGAGCCTGAAGCCGGATTTCGATTACGTCATCATCGACTGCCCTGCCGGCATCGAGCAAGGTTTCCGGAACGCCGTGGCCGGCGCCGACCAGGCGATCGTCGTGACGACGCCCGAGAACGCGGCGGTCCGCGATGCCGACCGCGTCATCGGCTTGCTGGAGAAGTCGAAGATGGCTTCGCCGAAGCTGATCATCAACCGGATCCGGCCGAACCTGCTGAAGAGCGGCGACATGCTGGAAATCGACGACATTTGCCAAGTGCTGGCCATCGACCTTCTCGGCATCGTGCCGGACGACGAGCTCGTCATCAAAGCCGCGAATTCGGGCGAACCGACGGTCATGAACCCTTCGTCCCGCGCCGCAATCGCCTACCGCAACATCGCCCGCCGGATTCTCGGCGAGACCGTTCCGCTTCTCCAATTGGACGAAAAGTCCGGAATGTTCCGCCGGGTCAAGAAGTTTTTGGGAATGGGATGATCTGGCTTTGCTGAACAAACTGAAAAAATTGGACTGGATGATGCTCCTGATCCTCGGCGTCATGATGATTTTCAGCACGCTGCTGGTCCGGAGCGCGACGCACGACAACCCGCTGTATTTGCACTACGACATCAAGACGCTCATCTACTACGCCATCGGTTTCGTGGTTATCCTGTTCATGACCTTGTTCGATTACCGCCTGCTTCTCAAAACCTGGTACGTCTGGTATGCGATCGGGTTGATCCTGCTTCTGTTGGTGTTTAAACTCGCTCCTTCGATCAACGGGGCGCGAAGCTGGTTCGAGCTGCCCGGCGGCCTGAAATTCCAGCCGGCGGAATTCATGAAACTGTTCCTCATTCTCGCCATTGCGAAAATCATGGGACGCCGTCAAGGCGATCCTTTGAGGATGAGGAGCGACGTTCTCGTCGTGGCGCTTACGGCGCTCGTTCCTTTCGCGCTCGTCATGGTGCAGCCCGACCTCGGGAACGCGGTCATCTACGTGTTCATCACGCTCGGCATGTTATGGATCGGGAATGTCCGTTACTCGTACGTCATGATCGGATTGACCGTGGTCGTCGGCGGATTGCTTCTTTTCGTAACGCTGTTCAACACGTATAACACGCAAATCCACGACTACCTGGAATCGCACAAAAAAGTGCACTGGTACCAGCGGATCAACACGTATATCCATCCGGAGGAAGCGTCGGCGGACGAACGGCGGCAGTCCGAGTACGCCAAGATCGCGATCGGCTCCGGCGGGTTGGCCGGGGACGGGTACATGCAGGGCGAATCGAAAAAGCGCAAGTTCATCCCGTATCCGTATTCGGATTCCATTTTCGTCGTCGTCGGCGAGGAATTCGGATTCCAGGGGGCTGCGCTCCTGCTGCTTCTGTACTTCCTCTTCATTTACCGGATGATCATCATCGCTTACCAGTCGTATGATCTGAAAGGCTCGTTCATCATTATCGGGATCGCGACCATGATGGTGTTCCAGATTTTCGAGAACATCGGCATGATGATCGGGATCATGCCCATCACGGGGATTACGCTCCCGTTCATCAGCTACGGCGGCACCTCTCTGCTGCTCAACATGGCTTGCATCGGTTTGATTTTCAGCATTCGGGCCCATCAGGAAAAATACGAAGTGGAAGCCTGACCGGCGTCGCGCGACTAGCGCGGCGTTTTTTTGTTGCTCGCGAGAATTTGTCCTATTCCCCGGTTGCCCGCATAGGCTGATAGTAATCAATGCGGACAAGGGAGGGCTTGTCATGGAGATCCGCGACAACGTCCGCCGCAGAAGGCGGGAGCGCATCGTTCAACTGATCGGACAGCGTCCGGCAGGGGAGAACGGGGCCGGGGACCTGCACGCGGCGGATTCACCTGCGGCCTTCGAATCCACGGACATGGCCGAGCGGCCTCGGAAAACCAATATTCAGGAATTGTTCCCGCACGCCGACACCAGCCAGCCATCGTCCCGCCCCGGCCGGGAGGACGCCCTGTTTCCCCCAGTCCCGGAGAGAACCGTACAACCGCAGCCTCACACAGACGGACACGAGCTTGATCCGGAGAAATGGTGGAAGGAGCAGCAGAAGCGAAGGGACCAAGCCGGGCCTTCTTGGCGAGGCGTCGGCGGACTGTCCCCGACGTCAATGCCTCCGCACTCCTCGGGGTCGGACAAAACCTACTTGTCCCGGCTGGCGTCCGGCTTCGCGGTTCGGCTTGCCGCGGCAGCCGTGCTGTTCGGCGGGGCCTGGGTTTGGTTCCATTCCGATCTGCCCGGCAGCGAAGCGGCACGCTCTTGGACGGCGGACGCGGTGACCCGCGACATGGACTTCCAGGCGGTAGAGGTTTGGTACGAGCAAACTTTCGGCGGTTCTCCGTCTTTCCTTCCGATGTTCCGCGCCAAAGGGGAATCGCAGGCCGTGTTCGGGGGCTGGAAGAAAAGCGAGGCGCTGCTGCCGACGGACGGCCGCTTGGTCCAAACGTTCGCCCAGGACGGGAGCGGGGTACGGATCGCCGCGCCCGGCGGAGAGCCGGTGAACGCCGTGTACTCCGGAAGGGTGCTGCAAGTCGCCAAAGAGGACGACGGAAAGGCGACGGTGCTCGTTCAGCACGCAGGCCGGATCGTCACCATATACGGAAACCTGGAAAAGCCGGCCGTGCAGCCGAACGATTGGGTGGAAGCGGGACAGAAGCTCGGCGTCATCCCGGCGCCGCTCGATAAAGGCGGGGAGAGCCTGCTGTATTTCGCGGTGAAGCAAAACGGCAAAACCGTGGATCCCGCGGAAGTGGTGCCGTTTGATTAAATGGCGAGGCATCGAGTTTCGGCTTCATCCGCTGTTCGTGCTGGTCATGTTGGCCTCGGTGGCGACGGGCCGCTTTTTGGAGCTCGCCGTTCTGTTCACGATCGTGCTTCTTCATGAATTGGGACACGTGGCCGCCGCGATGGGATTCGGCTGGACGGTTACGGAAGTGAAGCTGCTTCCGTTCGGGGGCGTCGCCGAGGTAGAGGAAGCCGGGGCGATGCCGGTTCGCGAAGAGGTGTGGGTGGCGATTGCCGGCCCCCTCCAGAACGTATGGATGGCGGTTGCCGGCTGGGGCATGTGGCAGGCCGGATGGATCGACGGGGGGTGGGCGGAGGAATTCGTGCGTGCCAACCTCCTGATATGCTGTTTCAACCTCCTGCCCATTTTGCCCCTGGACGGCGGCAAGCTGTTCCAAGCGTGGTTGAGTCTCTTCGTCCCCTACCACCGGACGCTGGTTTGGTGCGCCAGAATCAGCCTCGCGTTCAGCGCGCTGCTGGTTCTGGCCGCGTTCGCCCCACTTCTGTTCGGCGGCTTGCTTCAATTGAACTTGCTTGCGATCGGCCTTTTTTTATGTTTTTCGAATTGGAGCCATATGCGCAACGTACCGTTCGTTTTCCTGCGGTTCCTGATGCACAGGGCACGCAGGTCGGAACGCCATTTCGACGCGGGCGCGCTCGCGAGGCCGATCGTGATCGCGGAAACCCGGCCGGTTTCCGCCGCGCTGCGCTTGTTCATGAAGGAGGGCTACCATCTCGTCTATATCATGAAACAGGGACGCGTCGCCAAGGTCGTGCCGGAGGGCATCGTCATCGACGGGATCTTGAGCCGATTGACGCCGGGGAATGCGGATTTCCGCTATTTCATGTAAAATAAAAAGAAAAAAGCACGGCGATCGGAGGGCGGCATGAAGCAGCTGTATGTCCATCACGCGGGAAACCTGACGCAAATGGCCCTGCTCGAAAACGGCCGGCTCACCGAGCTGAGCGTGGAGAAGTCGGAACGGGATTCCCTCGTCGGCAATTTGTACAAGGGCCGGGTGGTCAACGTGCTGCCCGGCATGCAGGCGGCGTTCGTCGACATCGGCTTGCCCAAGAACGCCTTCCTGTACGTGGATGACGCGCTGCACCACCATTTGGAGAAGCAGCCGAAGGACAAGCCTTCCATTTCGGAACTGTTGTCGCCGGGAGACGAATTGCTCGTTCAGATCATGAAGGAACCGCTCGGCGGCAAGGGCGCGCGCGTCACGACCCATTTCACGCTGCCGGGGCGCTGGCTCGTCTACATGCCGCATGCCGATTACGTCGGCATTTCCAAGAAAATCGAATCCGAATCGGAAAGGAGCCGGCTGCGTACGTTGGCGGAAGAGCTCCGTTCATCCGGCGAGGGGATCATCCTGAGGACGAACGCCGAAGGGGTGAGCCGGGATGCGCTGGCCGCGGACTTGGACGAACTGCGGAGAAGCTGGCGGGACGCGGAACGCCGGGGTGCCGAATGGTCGGCGCCGGCCGAGCTGCACCGGGATTCCGGTTTGATCCGCCGCATGGTGAGGGATATCGTCACGCCCGATACCGAAGAGCTCATTTTCGACGATCGGGCTTCTTTGGAGGAAGCGAGGGCGTATTTGCGCCAGGCGGCTCCGGGTCTCGAAAACCGGCTGCGCCTGTACGGCGAGGCGGCGCCGCCCTTGTTCGAGCGGTACGGAATCAAGGAGCAGGCGGACAAAGCTTTCCAGCCGCAAGTGCGGCTCGAAAGCGGCGGTTATCTCGTTTGGGACCATACGGAAGCCCTCACCGTCGTCGACGTGAACACGGGCAAATTCACCGGCTCGGTCGACCTCGAGGAGACGGTGTTCCGGACGAACCTGGAGGCGGCGGAAGAAATCGCCAGGCTGCTCCGCCTGCGGGATCTCGGCGGCATCATTATCGTGGATTTCATCGATATGGAAACCGATGAGCATCGGCAGCAAGTCGTGGCCAGGCTGGAAGCGACGATTCGCCGCGACCGCACCAAATGCCAGGTCGTCGGCTGGACGAGGCTCGGGCTTCTGGAGATCACGCGCAAGAAAGCCCGGGAGAGCGTATCGAGCTATTTTCTCGAAACGTGTCCGACTTGCAAAGGGAGAGGCAAAATCACCGCCCGTTAATCTCCTGTTATGAAAAGATTGAAATTGGGCAATCGGTATGATAATATGTTTGAGTGCGTGCAAAGGGTTTGCATGCGGAAACCGCACTACACAAGGTTAAGAAGCCCGGTTCGTCCGGCACCTTGCTAGGCGAGTCTTAAGTATGGGGAGGTGCACCAGATGTACGCGATTATCGAAACCGGCGGCAAGCAATACAAGGTTCAAGCAGGCGACGTCATCTTCGTGGAGAAACTGTCCGCGAACGAAGGCGACAGCATCACGTTTGACCGCGTGTTGGCCGTATCCGGAGACAACGGCCTGAACGCCGGCAGCCCGCTCGTAGCAGGCGCCACGGTAACGGGCAAAGTCGAGAAGCATGTCAAAGGCGAGAAAGTCATCGTCTACAAGTACAAGCCGAAGAAGAACTACCATCGCAAGCAAGGCCATCGCCAGCCGTACACGAAAGTGACGATCGAAGCCATCAAGGCGTAAGCCATGATTAAGGTCACGATCGAACGCGGTGAAGCGGGCCGGATCCGGAGGTTTTCCGTTTCGGGTCATGCGGGGTATGACGATCCCGGCAAAGACATCGTCTGCGCGGGCGTTTCGGCGGTTACCGTCGGAGCCGTCAACGCGGTCGAGAAGCTGACGGGACTCGTTCCGAAGGCAAAGGTGCAGAACGGTTGGCTCAGCGCGGAAACGCCATACGGCGGTGATCCGGAGCTGGACGGGCGGGTGCAGCTGCTGCTGGAAGGAATGGTCGTCTCGCTGGAAACCATTGCGGATGAGTACGGAACGTACGTGCAAATACAAGAAGTCATCATGTAAAGAGGAGGTAGACACCATGTTGAAGCTGAATCTTCAGTTGTTCGCCTCGAAAAAAGGCGTAGGCTCGACCAAGAACGGACGCGACAGCCATTCGAAGCGTCTCGGCGCGAAACGCGCGGACGGTCAAGCCGTTACCGCGGGCAGCATCCTCGTTCGCCAGCGCGGCACGAAGATCCACCCGGGTACCAACGTCGGCATCGGCAAGGACGACACGCTGTTCGCGAAAGTGGAAGGCGTCGTGAAGTTCGAGCGTTGGGGACGCGACCGCAAGAAAGTCAGCGTCTATCCCGCCGATCAAGCGCCCGTTGCGGCTGCTCTTGAAGTTTAATAGCAACCAGAATCCCGGCCGGCGATTGCGGCCGGGGTTTTTGCTTTATAAGTAAGTTAGCAGGCGTTGCAGTTCTACTGAAGGAAGGATGAAGGGGCTTGCGTCCTGCGTTTCCTGAAAACGGTACCCGATGGGGGATCGCGGCGATCGCGTCGACGGCGATTCCCGCTGCGGCCGTGTTCGTATGGCGGGAATCGTGGTGGCCGGAGGTTTTGTTTATCGCATGGGTGCTGGCCGCTTTCGCCCTGTACACGGCATGGGCCAAGCGCAAGTGGACGGAACGAAGCATCCGGATGCTCGACCATGCCCGGCTGTCCGCCATTCGTACGCTGAGCCACCACCGCCACGACTGGATGAACGATCTGCAGATTTTGTACGGATACTTAAGATTGAATAAACCCGATAATGCGGTCCAAATCGTGGACAGAATAAGGGAGCGGATGGAGAAGGACAGTAAGGTGTCCCAGCTGGGGAATGCCGAATTGTCGACCTACCTGCTTTCCTTCCGGACAATCTGCGACCACGTACGGCTGGACGTGAACGTAGGGGAAGGCGTGTGTCTCGACCGGCTTCCGGTGGATGCGGACAAGCTCGCCGCCGGCCTGATCGGACTGATCAACGCGATCCGTTACCGGGCAGCCCCCTCGTCCGCGGGGGAAAACGTGCTCCGGGTGTCGTTTCTTCGGACGGAGGAAGCCTTGCGCGTGGAGCTCGTTTACGAAGGGGAATGGTCGTCGGGACAGAGCCTGTCGGGAGAAGCGGAGAGCCTGCTTCACGGTCTGGGCCGGTGGACGGAAGTCAAAGAGGACGGGGAGGGAGCGCGGGGCGGAGCCCGGCAGATGCTCGTCACTTTCCCTCTGACCGCATTACGGAGCTAACGGAGCTGAACTCATCATGTTTGTGGATAAAGCGAAAGTGTTTGTAAAAGGCGGCGACGGGGGCGACGGATTGGTCGCCTTCCGGCGCGAGCTGTACGTGCCGGAAGGCGGTCCGGCGGGCGGCGACGGAGGCGATGGAGGCGACGTCGTATTCAAGGTGGACGAAGGCTTGCGCACGCTCATGGACTTCCGTTACCAGAAGCATTTCAAGGCGCCCCGCGGGGAAAAAGGACGAAACAAGTCGCAGCACGGAGCGAACGCCGATGACCTCGTGGTCCGGGTGCCTCCCGGAACGATCGTCACCGATGACGATACCGGGGAAGTCATCGCGGATCTCACCCGCCACGGCCAAGAGGTCGTCATCGCCAAAGGCGGCCGCGGCGGCAGGGGCAACACCCGCTTCCGGGCGCCCAACAACCCGGCTCCGGCGATCGCCGAGAACGGCGAAGAAGGCCAGGAGCGCTGGGTCGTGCTGGAGCTGAAGGTCATGGCCGACGTCGGCCTCGTCGGGTTTCCCAGCGTCGGCAAATCGACGCTGTTGTCGGTCGTCTCCGGCGCGCGCCCGAAAATCGGCGCGTACCATTTCACGACGCTCACGCCGAATTTGGGCGTCGTGGATTTGGGAGACGACCGGAGCTTCGTCATGGCCGATTTGCCGGGGCTGATCGAAGGCGCCCATACCGGCGTCGGACTGGGACATGAGTTCCTCAGGCACGTGGAACGAACGAGGATCATCCTGCACGTCGTCGACATGTCGGGCATCGAAGGGCGCGATCCTTTCGACGACTGGGCTAAGATCAACGAAGAGCTGAAGCTGTACAACGCCAAGCTGGCCGAACGTCCCCAGATCGTGGCGGCGAACAAAATGGACATGCCGGACTCAGAGGCGTTCCTGGAGGAGTTCCGCAGCCGCATTGCCGAAGTGTCGCCTGAGACGGAAATCCTGCCGATTTCTTCGCTCACGCGCCAAGGCATACCCGAGCTGCTCTACCGGGTGGCGGACTTGCTGGAATCGCTGCCCGAGCCTTCTGCGCTCGAAGAAGCCGAGAAGGCGGGGACGGAGGAGTCGATCGTTTACCGGTATGAACCGGTTGACGAGTACGACTTCACGATCAGCCGGGACAACGAGGTTTACGTCGTCGAGAGCGACTCTCTCGATAAGCTGGTGAAGCGAACGCAGTTCGGTTCCTACGAAGCCGTCATGAGGTTCGCGACGATCCTCCGCAACGCCGGCGTCGACGCCGCGCTTCGCAAGCGGGGAGCCAAAGGCGGGGACACGATCCGCATCGGGGAGTTCGAATTCGAATTTTTCGAGGGCGCACCGGATACCTACTTGTACGACGATGAGTAAACGCGAAAAAGCCGACATCGCGGCGCCGGACGGCGCGATGCCGGCTTTCTTTATGCCTTCGGTTTCCGGCGTCAGCCGTATACGGCCACCATGTTGACTTCCGGTTCCCGGCTCAAGTCGATGAATTCGGAGCCGACCTGCACAAGCGGAACGGTCGGGTCCGCCGGGTTCACGAGCACGATTCTGCCTCGCCGGCTGTCCGTAAGCGTCACTTCGGAGCCGACCATCGCGTTCATAAGGCGCTTCGTGAACGTATGTACGATGGGGTAATCGAACCGGCCGAGCGAACCGTTGTAGATGTTCCCGATCATTTGGTGGAAAGGCGCGGCGTTCCGGTATACCCGATGGCTGGTGATGGCATGGAACACGTCGGCGACGGCGGTGATTTTGCTGAGCGGGTCGATTTGGCTGCCGGGAAGACGCAGCGGATAGCCGGTTCCGTCTTCTCTCTCATGGTGCTGAAGCGCGATCAAGGCCGACCTTTTCGACAACCCTACCGTTTTTTCCAGCAGTTCGTAGCCGATGACCGTATGTTTTTTGAGCAGGTCGAATTCCTCTTGATCCAACGGGCCTTCCTTATTCAAAATGGCCTCGGGTATGCGCATTTTGCCCGCATTGTGCAGCAGCGCGCCGACGGTCAGCATGGCCGATTCGTTATCGGGCAATCCCATCCAGCGGCCGATCAAGGTGGCGATGGCGCTGACGGCGACGGAATGCCGGTAAAGGTAATCGTTTTTGGTTTGGAGGGCCGTCAGGAGAGGAAAAACGGAGGCGTCTTCCGTCGCCTCCTGAATGAGCGGCAGCACGTCGGCGCGAATTTCCATGATCGGGATCTGGCCCTTGAGCCGAATGATCTGGAATAACTCTTCCGTGCGGGCTACGGCCCTGTCGATAGCGGATATCTTCATTTCGGTGGCCTCCTTCGATTTTATTGTAATGGAAGATTCTGAAAAGATACTGAACAAGATAAGCGGCCTTGCCTTTCGTATTTTCGACAAGATTTCGCCTATTGCCGGCCCCCGGTGATTCCGCTATAATGTCCACTATATACAAACAAACGTCTTTTTTGGGAGGACGGTCATGGCGGAACGCTATTATGCCGTCCGGGAGGATTTGCTGCCCGAAGGCATCCTGAAGACGGAGCAGGCCAAAGAGCTGCTCCGGCGGGGAGAGGCCGACACCGTGCACGAAGCGGCGGAGCGGGTCGGGCTGAGCCGGAGCGCGTTCTACAAATACAAAGACGGCGTCTATTTGCTGGAGCAAGCCGCCAGGGAAAAAATCGCGACGCTTTCGCTCGATCTGGAGCACCGCTCCGGCGTGTTGTCGAAGGTGCTCGGGCTGCTGGCGTCCCTTGAAGGGAACGTACTGACGATTCACCAGTCGATTCCGCTCCAAGGGCTGGCTAACGTCGTCGTGTCCCTGGAAACGTCGGGTCTTCAAGGCACGCTGCAGGATCTGCTCGACCGGCTGCGCCGGGAAGGCGGCGTGAAAAGAGCGGCTGTCGTCGGCCGCGGATAATGCTTTGCAAGATCGCAGCCGCGATTCGCACATAAGGAGGAGTCATACAGCATGAAACCGGTAAAAGTGGGCTTGTTCGGCCTCGGAACGGTAGGCACGGGCGTGGTCCGCATCGTCGAGGGACATCACGAAGATTTGATGAGCCAGGTAGGCTCTCCGATTACGATCCATAAAATTTTGGTCAAGGACCGCGCGAAAGCCAGAAGCGTGTCCATCGACCCTTCCAAGCTGACCGAAGATCCTTGGGAAATCGTGCAGGACCCCGAGATCGACGTGATCGTCGAAGTCATGGGCGGCGTCGAAGCGACGAAGGAGCTCATCCTCGCGGCGCTCGAACGCGGCAAGCACATCGTGACCGCCAACAAGGACCTGATGGCGCTACACGGCCCCGAGCTGCTCGCCAAAGCGCAGCAAAAAGGCTGCGACATTTTTTACGAAGCGAGCGTCGCCGGCGGCATTCCGATCATCCGCACGTTGATCGAGGGCTTTTCGTCGGACCGGATCACCAAAATCATGGGGATCGTGAACGGCACGACGAACTACATTTTGACGAAAATGAGCCAGGAAGGCGCCGACTACGCGGACGTGCTGAAGGAAGCGCAGGAGCTCGGCTATGCCGAAGCGGATCCGACCTCCGACGTGGAAGGCTTGGATGCCGCCCGCAAAATGACGATCCTTGCCACGCTCGGCTTCCGTGCCACGATCGATCTCGCGGACGTGGACGTCAAAGGGATCAGCTCCGTGACCCAGGAAGATATCCGTTACGCCAAACGTCTCGGCTATGAGGTCAAACTGCTCGGCATCGCCGAACGGCAGGACGAGTACGTGAGCGTCAGCGTCCAACCGACGTTCGTGAAGACGAGTCATCCGATCGCGTCGGTCAACGGGGTGTTCAACGCCGTATACGTCCACGGTGAAGCCGTAGGGGAGACGATGTTCTACGGACCGGGCGCCGGCGAACTGCCGACGGCCACGTCGATCGTCGCCGACCTCGTCGCCGTAGTCAAAAACGCCAAGCTCGGCGTGAACGGCCGCCAAGCGAGCATTTCTTATAAAGAGAAAAAGCTGAAAAGCGACAAACAGATCGCTTCGAAATATTTCATGCTCCTTCACGTGGAAGACCGTGCCGGCGTGTTGATGCAAATCGCCCAAGTATTCGCGGACTACGACGTCAGCATCGAATCCGTCATGCAGCCGCCGACTCCGGACCGGAAAGGCGCCGAGCTGATCATCATTACGCATGAAGCGAGCAAAGATTCGATGAACCGTGTCCTCCAGGCGTTCCAGGACCTGTCGACGGTCCGAACGATCAAGAGCTTGTATCGCGTCGAAGGTTGAGGTGGCCCGATGAACAGACAAGGATCACTTCCTCCGCGCAACAGGCTGGCCCGCGCGATCGTGCCCGCCAGCACCGCCAATCTCGGGCCGGGATTCGATTCTCTCGGGATGGCGCTGCCCTTGTTCGGCGGCATCTCGATGAAGGCCGCCGAAACGACGCGAATAACTTTATTCGGCGACAATTTGGAAGGCGTCTCGAAGGACAAGTCCAATCTCGTGTATGCCGTAGCCCAAGAGGTATTCCGCCGGGCCGGCGTCGAAGTGCCGGAGTTGGAGATCGCGATCGAAAGCGAGATCCCGCTGACCCGCGGGCTCGGAAGCAGCGCCTCCGCGATCGTCGGCGCGCTGATGGCGGCAAACGCATTGGTCGGCTCTCCTCTCTCGCTTGACGACCTCTTCCAAATGGCGACCTCCATGGAGAAGCACCCCGACAATGTCGGAGCCGCGCTCTACGGCGGCTTCGTGGCTGCCGCTTGGGACGGCGAGCGTGCGGAAGCGGTTCGGATGGAGCCGCCCGCGGACCTCGACGTGCTGGTCGCCATTCCGGCCTTCGAGCTGTCGACGAAAAAAGCGCGCAACGTGCTTCCGCAGCAAGTATCGATGGCGGACGCCGTGTTCAACGTCAGCCACAGCTCCCTGTTGACGGCGGCGCTGGCGACGGGCAATCTGTCCGCGCTTCGCCACGCCATGCGGGACCGGTTGCATCAGCCTTACCGCGCTTCGATGATTCCGGGCATGGCGCAGGTGCTCCGCGACGCGCCGGATCACGGCGCGTTCGGCGCCGTCTTATCGGGGGCAGGTCCGACGCTGCTCATGCTCGCGGACCGTCGGGATGCCAATCGCGGACAGCTGGAAAACTACGTGAAGGCCGTCATGTCCGCCAACGGCGTCGAAGTGTCGATGCGCTGGTTCAAGCCCAGCGCTGCAGGAGCCGTGGTCTCGGTGGAGGAGAGCGGCGCGGAGCTTGGAGCTCCGCTCGCATCGACGCCGGGTAAATTACCGGAGGTGAGGGCATGAGCGAACGCAGACGCGTGGCCGTACTGCCGGAGGGGACGGTTTCGGATGAAGCGGCCCGCTACCTGTTCAAGGGGCAGGACGTCGAATTCGTTTACAGCAAACTGATCGCCGACGTTTTCCAGTCTACCGTCAACGGAAATACGGACTGGAGCGTGATCCCGATCGAGAATACGATCGACGGATCCGTCAGCCTGCACATGGATTGGCTGATCCACGAAGTGGACCTTCCGATCCGTGCCGAATGGGTGTTTCCTTCCATTCAGAACCTGATCGGGCGGACAGCCGAGCTGTCCGACGGAGCAGGCTCGTGGGATCCCGAGAAAATCACCAAATTGGTCAGCCACCCCGTCGCGATGGCGCAGTGCCACCAATTCATCCGCTCCACGGTGCCGCACGCCGAGCTGGAGACGCTGCCGAGCACGGCCCAAGCGGTCCAACTGGTACGGGAGAATCCGGGCAAAGGATGGGCCGCCATCGGCACCCACCTGGCCGCGGCGAATGCGGGATTGGACGTCCTGGTGTCGGGGGTGACCGATCACGACAACAACTATACGCGTTTTCTTCTGATCGGGGAGAAACCTTATGAACGGCCGGATGCCGCGTTTCAACGAACGAGCATCCTGGTCACGCTGCCGGAGGATTATCCGGGAGCACTCCATCAAGTACTGTCCGCCTTCTCCTGGAGAAGGATCAACCTTTCGCGCATCGAATCCCGGCCGACCAAGAAAAAGTTGGGGAGCTATTATTTCTATATCGATGTCGAGCTTTCGATGGATACGGTCCTGCTGCCCGCCGCGATCGCGGAAATCGAAGCGATCGGCTGCCAAGTCCGCATTTTGGGCTCGTATCCCTGCACTCCGTACCGCCAAAACCAACCGGAGGTGTAACGAGAGATGTCTGAGCAATGGATTTATTTGAACGGGGAATTCGTAACCAAGGAAAACGCCAAAATTTCCGTGTTCGATCACGGTTTTCTTTACGGCGACGGAATTTTCGAAGGGATCCGGATTTACGGCGGCAATGTGTTCCGATGCAAAGAGCATTTGGACCGGCTGTACGATTCGGCCAAATCCATCATGCTCGACATCCCGTTGACTTACGGCGAAATGCAGGAGGCGCTCGCGGAGACGCTGCGCAAAAACGATCTGAAGGACGGTTACATCCGGCTCGTCGTCTCCCGCGGACCGGGCAATCTCGGCCTGGATCCGAAGCGCTGCCCTAAAGCTTGGGTCATCATTATCGCGGAGCAGCTCGCGATTTATCCGGAAGAAGCCTACCGGACCGGCTTGCGGTCGATTTCCGTCAGCCAGCGCCGGAACATTCCGGACGCGCTGAGCCCGAAGGTCAAGTCGCTGAACTACTTGAACAACATTCTCGTCAAAATCCAAGCGAACCTGGCCGAGGTCGGGGAAGCGATCATGCTCAACGCGCAGGGGTACGTGGCCGAAGGCTCGAGCGACAACATCTTTATCGTGAAACGCGGGGTCGTTTATACGCCTCCGACTTATCTGGGCGCATTGGAAGGCGTCACCCGCGGTGCGATTATGGACTTGTGCGGAAGGCTTGGCTATAAGCTGAAGGAAGAACCGTTCACGCTGCATGACGTGTATTGCGCGGACGAAGTGTTCTTCACCGGCACGGCGGCGGAAGTCATCGCGGTTCGCGAAGTCGACGGCCGCATCATCGGCGAAGGCAAAGCCGGTCCCGTGACGACGCACCTGCTCGAGGAGTTCCGCAAAATCGTGACGGTCGAGGGCTTGAAGGTATTTTAAGCGGATTTATATTGGCGTTGGGCAACCGTCGGACTTCGGTCCGGCGTTTTTTTTGATGGGGGTGGGCGAGCCGTCAAATAGTCTCTCACAGAGACTAATCCCACGATTCGGTGGAAATAGTCTCCCACAGAGACTAATTGGCCCACAGTCCCGCGATTCCATGAAAATAGCCTCCCGCAGAGACTAATTGGGCTGGAGAGCCGTGATCCCATGAAAATAGTCTCCCACGGAGACTATTTGGCGTGACGAGCCGTGGTCCCAATAAAATAGTCTCCCACAGAGACTAACACGCCCGAAGTCCCGTTAAACTCCCAAAATAACGCGCCATCGCGCGCTAATCCGCACATTTTCCCGTGACTTCACTGAAATAACGGGCCAGGCGCGCTAATCCGCATACTTACTCGTGACTCCATCGAAATAACGCGCCAGCCGCGCTAATCCGCACACTTACTCGTGACTCCATCGAAATAGCGCGCCAGACGCGCTAAGTGGACACGTCCTGCGTAATGTCGGCACAGGCCGCACCGATTTTTCTCCTGCATGATGTCAAATGCCTAGTTCCTGCATAGGATGTAGGGATTGCGGGGGGCAAAAGCCCGCTTGTGAGCTTATGTCATTGCGACCAGGAGGGAACGGCGTGAAGATTCATATGGTCAAAAAAGGCGACACGTTGTATCTGATTGCCCAGAAGTACAACGTTCCGCTCGAAGAACTGATTAAAGCGAACCCGGAGATCGCCAATCCGGACGAAATCGACGTGGGGATGAAGGTGAAAATTCCCGCCCCGGCCAAGCCGACGTTCGAGCTGATGCACCAGCATACCGTGCAGCAGGGCGACAGTTTATGGAAGCTGTCCAAAGCGTGGGGGATCCCGCTCTCCGTCATGATCCAAGCGAACCCTCAGCTCAAAAATCCCAACGTGCTGCTGACCGGCGAGGTCGTCAATATCCCGAAACTGGGGGCTGCCGTCCCGGCTGACGGCTTGACGATGCAAAGCGTCCATGCCGGCAAGAAAAACACCGCGGTGAAGCCGGATACGGGCGTCGTGGTCGAACCGGCCCCGCTGCCGGCACCTTTGCCGGAAATGCCCGCTCCGCTGCCGATGCCGGAGCCGATCAAAATGCCGCTGCCTGAAATGCCGGTCATGCAGGAGCCGATCAAAATGCCGCTGCCCGAGAAAATGCCTTTACCGGAAATGCCGGTCATGCCGATCATGCATGAACCGATCAAAATGCCGCTGCCGGACCTCAAAAATCCATATCCGATGCCTTACGAACATGATCATGACCTGTTCGCCCAAATGCACGTCCCGGCCGTGGAAGCGGGTGCCGCTGCGCCGATGCAGGTCCCCGTCAACGCAGCCCCTGAAGCGGCTTATGCCCACGATTACGCTTATCCGTACGGCCACGCCTACATGCACGATTACGGGATGCATCATCCCTACGCGTTCTACGGCCATTCATACGGGAGCATAGAAGGAGCCATGGGAAGCGTGTACGATCCCCAAGACATTAGCGGCTTCAACGTCAATCAAGCAGGCTTCGGCGATCTTTCGACACCCGGAACGGCAGTCTCGCCGGCTTCGGGAACCGGCGTAACGGGCTATCTGCCCGCTTACGTGCCGGGCCTCGTCTCTCCTGCCGCGGCAGGCGCCGCCAAGCCCGGGTGCAAAACCTGCGGCGGAACGCCCGCAGCTTCGGTCACGACGCCGGCGCTGCCCGCAATGCCGACGGCCGTCAGCCCGGCGATGACCGGCCCGTTCCCCGGCACGGTGCCCGGAACGATGACGGGCGCCTATCCGCAGGCGGGCTATCCGACGGCGGTGTCACCCGCGACGGCCTTCCCGGAAACAGGTTTCCCGACGGCCGTATCTCCGGTGGCTGCTTATCCGAACGTCCCTTATCCGACGGCTGTCCCGCCTGTGACCGCGTTTCCGAGCGCAGGCTACCCGACGGCGGTTTCGCCGGAAGCCGCGTACCCGGTTATGGGCTACCCGACGGCGGTCTCTCCGGAAGCCGCTTACCCGGTGATGGGCTACCCGACGTACCCGACATACCCGACGGCCGTATCTCCTTACGAAACGATGCCTTACGTTCATGATGCCTATGCCTATCCGTACGACCACTTCGCGCATTATCCCGTAACCGCCCCCGTTGCCGGCTATCCGACGAACATCGCGCCGGCGGCAGTCGTTCCCGGCTACCCGTATCCGCTGCCCGCCTTCCCGGTCGAGGAAGATTGCTTTGACCCGGTACACGCCGGTTATTACGGCTATCCTTACGCGCTCCGTCCGGATGAGCAGATCGCGCCTGCCGCTGCAAGCGAGTTATCCTTGCATGCTTCCGAGGGCGATGCGGAACCCGCGGCCGCCGCGCAACCGAAAAAACGGCATTCTGCGTCCGCCAAGAAACAAGTGACGGTGCGCCGTTCCAAGCCGAAACGCAAAGAGAGCCTTCCTTGGATCAAATGGTAAAGTAACCGCGCGCATAGTGCCGGAATCCCCTGGCAACAATAGTAAAAAAGAAAGCAGAGAAGGGGATTCCGGTGTTCCGCTTTCGCGCCATGAAAGAACTCAAGAAGAAACTGAAAAGAAGAAGGCGCCCGCTCTTGTCCCTCGGCATGCTGGCTGCGGTCTTCCTGGCCGCGTCCGCGGCGGGGATCGGGGGCGCGGCGATTATCCAGCGTGCGGCGCTGGGCGGCTCCGATGCCGCTCCCGCCGTCGTTTCCGTCCCGGAAAACGCGGACAAGCCCGCCTCGGCTTCCGCCGACAACCCGCGTGCCAAGGTCTTGCAGGCTTTGGCCGGCTGGAAGGGCGAAGTCGAGCTCGTCCTGCATCGGGTCTATTGGTGCGGAGAAGAGGACCGGATGCTGGGAAGCCGTTCCGCGCAAGAAGCGGCCGAACTGCTGAAATCGAGGCGGGATTGGGATGCCGTTTTCGAAGCCGGCGGCCGTCTGCTGCTCCGGGAACAGGTCGAGGACCTGTCGCCCGCTTGCCGCCAAACCGCGACGATCGGCATGGACGAGGACGGGAACCTGTCGTTGTTCGACGGACCTCCCCGTAAAGATAACGTCGTGCGGACGTTTTTCCAGCTTGACATCCGCTCGCTGGAGTCCAGCTTGTCGAAGGAAAGATTGCATGAGTTGGAGGACGGCATCCGGGTTTCCGACCGGGACGAGTACAACAGCGTTCTTTCCAGCTTCAGCGACTACGCCTACCGCAAATCCAAAGGAGTCATGAAGCAGGAACCCTGACAGCGTTTAGGAACCGCTGTCGGTGGGAATGCTTCGCGGCACCAACGAGGGCGCTCCCACGAGCGTCCTTTTCGGCATGTTCGCCGTTCTGTTCTCATCGGTGCGAACACATGCTATAATCATGAAAGCAAGCGGAGTCAGAAGAGAGCGGGGACCATACATATGCGGGTGCTGGGCATCGACCCGGGGATCGCCATCATGGGATTCGGATTCATCGACAAAATCGGCCACCGGCTCGTTCCCGTCCAATACGGAAGCATCGAGACCGAAGCCGGAACGAAGACGGAGGAGCGTCTGGTCCAAATTTACGAAGCGTCCTGCGCGATTCTGGACAAATACCGTCCCGATACGATCGCCGTCGAGAAACTGTTTTTCAATAAGAACGTCACGAACGCCTTCATCGTCGGGCAGGCCCGCGGCGTCTTGCTGCTGGCCGCCGCTCAGCGGGGGCTTCCGATTTCGGAATACACGCCGATGCAGGTCAAGCAAGCGGTCGTCGGCTACGGCGCCGCGGAGAAGAAACAGGTGCAGGAAATGGTCAAGATGATCCTCAAGCTGCAGACCGTCCCGAAGCCGGACGACGTCGCCGACGCGCTCGCGGTGGCCATCTGCCATGCCCATTCCACGTCCCTGAACGACCGGTTGAACGGAGTGAAGCCCTCATGATCGATTTTTTGCACGGCCGGGTGGCCCATTTGGAAACCGAATACGTCGTATTGGACGTGCATGACGTCGGATACCGCGTGTTCACTCCTAACCCGTACGGGCTCTCCAGAACGGAGGAGCCCGTTACTTTGTACATCCATCACCACGTGCGGGAAGACGCGATCCAGCTGTTCGGTTTCCCGACGAGGGAAGAGCAGGCCTTGTTCCGCAAGCTGCTGGACGTTTCGGGGATCGGCCCGAAAGTCGCGCTTGGCGTTCTTGCCGGGGGACGGCCCGAGACGATCGCGGCGGCGATCCAGCAGGAGAACGTCAATTTCCTGACCAAGCTGCCGGGCATCGGCCGCAAAACAGCACAGCGGATGATACTGGATTTGAAGGACAAACTCGGCGCGACGGGGAATGCGGCGACGGCCGTCGAGCTGTTGGAGCCGGTCCCTTCGCGCGGGGCGGAAGACGGCTCCGCATGGGCGGCGGCGCGCGAGGCGCTGGCCGGTCTCGGATACCGCGAGGCGGAGCTCGAACGGGCGTGGAGTTCGATCAAAGATAAGCTCACAGGCGACGAAACGCCGGACGCCCTGATGAAAAAAGCGCTGCAGCAGCTGTTCCAAGGATAATGGCATCGGGGAAGGAGGACGTGAAGCGTGGATGACCGAATCGTCACCGCCCATCTGATGATGGAAGACCAGGCGGTGGAATACAGCCTGCGTCCCCGTTACCTGGCGGAATATATCGGCCAATCGCAAGTGAAGGAAAACCTGAAAATCTACATCGAAGCGGCCAAAATGCGCCGCGAGCCTCTCGACCACGTGCTGCTGTACGGCCCTCCCGGGCTCGGCAAAACGACGCTGTCGAACATCATCGCCAACGAGCTCGGCGTCAACATCCGGACGACAAGCGGTCCGGCCATCGAGCGTCCGGGCGACTTGGCGGCGATTTTGACGAACCTGCAGGAAAACGACGTGCTGTTCATCGACGAAATCCACCGCCTGCACCGGACGGTCGAGGAAGTGCTGTATCCGGCGATGGAAGACTTCGCGCTCGATTTCATCATCGGCAAAGGGCCGAGCGCAAGGTCGGTTCGGCTCGACCTGCCGAAGTTCACGCTGATCGGCGCGACCACGCGGGCGGGACTGTTGTCCGCTCCGCTTCGCGACCGTTTCGGCGTCGTCAGCCGGCTGGAGTTCTATACCGAAGATGAACTCGCCTATATCGTATCCCGCGCCGCGGACATCCTGAACGTCGGAATCGTCGGGGAAGCCTCGCGGGAAATCGCCCGCCGCTCAAGGGGCACGCCCCGGATCGCGAACCGGCTTTTGAAGCGGGTGCGTGACTACGCGCAGGTCAAAGGCGACGGCATTATCACCGACGAGGTGGCGAAGGACGCGATGGAGCGCATCCAGGTGGACCCGATGGGGCTGGACGCCATCGACCATCGCATGCTGCTCGCGATGATCCAGAACTATAAGGGCGGCCCGGTCGGGCTCGACACGATCGCCGCGCTGATCGGGGAAGAGAGCCAGACGATCGAAGACGTCTATGAACCTTACCTGATGCAAATCGGGTATATCCAGCGGACGCCCCGCGGCCGCGTCGTGGCGCCGGCGGCTTACCGCCATTTGGGCCTGCCCGTGCCGGAGCGCGCGGAATGAGCGAAAAACCGCAACTTATGCGCCTGATTGTCGTCTATGATGGGGAATGCAATTTGTGTCTGGCAACGGTCGACAAGCTGAGGAAAATGCCGGTCCGCGCGGAGCTGACGTTCGTCCCGCTGCAGAAGCTGGTCAGCGGGGAAACGAAACCTTGGCCGGGTATCGACGACGTGCCGTTGTCCGCGTTGTCCGCTCAACTGCACGTGACGGACGAGGCAGGCAAGCGTTACAGCGGCGTCGACGGGGTCCTGAAGCTGCTCAGCTTGATCCCTTCCATGTCCGGCTTGGCCGCCATCGGCCGGCTTCCCGGTTTCCACGGGATCAGCCGGCTCCTCTACCGTCTTGTCGCCCGTTACCGATATCGGCTGTTCGGCCGAACATCTTGTTCCGACGGGGTATGCTCCTTGCCCCGCCGGACTCCTGAAGGCGGAGGCGAACATGATTCACCGTAAAGCTAACCGAACGACGTCCAGGTACATAGCCGCTTGTCTCCTCGTCCTGATCCTGTTATCCGGCTCCGCCCGGATCACGGCTTACGCCGCCGTGAACGTGCCCGATACGATCCGGGTCGGCTTATTTCTGAATTTGCCTTCGCGCAACTTCACGTCCTTAACGCCGGCCGCGACGATGCAATCGACCGCGGGGCTGTCGATCGCGTGGCGCGATCCCCAGTTCACGGCCGCGATCGGTTCGGCCGCCCCCGGGGAGACGGTCCGGTTCGCGATGGACGCCTATCGTGCGATCGTTCTGGAGACGGCGGATCTGAACGGCGCGATCGCGACGCTCAAGAAGGTCCAGACGTCCTCTTCCGCTGCATTCCTCACCAAACTGACGAAAGCGGGCAAGCCGGTTTACCAGGTGTCGGAAGGCATCTATTCCACATCCGCTGCCGCAGGCACGGCTTTGACCAAGTGGAAGTCCGCCGGCGCGGCTAACGGCGTTGCCGCATTGGCGGCTCCCAAAGTCGGAGGGCCGTGGTCGCTCGAATCGGGGCCGTACGGCAGCCTGAATGACGCCCAAGCGGCGGCCGACCAGATCGGCGTTGCCGGCCTGGACGCTTTCCCTGCCGTGAAAGTCGTGAACGGTGCGCCGGCATTCTACGTGCGTATCGGGCAGGAGGCCGACGCAGCGGGCGCAAGCGCCCTGCAGCCGGCGGCTGCCGCAGCGGGCGGCCTTAACGTTCGCGTCCCGGCGGCGGGAGACCCGTACGCCTTGGTCCGCCAGGATATGACCTTGTCCGGCGCTGCGGGAGCCCCTAGCTTTCTATACGCGATTCCGGCGAACGCTGGCGTTGTCCTTCGTGCCGAACCTGCAGGAGACGGCACGATCCAGTTGACCGAGCGCAGCAAAAGGTTTTACCGAGGCGCCATGGAAATGAGCGTGCTGGCGAATTCCCTTGCGGTCGTGAACGAAGTGAATTTCGAGCAGTATCTGTATTCCGTCGTCGGCGCCGAGGTCGGATCGGGTTGGCCGCCGGAAGCGCAGAAGGCGCAAGCCGTCGCCGCCCGGTCCTATGCCGTCGCATCCGGCACCGGGTTCCAGATCGCGAACGTCGTGGATACGACGCTCAGCCAAGCCTATAACGGCGTCGGATCGGAGAACGCGAATTCCACGGCCGGCGTTAACGCTACGGCGGGAGAAGTGCTCACCTTCGAAGGCAAAGTCGTCAGCGCGGTGTTTTCTTCGAATTCCGGAGGCGTGACGGCCGACAATAAGACAGAAGTTTGGGGCAGCGACACCGGTTATTTGGCCGGGGGGATCTCCAGCCCCGACGACGGTCCGCAGGCGGGACTGCTCGACTGGTATGACGTCGCGCTCGCGTCCGGGCAGCGCGGATACGTGCGAAGCGATTTGCTGGCCGATGCGGGCCGCAATGCCGCCGGAATCCCGGTGATGACCGTAACGGCCGACAGTACCGCCGTCCGCGTCCGTCCCAAAGTCGAATCGAGTGCGGATCCGATCGCGAGATTGTCCGCCGGCACGATCGTGTACCCGATCAAGAAAGTGCTCGAAAACACGGCGTATAGTTGGGTCGAGGTTCCGTCCAGCCCGGAGGATCTTCTGGCTTCTTTGAACAAATACGTGAAAGTGACGGGCCCTCTTCAGACGTTGGAAGTCACGGGAAGGGGACCGTCCGGCAGGGTGACGCAGGTGACGGCGAACGGAATCCCGCTCGTGCTGAAGTCGCCGGACTCTTGGAGGAGCGCCCTCGGCGGCGCCCGGAGCACGCTGCTATCCATTGAGGAGACGGGGCGGATGTCCGTGCTCGGAGAAAACGGAACGACCCGGGAGCTTCCGAAGGAAGCGGGTTCTTTGCAGATCCTGGGGGCGGACGGAGCCTCGCGTTCCGCGGACGGCCAGAACGTATTCGTCATGGACGCGTCCGGACAAGCCCGCGTCGTCACGCCGAAGCCGTCGTTCATCCTCTCGGTGAAAGGGTACGGACACGGCCTCGGAATGTCCCAGTACGGCGCCAAAAAGCTCGCGGAACAAGGGAATGACTACCGTTACATTCTGCAATACTATTACAAGAACGTGATGATCGAGAAGGATGCGGACGCATGAATGTCAGTGATTTCGATTTCGAATTGCCGGAACGGTTGATCGCGCAGACTCCATTGGCGAACCGAACGGCTTCCCGGCTGCTCGTGCTTCACCGGGAAGACGGCCGGACGGAACACCGAACGTTTACCGACTTGGCGGAGTATCTGGGACCGGGCGACACGCTGGTCTTGAACGATACGAGAGTGCTGCCCGCCCGGTTGTTCGGGACGAAAGCCGATACCGGAGCCAAAGCGGAGCTGCTCTTGCTCAAGAGACGGGAAGGCGACCGATGGGAAGCGCTCGTTCGTCCCGGCAAAAAAATCCGCCAAGGCGCCGTGCTCCATTTCGGACAAGCTTCCGAAGGCGGGAAGCCCTTGCTGACAGCCACGATCCTGGACGAAGGCGACATGGGCGCAAGAGTGCTGGAGTTCAGTTACGAAGGGATTTTCCAAGAGCTGCTGGACCGTTTGGGCCACATGCCGCTTCCTCCCTATATCAAAGAGACGCTGGACGACCGGGAACGTTACCAGACCGTATACGCCCGGCATGAAGGATCCGCCGCCGCTCCGACGGCGGGTCTGCATTTTACGGAGGAGTTTCTCGGTCAACTGCAGGCCAAGGGAGTCAGATTGTGCTGGATTACGCTGCACGTCGGGCTGGGCACGTTCCGCCCCGTGTCCGCGGACACGATCGAAGAGCATGAGATGCACTCGGAATGGTACTCCGTCAGCGAGGAAAGCGCGGCTATGCTGAACGAAACTCGGGCCGCCGGCGGCCGGATCGCGGCGGTCGGCACGACCTCCGCCCGCACGCTGGAGACGATCGGCCAAAAGTTCGGCGACGCTCCCATCGAGGCTTGCAGCGGCTGGACGGACATTTTCATTTACCCGGGTTACCGGTTTACGATGGTGAATGCGCTGCTGACGAATTTCCACCTGCCCAAATCCACGCTCGTCATGCTCGTCAGCGCGCTGGCGGGACGGGAAGCGATCCTGAACGCCTATCGGGAAGCGGTGCAGAAAGAGTATCGTTTCTTCAGCTTCGGGGACGCGATGTTCATTACACGATGATGGTATAGAAGAAAGGACCGACGTTTCCATGGCCGTTCGTTACGAACTGATCAAAACCTGCGCCCAGACCGGCGCGCGACTCGGCCGGCTGCATACGCCGCACGGCGTCATCGATACGCCGACGTTCATGCCGGTCGGCACGCAAGCGACCGTCAAGGGCATCAGCCCGGAAGAATTGAAGGACTTGAACGCCCAGATCATCCTGAGCAACACCTATCATCTGTTCGTGCGGCCGGGCCACGAATTGATCCGGGCAGCCGGCGGCCTGCACAAATTCATGAATTGGGATCGCCCGATCCTGACCGACAGCGGCGGATTCCAGGTGTTTTCCCTCGCGGAGAACCGCAAAATCACGGAGGAAGGCGTCACGTTCCGCTCCCACCTGAACGGGGACAAGCTGTATTTGTCGCCGGAGGTGGCGACCGCCGTCCAGAACGCGCTCGGATCGGACATCATGATGGCGTTCGACGAATGCCCGCCTTTTCCCGCCGAATACGATTACGTGAAGAAATCGACCGAGCGCACGAGCCGATGGGCCGAACGCTGCCTGAAGGCCCATGCCCGGCCGCACGACCAAGCGCTGTTCGGAATCGTGCAGGGCGGCATGCACGCCGACCTGCGCCGCCAGAGCGTCATGGATTTGACTTCCCTGGATTTTCCGGGGTATTCTATTGGTGGACTGAGCGTAGGCGAGCCCAAGCACCTGATGTACCAAGTGCTGGAGGAAACGGTACCCTTGATGCCCGGCAACAAGCCGAGGTACCTGATGGGCGTCGGTTCCCCGGACGCGCTCGTGGAAGGCAGCATCCGCGGCATCGACATGTTCGATTGCGTACTGCCGACGCGCATCGCGCGCAACGGGACGGTGATGACCAGCCAAGGCAGGCTGGTGGTCCGCCACGCCAAGTACGCGGACGATTTCGCTCCGCTGGATCCGGAATGCTCCTGCTATGCATGCCGGAGTTACTCCCGCGCCTATATCCGCCATTTGATCAAGGCGGACGAGATGTTCGGACTTCGCTTGACCACCATACATAATCTCCACTTTCTGGTCGAATTGATGCGACAAGTCCGCGAGGCGATCCGGGAAGACCGGCTGCGCGATTTCCGGGATGAATTTTTCGAGAAATACGGCATGCAGAACAATGAAAGCGGTTTTTGAAAAAGGGGGGAACAGCTATGTGGTTGGCCAGTCAAAGCAGCAGCCTGTGGGTTACGCTGATGCCGTTCGTGCTTATGTTCGCCATTTTCTATTTCCTGCTGATCCGTCCGCAACAGAAGAAGTCGCGGGAACGCTCCTCCATGCTGAACGCGTTGAAAAAAGGCGATAAAGTAACGACGATCGGAGGTATGCACGGGACGATCGAGCAAATCTCGGACGACACCATCGTACTGAAGGTCAACGACGTGACCAAGCTCACGTTCGACCGTTCCGCGATCAACAACGTAACCGCCCGCTCCGAAGCCAAATCGGAAGGGTAAAATCCGGTTCCGAATAAGAAGAAGGGCGATGCCGCCGGTCATAACCGGACGGGCATCGCCCTTTTTTCATTTCCCCGCGTCTTGCGGCTCGGCTGCATGCACGGCCGGAATCCCGGGCATTCCTTCCGCCCTCGCCCCGATTTTCATTCCGATGGAGACGCTGAACCAGGCGAGCAGCAGGCCTCCGACCATATCGGTGAACCAATGTATGCCCAAATAAAAAATGGCAAACACGATGCACGCGGCATTGATCCACGCGAGAACGGCCCATCTCCGGTTGCCCGACCGCGAGGCCAGCAGCGCCATCGTCACGGAGATCGACGTATGCAGGCTGGGAAAGCAATTGTTGACGCCGGAAAGCCCCCGGTAATCCCTTTCGAAGGAGGGGAACGCGTCCAGCATAAGAAAGTGAACGTGGGAATTCGCGTACCATACTTCGTTGACGGGCACGAACCAATACATCGGCAGCGCCACGGCATAGTTGAGGAGCAGGGCGACGCAGAAGGCGTAAACGTATCGTTTGCTTTGACTCGAGGAGTAAATGCCCAAGGAGGACAACATGACGGACTGGAACATGACGACGTAAAAAAAGGCGCAGACCGCGGTCAACAAGCCGGATCGAAAATGGGATTGCAGCCACGCGTGCCAATTGCCTTCCCAACCGGTCACGTAAGGCGTGAGGTCGTAGGTGACACCGTAGGCGGCCTCGAGTTTGACTTCGAAGGTGTTCACGACGAGAATCGCGAGTGTCGCCGCGAAAAAAATCAAAAATTTGGGAGAAGTGGCCAGGGAGCGCAGGAACCGGTATATGGCATCGAGCGGCTGGCGCCCCGTTCCGAACCAAAGCAGGATGGCGATCGCTGCGGCAGTGAACGCCTGGACGGATGATTGCGAAGTAAATAAGGTCATCGAGGGGCCCCCGGTTACGGCGAAGTAGATGGTTCGATTTAGTATACCATAACCGGAACGGGCCGTCCGAAGGGGCTCCGGTTATCTTTTGCCGCCGGTGGAGGAACCGGTATTGACGCCGAACATGCCGCCGAACGCGCCGGTCAGGACGGTCAAGCCGAACATCACGGCCACTTTCATGGACCAGTCGATATCGGTCGCCAAAAAGCTGGAGAGAACGATCAGCAGCGTATACAACGCGCCGTTCGC
Source organism: Cohnella candidum (assembly GCF_003713065.1). Lineage (NCBI taxonomy): Bacteria > Bacillati > Bacillota > Bacilli > Caryophanales > Paenibacillaceae > Cohnella > Cohnella candida. Next base: position 2,496,886 of record NZ_CP033433.1, on the reverse strand, counting down.
CGCACCGAAGTACCAGCCCCTCCTGCCGGAGCGCCGCGCCGACACGAATCCGCCCGCCATCGCCGCGAATCCGTGAATGCCGAACACCCACGGGTCCAGCTCCGTTTCGCGAAGGGAACTGCCGGCAAGCATCATCGACAGAAGCAAAGCTCCGGCTCCAAGCCAAATGCACGACCAGATGAGGCCGGACAAAACGGGAGAAGCCACGCGCACCTTCAGCACGCGGGTAAACGGGCTCATGCTCATCACTCCTTGGGATCGCTTTGTACCATCTTATGGCGGGCCGAGCCTCCGTAGTACATGCATGACCCTTTCGGCTGGCGGTGAAACTACAATCGCAAGGCCGTTCCCGGGCATGGACGGCGAAGTCTACGGATGCGGAAGGCGGGACGCGGCATGACGACCATTCTGCTTCGCACGTTGCTTATGTACGTCTTGGTATTCGCCCTGCTTCGGCTGATGGGCAAGCGGGAGATCGGCAAACTGTCCGTTTTCGACCTCGTCATCTCCATCATGATCGCGGAAATCGCCGTCATTATCATAGAAGATACCGATAAACCGATTTTGTACGCGATCGCTCCGATTGCGCTGCTCGTCGTCATCCAGATCGTCTTCGCGTTTCTGACGATCCGAAGCCGCAAATTCCGCCTGTGGATCGACGGGACTCCGAGCGTGCTCATCCGGGGCGGCAAGCTGAACCGCAGCGAAATGCGAAAGCAGAGGTACAATCTCGACGACTTGATGGCTCAACTCCGCGAACATGAAATGATTAACGTGGAGGACGTCGAACTCGCGGTGCTTGAGGCGAACGGCAAGCTATCCGTGGTACCCAAAACCGACCGAAATTCGAAGGAAACCGGTATCACGCAGAGGAACGTAAGCGCTCCTTCACCCGGGAAATCGGAAACTCCGCCCAAAATCCGTTACGAGCTGCTTCCGCTTCCTTTGATCCTGGACGGACAGGTGCAGGACGACAGCTTGGAAAAAATCGGGAAAAACCGGTTTTGGCTGAAAACGAGGCTGCGAGAACAAGGGATCGAGCAGTTCCGGCAGGTGTTTTTCTGCAGCATCGATCATAAAGGAAGATTTTACGTCGACAGAAAGAAGTAAGCGGCCGCTTACCGGAACAGCCGGCCGATCAGAGGGATGCGGGCGGCATCGTGGCCGTCGATCATCCTCATGGCCATTAGAAGGATCAGGTACACGACGACGGCCGCCAGCGAAGACGCGGCCAGATTCAGGCCGTCCGCGGGCAGAAAACGTCCGTTCCAAATCCATAACGCCACGGCGCTCATCACGACCATCGCCGTCATGACTTTGAGAAAATCGAACGGATTCAGCCTGAAGCCGGTTAATCGGGCCACGCTGATCCAGTGCAGCAGCGTAACCAGGACCATGTTCACCCCGATGGCGATCACGGCGCCGAGAATGCCTAGCTGAGGCTGAGTCGCCAACTGGACGATGAGGGCCAATTTAACCGCCGCGCCGGCGAACGTGTTGAACAAGGCGGTGCCGGGGCGGTCCAATGCCTGCAGGGCGGCTTGAAGCGGAGCTTGCATGTAAAGGAAAATGGCGATGGGAGCCATCCAGCGGAGCATGCCCGCCATCGAATCGTCCCCATAGATCAGTTGGCAGAGCGGTTCGGCCAGCAGTCCCATCAGGACGATGAACGGCGCTCCGGTGACGACGGCCAGACGCATGGATTGATGGAGCCGCTTATGGATCGTGGCCCAATCTTGCCGGGCGGCCGCTTCGGACAAGGAAGGGACGAGCGAGACCGCGAGGGAGTAAGTCAACGCGCCGGGAAGCAGCAGGACGGGAATGACCATCCCTTGAAGCGCCCCATACTGCGCCGTTGCGGCAGCAGCCGTCAAGCCGGCGGCGGCGAGGCTGCGCGCCGTCAGGATCGACTCCAGCAAATACGACAACGAGCCGATCAGCCGGCTTCCCGTGACCGGGATGGCGATGCCGAGAAGGCTTCGGAATACGCCGCGGTCCGATGCGGACGCTTGTCGCTCTACCGATGCAGGACGGGATTTTCGTCCCGCCGCCCGGTCGCTCGATACTTGCTGCCACAACACGAGCAGCCCGGCGAGCTCTCCGGCGACCATGCCCAGCACGGATCCGGCCGCCGCCGCTTCCAACCCGTACGGCACGAGCAGCGCCGCGAACAAGAGAGACAGGACGATCCGGACGAGCGTCTCCGTGGTGGAGGAGAAGGCGGTCGGGATCATATTTTGTTTGCCTTGGAAGTATCCCCGCCACACGGAGGATACCGCTACGAGGGGCAGAACCGGAATCATGCACAGGAAAGCGGCATGGACCCGGGAATCGGTCATGACCTCGGAGGAGATCCAGCCCGCCAGTCCGAGGCAGGCCGCAGAAGCGATCAATCCCGCGGAGACGGCCAGCGTCATCGCGCCGCGAACGGTTTTCTTCATCGCCGCCGGATCGTCGCGGGAGTCGGCTTCCGCGACGAGCTTGGCCACCGCCAAAGGCAGGCCGCCCGCGATAACGGTCAGCAGCACGATCATGAATGGATAGACGAGTTGGATCAACCCGACGCCTTCCGCTCCGATCATCCGGGGCAGCACGATACGGGGGACGAACCCGAGCAGCCGGTTGACCAGGCCCGCGGCCAGCAGGATCATGGCGCCTTGAATGAAGGATTGTTTACGAACGGACACGAGGCGTCCCTCCTACGGTCGGTTAAATCCATTGTATGCCGGGGTTGTCCGGGTTCATGCCAGCCGTTGGCGCCGTAATTTCGGACGATCGGCAGGATTTCGGGGCTTCCGTGGAGAATGAATTAAAGCTGCGGTGCATCGGCGCGGCGGATGGCGATAAGGAGGGGAAACGCATGGAAAATACGGGAGTCGGCAAGGAATCCCTCGAAGCGAACGAACGATTGGACGCCGAAGACGAGCAAATGAACGAGATGATCGAACAGCTTTGCGAAAGCAAAGCCGAAGAATTCCGGATGATCGGATACGATCGCGTCACCGGGGCCGACGTATGGGAATGCGTCAGCGACAAGTACCACAAGAAAGGGACTCCGCCGCTGTACCAGGTCGTCAATGACATTTTGTCCCTCAAGGTCACGCAATTCATGAACTTCATCACTTTGAACATGTACAGGGGCGATACCCGCTTCTGAACGGGATACGGGACGGGATTTCCGCGACGCGCGGGGTCCCGTTTTTTGGCGTTGGACGGGCGCTTTAAAGGGCGTCGCGCCGCGGCTTTCTACCATTTTCGACAAATTGACTTCCATTTGAGCAGGTAGTTATAATAGGAACATTGAGAATCGAAAGGGGACGGCAACAAGGATGAAGCGACTGCTGGCTTTCGTGCTCGTCGTCGTCGTGACGTTCGGGATAATGGCTGCAACGACTCCCGGATTGCTCGACAAGACGAAGCTCGGGCTTGATTTGAAAGGCGGCTTCGAGATTTTGTATGAGGCTCAGCCACTGACGGCGGGGGGCGTCGTAACCAAGGAATCGCTGAACCAAACGGCGGTCAGCTTGGAAAAACGCGTAAACCAGAACGGCGTCGGCGAGCCGGAAGTAACGACGGAAGGCAAAAACCGGATCCGCATCAAAATCGCCGGCGTAGCCGACCAGGACAAGCTCCGCGACCTGATCAAAAAACCGGCGGACCTCCAATTCCGGAGCGCTTACGGCTGTCCGGCGGATACGAAAGCCGACAGAGGATATTGCAAAGTCGAACTGGTAGGCAGCGATTTCGTTGAAAACGCCGCCAAGGTTTCCTACGACCAGCTCATGCATCCGATCATCAGCATCCAAGTGAAGGACAAGAAGAAATTTGCCGAAATCACCAAACGGTTGATCCAAAAACCGCTTGCCATTTATCTGGATGACACCTTCCTGTCCGATCCGACGGTACAGCAAGAATTGACCGACGGTTCCGCTCAGATCACGGGACAGCCGGACAAAGCCTCGGCGGACAAGCTGGCCGAGGTCATCAACCTCGGCGCCCTGCCGCTTAAGCTGACGGAGAAATACACGCAAAGCGTCGGCGCGACCCTGGGTCAGAAGTCGCTGAACGACACGCTGCTTGCCGGCGGAATCGCGTCCGTGCTGATTCTCGTGTTCATGATCGGCTTCTACCGGATTCCGGGCGTCGTAGCGAGCATTTGCTTGATCGCTTACGTATGGATGCTGCTGGGCGTATTCTGGCTCATGGGCGCCACGTTGACGCTGCCGGGCATCGCGGCCTTCATTTTGGGGATCGGCATCGCGGTCGACTCCAACATCATTACGGCCGAACGGATCAAGGATGAGCTGCGCAGCGGCAAAACGCTCAGCTCCTCGCTCCGCGCGGGAGCGAAAAACAGCTTCCGTACCGTTATCGACGCGCACATCACGAACATAATCGCCGGCGCCGTGCTCTATTTCTTGGGCCAAGGCTCGGTCAAAGGCTTCGCGATCGTGCTGATCTGGAGCATCGTCATCAACATCGTCACCAACGTCTTCTTCCCGCGTTTTCTGCTGCATCTGCTCATTCAAAGCGGACGCTTCACGAAGCTGGGTTACTACGGCGTGAAGGAGAGTGAAATCCGTGCGCTCTGAATATGATGAAAAGAAATTTAACTTCGTAAAGGCGAGCAAGCCGTTTTTCATTTTCTCGATCGCCATCACGCTTCTCGGGATCCTTTTCCTGTCGGTTTTCGGTCTGAACTACGGCATCGATTTCCGCTCCGGAACGTCCGTCGACATCTCGATCTCCAAGCCGATCGATAAAGAGACGACGGAAAAATTCCTGAGCGAACATTCTTTCGGCGACCACTCGCTGACGACATCGTCCAACCGGTTGTCGATCCGCTTCAAGGATCCGCTTAACGAACAGCAGGAAAAGCAGTTTAAAACGGATTTCAGCAAGCAATTGGACGATAAAGCCTCGTACGAGGTGAACATCGTGGACGCCGACATCGCCAAAGAGCAGCAGCGAAACGCGCTGATCGGCATGGCGGTCGCGAGCCTCGGCATCATCTTGTACATCACGATCCGTTTCGAATGGCGGTTCGCGGTGGCGGCGGTCATCGCCCTGCTGCACGACGCGTTCATCGTCATCAGCTTGTTCTCGATTTTCCGCTGGCAGGTCAACCTGCCGTTCATCGTGGCCGTACTGACGATCATCGGTTACTCCACGAACGATACGGTCGTCATTTTCGACCGGATCCGCGAAAACCTTCGTTTCGCCAAACTGAAGACGCCTGCCGATGTGGCATTGCTTGTCAACCGAAGCATCTGGCAGACGCTGACGCGCTCGATTAATACCGTCATTACGGTATTGCTGGCTGCGGCCGCCCTGTTCATCTTCGGAAGCGAATCGATCCGCTTGTTCTCGCTCGCCATGATCATCGGCTTGCTCAGCGGCGCCTATTCCTCGATTTTCATCGCCAGCCCGTTGTGGCTGCTGCTGCGGGGCAAATCGGTGCCGAATAAGAAGACGGCCAAAGCGCCAAGCGCTTCGTAATATCGGAAAGGTTCGTCCTAAGATGATTCGAGTCCGAAGCGGTTCGTTCGGACTCGCGAAGGAGTGGCTCTAGTGAAGTTGGCGAATCGGGCCGTTACCGCGGAACGCGGGACTCTCGTTTCCGTATTCGGGCTGCTCGGGTTAACGTTATTCAAAGGAGCGGCCGGTTGGCTGACGGGCAGTAAAGCGCTCATCGCCGACGCCGCCCAGTCGGCGGCCGATTGCGCAGGCTCGTACACGACCTACTTGGGTTGGCGGGGAGGCCGCAAAAAGCCGATCCATTCCCAGCACGCCGAGTCGGTGGCCTCGATCGTCTTGTCCGCCATTCTTCTGGTGGCCGGGCTTGAGATCGGAATCTCGTCGGTCAAAGCCGTCGCGGAAGGCCCGGACAAGGCGCCCGGCTGGGGAGCCGTCGCCGCGATCGCCGCGGGCATGGCCGTCCGGGAAGGTTTGGTGCGGTACAAGCGGAAAAGCGACGCGGCTCTCGGCATTCGGCCGGATCGGCCCGAGAACCGCTCCGATATTTTCGCTTCGATGACTGCGCTTGTCGGAACGTCCGCCGCTATGGCGGGCGACATGCTGGAAATGCCCGTGCTGTATGTGCTCGATCCCGCGGCGGGGCTGGTCGTTTCCGCCTTCGTGCTGCGAATGGGTTTCCGGCTGACGACCGGCGTGTTGAAGGCCAACGGACAGACGGCGCATAACGACGTCGACGTGCAAATGCTGCTCGACGCCGTTCAGCAGATTGACGGGGTCGTGTCGGTAGACGAAGTCCGTACTCGGGAACAAGGCCACTACCTCGTCGTGGACGCCGTTATTCGGGTGAACCCCCGCATCAGCGTGGCGGAAGGCCATGACATCGCCCAGCGGGTGAGGAGACATCTCACCAAGCGTTTCCTGCACGTCGCGGAAGCTTCCATTCACGTACAGCCCTACGATCCGGGTTATCCTTACAAATCAAACCATCAGGACGAAGAGTGGACCTCGCTGCTGCAGTGAAGGCATCTCCGGGCCTGGTCTTTCAAATCCGCCGCCGCAAGGCGGCGGTTCTTTTTTCAAGGGAGTGAAACGTTATGATCCCAGCCCGTTATCGGTGGGAATGGAAACAAACGGACGAACGGCTGGCGGCGGAGTGGTCCGAGAAGCTCGGCATCCCGCCGCTTGTTGCCCGCGTGCTCCTGTCGCGGGGATGGTCCGAGGAGGAAGCGGCGTTCTTCTTCCGCCCGGCGGATGGCGAAGATTTGCATGACCCGCTTCTCATGAAAGGGATGGCCGAAGCGGCGGAACGGATCCGCCGGGCCGTCGCCTCCGGAGAGCGCATCCGCGTGTACGGCGATTACGACGCGGACGGCGTTACGTCGACGTCGCTGATGATCCGTCTGCTGACGTCGCTCGGTGCGGACTTCGACACTTACATCCCGCATAGAAGCCTGGAAGGCTACGGTTTGAATCTGAAAGCCGTGGACGCGGCCGCCGATGCCGGCGTCTCGCTGATCATTACCGTCGACAACGGAATCAGCGCCGTGGAGCAAATCGCGCACGCCAGGGAACGGGGCTTGGACGTCGTCGTGACGGACCACCACGAGCCTCCGGCGGTTTTGCCGGAAGCGGTCGCGCTCGTGAACCCGAAGCAGCCGGGCTGCCCGTATCCTTTCAAAGGCTTATGCGGAGCCGGTGTCGCCTTCAAGCTGGCCCAGGTGCTGCTCGGGCGCGTTCCGGAGGAGCTGGCCGATTTGGCCGCGATCGGCACGGTCGCCGATTTGATGCCGCTGATCGGGGAAAACCGGGTCATCGTGAAAATGGGGCTGGAGCGGATGCGCACGCAGCCCGTCGTCGGCATTCGGGCGCTCGCCTCGGCTTGCGGCACGCAGCCGTCCGAGCTGACGAGCGGCAAGATTGGTTTCGCGCTGGCGCCGCGGCTGAACGCGGGGGGGCGGTTGGAACGCGCGGACGCTGCGGTTGCGCTGCTGACGACAAGCGATGCGGCGGAAGCGGAACGTTTGGCGCGCGATTTGGACCGGCTGAACGCGGAACGGCAGAAGCTGGTGGACGCGACTGTACTGGAAGCCGAAGAGCTTTGGCAGCAGCGGAAACGGGAGTACGGCGGCGACGGACCGAACGTGATCGTGCTGTCCCGTGCCGGTTGGAACGCGGGAATCGCCGGTTTGGTCGCGTCCAAGTTGGTTGAACGGCACTATCGGCCGGCTGTTATCTTGGCGGAGGATCCGGAAACCGGAAAATGCAAAGGCTCGGCGCGCTCGATCGACGGTTTTGACCTGTATGCGGCGCTGACGGATTGCGCGGAGCTTATGGAGCACTACGGCGGCCACCAAGCCGCCGCGGGCATGACGCTTTACGTCAGCCGCATCGGCGAATTGGAAGAGAAGCTGCATCGTTTGGCGGAAGAGCGGCTGCTGCCGGAAGACTGGCTGCCCAAGAAGAAGGCGGATCTCATGTGTACGCTGACCGAGACGACGCTTGCGGCAGCCGATGCTTTGGCCCGGTTGGAGCCGTTCGGCAACGGGCATCCGACCCCGCGGTTGATGCTGCAGGGCGTCGTCATCCGGGAAAGCCGGACGATGGGCAAAGATAACAAGCACATCCGTCTGAAGCTCGGCCATGAGCACCTTGCGCTGGAAGCCGTAGGATTTGGCATGGGCGAGTTGGCGGAGCGGCTGGAAGCCGGACGCAAAGTCGACGTTCTCGGCGAGTTGTCGGTGAACGAGTGGAACGGCGCCCGGAAGGTGCAATTCACGGTTCAGGATCTCCGATGCGGCGAGCTGCATTGGGTGGACCGGAGGCAGGCGCGCGGACGGTGGCAGGAAATCGCCCAATGGGGCGCGGCATTCGAGGGAACCTTGCATGTTCTGTGCTCTACCGCACGATTAGCCGGTGAGGTTTCGGCAGCGTTGCAGGCGCAATCGAACGCGACCATCTGTACATACGCGGACATGGCGGCCGCCGGCGACGGCGAATCCGCCGTGAGGGAAACGGCCGCGGCCGCGGAAGCCGCCCCGCCACGTCGCGAAACGGCGGTTCCCCGCCGACGGCTCGTATTGGCGGGTTTGCCCGACAACGAATCGGATATCGGGATTCTCGCCCGCGTTCTGGCGCAAGGACCAGGATGGGAAATCGTATATTTGTACGACGGCGGTGCGCACAGGGATTCTCCCGCCGTTCTGGACCGCAGCGACTTCGCTCGCGTTTACGCGCTTCTTCGGGAGCGCGGAACCTGGATTGACGGCCCCGAAGGATTCCTTCGCCAGGCGGCGGATCGGACGGGATTGTCGCTCTCTTCCGTGCGATTGGTCCAGGAAGTGTTCGAAGAGCTCGGATTTATCCGCTCGCGCGGTGCGGAGCGTTCGATCGTCGAACAGCCGCCGCGCCGGAAGCTGGAGGAGTCGGAGCGTTACGGCCGCATGGTGCGGCAAGCCGAAGCCGCCACGTTCCCGGATTGGCCGCTGGACAAGCTGAAAGCTTGGGGCGAGAAGGTCCGTCCGAGTTCGCTCTGGTCATAGGCAGGGCAAAAAGTGTATAATCGGTTCGGACAGTTTCCATTCGAAGGAGCAGGATCAGACAAATGGATTTCAAAGACTATATCCGGGTCATTCCCGATTGGCCGCAACCCGGCATCCGGTTTAAGGACATTACGACGCTGCTCCAGGACGGCAATGCCTACCGGGCGGCGATCAACGAACTGAAAAAACTCGTGTCCGACCTGAAAATCGACCTCATCGCAGGTCCGGAAGCGCGCGGTTTCGTCATCGGCGCTCCTCTCGCGATCGAGCTCGGCGTCGGTTTCGTGCCGATCCGCAAGAGCGGCAAGCTGCCGGGCGACACGATCGAAGCCTCTTACGATCTCGAATACGGCAAAGACAAGCTGGCCATGCATAAAGACGCCATCCAGCCGGGTCAGCGCGTGCTCATCGCGGACGACCTGCTCGCCACCGGCGGCACCATCGCCACGACGATGAACCTCATCTCCCAGCTTGGCGGAGAAATCGTCGGCGCCGCGTTCCTCATCGAGCTCAGTTACCTCAACGGCCGCGAGAAGCTCAAAGGCATCGAAGTGAAATCCTTGGTTACCTATTAATCCTCCAACAAAAAAAGGACCGCATCCCCCGCCGAAAGGCAAGGAGTGATGCGGTCTTTTGTTTGGTTTGCAACATGAACCCACCCGCGTAGTCCCCCACATCCACTAACGCACCATAATCCCGCAACTCCACCACACCCACGCGAACGCATAAAAGCAAAAGTGCGGGTGTCCAGAGGGCGCAGCGCCTCGGAATCCCCCTCCCCGGGGGGAGGGGGACTTAGGGGGTGGGGCGAATCACTGGTCGTTCGACAATCCGCTCACCTCGAATAGCTTAAACAGCAGGCTCAGCACGATCGCGACGACGGTGGCGAGCGCCATGCCGGAGAGCGAGAAATCGCCGATGACGATTTTCACGCCCGACAAGCCGGTCACGAGCACGACGGTCGTCAGAAGCAGATTGGAAGGGCGTCCGTAATCGACTTTGGACTCCACGAGCATGCGGAGGCCGGATGCCGCGATGACGCCGAACAGCAGCAGGGAAACGCCGCCCATGACCGGCGTCGGAATGGCTTGGATCAAGGCCGAAAACTTGCCGAAGAACGAGAGCAGGATGGCGATGACCGCGGCGCCGCCGATGACGAAGGTCGAGTACACGCGCGTGATGGCGAGAACGCCGATGTTTTCCCCGTACGTCGTGTTCGGCGTCGAGCCGGCGAAGCCCGAAATGATGGTGGAGATCCCGTTGCCCAGCATCGAGCGGTGCAGTCCGGGGTCCTTGGACAAGTCTTTGCCCACGATGTTGCCGGTTACGATCAGATGCCCGATATGTTCGGCGATAACGACCAGAGCTGCGGGAACGATCGTCGCGATGGCCACCCATTTGAATTCCGGCGTCGTGAACGTAGGGGCCGTGAAGAAAGAGGCGGCGCTTACGTTCGAGAAATCGGCCATCCCCATGGCCCAGGCGATCACATAGCCCGACACGATGCCGATCAGGATCGGGATGATTTTGAAAAATCCGCGGAAAAGCACGGAGCCGAGCACGGTGATGGCCAACGTCGCCGTCGAGAGGATGATCTGGTCCGCATCCGGCTTCCAGTCCGCTTTGCCCCCGGAAATCCAGCCCGCCATTCCTGCCGCGACTGGAATCAGCTCGAGGCCGATGACGGTAACGATCGCGCCCATCGCCGCCGGCGGGAAAACGACGGAAATCCACTTCGTCCCGGCGAACCGGACGATCAGCGCCACGATGGTGAACACCACACCCGCGGCGATAAAGCCGCCGAGCGCGGCCGGATAACCCAGGTTGGGCGCTTGTGCCGTCCCGATGACCGCGCCGGCCGGCGCGATGAACGCGAAGCTGGAGCCCAGGTAAGCCGGGATTTTCCCCCGGCAAATCCAAATGTACAACAAGGTGCCGATGCCGTTCATCAGCAGGCAGACCGCGGGATCCACCCCGAGCAGGGTGGGCACGAGCACGGTCGAGCCGAACATCGCGAACAGGTGCTGCAGGCTCAGAAACAGGCTTGCGCCGAGCGGCGGCCTTTCGCTAATTCCGATTTCTCTTTTCACGGTAGATCCTCCCATAGGATTCGATATCAAAAGTCTTTCCTATGTTACAGCTTTTGACAACCGTCGGACAGGTAATCTCTTTCCAACTGCCCGTCCCGTCGGAAACCCCCGAACCGTAGGCGTCGACGGTTGACGGTTCCCGCCGCCAAGAGGCATAATGAAAGGAATATCTCATGGGAACGACGGCGGGATGCCGCCGGAAAGGATACCGAAACAATGGGCATCGAGCAGCTTCTCGAGAAAGCTTCTTCCTATATGAAAGAACAGGATCTGAAGCGAATACGGGACGCCTATGAATACGCGGAAGAAGCGCATCGCGGGCAAACGAGGAAATCCGGCGAGCCTTATATCTTGCACCCAGTCGCGGTGGCGCAAATCATGGCGAACATGCAGATGGACGTCGTCACGATCGAGGCGGCCCTGTTGCATGACGTCGTGGAAGACACGAGCGTCACGATCGAAGACCTGCAGGCCCGTTTCGGCGAGACGCTCGCGGGACTGGTCGACGGCCTCACCAAGCTGGAGAGGATCCAATTCCGCTCCAAGGAAGAGCAGCAAAACGAAAACTACCGCAAAATGTTCGTGGCGATGGCCAACGACATTCGCGTCATTTTGATCAAGCTGGCCGATCGTCTCCATAACATGCGCACGCTCAAATTCCAATCGGAGGAGAGCCAGCGGCGCATTGCCCACGAAACGCTGGAAATCTATTGCCCGATCGCCCACCGGCTCGGGATCAGCACGATCAAGTGGGAAATGGAAGACATCGCCCTTCGTTTTCTGAATCCCCAGCAGTACTACCGGATCGCGCATTTGATGAAAATGAAGCGGGCCGAAAGGGAGCAGTACATCGGCGAACTGATCTCCAAAATCCAGGAGAAGCTGAGCGAAATGGGCATCCAAGGCGATCTCAGCGGCCGTCCGAAGCATATTTACAGCGTCTATAAGAAGATGACGGCGCGCAATAAGCAGTTCGACGAAATCTACGATCTGCTGGCGATCCGCATCCTCGTCGACAATATCAAAGACTGTTACGCCACGCTCGGGATCATCCACACGCTGTGGAAGCCGATGCCGGGACGCTTCAAGGACTACATCGCCATGCCGAAGGCGAACATGTACCAGTCGCTGCACACGACGATCGTCGGACCGACCGGAGAGCCGACCGAAGTGCAGATCCGCACCTACGAAATGCACCGGACGAGCGAATTCGGGATCGCGGCGCACTGGGCTTACAAAGACGGCAAAGATCAAGGCGTCGTTCCGGGAAGCTTCGGGGACAAGATGAACTGGTTCCGCGAAATCATCGAGCTCCAGCAAGAGACGCGCGACGCGGCGGAGTTCATGGAATCGCTCAAAATGGACTTTTTCACGGACCTCGTGTTCGTGTTTACGCCGAAGGGCGAGGTGTTCGAACTGCCGGCAGGTTCCGTTCCGCTGGACTTCGCGTACCGGATCCATACCGAGGTCGGCAATCGGACAATCGGCGCCAAGGTAAACGGTCGGATCGTACCGCTCGACCACAAGCTCAAAACCGGCGACATCGTGGAAATCCTGACGTCCAAGCATTCCTACGGACCGAGCCAGGACTGGCTCAAGATCGCCCAATCCTCCCATGCCCGGGCCAAAATCCGGCAGTGGTTCAAAAAGGAAAAGCGCGAGGAAAACGTCGACAAAGGCCGGGATATGCTCGAACGCGAGCTGAGGCGCATCGGTCTGGAGCCATTCGAATGGATGACCGAAGACAAGCTGCAGGAAGTCGCCCGGAAATTCACGTTTAACGACACGGAAGACATGATGTCCGCGATCGGTTTCGGCGGCATCACGGCCGCGCAGATTTGCACGCGGTTGACGGAGAAGCTCCGCAAGGAAGCCGAGGAAGCCCAGCAGATCCAACTGACGTCGGAAGTCAAGGAATTGAAGCCCAGCCCGGCCGGCGCAGCCGCCGCCCGCAAACGCGCGACGCACGGCGTCAAGGTCAAGGGCGCGGACAACCTGCTCGTTCGTTTCGCCCGTTGCTGCAATCCGGTTCCGGGGGACGACATTATCGGGTACATTACGCGGGGACGGGGCGTTTCCGTTCACCGGACGGACTGCTCCAACATTCCGACGGCCGCGGAAGGGGAAGAAGCCGCGCGCGTCATCGAGGTGGAGTGGGAGGAAGCGGTCGAAGCGAACTACAGCGTCGAGATCGAAATCCTCGGCCACGACCGCCGCGGATTGCTGAACGAAGTGCTCCAGGCGGTGTCGGAAAGCAAAACGAACATCTCGGCGGTATCGGGACGCTCGGACAAGAACAAGATGTCGATCATCCATATGACCATTCTCATCCGCAACAAGGACCATTTGCAATCGGTCGTGGAGAAAATCAAGCGGGTGAAGGACATTTTCTCCGTGCAGCGGATGATGCAATAGAGAGAACCGGAGGTTTCATCGTGAAAGTTGTCGTGCAACGGGTATCGGAAGCCCGGGTGAAAGTGGAAGAAGAGACCGTGGGCGAAATCTCCCAGGGACTACTCCTGCTTGTCGGAATCGGCCAGGAGGACGAGGATGCCGATCTCGTCTGGATGGCGGACAAGCTGTCCGGACTTCGGATCTTCGAAGACGAAAGCGGCAAAATGAACCTGTCCGTGCTGGACGTAGGCGGAGCGATCCTGTCGGTCTCCCAGTTTACGTTGTACGGCGATTGCCGCAAAGGAAGACGGCCCAACTTCATGGGGGCCGCCCGCCCCGAAACGGCGGAAGCGATGTACGAACGCTTCAACGGGTTGCTCAGGGAACGCGGCGTTTCCGTGGAGACGGGGCGTTTCGGCGCCATGATGGACGTGGGGCTCGTGAACGACGGTCCGGTCACGCTGATCGTGGACAGCCGGACGTAAACAAGTTTGAACGCGGGCGGCCAAGGCAACACTACATGACGATAACCTTTAGTTCCCAGCGGAGGGCGATCGTCATGAGGCAATCCCGCAAAGAAGCCAAAATGGAGCGGATGGCGAAGGCCGGCTTGAATCCCGAACGGAGGGAAGCGATGGCCTTCCCGGAGTTGACCCGCACGGAATTCGCGGAGGATTGGGGCAGCGGCGGACCGATGGCCGGTTCCCGTAACGGAAAGCGCCCTTCCCCCGGAGGACGCGGCTGAATCCGCGAACTTCCCGCTCAACGACAAGATCCCTTCGGACCTCGTGTCCGAAGGGATCTTTCGCGTTTTCGCCGCCCTTACTTTTGGGTCAGCGTAATGTTGTCGAGATAAACGCTTTGACCGTTGAAGTGAGGCCCTGTTGCGTTATTGCTGCCCAGCTGGAAGAGCAGCTTGGCATTGGCGTCCGAAGAAGCGCCCATCGTGAATTCATAGGAGTACGTTTGCGTGCCCGGAGTAAGCGAAATGTTCGTCGCGCCCAGGTATTTGATATTGAAGTCCGCCGCGTTTTCGACGGAGAAAATGATGTCCTTCGCTTCCGTGGCGCTCGCTTCGAAGGAAACGGAGTAAGTTTTCCCCGCGTCCAGCTGCAGATGGTCTTGGTAAACCTGCGTGGACCACGGGAACCATCCGTCGTAGTTCGCGAAAGCGATTTTCAACTTGCCGTTTTCGACCGACAAAGCGGCGTCCGACCCGTCGGCGACATACGTGCTCCACGAAGACGTATCGGTGTCGAACGTGCCGTTTTGCAAGGCGTGGCCGCCGGGAGCCGCCGTCTCGACGAGCTTCAGGTTATCGAAGAACAGCGTATGGGCGTCCGCAGGCGTCACGGCGGAGCCGTTGACGACGTTGCCGATGCAGAAGTTGAGCTTCAGGATTTGGTCCGTTTGCGACGTGAACGTCGTTTCGTACACGGCTCTGGAATCCGAGGTTACGTTGAAGAAAGCTTGCGGAATGCCGGTATTGGTGAATTCGAGCCGGATCGGCCGGTCCGCGGTGGACCAAGCGTTAAAGCTCAGTTTGTAGGTTTGGCCCGCCTTCAGTGCGATGTTCTCCTGATACAGCTGGGTCGACCAGTTCGCGCCGCCGATGCTGTAAATCTGCACTTGGGCCTTGCCGTCCGCGACGGTAAACTGGGAGCCCTGATCGGACCAGCTCAGCCAATCGGCTTGACCGGCGGAGAAGTCGCCGTTACGGATCAGGTTCCCGTCGGAATTGGCCGCTTCCTGGACGGCCGAAGCATCCGCGTAACCGTTAGCCAGTACCGTTACCGTATACGTGCTGGGAGCCGCGAACAAGCCGGCATCCAGATGCAGCGTGCCGCTGCCGAGCGCGTATTGTTCAGGCGCCAGCACGTTTCCGTTCACCTTGACGCCTGAGACGGCAGAACGCCATGCAGCATCATCCTGGAACGTCAGATCCATCGCTTGCCCGGCCGTGTTGCCGCTCGTGTCCGGAATGAGGCGAGGCGGCCGTTTGACCGGCGCGTTTTTGACTTTCAAGTCCACGTTGTCCAGCCATACCTGGTGATCGGCACCCACCGCGGTCGTCCCTTGGATCAGACCTGCGAAATATTT
This sequence comes from Cohnella candidum, assembly GCF_003713065.1. Classification (NCBI taxonomy): domain Bacteria; kingdom Bacillati; phylum Bacillota; class Bacilli; order Caryophanales; family Paenibacillaceae; genus Cohnella; species Cohnella candida. The sequence goes on along the minus strand of NZ_CP033433.1, from coordinate 2,481,285 downwards.
GAGGGAAACGGTGTCGTCATTGGGCATCGTGAATTCGAAATGCTGATGGGACGGAGCGGCGGTCACGTCGACCGTCTGATCGAGATAACGGAAATAGCTCGAGTTTTCGAGGTCGACTTCGATTTTGCGGGCCACGGAGGAGCGGACGTCGAAATCGAGCTCGTACGTGATGCCCTTGAACAGTTTCAAGCCGTCCTGGATGAACATGCCGCTCCACGGATTGGCGCCTTGGTTCGTCACGTTCAGCTTGGCTTCCCCGCCGTCCAGCGCGGCCGTCAAAGCTCCTCCGCTGTCCGTGGCGGTCACCCATGGATCCAGCCCGCCGTCGAACGTCCCGTTGGCCAGCGGATAGAAGACGACGCCGGGCTCATAGTAGACGCTCGTGCGGATCAATTTGACGTTGTCGAGCTTCACCCAGCCGGGGAAGTCTCCAAGATGGAACAGAAGCTGCGCTTCGTTATCCCGCGCCTGGTTCATCTTGAACGCGAACGTCTGCACGCCGGATTTTCCGATTTGGATGCGCTGTTTGGCGTAAGAGACCGATCCGTCCTTGCTGGCGAGCTCGACCTCGATGGTTCTCGGCAGCAGCGCGGCGGCTTCGAAAGTCAGTTTGTAATCCATGCCTTGCAGCAACTGGATCCCTTTCTGCTGCACGTCGATATTCCCGCTGCGCGCTTTGCCCGGCTTTGTGACCACGACGTTCAGCTTCCGTTCGTCCTCGAACACTTTCGCCTCGGCGCTTGCACCGCCCAGCTCGTTCACGTGCCAGAACGTCATGCGGCTGAGGTCGCCTTGATCGAAGGTGCCGTTATAGACGTGGTTGCCGTCGCCGTCGAGCGGCGTTTTGGGGGCGTCATAATCGATCGGAATGCCGTCGATTTCCACCAAGCGCACGTTGCCGATCCAGACGCTTTGGGCGTTCAGGCCGGCGTTGAATTCGGTGCGCGCGGCGATGTCGGTGTCCTGCTTCATCTGGAACGCCATCTCGTAGTGCTTCACGTCGGTCGTCAACTTGACGTTGGAAGCCGGGGAATATGCGGCATACCCGCGGGAAGCCCCTCCGGTCAACCGCACGGACATCGTGCGCTCGCCGGCCGCTTTGGCGTCGAAGCTCAGCTTATAGTAACGCCCTTTGGCGATCGAGACGTCATTGAGCAACTGTACGGAATAAGGCTGCCAGCCTCCCGAAGCGATCGAAAGTTTGGCGAAGTTCTGCCCGTTCACGTTGTCGATCGAGACCGTTCCGCTGCCGCCTTCGCCCGTGAACAACCTCCAATAGTCGGTATTCGGAACGTCGCCCAGGTTCGGGACGCTCGGGTCATCCTGGTTAAACTGGCCGTTGTAAACCAGGTTGCCGTCCGGAAGCGGCTGCCTGGCGTCGGCCGGCAGCGGGTCTTTCGGCATCGTCGGCGGGATCGGATCGCGATAAGGCCGGTTGACGAGATCATAGACGCGGACGTAGTCGATTTCCATCGTTTTCGGGAACGAGACGGAGTCGTCCGGATTGCCGTCGAAATTGCCGCCGACCGCCAGGTTCATGAGCAGGTGGAACGGCTTGTCGAACGGAGCGGGGTACGTGTTGGGGACCGGCTGATACAGGCTTTGGCTGTACCAGTCGTTCTGGGTTTGGTATAGGACGCCGTCGACGTACCAGCGGATTTCGCCCGGCTCCCACTCGATGGCGTACGTGTGGAAATCCTCGACCGTGCTGTTGTTCGGAAGCGTATACGATTTGCCCGTATAGGTGTTGCCGGGCCATTGCTGGCCGTAATGGATCGTGCCGGCGACCGTGTTCGGCTTGCTGCCCCAGCCTTCCATGATGTCGAGTTCCCCGGATGCCGCCCATGTTCCGTATTCGTTGTCTTCCGGCAGCATCCAGATCGCGGGCCACAAGCCTTTGCCCGTCGGCAGCTTGGCGCGGATTTCGTATTTGCCGTAGGCTTTGCTGAACAAGCCTTTCGTTTTGATCCGCGTCGACGTGTAGCCGAAGCCCTGGTAATTTTCCTTACGGGCGGTGATGACCAGCTTGCCGTCCTTTTCTTTCACATTCTCCGGCCGGTCGGTATAGTACTCCAGCTCGTTATTGCCCCAACCTCCGGAGCCGTTGCCGATATCGAAGGTCCATTTTTTCGGATCGATCTTGCCGTCGTTGAATTCGTCGCTCCATACCAGTTTCCAGTTATCCTTTTTCGGGCCTTTGCTTTGCGCGTTGTCCGGGGAGTCGGCTCCGGCTGCCGCCGGCCATGCCGACAGGGCGAGGAGGCCGGCGCACAACGCGGCCGTAAAAGGCTTCTTGCCGAATTTCATCCGTTTCATCGGTAAGCTCCTCTCTGGGTCTCTGCATTCTGGCTTGCGTGAAGTCCGCGGCTGAAGTCTTCGACCTCCTTCCGAAAAGGGGAGAATATTGACAGCGCTTACAACTTCGTGTCGAAATCGGTCCCAAGCGAGACGTCGTCGGAAAACGCAATAATGTCTCACGTGGGACATTTTCGGCTACTCCCCATATTAGGGGCATGAAGGCAAATTGTCAAATACGTTCGGCGGGCATGCAGGAGCCGCGAACGGCAAGCTCCGCCTGGAAGACGGGGATCGGTTTTTCGGCGTCTTCGGCATCTCCGTCCAGCGTCTCGATCAGATAAGCGGTAAGCGTTTCGGCCATCTCCACGCGCGGAACCCGGACGGAAGTGAGGGGAGGCTGCATGTACTGCGAAATCAGCAGGTCGTCGAATCCGATGACGGAAATGTCCTGGGGGACGCGAACGCCCAACTCCGACAGCGTCCGGAGCGCGCCGTAGGCCATGAGATCGTTGGAGCAAAACAGCGCCTGCGGCAAGCGACCTTCCGAAGTCCAGCGCCGGATCGCCTCGGCACCGTCCTGTTCGATGAACCGGCCGAAGTGGATGTTCGAATCGGGCACTTCGATCCCGCGTTCTTCCGCGGCCTGGAGAAAGCCCGCCAGCCGTTCGGGGGAACACGCGATGTTCATGTCTCCGGTGACGATCGCCAGATCGGTATGGCCCAGGTCGAGCAAATAAGAAGCGGCCCGATAGGCGGCTGCCCGATTGTCCAAAGGGGGGACCGGAACGCCGGCTGGCGGCGCGTTCAGGTTGTTCTGGTCGAAAACGGCGATGCGAAAACCGGCGGAAGCCGCGCGCTCAACGATGTCTTGTACGTTCGACCAACTGACGACGATGCCCGCGTCGATGCTCTTCTGCCGGTACAGGCTCATTAGCGGATCGGGATCGGAAACGTCGAGGATCGTGATCAGCGTTTTGTAGCCGGCGTACGTGCATTGGTTGATGATGCCCCCGATGACGGCGCCGAAATACAAGTCGTCGGTGTGGAGCTGATATCGGCCTTCTTCTTGGATGATGAAAATGCCGATGGTATGCGTCCTTTTGTTGGTGAGCTTGCGGGCGGTCGCGTTCGGCTCGTAATGGTGCTCTTCCATGATGAGGCGTATTTTCTCTTTCGTTTCGGGCTTGACGCTGGGCGATCCGTTCAGCGCGCGCTGAACCGTTTTCCGGGAAACGCCGGCGAGGCGGGCGATATCGAAAATATTCATGGCGGCCTTCCTGTCCATTGGGAATCTAACCGATTACCGTCAAGTCTAGCGGGTCGGAAGGAAGCGGTCAATCTTGGCGGCGGAAGGCGCGTATTGTAATGGAATTGTAACCTGCCGTTTACGTGCCTTTAAAATGAATGGACTAGGATAAAGAAGACCCCCTTTTTTCTTATATATTTCGCTTGGCCTGCCGAATTGACGGCAGGTTCTTTTCTTTGGTACAATGTGAAGCAATTGTATCTTGCATGAGATTCCATGACGGGAAGAAGTACTCCGCCCCCAAGCCCCCAGAGAGGAAAGCCTTCGGCTGCAAGCTTTCCGGCGATGAACGGACGAACGACATCCCCGAGAACCGGGTACGAAAGGCGACGAGCCGAGTAGGACCGCGGCGTGCACCGGGCGTTAACCGGCAATGAAGAGCGGGAGACGCGCCGGCATCGGCGTTCCCGAACCACGGGTGGTACCGCGGAAGCCGACACGCTTCCGTCCCAGACAACATGTTTGGGGCGGAAGCTTTTTTATTTCGGTCTGGCAAAGATTCCGGATCTTCCGTTCATACTTAACGGCAAACGAGAAAGGGTGGTCTGCATGGCGTTTCAAAAACCGCCGGGCACGCAGGACGTGCTTCCCGGCACGGTAGAGAATTGGCAGTACGTTGAAGGAAAGGCGCGGGACCTGTGCCGGCGTTACCGGTTCCGGGAAATCCGCACCCCGATGTTCGAGACGACCGAACTGTTCCAACGCGGGGTCGGCGAAACGACGGACATCGTCGAGAAAGAAATGTACACGTTCACGGACCGGGGGAACCGCAGCATGACGCTTCGGCCGGAAGGCACGGCGGGCGTCGTCCGCTCGTACGTGGAGAACAAAATGTACGGAGAGCCGGACATCGCGAAACTGTACTACATCGGACCGATGTTCCGGTACGAGCGTGCGCAAGCCGGCCGCTACCGCCAGTTCCACCAATTCGGCGTCGAAGCGATCGGGTCGGAGGACCCGGCGCTGGATGCGGAAGTGATCGCGCTGGGCTATCAATTTTACACGGAGCTCGGCTTGACCGGCATCACGGTGGAGATCAATTCCGTCGGCACGACGGCCGACCGCGCGGGGTATCGTTCCAAGCTGCTCGAGTTCCTGGAGCCGATGCGGGGCAGCTTGTGTAAAGACTGCCAGTCGCGGATGGACCGCAACCCGCTGCGCGTGCTGGACTGCAAGGTTGACCAGGATAAGTTCGAAGGCGCTCCTTCGATCCTCGACAGCCTGGACGAAGCAAGCACGGCGCACTTCAACACGGTGCTGAAGTGCTTGGAGGCGATGGACGTCCCTTACCGGGTGAACCCGCGAATGGTTAGGGGGCTCGATTATTACACGCTGACGGCTTTCGAATATAAGGCCCAAGGCATCGGCTCCATCGACACCATCGGCGCCGGCGGCCGTTACAACGGGCTGGTGGCCGAGATCGGCGGAGACGACAAGCCCGGCGTCGGGCTCGGCATCGGGCTGGAGCGGACGCTGCTGATGCTGGAAAGCCAGAACGTGAAGCCGGAGTCCGGAACCGGCGTGGACGTGTACCTGATCGGCTTCGGAGAACGTGCGGAAAGCGAATTGCCCGGCCTCATCCAGAAGCTGAGAGCCGAAGGTTTGTCCGCAGACCGGGATTACCAAGGACGTAAGCCCAAGGCGCTGTTCAAGGCGGCGGATCGCGCGGGCGCACGCTATGCCGCGGTCCTCGGCGACGACGAGCTGGACCGCGGGGAAATCGGCCTCAAGAACCTGGCGACGGGAGAACAAAAGCAAGTTCCGCTGGCCAACCTGGCGAATGCGGTGAAACAATCGATAATCGAAGAGAAAAAGGGGAACAACGACCAATGATGCTCAAAAACAACGATTGCGGCACGCTGACGAAACAACACGTAGGAGAAACCGTCGTTTTGAACGGATGGGTGCAGGGATGGCGCGATTTCGGCGGCATTCTGTTCATCGACCTCCGCGACCGCACCGGCATCGTGCAAATCGTCTTCAATCCCGCATTTAACGAGAAAGCGCTGGAAATCGCCAGCCGGGCGCGCAATGAATACGTGCTCGCGGTAAAAGGCAAAGTCGTCCAACGCGACCAGGAAACTTACAACCTCAACATTCCGACGGGCGAAATCGAAGTCCAGGTGTCGGAGGTCGAAATCCTCAATGCCGCCAAAACGCCTCCGTTCCCGATCGAAGACGGCGTGGAAGTGGATGAATCCCTCCGCCTGAAGTACCGTTATCTGGACCTCCGCCGTCCGGAAATGCAGAAAACGCTGCTGCTCCGCTCGAAGGCGACCAAAGTGTTCCGCGATTATCTGGACGAGAACGGGTTCATCGACGTGGAGACGCCGATTCTGACCTTGAGCACGCCGGAAGGCGCGCGTGACTATCTCGTGCCGAGCCGCGTTCATCCGGGCGAGTTTTTCGCGCTGCCGCAATCGCCGCAATTGTTTAAGCAATTGCTGATGGTCGGCGGTTTGGAGCGTTACTACCAAGTGGCTCGCTGCTTCCGGGACGAAGACTTGCGGGCGGACCGCCAGCCGGAATTCACGCAGGTGGACATCGAGACTTCGTTCCTGTCGCAGGATCAGCTGCTGGGCATGATGGAGACCTTGATGGCCCGGTTGTTCCGGGAAACGATCGGCGTGGAAATCCCGACGCCGTTCCAACGGCTGACCTATAAGGACGCCATCCACAAGTACGGCTCCGACAAGCCGGATCTCCGGTTCGGCTTGGAAATCGAAGACGTGACGGATATCGTGAAAAACAGCGACGTGAAGGTATTCGCATCCGTAGCCGCTTCCGGAGGCGTCGTGAAGGCGTTGAACGCCAAGGGCTGCGCTTCCTGGAGCCGCAAGGAGCTCGACGACCTGCAGCCGTTCGCGGCCCGTTACGGCGGCAAGGGCATCGCCTGGATCACCGTGAAAGAAGGCGAGTGGCGCGGTCCGATCGTGAAGTTCTTCAAACCCGAAGAAATCGCGGCGCTCACCGAGAAGCTCGGCGTCGAAGAGGGAGACCTGCTCTGCTTCTCCGCCGACAAGCTCAAAACGGCGGCGGACGTCATGGGCAACCTGCGCCTCAAGGTCGGCCGCGAGCTGGGCCTGATCGACAACAGCGCGTACAAGTTCCTGTGGGTCGTCGATTTCCCGCTGCTCGGCTGGGACGAGGACGGCAACCGCTGGGTGGCCGAGCACCATCCGTTCACCCGTCCGAACGACGAGGACCTGCCGCTGTTCGATACCGATCCGGGCGCGATTCGGGCGCAAGCTTATGACATCGTGCTGAACGGCTATGAAGTGGGCGGGGGTTCCATGCGGATTTTCCGCCGCGAAGTCCAGGAGAAAATGTTCCAAGCGCTCGGATTCACGCCCGAAGAAGCGAAGGAAAAGTTCGGCTTCTTCCTCGACGCGTTCGAATACGGCACCCCGCCGCACGGCGGCATCGCGTTCGGCCTCGACCGGCTCGTCATGCTGCTGGCCGGCCGTACGAACCTCCGCGAGACGATCGCGTTCCCGAAGACGGCAAGCGCGACCGACCTGCTGACCGATGCGCCGTCCGCGGTTTCCGACCGTCAACTGGAGGACCTGCACATTCGTCTCTCCGCCAAAGCCGTTGCGGCGCAAACGAAAAGCGCGGCACCGGCGGCCGCCGCCGAAGCCGCCGCGCAGTCTTAAGCAAAGGAGCGGGATGAGGGATGCTGCATCAATTCTCCCGAACGGAATTGGCCATCGGCCCGGAAGGGCTTGAAGTTCTGAAAGGCAGTACGGTGGCGGTGCTGGGCATCGGCGGAGTCGGTTCGATCGCCGCCGAGGCGCTTGCCCGCTCGGGCGTCGGCCGGATCGTGATGATCGATAAGGACGTCGTCGATATCACCAACATCAACCGCCAAATCCACGCCTTGACCACGACGGTCGGGCAGCCGAAAGCCGATCTGATGCGCGACCGCATTCTGCTTATCAATCCGGAATGCGACGCGATCTCGCTGCGGATGTTCTATACGGAAGAGACGGCGGAGGAACTGTTCAAGTTCCCGCTGGACTACGTCGTCGACGCATCGGACACGATTTCGTACAAGATCCACTTGATTAAAGAATGCCTGAAACGCGACATCCCGATCATCTCCAGCATGGGCGCGGCGAACAAAATGGACCCGACGAAGTTCCAGGTGGCCGACATCTCCAAAACGACGATGGATCCGATCGCCCGCGTCGTCCGCCAGAAGCTGCGGAAGGACGGGATCAAGAAGGGCGTCAAGGTCGTGTTTTCGACCGAGGCGCCACTCAAGCCGCGGGAGGACGTCACCCAGAGAATCGTCCCGGAGAACGCGCCGAAGGAAATCCGCAAGGCCCAGCAGCCGCCGGCGAGCAACGCGTACGTTCCGCCCGTCGCGGGACTGATTATGGTCAGCGTCGTCATTCGCGAATTGCTGGAGTTTAAAGGAGCCAACGGCGATGGATGAGGCGTTGGTCAAAAAGCTGAAGCTGCCGGCAAGCGGCAGGATCGCAATCGTGGAGCCTCCGGAAGGCTATTTGGAGGCGATCGGACGCGATCCGGCCGACATCCGATACGACCCGGAAGGCGTCGGTACTTACGACTTCGTGCAAGTGTTCGCGCGGAATTCGGCCGACGTCGAACGGCTGGCGCCAGAGGCCATTCGAGCGGTGAAACCGGACGGGCTGCTGTGGATGTGCTATCCGAAAGGCACGTCCAAGCTGAAAACGGACATCAACCGGGATACGGGCTGGAAAACGGTGTCCGAGGCAGGGTGGGAAGGCGTGTCGCTCATTTCGGTAGACGATACATGGTCCTCGATGCGGTTCCGTCCGCGGGAAGCGGTCGGAAAGACGCGTATGACTCCGGCGGAACGACGGGCCGCGGCAGCGGGCAAGGAACCGCAGGCTCCCTTGGAAACGCCGGACGACCTGCGCCAGGCTTTGGACGCCGCTCCTGAAGCGGCCTCGGTTTTCGACAAGCTGGCACCCTCCCACCGCAAGGAATACATCACTTGGATTTTGGATGCCAAGAAGGCCGAAACGCGGGTTTCCCGGATCGTGAAAGCCGTGGATAAGCTCGGCAAAGGGTTGAAACGCCCGTCGGACAAGGAATAGCAGGCTATGAACAACAAGAAGGCAGTCCGCACGCTTCTCGGCGCGCAGGCTGCCTTTTGCTTTGCCGTTCGCTTCGTTAGCTTAAGGCTTATGGATCGTCTTCACGTGATCCAGGTGGATGAACGTGCTTGTTCCGTCCGCGATAACCAATTCGATGAGGCTTCCCGAAACGGATTTGAGCATCCCGATCTTACCGGGGTGCTCACCTAAATTAAGAACGATGAATTCACCTTCGAATTTTTTGAGCTGTTGGTCGAACGTGCGGGCAAGCGTCGCGGGCATCGGATGGACCGGGAATTTTTCCTGTCCCAGCGCATAAGGAGTGTTTTCTCCGCCGTAAGGAATCAACGTCTTCAGATGCTTCATCGATACGTAAAGCGAGCGGTACAGGGGAGAGCAGAAGACGAAGAAGTCGTTCATGATGCTCGTCACGTAGCCGTGGACGGAGGGGTTGCCGGCGATATACAGTTCGGAAAACATGCCTTTCGCGTTCATGAGCACTTTCCGGTAGGACACTTCCGCCGTCCCTTCCAGCGGAGGATCGGGCGGCGGGCCGACACCGGATTCCGACGCGGGACAGCGGGTCAGTTGCTGCAGATGAACGAGAGGCACGTAGAGAAGCCGCGTTCCGTTATGCAAAACCAGGATATCGCTGCCCAATTCCACCAGCGTTCCTTTGAGGGGGACGCGGCTGCCCGATACGGTGAGGGAGACCGGCTGGTTCAGATAAATGTTCATGGCTCGGCGGAAGCACCTCCTTCGCGGTCGCGGCTATTGACGGGGAAGAGACGTCGTCAACTTCCGCTGCGATCGCGTCTGCGTTTCCCGCTAGAGTGACTGCGATTCCCGTTGGAGTGGCTCCGGTTGCCATTCGAATGACTGCGATTCCCGTTCGGGTGACTGCGGTTGCCGCTACTGATCGGGGCTTGTCCGCTTCTGCCCGGATGGCGGTCATGACCTTGACTGCCGCTCGAGCCGCGGGAGGTGCCTCCCGTAATGCTTCTGACGTGCCGGACGTCGACGAAAATGATGAAGCCCATGGAATCCAGTACGAGCACATCGCCGATTACGGCAAGCAAAGTCCCTTGTACGCTGTCGGGACTGCCGCGATTGATGATCACGTTGCGTCCGACCAACTGCCTGGCTTGGCCGAGGACGTGATGGGAGGAACGATGCTGATGATGCTCATGGGGGTTGTGCATGGAAAACATGAATCATTCTCCTTTCTGAATGATGGAGGGAATTTATACATCATAGTTATGTAGGACCGAAATAAAGAGAAACGGTTGGTTGTCCGATAAGTTCCCAAAATTCCGCGAAACGGAAGGAATGCAATCGCCCCGTCAGGCATGCCTGACGGGGCGGCCATTAAAGCCCGAACAGGTCGGCGGCTTTGCCGCGTTCGATCCGCACGGCGGTCAGCAATTTGGCGGCCGGCACCGGGCTGCCGTTCCGGTAAGGGTTCTTCGCCGTTTCGTGGAACAGATGAGGAAAAAGCAGATCGATCCGAAGCAGTTCCGTTTGTTCGCCCCCGAGCGGATGGACGTCGTTATACCACTTCAGTATGCGAGCGAATAATTCCGGATCCCATCGTCCTTTGACCTGCATGCGTTTCAGGATGAGCTTCCTTAAATCCCGGGCCGGAAAGTCGTAGGTGACGCTGTCCAAATCGAGGACGGTCCCTCCCTCGCCGTGTAGAAGGACGTTTCCTTCGCTGAAGTCCTGGTGGCACAGATGCGGCGAACCCGACCGCACGAGCGAGTCGTAGGCAGATTCGCCCAGCTCCGACCTCGCTTGGCCGGCGATTCGGATCAAGTCCTGCCAGTAAGGCTTCAAGACGGATTCCAGCTTGCGGTCGGAGCCGCCCTCCTGCCACTGCCTGAGATGGGCCTCCATCGCCTCATACTGCTCCGGCCACTTTCCCCATTTGGACGATTCGCGGCAACGGACCTCCGGACGGAATCCGGCGGAAGCGGCATGGAAGCGGGCGAGCAGCCTTACCGCCTGGCGCAGGTCCGCAGGAGCTCCGAACGAAGGTTTTCGCCCCGTCGTCCAATCGTACAGCATGTAAACGTGTCCGCCGTTTTCCGCGAAAGGCTCCCGCCCGCGCGTCAGCCGCACGGAAGGCACCGGCCCGCCGCGGTCCTGCAGGTGCTTCTGGGCTTGGATCGCGAAGAGCATTCGGTCCTTGCCGTATTTAAACCTCTTCAGGCCGAGCGGGCCGCCCGACGCGTCGACTTTCCAAATGGCCTTCGATTCCGCGGCATGCACCAGCCGGACGTTCCGGACTTCGACCGCGTATTGCTCCAGCACGCGTATCGCGTCGCCGGCCGAAGAGACCGTCATGCGCGCTTCCCCTCCCCGGCCAACCGTACAATGGCATCCCAACGGTTCAGCACTTCCATTTTGGACGTCTCCGCTCGAATCATCGTTTTCAGCTTCTCTAACGCGGTTTCGTCTTTCCAGCCCGATTCCATTCGGCGCCCGAAAAACTTGCTCGAGATTCCGTAAAACAAGTGGGGGAACAGCAAATCCGTTTTCACGACGCGGTATTCCGATTCGTTCAGGGGATGCGCCGCATGGTAGGCTTGCAGCATAACGGCCGCTTTGCTCTCGTTCCAGCCGCTCTTTTTCATCACTTTATTGAAAATTTTCCGGAGGTCCCGCGCCGGCAGGTCGTAGGTGAGCGAATCCATGTCGATGACGTGGATGCCGTCCGCATTCAGGATCAGATTTCCGGACGCGAAATCCTGGTGGCACAGGTTTTTGATCCGGTCGATCTTGGCGACCCATTCGCGGTACGCGTCGCCGTTAAGGGTCTCGAGCGCTTCCCGTCCCTGCCGGATGAATTCGTCTGCATGCTTCAGGTACAGCTTGTCGAAGGGGGAAGCGGCGGCGCGGGCTTGCCGGCGGAACGCTTCCAAATCTTCAAGGTGCTTGCGGTAGCCTTCCGCCCAGCGGCCGAGGTGGCTCCGTTCCTCTCCGTCGCCGCTGCCCTGGAAGCCGCGGGAGGCCAGATGGAACCGGCCAAGCGTTCGCATGATGCGGCGCAGCTCGGACGGCGAACCGTATTCCGGAGAACGGCCGTCGACCGCGTCGGTCAAGGTGTAGCAAGCCTCGCCCAGCCGCACATAGTCGGTGCCGTCCCGGGCGCGGACGAGCGCGGGTACCGGCGCCCCGTTCGCGCGAAGATGCCGGACGGCCTGGCAGAGAAACCGCAGCCGGGGTTCCGACGCCGGAGACTTTTTCAGGATTTTCGCGCCTTGATCGGTCTTGACGTGCCAAACGGCTTTCTTGCCTTTCCAAGAGAGGAGCCGGCAATCGCGTGCGGAGAGCGGGAAGAGCTTCAGGATCTCCTTCGGGTCCGGGCTCATCGTCTCCGGCTCCTCCGGCGGGACGCGACCGCGACGCCGAACGCTTCTTCGTATACGCGATCCAACCGATCCGCAACGTGCTCGAAAGTGAAGTCGTCTTCCACGAACCTGCGGCCGTTGATGGCCATTCGCCTGGCCTCATCCGGCCTCGACAGCAGGTAGTTGATGTTCCGGGCGAAGGCCGAAGGCTTCCAATAATCCTGAACGACGAGCCCGTTGTCCATATCGCGGATGACCTCGGCGTTGCCGCCGCGGTCGGTGGTGACGATGGGGACGCCGGCGGCCATCGCTTCATAATGGACGCGGGCGAGCGGCTCCTGCCATTGGGAGCTGCAGACGAACACGTCAGCCATCAAATAGTAGTCGGGAATCTGGTCGGCGGGCACGAACTTCGTGAATTTGATTTTGTTGCCGTAAGGTTTGGCCATCGCGTACAGCTCACGGACGTAGTCGTTCACCGTATTGTCGCTGAACCATTTTCCGCCGACGATCACGAGCGCGGCATCCGGATGTTCGGACCAGACTTCCTTCATCGCTTTGATCAGGATGTGGGGGCCCTTTTTGTCCGTAAGCCGGCCGACGAACAACACGACCTTTTTTCCCGTCAAGCCGTATTTTTTCAGCAGCCTCGCACGGATTCCGGGAGCTTCCGGATCCCATGCCGTGCGGTAGCGGGACAGGTCGAAGCCGGAATAGACCGTCTGAACCTTCGGCCGGGCGGACGGGAACCGCTGCGTAACGGTGGAACCGATATAGTCGCTGACCGTAATGATTTTCTCCGCGTCGCGGATCGCGCGAAGGCCTTCGCTGTCGCCCAGCTTGGCGCGGTTGAACATGTCGTTGTGCAGGCTGACGACGAATTTGCTGGCGGGGGCTGCCGCTTTGTACCGGGAAACGTTGCGGGGGCGGTTGAAGACATGAACGACGTCGTAGGCGTGTTTGGACAACGAACGGGCGACGCTCCCCACGTAAGCGGACGCCGGAAATCGGATGTAACGGATGCCGTCCCGGGTTTCCAGATTCGGAAGTTTCGGATCGGTGATCGAGTAAATCGTTAAATCGTGCCTGCGGGCCAGCAGAGGGGCAACCCCGTCGATCATGATCTGGATGGCTCCGCCTTTGATCGCCGGGCTCGGCAGCATTTCGGTGCAAATGAACGCGAGCTTCAAGCCGTTCTTCCTCCCTTAGGGTACCGAGCTTGACAGGGTGAGACTCCCTGCGGCCGATACGGTGACAGTCCCTTATCGTACAAAGTATGTTGCGAACGCCCTGGGGTCCACGTATATGCACCTATTTCCCGCATTCGCGAAAGCGAAATCAGAGAGCGGGAACTAGACGGAAGCCGTTTCCGCTTCTACCGGCAGGACATACGCTGAAGCACGTTGAGTGATTTAGCGGAGTCAAGGGAGGAAGGCGGTTACGCTCATGGCATTGCCGGTCAGAACGCTCACGCTCGGCGATTCGGCGGAAAGTGGGCTGGAACGGAACCTGTGGACCGACCGATATGTCGAGGCCAAGATGAGGGCGGACGGGAAAACGGAGCGAGTTTGGATCCGGTACCGGGGTGGACATACCCGCGAATATCCGAAACGGTCCTATGACGTGATCCGAAACGGAGAAGTTTACCATTATAACGCGGAATTCGACGATCCCTCCATGATCCGCAACGCGCTCTCCTTCGCGTTCTTCCCGATGCTGGGCGTTCCGGCGCCCAGGACCCGTCATGTCTTGCTGTACCTGAATGCCGTACCCTTGGGGGTATATCTCGAAATCGAAAACGTCGGCAAAAGGTTTTTCAGGCGGAGGGGGATCGGGACCGCCGCTCTGTTCTATGCCATCAACAACAATGCGAATTTCGGCCTGTACCACCCGGAAACCGGTGAACACAAATCTTCGCTGATGTCCGGTTATGAGTACAGATACGGGGGAGAACCGGAGAAAAAGCGGTTTACCGCGTTCATTCGGAGCCTAAACCGAATGAACGGCCGGCCGGCGGCCGCGCTGCTGGAAAAGAACCTGGACGCGGACAACTATTTGCGCTGGCTGGCGGGAGCGGTCCTGACCGGCAATTACGACGGCTTCGAGCAAAACTACTCCGTGTACCGCCATAGCCGCTCGGGTAAATACCGCATGATTCCGTGGGATTACGAAGGAACGTGGGGCCGCAACTGTTACGGTGAAATCCAGGAAGACGATCTCGTGCCGGTCGACGGTTACAACCAACTGACCCGCAAACTGCTCGAGCACCGTAAATACCGCGAGAAATACCGGGGCATTTTGCTGAAAGCGCTGAAAGGACCTTTCACCGAGAAGAAGATCATGCCGATCGCCGGGCAAATGCTGGCCGAGATCCGGCCGCACATCCGCGAGGACCCGATGAGGCGCTGGTCATACGAGGAATTTCTGGGCGAATCCGAGCTGATCCGGCGCTATATCCGGGTAAGACGGGAAATCGTCCGGCGGGCGGCGGAAGATATCCGGTAGGAACGCGCGTTCGCCAAAATCTTCCGAAGCCGGGCTCTTTCTGCTATGATGAGAGGAAGAGAAAGGCGTGAGAAGGATGGATTTATTCAGCTACCGAACGGATTCGGAGCCGAGAAACCGCTTGTTGGCGGACCGGATGAGGCCCGAAACAATCGAAGAATATATCGGCCAGGAACATATCGTCGGCCCCGGCAAGCTGCTTCGCCGAGCCATCGAGAGGGACGCGGTGACGTCGATTCTGCTGTTCGGCCCCCCGGGCTCCGGGAAAACGACGCTGGCGCATATCGTTTCGAAAAGAACCGAAGGAGATTTCGTCCGATTGAACGCGGTGGATGCCTCCGTCAAAGACGTCAGGGACGTCATCGAACAAGCCGAACGGAACAAAAACATGTACGGCCGCAAAACGATCCTGTTCCTAGACGAGGTACACCGCTTCAACAGCGCGAGGCAAGACGCGCTTCTTCCGGCCGTCGAGAAGGGGATCATCGTTTTCATCGGGGCGACGACGGAAAACCCGTTCCATTCGGTGAACGGGGCGTTGCTGTCCCGTTCCACGCTGTTCCGGCTGCAGCCCCTCACCAAGGAACACTCGCTGATCGCCATGCGTCGGGCGCTCGGAGACCCGGTCAAGGGTCTCGGCTTCATGAAACTGTCGGTCGACGAAGAAGCGCTGGACCATATCGCTTCGATGGCCAACGGGGATATCCGCCGGGCGCTTACCGCGCTGGAGCTTGCGGCCGTCACCACCCCGTCCGAGCCGGACGGCAGCGTACGCATTACGCTCGAGGTGGCGGAAGAGTCGATCCGCCAGCCGACCGTCCTCGCGGACGAGTCCACGCAATATGACGTCCTGTCCGCCTTCCATAAGAGCGTAAGGGGATCGAGCGACGCGGCGCTGTTCTGGTTTTTGTACGCGGTCGAGAAGCTGGGAATGGATCCGATGACTTTCCTGCGGCGTCTCGCGGTGGCATGCAGCGAAGATATCGGACTGGCCAACCCGCAGGCGATGGTCCAAGCGGTCAGCGCGATGGAAGCCTATCACCGGATCGGCTGGCCGGAGTCGAAGTATATCGCGGCACAAGCGATCCTGTTTGCGGTGGAGAGCCCCAAATCGAACGCGGTGGCGACGGCGATCGGGAAAATCATGGCGACCCTCGAGGAGTCCAAATCGGCGGAAGTCCCTCTTCACCTTCGCGACGGGCATTACAGCGGAGCCAAAAAGCTCGGCCATGTCGGGTACCAATATCCCCACGATTATCCGGGCCATTATGTCGAACAGCAATATTTGCCGGACAAGCTGAAAAACCGGGTTTTCTACGAGGCGACCGAGCAGGGGATGGAGGATAAAATCCGCCAGAACCAAGCCAAACGCGGCCGTCGGCAGCCGGAGAGAAGATAGCGCGTTTCGGAAGGGGCAGAAAGGTTTATTGAAAGTCATCGGGCGGCCGGGCGGCCGGCATTCCGCCATATCGGGCGGTTCTGCCCGAAAATCGGCATAGGGAGCAAGCTGAGGCGAATACAGATGGGTACTACGGCGAATTGCGCAGGGAACCGGCGTTTGACGGTAACGGGCAAAACGTCTAAGCTATAATAAAGTTTCTTTCCCTTTTTCCATTATTATCTTTTTTCATCATAAAGGAGGTGTACCTATCTCCGGCGGACCCGGAGATAGGGATTATTTGGGCAGTGACCCTTTTCCGCTAGGCGTGAACTTGGTCATCATCGTTTTGTTGGTTTTCATGAACGGTTTCTTCGTGGCGGCCGAATTCGCCATGGTGAAAGTCCGCGGCACGCGCATCGACACGCTGATCCAGGAAGGCAATAAACGGGCGTCTTTCGCCTCGCATTTAACGAACCATCTGGACGCGTATCTATCCGCCTGCCAACTGGGCATCACCTTGGCTTCCCTGGGTCTCGGGTGGATCGGCGAACCGGCGATCGCGAACATGCTGGAGCCTCTTTTCACCGCAATGAACCTGGGCGAGTCGCTTATCCATCCCCTGGCCTTCATCATCGGGTTCACGTTCATTACGGTGATGCACATCGTGCTGGGCGAACTCGCTCCGAAATCGGTGGCGATCCGCAAGGCGGAGACGATCACCTTGCTGGTGGCATGGCCGCTTGTCTTGTTCCGCAAGCTGATGAGTCCTTTCATCTGGCTGCTCAACGGAACCGCGAACCTGCTGCTCAGGCCGTTCGGGATCGACACGCGGGAAGACGCGACCTCCGCGCATACGGAAGAAGAAATCCGGATTCTCGTGAAAGAAAGCCACAAAAGCGGACTGATCGACAACACGGAATTGACCCTGGTGGACAATATTTTCGATTTCGCGGATACGAATGCCCGCGAAATCATGATTCCCCGCACCGAGATGATTTGCCTTTACGGCAATATGAGCTTCGCGGAGAACAAAGCGATCGCTCTGCGGGAAATGCATACGCGATATCCGGTTTGCGAGAACGATAAGGACAGCATCATCGGCTTTATTCACATCAAGGATCTGCTGAAGGTGCCGGACCACGCCAATCCGAATATCCGCGACCTGATGCGCCCGATCACCTCCGTACCGGAGAGCATGCCGATCAGCGCTCTTCTCAAGCTGATGCAGAAGAAGAAGACGCAGATCGCGATGCTGATTGACGAGTACGGGGGCACGGCGGGGCTCGTCACCCTCGAGGACATCATGGAAGAAATCGTCGGGGAAATCCAGGACGAATTCGACGAAGAACGTCCCGAGGTCGAGAAGAAAGACGAGAATACTTACTCGATCAGCGGCTTGCTGTTGATCGAGGAAGTGAACAGCCTGTTCAAGCTGGATATCCCGTCCGACGATTACGACACGATCGGAGGATGGATATACTCCCAGATCGAAATTCCGCCGAAGAAAAACCAGGTCGTCGAGACGGACGACGGGGCGGTGCGGTTCATCATCGAAGAAACGGATCATTTAAGGGTGTCTCGCGTCACCGTGATCCGAATGGACGAAACCGTATGGGAATCGCAAGCGGAAACCGGTTAATCGGGAATTTCTCATAAGCCCATGATTCGCGCGGCGAATCATGGGCTTTCGTATGGGGTATATCAAAAGCGAGAGGTCAAATATTGCAACATTTGCCTGGCGGCTTTCGTTTTATCGGGTGACCCGGACAGCACATCGCGCAAAATTTTAGGGTTTCTTTAGAGGATTCCGACAACCGTTTACAGTTTTTGACTGTAATCAAGAAGGAGGAAAGCGGTAAAATTTCGCTATGAGAAAAAAACTTTATTCCACGCTAACCGTCGCACTCTGTTCCGCCGCTTTACTCGCCGGCACCGTCTTTCAAAGTCCAACGGCCCTCGCGAAAACGGATCCGAACGTTTCGCTGATCGCGCAAATGAACGCGGCCGTGAAGAAGAAATCCTGGAACTCGGCCGCCACCTATGCCAAAAAAATCGCGGCCAATTACGACAACCAAAAAAATTACGATCTCGCAGCCAAATACTATGACCTGACGGCAGCCTATTGGGAAAAGTACGGCAAGCCGTCTTGGGGAATCACGAGCACGATCCGGGGCGACCACATCCGCACCGTCGTTCAGACGTACGCGGAAGTACCCGTGTCCTCCCCGGCCAGGAAACTCGAGAAATTCGAGCCGGTGACCGGTTCCTACATCGGCCTCTACCCGGCCGGAAAGAGCTTCTCCGGCGACCCTGCCGGGGCGGAAGCGGCGTTCGGCCAGAAATACGCGCTTTACTTGACCTACACGTACTTTAATAAGTACTATCCCGGCAACACGGCTTTCCCGGTCGACTACGCCAAAAAAGTGAAAGCCCTCGGAGGAGCCCTGCAGATCGGGTGGGAGCCGCATGCCGGATTGGATGAAGTGCAGGACGACGAATACATTCACCAATTCGCCCGCGAAGCCGCCGAGTCCGGCATTCCGATCTTCCTGCGCTATGCCTGCGAAATGAACGGCGAGTGGGTGGCTTGGAACGGCGATCCGAAAAAATACATCGAAAAATGGCGCCTCGTGCACGACATCATGGCCAAAGAAGCGCCGAACGTCGCGATGGTCTGGTCGCCGAACTTCCTGCCCCGGGACAACATCGACCCCTATTACCCGGGTGACGATTACGTGGATTGGGTCGGTTTCTCCCTGTACACGATCCCTTACTCCCACGGGCAGTTGAAGCTGGGCGGGAACCCGATCGACTATTTGCGTCCGCTCTATGAGAAATATTCCAAAAAGCCGATCATGGTGTCCGAAGGAGCGGTCTCCTTCCACAGCTACCAGCTCGGCAAGGATTACACGGATTGGGGCGTCGGAGAGCTCGCCAACATGTATGCTTACATGCCGCGCATTTATCCGCAGCTCAAGTCGATCACCTACTTCGATTTGGACAAGCGGACGACGAGCTACGATAACCAGAACAACAACTACGATCTGCACGACAGTCCGAAAATGCTGGCCGCTTACCAGAAGTTCACGTCGTCTCCGTTCTTCCTGACCAAGGTCGAAGACCATGCGATGCCGGACAACCCCGTCACGTACAAGAAGATTTCCGAGACGACCGAGCTGAACGGCATCGTCAACCTGTTCACCTACGTGAAACTTCCGCTCGGCGCCCAGCCTTACGCGGTCCATCTGTACAACGGCGACAAACTGCTGCTGAAGAGGGCCTACGCGCCGCCGTTCGACATGCAAGTGGACTTCGACCGGCTCCCGGACTCCGGCAAGCTGATCGTCAAAGTGCTTGATTCAAAGTTCCAAGTTCTCGTGACGAAGGAGTTTCCGTACAAGAAAGGCCCGAAACAGGCGGCGTCGGCAACCGGGACGGCAACTGGGACGGCAGCTGCAAAGGCAGCCGCCAGCCCCTTGACCGGCATTGTCCGCTCCATCAGCTACGCCGGCTTGCTCGCCACTAGCGACTCTCCGATCATCGGACATGTAAAGTCGCTGTGGGACCTGGACGGCACGAAAAATTGACGCATCCCGAAACGGAAAAGGACGCCGCAGAGAATGGTCTCTGCGGCGTCCTTTTTTCGTGCTCCGTTTTACCTGACGATGGTCAGGATTTCGTCGATTTCCTTGCGGGGCAGCTTGCCCGGCGTTTCGGTCGGATAGCCGAGGGCGATGACCATGTTGACCTGGCGGGTCTCGTCAATGCCGAGGTACTCGCGTAGCGGTTTCTCCGCCAGCAGTACGGGTCCGGTCATCGGACACGTGGCGAGTCCCCTCGCGTGGGCGGCCAGCATCAGGTTCATCGAGGCGAGGCAGCTGCTTTTGATGCCTTCCTCGCGCCACACTTCGTCGTGCACGAGCCCGATCGGATCGAAAATCCGTTCGCGGAATTTCGATTGGTAAGGCGTGGCCAGGCAGACGATCAAGGCGGGGGCGTCCGAGAAGGCGGTGGCGTACGGGCCGAACGATTTGACCAGCAGCCGGCCTTCCCGGGACAAGCCGCGTTCCTCCGCGTCCTGTGCCCGTTTATGGAGCTCGTCCCATGTCATTTTCTCGATTTCCGCGATTTTGTCCCGGTTCGTCACGACGACGAATTCCCAGGTTTGCGAGTTCGTATCGCTGGGTGCGTAACGCGCGCAGTCGATCAATTCGCGGATGTCTTCGTCGGATACCGGCTTGTCCGCGAATTTGCGGATGCTGCGGCGATCCTGGATCAATTGCTTCAGCTCAGTGTAGTCCATTGTTGTTCTTCTCTCCTTCCCCCCTATTATAGTGGCGGGTTCTAAGGCGATCAAGAATGATGTCCCGATCAGGGGGCGGAGCGGCGGTAATGGAAGAATAAGAAGCCGGCGCACCCGGCCAAAGCGAACAGGGCGCCCATGCGGTAAAGCCAGGCTAAGCCGTAAGCGTCGTACAGCCAGCCGCCCAGCATGCCGGCAAACAAGCCGGCGATGCCGGACCAGACGACGGCGAACACCCCTTGGCCGGAGGAGCGGTATTCGTCGGGAATCAATGACTGCAGGCAGCGCAGCGCGGTGATGTAGAAGATGCCGAAGGTTACGCTGTGCATCGCCTGAATGGCGACGAAAGCCCAGGGATCGTGGGCGACGCTGAGAAGCAGCATTCGGATGATGTACATGACGCTGGCGACGGCGAGCAGCGGAAACTCCCGAAAGCGGTGGCCGAACCTCGCCATTAGGAAAAACACCGGGATCTCGCTGACGGAGGAAGTGAGCGACGCAAAGCCGATGACGGTGTCCGAGGCGCCGTATTCCCGCATCGCGACGGAGAGGAAGCCTTCGTTCAGCCGGTGGGCGACGGATACGAGCCCGAGCGCGAGGAAGAAGCCGAACGTCTCGCGCCGCTTCAGAACGAGCCACAGGGCTCCGAACTCGAATTTTCGGACGGACGCTTGGAAATCGGCGACGATAAGCGAAAATACGAGAGACACGGTGACGGTAACGAGCGAAAGTACGATCGTCAGGTCCGAGCCGTATGTTTTGAGCAGCAGGCCGAAGATCACGGCGCAGATTGCATAACCGAGGGAGCCGAACATCCGGATGGACGCGAAGCTTCTATGCATGCGGTCCGCCGCGAGCAGCGTCAAGCTGTCCAGCATCGAGTTGATCGGAGTCTGGAAGAGATAGAACAAGGCCATCACCGCCGACATGATGCCGAATTCCCGTTGGGGAAGCAGCAGTGCGAGGGCGAGGATCTGGCCCAGGTACAGCAGGCTGATCATCCGGCGCAAGCTTTTCGTTTTGTCGCTGACGATACCTACCAGCAGGTTGGACACGATCGATAACACCGGACCGACCGAGTAAATCGCCCCGATCTGCAGCTTGGTGAAGCCGAGGCTGTAAAAATAAAGCGGAAAATACGTCGCGATAAGGACCATCGAAGAGTAGGAAGCGAAATGAAGCGAGCGCAAAAGGGCCGTTTGCCGGGTGAGGCGGGCGGGTTCATTCATGTAGGGTTACTCCTGTTGGGTGATCGGGCGATCGCAGCCCGGCAGATATCGTTCGTTCCCGTTTGCGGTTTCGGCGGTACAGCCAGAAAAGCAGCGCCAGCTCGGCGGCGGTTCCGGCGGATTGGGCGAATGATCCGAGCACGCCTGCCCAACCGGGAAGCGAAAGGACGAACGCGGCGATCGCGAGGATCGTAACGGCGGCGTTCGCGGTTTGGGAGCCGAACATGAGCTTCGTTTCTCCTTTGGACATGACGAAGCCGTTCAGCGTGTCCAGCCACGGGAAGACAAGCACGAACGGAACGAAACCCCTAAGGGCGTGCAAGCTGGCCTCCAGCAGCTCCCCTTTCACGTGAAGCGCATGGGAGAGCATCCAGGGGCCGATCGGCGTGAACGAAAGCGCAATTTGGAACAAGGCCGGTACAAAACCGAGAGCCAGCGTGAAACGGCGGACTTGCTCGGGATTGGATTTGCCGAAATGAAGGGCGATTTGATGGAAATAGGTAAAGAAGCCGAGCATCAGGTTCATGAGGCTTCCGGCGACCGCGAAGGAAGCGACGGCCAGCTTGGCCCGGTCGGTCGTGCCGAGCAGCGCGTTCAGGATCGGAAGCACCCACACGACGATCAGAGACGAGAACAGCAGCGGGTTGTAGAAGGGAAACACGTGCTTCGGCTTCTCGATCATGCATTCTTCCGCGCGCTCCGGCATTTCCCCGACCAGCTTCCGGCATTCAATCCAGCTCAGCAAGGCTTCGATCATCATCCCGAACACGAAAATGACGGCTCCCTGCAAGGAGCTCGTGATGCCGGCATGGATGAAAAATTGCGAGAGCAGGAACATGCCGGCAAGCCGGAAAACCATGCCGACCGTCAACCACTTCGTTCTCATGCGATAGATGATGACCCCTTGGTAAAAACATCGGAGTCCGGAGAAGACGGCCAGGAACATCAGCGCTTGCCAAGTACGGATCGCCTGAGCCTCCACGTCGGGTTCGGCGCCGAAAGCGCCGCCGAATATCCACTTGCCGAGGGGCGTATAAGCAACCAGCGCGCCGAACGCAAGCGCAGCCGAGAAGACGGCGAAGCCCACCGCCCGGACCGCGCGGTAAGACTGGCGGTCCCGCACGAGCGCGGAGCAGGTTTGGCGCAGCAGAACGGCGGGCCGCTCCGCGACCGCCAAGAGGCTCATGCCCAGCGCATAGCCGGCCAGGATCGTCTCCTGATCGGCGGCCCGGGCGAGCGTGCCGTTGATGATGACGTGGGAAAGATTGATCAGCACGACGGAAAACCCCATCGGGATGAAAAACAGGAACAGTCTCCTCAAGGTGACTGGAACGTCTGACGGATTCAGCGGGGTCAGCTCCTTTGTGCCGACGATCGGATGGGGTCGAGCGAATGCTAGTATTATATCAGATTTCGACAGCGTTTTCGGGAGGTTTGGAAGAACATTTGCGCTGGATTTCACAAGGCCGTAATGATACATTATAGGATGACGCTTTTATCCCCGATCTTAAGATCGAGACTAGAAAAGCAAGACGGAAGGATTGGCCATGGGAGACAACGAGTGGCTGAACGGCCAGTTCGCCTGGAGCGACCGGCTCGGCATCTACGTTCCCGCTCTCAAGGAGGATTGGGATACGATCGGCCGCGCCCGGCAGACGGCCGTGCTCGAATTTTGGGAGAACGTCCGCGGTGCCATCCCGGATCGCGTGATCATTTTCGAAGAGCAAATCAAAATCAAACAAGAACTGTTGTTCACAGAGGAAGATTTCGAGGCTTCGTGCCGGCTGAACGGGGAAATCGCGGAGCTGGCGAGCCGGATCAACGATTTGCATATATGGTTCCGGACGCAGCAGGATCTAGACGAGGAAACGAAAAGGCATGGCTGAAAGAGCAAGCGGAGGACCTATGAATGGAGCATAGCCGCATGGCGGACCGTTACCCCGGAGGGCCGGTTTCGCTGATGTCGAGAGTATACAAGCACATCTTGCCCGGCGTGCGCGGCGAGCTGGCGGAATGGCGCGCCGCGGCGCAAGCCATCCCGGATCCCGAGCTCCGCAAGCAAGCGCTGAGCAGCATGGAAACCAAGCAATTCCATTGCGAGGGCGGAGCGGTCTATGCGGCCGTGAGGCTGGATATGAAGGATGTCCTCATTCCGCTGATCGTCGCTTTGCAGACGATCAGCGACTATTTGGACAATTTGTGCGACCGCAGCACTTCACTGGACGCGGACGATTTCCGCCTGCTTCACCGGAGCATGCTGGACGCGGTCACGCCGGAGGCGCCGCTGACCGATTATTACGCGCTCCGGCAAGAGAGGGACGACGGCGGGTACCTACACGCCTTGGTCCGCAAATGCCACGCGGCGATCGCCGAATTGCCCGCTTACGGGCGTGTGCAGGCCCACGTCAAAGAACTGGTCGGCTTGTACGGAGACCTTCAAGTGTACAAGCATATCGCCAAAGCCCGGCGCGAGCCAGAATTGCTCGCATGGTGGGAGCGGCACCGTTCCGCTTACCCCGAGCTTCAGTGGAACGAATTCGCGGCGGCGACGGGGTCCACGCTGGGCATGTTCATGCTGTTCACGGCGGCGTGCGATCCGGAGCTGACGCCCGAGACGGCAACGCGCATTCGGGAAGCTTATTTCCCCTCCATCTGCGGGCTTCACATCCTGCTCGATTACCTGATCGACCAAGCGGAAGACCGGGAGGGCGGCGATCTCAATTTCTGCAGCTATTTCGGTTCGCCGGAGAAGCTCGACGAGAGAATGCTCCGCATGGTGCGTGCGGCGAGGCAAGCGGCCGACAGGCTGCCCTGCCCCTCTTTCCACCGCATGATCGTGGAAGGGCTGATCGCGCTGTACCTGTCGGACCCGAAGGTCAAAGGGCAGAGAGATGTCCGCAGAACCGCCCGCCTGTTGATGAAAGGAAGCCCCTGGACACGGTTGTTTTTCTGGCTGAACAGCCATTGGATACGCAAAGCGATGTAGTGCCGCATGAAGATTTTGGGGAGGAAAACGAACATGAGTGCAGTGAAGAAGATTGCCGTTCTGACGAGCGGCGGGGATTCGCAAGGCATGAACGCGGCCGTTCGCGCGGTCGTTCGCGGAGGGCTGTACCGCGGGCTGGAGGTATTCGCCATCCAGAGGGGCTATCAAGGCCTTCTGAACCGGGAAATCCGGGAGATGGACCTACGCAGCGTCGGCGATATCATCCAGCGGGGCGGCACCATTCTGCAGACCGCCCGCTGCAAGGAATTCATGACGCCGGAA
Organism: Cohnella candidum; assembly: GCF_003713065.1. NCBI lineage: Bacteria > Bacillati > Bacillota > Bacilli > Caryophanales > Paenibacillaceae > Cohnella > Cohnella candida. The sequence continues at coordinate 2,456,552 of NZ_CP033433.1, read as the reverse complement.
GGCCAGCAGAAAGGCGCGGACATCCTGCGGGAATTCGGCATCGACGGCCTCGTCGTCATCGGCGGCGACGGTTCCTATCAAGGCGCGCTGAAGCTGAGCAAGCTCGGCATCAAAACGATGGCATTGCCCGGCACCATCGATAACGACATTCCGTTCACCGATTACACGATCGGTTTCGATACGTCCGTCAGCATCGTCGTCGACGCGATCAACAAGCTTCGCGATACGATGACCTCCCATGAACGCGCTTCGGTCGTGGAAGTCATGGGCCGCCACTGCGGCGACATCGCCCTGCACGCCGGCTTGGCCAGCGGAGCGGAAGCGATTCTCGTGCCGGAGGTTCCTTTCGATATCAAGGAAATCGCCCTTCATATGAAGGAGAACTTCCAGAACGGCAAACGTCACGGCATCATCGTCGTGGCGGAAGGCGTATGCGGCGGCGATGAAATCGCGCGCCAAATCACCGAGCACAGCGGCATCGAACCCCGCGTGACGGTACTTGGCCACATCCAGCGCGGGGGCTCCCCGACGCACAACGACCGCATCCTGGCTTCCAAGCTGGGCGACTATGCGGTTCAGAAGCTGATCGAGGGCGATTCCGGCAAAGCGCTCGGCATCGTGAAAGGCGAATTCCAAGCGACCGACATCGAGACGGTCTGCTCGACGAAGAAAGCCTTCGACATCGAGATGTACGAACTCGCCAAACGCCTCTCTCAATAATTCGGGTCGAGAAGCGAAGGGCGCTCAAAGGGGCAGGTTACGTCATTAAGACGTAACCTGTTTTTTTTTCGCGCGCAGAAACTCGCCCTCAGAAGCACGGATCGAAGGGAGTTATGCAACTTTCTTACACAACTCGGTCTCGGGACCATGGATGGAGAGGAGATATGTAACTTTCTTACACAACACGGCCTCGGAGGCCTGGTTTGAGGAGAGTTATGCAACTTTCTTACACAACTCGCCCACGGGACCGTAGATCGAGCGGAGTTATGTAACTTTCTTGCACATCTCGGCCTCGCGACCGTGATGGGGAGGAGCTGAGGAAATTTATCGAGGTTGCTCATTGACTTTACCATACTTTACATACTATTATGTATGTAAAGTCAGCGAGGGAGGGATTCCCATGAAAGTGGCTATTCTAGCCGGAAGCAATCGCCGCGAGTCGGCCAGCACCAAATTGGTCCGCTATGCCGGGAGTCGGTTAATCGCTTGGGGTCATGACGCGGAAGTGTTCGATTTGCGGGAGCGAGTCCTTCCGTTATACGATCCGGATACGGATTCGGAGCCGGAGGAGGCGAAGGCGCTGGCGAAGCTGGTCGCCGAAAGCGACGCGGTCGTGCTCGCCTCTCCGGAATACCACGGCACGATATCGGGTGTCCTCAAAAATGCATTGGACTATTTAGGGGCGGAGCATTTCGACGGCAAGGCGGTACTGTCGGTCAGCGCGGCCGGCGGAGCGGTGGGAGTCAGCTCCCTGACCCATCTTCAAGCGATCGTCCGGAACCTTCACGGCGTGAATTGCCCGGATTGGATTTCCGTCGGCGGAGACCAGAGGCGTTTCGGCCCGGACGGAAGCCCGCTGGACGAAAGAATGAGACTCCGTGTCGAAAACGTGCTCGGAAACTTCATCCGGCTGGCATCGGTTTTGGCGGCGGCGAACCGAGTCCGGGTATAAAAACGAACGTTTCAAACACGTACAGTCTTCCTCATTCGGAAGGCTGTTTTATTTGGTCGAAGAATGGCAAGAGTGATTGAAATCAGGCATGTTTTCCACTATAATTACAGCCGAACAGAATTTCACACATGCTGAACAGAATTTCATAAAATTCGTTGGATGAAAGCGTGTGACATTCGTTGGATAACGACAAAACCAGGAAACTTTTGGAAGCCGCTAAGCTTTATTACCAGCTCGATTACAGCCAAAGCCAGATCGCGGAACGCCTAGGCGTATCCAGGCCGACCGTATCGAGGCTGCTGCAGCAAGCGAAGGCGGAAGGCATCGTCCGAATCGAGATCAGGGATCCGAGCGAGGATGCCGAAACGTTGAAGCAATCGCTCAAAACGAAATTCGGACTCAAGGAAGCCGTTGTGGCTTATACGCCGACGTACGACGACGAACGGGTCAAAACATGCATCGGGCAGGCGGCGGCGGACTATTTGGGCGAGATTTTGAAGGACGGGGACACCGTAGGCGCCTCGTGGGGTTCGACGATGTACCAGGTCGCGCTCCATCTGGACTCCCGAACGCTCAAAAACGGTTACGTCGTCCAATTGAACGGAGGCGTAAGCGACGCGGACGTGCGGATTTCCCCGTCCGAGATCGTCCACCGATTCGCCCAGGCTTTCCACGTTACGCCATATTTCATGTATTTACCCGCAATCGTAGATCATACACTTGTGAAGCAAGCCATGCTGTCGGACCGTCACATCCGGAGGGTCATGGACATGGGCATCGGCGCCAATGTGGCCGTTTTTACCGCCGGAGCGCCGACGCCCGATTCCGTCCTGCTCGGCTCGAATTACTTCCGCGAGGATGAACTGGAAGTCATTCGCAGCCGCGCGGCCGGGGACATCTGCTCGCGGTATTTCGACGAGAACGGCGAGATATGCCTGGCCGAACTGAACGAGCGGACCGTGGGTATTGAACTTTCGGACCTGCGGAAGAAAGAACACTCCATCCTCGTGGCCGGGGGCGCCTCGAAGGTAAACGCCATTTTCGGCGCGCTTCGCGGGCGGTACGGGAATACGCTCGTTACGGACCAGATTACGGCCCGGGAGCTGCTTCACAAATTGGAACAACAGGAGACGATGAAGCAATGAGTGGGAATCACTTCGCCAAAATGATCGATCATACGCTGCTCAGCGCGTTCAGCAAGAAAGATGATGTTTTGCGCCTATGCGACGAAGCCAGGAAGTACGGTTTCGCGACCGTCTGCGTGAACCCTTACTGGATTCCGACGGCAGTTCAAGCACTGGCCGGCAGCGGCGTCGGGATCGCGACGGTCGTCGGATTCCCTTTGGGCGCGAGCCGTACGGAAGTCAAAGCGCTGGAAGCGCGTGACGCTGTTGCAGTCGGCGCGACGGAAGTCGATATGGTTCTGAACGTCGGAGCGCTCAAATCGGGCGACCGGGAAGCCGTGCTGAACGACGTCAAAGCCGTAGTGGAAGCGTGCTCGGGAAAAGCCGCGGTGAAAGTGATCATAGAAACGTGCTATTTGACCGATGAAGAGAAGAGGGAAGCTTCTCTGATCAGCAAAGAAGCCGGAGCGGATTTCGTCAAAACGTCGACGGGCTTCGGCACCGGCGGCGCTACGGTGGAAGATATCGCGCTGATCCGTTCGGTCGTCGGACCGGAGATGGGAATCAAGGCTTCCGGCGGCGTCCGCGATCCGGAATTCGCTGCGAAGCTTGTCGAAGCCGGCGCGACCCGGCTGGGCGCCAGCGCTTCCGTCGCGATCGTGACGGGCGGCAAAGGCGAAGGGTACTAAGAGCAAACTGAGCATCCTGCGAACCCAGCCGAAAGGAAGGAATACGCGATGAGAACGGTGGACTTGATCGCGAAGAAACGCGACGGAGGCGAATTGTTCTCCGAAGAAATTTCTTTTCTGATCCGCGGTTACACGGATGGCACCATTCCGGACTATCAAATGTCCGCGCTGGCGATGGCCGTTCTTTTTCGGGGCATGACGCCGCGGGAAAGAGCCGACCTGACGATGGCGATGGTCGATTCCGGCGATAAAATCGATTTGTCCGGCGTATCGGGCGTCAAGGTGGATAAACACAGCACGGGTGGCGTAGGCGACACGACGACGCTGGTGCTGGCGCCTCTCGTCGCCTCGGTCGGCGTACCCGTCGCCAAGATGTCCGGGCGCGGGCTCGGGCATACCGGCGGGACGATCGACAAACTGGAATCCGTGCCGGGCTTCCACGTAGAGATCAGCAACGAGCAGTTTCTCGAACTGGTGAACACGAACGGCCTCGCGGTCATCGGCCAAAGCGGCGATTTGACCCCTGCCGATAAGAAGCTATACGCGCTGCGCGACGTGACGGCGACCGTCGAGTCGATCCCTCTGATCGCCAGCTCGATCATGAGCAAGAAAATCGCCGCCGGGGCGGACGCGATCGTCCTTGACGTCAAAACCGGCGACGGCGCGTTCATGAAGGAAATGGAGGACACGCGGGAACTCGCCCGCGCGATGGTCGACATCGGAAACCGGGTAGGGCGGCGGACGATCGCGGTGATCTCGGATATGAGCCAGCCGCTCGGGTTTGCGATCGGAAATGCGCTTGAGGTGAAAGAAGCGATCGATACGCTGCGCGGAGAAGGCCCTGCGGATTTGTACGAGCTCAGCTTGACGCTCGGCAGCCATATGGTCGTGCTTGCGGGCAAGGCGGACAACGTCGAAAGCGCCCGCAAACTGCTGGAAGAATCCGTGGCGTCCGGCAAGGCGCTGGAAACGTTCAAAACGTTCCTCGCCGCGCAGGGCGGCGACGCGTCCGTAGTCGATCATCCCGAACGGCTGCCGACCGCCGCCTACGTGATACAGGTTCCCGCCTTATCGGACGGATACATAGCGGGATTGGCGGCGGAACGGATCGGCACCGCGGCCATGATGCTGGGAGCCGGGCGTGCGACCAAGGAGTCGGAGATCGACCTCGCGGTCGGCATCGTCCTCCATAAGAAGGTCGGCGACCGCGTCGCGAAAGGCGAGCCTCTCGCGACGATTCACGCGAACCGTCAGCAGGTGGATGACGTGATGGAAAGCCTGTACGGCTCCATTGCGGTCGGCGCCGAGCCGGTTGAGGCTCTTCCGCTGGTATATGGAGTCGTAGACGGAAGCAGTGATTGATTGAATTGGAGATGAGATAGAGAGGGGTGAGACGAATGGGTCAATTGCTGGAACGTCTGCAAGAAACGAAAAACTACTTGGCGTCGCGCACGGATATCACGCCGCGTTTTGGGCTCATTTTGGGTTCCGGGCTCGGGGAAATGGCCGATCAGTTGGAAAACGCGACAGCCGTCGATTACGGGGACATCCCCCATTTTCCGGTATCCACCGTCGAAGGCCACGCAGGCAAGCTCGTGTTCGGCCGATTGGAAGGGCAGCCCGTCGTCGCGATGCAGGGGCGCTTTCATTACTACGAAGGCTATTCGATGCAAGAAGTGACATACCCCGTTCGGGTCATGAAGGAACTGGGCGTCGAATGCCTGATCGTCACGAACGCTTGCGGGGGCATGAATCCTTCCTTCCAAGCGGGCGACCTCATGATCATTCGGGACCATCTGAACATGACGGGCGCCAACCCGCTGATCGGGCCGAATGAACCGACTTTGGGGCCGCGTTTCCCGGACATGAGCCGGGCCTACACGCCGGAGCTTGCCGAATTCGCCAAAAGCACCGCGGCATCGCTCGGCATCGACGTGAAGGAAGGGGTTTACGCGGGCATTTCCGGCCCGAACTACATGGCCGCAGCGGAGCTGAAGATGCTGCGCCTGCTCGGCGGCGATGCGGTGGGCATGTCCACCGTTCCGGAAGTGATCGTAGCGAGCCATGCAGGGCTGAAGGTGATCGGGATTTCCTGCGTCACCGACATGGCGATCGCGGACGAGCTGGAGCCCCTTACGCATGAGCAAGTGATCGAGGTCGCGAACCGGACGAAGCCGAGGTTCATTTCGCTCGTGAGAGCGCTGGTCGGACGCATGCCGTAAAGTTGAGGCGGACATTTCGCAGATGCGAATGAATTGCCGGCTCAAGGCAAACAATGGAAACGTGGCACGATCCCGTTTCCGTGTTCCCAATGGTTTCACAGTTCCAAAACATATAATTCAAGAAAATCGGGAGGCAAAAAGAAATGAAGAAGAGTGCAGTACTGTTGGCCATTTTAACTTTGGTTTTCAGCGTGCTTGCCGCTTGCGGCAAAAACAACAACGAGAGCTCCTCGAGTTCTCCGGCAGCCAGCTCCCCGGCGGCAAGCTCTCCGGCGGCCAGCTCCCCGGCAGCCAGCGCCAACAAGGATTTCCAAGTCGGCATGGTCACGGACTCCGGGACGATCGACGACAAGTCCTTTAACCAAGGCACTTGGGAAGGCGTCCAAAGAGCTTCCAAAGACCTCGGCCTGAAGGACAAGTACCTGAAGCCGGCCGGCACGACGGAAGCCGACTACCTGAAAGAAATCGGCAACCTGTACGACGCGGGTTACAAATTCATCGTGACGCCGGGCTTTAAGTTCGAAACCGCGATTTACGCGGCACAGGACAAGTACAAGGACGCCAAGTTCGTTCTGATCGACGGCGCTCCGCACAAAGCGGACGACACGACGGCTGTCGTGAAAGAGAACTCGGTATCGATCTTCTTCGCCGAACATGAGTCCGGATTCGTAGCGGGCGTCGCAACGGCCCTTCAACTGAAAGAAGGCGAAGCCGGCTTCATCGGCGGCATGGAAATCCCGCCGGTTCAAAAGTACAACTGGGGCTTCCAGCAAGGCATCAAATACGCGAACGATAACCTGGGCACGAAAATCTCCATCAAAAAAGAAAACGTCATTTACCAAGGCACGTTCAGCGACGTAGCGGCTGGCCAGCAAATCGCGGCGCAAATGTACGATCGCGGCGTGAAGGTCATCTTCACGGCAGCGGGCGGCGTAGGGGTCGGCGCGATCAAAGAAGCCATCACGCGCGGGGATGCCGGCAAAGAAGTATGGATCGTCGGCGTTGACGTCGACCAGTACCAAGACGGCATGAAGAAAGACGGCAAGTCGATCGTCCTCACCTCCGCGATGAAGAAAATCGACCAAGCGGCTTACGACATGGTCAAAGCCGAAACCGAAGGCAAATTCCCCGGCGGCCAGACGCTCACGTTCGATTCGAAGAACGACGGCGTAGGCATCCCGGCTGAAAACCCGAACCTCAGCCAAGACACGGTCACGAAAGTGAACGAAGTGTTCGGCAAGCTGAAATCGGGTGAAATTAAAGTAGCGGCAGAACAAGGAGATCTCATCAAGTAACTCGAATACAAAAAAAGACGGGCTCCCGTCTTTTTTTGATGATTCGGAACGAATGGTCGTATACCCGTTTGTCGCGAATCGTCTCCGACATAAAGGCTGCCGCCAGCTTCGAGCCGGCGGCGGCCGTTTATGGGGATCCGCCTGCCGCAAGCCTGGCATTAGCCGAAGAAGCGAGTTCTTAGAGACGTGTTAGGGAGGAGCATTCCATGGAATACGTGGTGGAGATGCTGAACATCAGAAAAGAATTTACGGGCATCGTAGCGAACGACGATATCACGCTGCGCCTGAAGCGTGGAGAGATCCATGCGCTGCTGGGCGAAAACGGCGCCGGGAAGTCGACGCTTATGAGCATCCTGTTCGGCATGTATCAGGCCGATCGCGGAACGATTAAGGTAAACGGCAAGGAAGTCCGCATTTCCAATCCGAACGTGGCCAATCAGCTGGGCATCGGCATGGTGCATCAGCACTTCAAGTTGGTCGAAAACTTCACGGTCACCGAGAACATCATCATGGGCAGCGAGACCCGCAAGTTCGGCATGTTCCTGGACGTGAAGCAAGCAGGCAAAAAAATCGAAGAGCTGTCCAAACGTTACGGTTTGAACGTCGATCCTTATGCCAAGATCGAAGAGATCTCGGTCGGCATGCAGCAACGGGTCGAAATCCTCAAGATGCTTTACCGCAAGGCGGAAGTTTTGATCCTGGACGAGCCTACCGGCGTTTTGACGCCTCAGGAAATCCAAGAGCTCGGCAAAATCATGAAGAACTTGATCGCGGAAGGGAAATCGATCATTCTCATCACGCACAAGCTGAAGGAAATCAAGGAATACGCCGACCGCTGCACGGTCATCCGGCGCGGAAAAACGATCGGCACCGTGGACGTGGCTTCGACGACGGAAGCGGCGATGGCCGAAATGATGGTCGGGCGGCAAGTGTCCTTCAAGGTCCAGAAAACCGAAAGCCGGCCGGGCGATGTCGTCCTCAAGGTGGAGGGTCTTACGGTCAAAAGCGGCAGGAAGTCCCTGGCGCTGCACGACTTCTCCCTGGAAGTGCGGGGAGGGGAAATCGTGGGCATCGCGGGCGTGGAAGGCAACGGCCAGTCCGATTTGGTGGAAGCGGTAACGGGCTTGCGCAAATCAGAGTCCGGCAAAATTTATTTGAATGGGAAAGATATTACCGGCATTCCGGTTCGCGAGCGGATCGAAAGCGGTATCGGACATATCCCCGAAGACCGGCAGCGCCGCGGGCTGGTGCTGGATTATACGATCGGGGAAAACATGGTGCTGGAGATCTACCATAAGGAGCCGTTCTCCCGAGGGGGGATTCTCCAGAAGCAGGAGATCCGGAAGTATGCGGACCACATCGTGGAAAGCTTCGACGTCCGTTCCGGAGAAGGCGCGGCATCCACGGCGCGTTCGCTGTCCGGGGGCAACCAGCAGAAGGCGATCATCGGACGGGAAATCGAACGCAACCCCGTGCTGCTCGTCGCCGTCCAACCGACGCGGGGGCTCGACGTCGGCTCCATCGAATACATTCACAGACGGCTGATCGAGCATCGCGACAAAGGGAACGCCGTGCTCCTCGTGTCGCTGGAACTCGATGAAGTCATGAACGTGTCCGACCGGATCGCGGTCGTGAACAACGGCGAGCTGGTGGGCGTCGTCCGCGCCGCGGATACGAACGAGAACGAGATCGGCCTGATGATGGCCGGCGTGAGGAGGGGAGAAGGCGCATGAACAAAAACCTGATCATATCGTTATGCGCCGTCGTCTTCGGCCTCGTCGCCGGAGCCGTGCTCATGCTGGCGACCGGCCATAATGCGTATACCGGTTTCTCCTACCTGTTCGAGGGCGGCTTGAAAAATCCGGAACGGATCGGCAACACGCTGGCGACGGCGACTCCGCTCATTTTCAGCGGTCTTGCGGTGGCGTTCGCTTTCCGGACGGGCCTCTTCAACATCGGCGTCGCGGGACAACTGCTGGTCGGCGGATTCGTCGCCTCGGTCGTCGGCTTGAACCTGGATTTACCCAGAATCGTTCTTCTCCCCATCATGCTGATCGCCGGCGCTTTGGGCGGCGCCTTGTGGGCCGTCGTTCCCGGTATTCTGAAAGCCCGGTTTAACGTCCATGAGGTCGTATCGTCGATCATGATGAACTGGGCCGGTTTCTGGGCGGTTTATTACGGCGTCCAAACGTACATCAAAAACCCGTCCAGCGAGACGGAGTCGAAACAGCTGGCGGATGCGGCCACGCTGAAGGCCACTTGGTTGAGTGACCTGTTCAACGGCTCCTATATTAATATGGGACTGTTGATCGCCGTCGTCGTGGTGCTCGTCGTCGCCTTCATCATCAACAAAACGACGTTCGGCTACGAGCTCAAGGCGGTCGGCCACAACCGGGACGCAGCGGAGTATGCCGGCATCAAAGTGAATCGCAGCGTCGTGTACTCCATGGCGATTTCCGGCGCGATCGCAGGGCTGGGCGGCGTCGCCATGTACGCGGGCAACGCGTCGAACATCCAGATCGGGATTTTGCCTTCCCAGGGCTTCGACGGCATCGCCGTTTCCCTGCTGGGCGCCAACAATCCGATCGGTGTTCTCCTGTCGGCGATTTTCTTCGGTTTGCTGTATTCCGGCAGGGGATTCATGAACGCCATGACGGAAATTCCCCCGGAAATCGCGGACTCCATCATCGCCATCATCATCTATTTCGCGGCAACCAGCGTCTTGATCGAGCGGCTTATCCGCCGTTATTCCCGCCGCAAGGCGAATGCGAAGCTGAATGCGCCGCAAGAAGGGAAGGTGAAATAACGCATGTGGCATACGATTGAACAAATCTTCCCGTACGCGATTATTTACACCATTCCGCTGCTCATCACGGCGCTCGGCGGACTCTTCAGCGAACGAAGCGGCGTCGTCAATATCGGACTCGAAGGCTTGATGGTCGTCGGCGCCTTCGCCGGCTCGTTCACGATTTTCAAGCTGCAGGCGAGCCACCCCAACGAGGGCTGGGTCTTATGGGTCGGCTTGCTCGTCGCCGTGCTGGCGGGAATCGTTTTCTCCCTGCTGCACGCGTTCGCCAGCATCAACCTCAGCGCCGACCAGGTCATCAGCGGTACCGCGATCAACATGATCGCCGGCGCGATCACGATCTTCATGGCTCGCAACATGACGGGCAGCGGAAACATCCGCGTCGGCGGCTTCAGTCCTTTCGACGTTCCGGGGCTGAGCGACATTCCGGTGATCGGACCGCTGTTCTTCACGAAAACGTATTGGACGACGTGGCTCATCCTCGCCGTGCTGGCGGTCAGTTCGACCATTCTGTACAAAACGTCGTTCGGTTTGAGGCTTCGTGCCTGCGGCGAGCATCCTCACGCGGCGGAAGCCGCAGGGGTGAACGTGAAGCGCATGCGCTACATCGGCGTCATGATCTCGGGAGCTTTCTCGGGCATCGGCGGAGCCATTATCATCCTGACTTACGCCGGCGAGTTCACCGGCAGCGTGTCGGGTCTCGGGTTCTTGGCGCTTGCGGCGCTCATATTCGGACAATGGAGACCTCTGGGTGTCCTCGCGGCGGCATTCTTCTTCGGATTCGCCACGACGGTCGCGAACGTGTCCCAGGTCATTCCGTCGCTGGCGGAAATCCCGCCGGTCATCTTGAAGATTTTCCCGTACGTCGTCACGCTTCTCGCTTTGGTCGTCTTCTCGAAAACATCCCGCGCTCCGAAAGCGGCCGGGGAACCGTACGACCCCGGGAAACGCTGATTCTTCGCTTCGTATAGTTCAAAGAAAAAGGGCCCCTCGACCGAGGGGCCCTTTTCGCTTGCTTTCTTGAACTCAGTAATTCGCGCCTGTAGAATATTTGTTGCCGGCGTTCCAGAGCAGGAACTCCTCGACTCCGCTTTCCTTAAGCGCTTTGATCTGAGCGGACACTTCCGCGGCGCCGTACTTGATATAATGACCTGCGCCCAGCCAACTGGCGGTGAAATCTTGGATCCATGGTCGAATGATCGGTTGGGCGTCTCCCAGCGGATCCAGCTTCTTGTGCGTGTCTGCCATGGCGCCCTTGATCGTGGCGTAAGGGGCTTTGTCGGGGTCTTTCTGTTTAAACCAGCCCGTGCTGTAATGGCTCGGATAAATCATCGGGCTGATGACGTTGACGCTGTTGGAAATTTTCACGAAGTCCTGTCCGATGCCTTCCGCTGCCGGAACCGAAGCGGCGTATCCGAAGATATCGACCGACACCCGGACGCCCAGCGGTTCCAGCTGCTTGCGCGCGTAATCCACGAACCCGGCGACGACGTCGACTCGGCTTTGGTCCGTTTTGGTGAATTTCAGTTGGTCGGCTTTCTTTTCGAAGCCTTCCGGGAATCTCACGTAGTCGAACTGGATTTCCTTGAAGCCGAGTTTGGCCGCTTCCTTGGCGATCTCGACGTTGTAGTCCCAAACTTCCTTGCGGTACGGATTGACGAAACTGTCGCCTTTGCCGTTCTTCCATGGGGTGCCGTCCGCCGTGAGGTAGGTCAGTTCTTTGTGCTTTTTGGCCAGCACCGTGTCCTTGAAGACGACGATTCGGGCGATCGGGTAGATCTTATGTTCTTGCAGCGTGGACATCAGCTTGCCCATGTCCTTGATGAAAGGCTGCGGCGTACCGAGCTTCTGCAGCTCCGGATTATCCGTTTTGTAAGTAATGAAGCCGTTGTCGTCCTTGATGTCGATAACCATCGCGTTCAGTTCCGTTTTGTCGACGAGGTCCAGCAAGCTGGCCATCCGAGCGCCGCCGGCGCTGTATGCGGTTACGTAGATGCCTTTGACTTTCGGTGCGTCTTTCTGGGGATCCCCGGCTTTGGCCGGTTCCGGATTCGCTTCCTCGCCGCTTGTCGGAGTCGGTGCGGGCGGAGTCTGCGTCATGCTGTGCGCCGTGTTCCAAATTTTACTCAGGTTGTCTTGTGCGTGTTGGCCGCCGCTCAATGCCGACTGCAGCAGCAGGAACAACGTCATAAAAATTTCCATGATTCCCTCTCCCCGTAAGATCTTAACCCGATTATAAACGAGTTGTGACGGCGGAGACAGGGGTATTTTGTAGGATTTTGCGGGTTTTTGACGGGAAGATATGGAGCCTTGGGAGGACCTCTGGCACTGGCGTCACGCGTTCATTGTATGCGTGCTCCGAATCCGGCATGACAGCGGGAAATTCAGCTTCGGGAACGGCGGAATTCGCCGATCACGTCGACCGTTTGCACCACATTGACGAAAGCTTTGGGATCGATGCCGCGTATGATTTTGCGGAGCTCGGCGAGCTCGAATCTCGTCGTGACGGTCATGAGCATGTCCCGCTCTTCGCTGGTGAAAGCCCCGCGGGTTTTGAGGATGGTGACGCCCCGCGGCAGGGAAAGCAGGCGGGCGGCAAGCTCGTTCGCGCGATTCGTTACGATGAATGCCGTTACCTTGCGATGCGGCGTGTGAACGATGTCAATCACTTTGCCCGTTAAGTAAATGGAAAGCATAGAATAAAGAGCGGCGTTCCAACCGTTCTTGAGTAAGCCGAGCGCCGCGACGATGCCGGTATTGAGGACGACCACGAGGAAGCCGACGGCGACGTCGCGGGAACGGGAAATGATGGAGGCCACCACGTCGACGCCTCCGGAAGATCCGCCGTACCGAAGGGCGCCCGCCGAACCGATCCCGACGAGCATGCCGCCGAAGACGGAAGCCAGCAGCCGGTCGTCCGTCCAAGGATATACCGGAATCACCTGCAGGAACAAGGAAGTCGACAGCACGTTCACGATGCTGAGCGCGATAAAACGCCGCCCGAGCACCCGGTAACCCCAGTACAAAATCGGGACGTTCAGGGCAAAATACAGCCAGGCGATATTCCAGCCGCTCACATAGCCGAGGATCATGGAGATCCCGGACACTCCGCTGCTCAGCAGCTTGACGGGGATCAGCAGAAGGTTGAAGCCGAGCGCGACCGCCGCACCCCCGAGTACCATCACTATATAGGGACCTGCTCCGGCCAATTTGTCCAACCACTTCGGCATAAACGACCATCCTTTCCGGCGCGTCTTTCCCTTCCTAGATTTCCCCGGGGAAGAAGAGGCATGCGCGAAGCATTTTCATTGCGCTGGTGTTTGTGTTTTCGTTTGTGCTATAATGGACTGTATATTTTTTGGAAGCCGTGAAGAAGGCCCAATACAGAAGGAGTTTGAGAAATTGAGTACATTTAACGAATTTGGTTTGGATCCGGACGTCATTCAAGCCGTCTCTGAGATGGGGTTTGAAGAAGCGACGCCGATCCAGGCCAAGGCGATTCCCGTCGCTCTCGAAGGCCGCGACATGATCGGCCAGGCACAGACGGGGACCGGCAAGACAGCTGCATTCGGCATCCCTCTCATCAACAAAATTTCGGCATCGGAAGACCGCATCGTCGCGCTGATCATGGCGCCGACGCGCGAGCTGGCCATCCAGGTTGCGGAAGAAATCGAGAAACTCGGACGGTTCAAAGGACTGCGCTCCTTGGCGATATACGGCGGACAAGACATCAGCCGCCAAATCCGCTCTTTGAGAAGAAGGCCGCAAATCATCATCGGAACGCCCGGACGGCTGCTTGACCATATCAATCGCAAGACGATCCGCTTGGATGACGTTCAGACGGTGGTCCTGGACGAAGCGGACGAAATGCTGGACATGGGCTTCATGGAGGACATCCAATCCATCCTGAAGCTGGTGCCGGAAGAGCGGCAGACGCTGCTGTTCTCGGCCACGATGCCGACGAACATCCAGAGACTGGCTCAGCAGTTCCTGCGCAACCCGGAACATATCTCCGTCATTCCGAAGCAGGTCAGCGCTCCTCTCATCCAGCAATTTTACATCGAAGTCCAAGAACGCATGAAATTTGACGGCCTGTGCCGGCTGCTCGACATGGAACCGCCGGAGCTCGCGATCATTTTCGGACGCACGAAGCGCCGCGTCGCCGAATTGTCCGAAGCGCTGGCCAAGCGCGGCTACGCTTCCGACGGCTTGCACGGCGACCTGTCCCAGAACCAGCGTGACGCGGTCATGCGCAAGTTCCGCGACGGCAGCATCGACGTGCTCGTGGCGACGGACGTCGCGGCCCGCGGCCTTGACGTCAGCGGCGTGACGCACGTCATCAACTTCGACCTGCCGCAGGATCCGGAAAGCTACGTTCACCGGATCGGCCGGACGGGACGCGCGGGCAAGGAAGGAACGTCCTGGACGTTCGTGACGCCGCGCGAGATCGACCATCTGCACTTCATCGAGAAAATCACGCGGCACCGCATTTCCAAGAAGCCGCTCCCGACCCTTTCCGAGGCGATGGAAGGCAAACAGAAAGTCGTGGCCGAGCGCATTTTGGAAACGGTCAAAGGAACTGAAGATGAAGTGAATCCGTACAAGTGGGTAGCGATGCAGCTTCTCGAACAGTACGATTCCGTCCAATTGCTCGCGGCGGCGATGAAGCTGCTGACCGGTGACAAGAAAGACGTCGAAGTCGAGCTCACGCCGGAAGATCCGATCCGCGGCAAGAAGCGCAAGTTCGACGGCGGCCGCGGCGGCTACGGCGGAGGCCAAGGCAACCGCCGGTACGGTCAAGGCGGCCAAGGCGGCGGCAACTACGGCGGAGGCGGCGGTTACCGCGGCGGCCAAGGACGCAGCGGCAACTACGGCGGCGGCTCGGGCGGACAGCAGCGCAAGCCTTACGGCGGCGGCGGCGGAAGTCGGCCGTACCGCGAGGACGGCGGCTATCGCGACGGCGGATCCCGCGGCGGACGTCCGGAACCGCGCAAATCGAACAGCGAAGATTACGTGAACATCTAAGAGATCAAGCCAGGTCGTCGGGGAGGAAAACACGGTGGAAATGCGGGGCATGATGGGCGGATTCTACAAGATATCCGAATGGATCATGAGGCTGGCCGTAATCAACGTATTATGGCTCCTCTGTTCCGTGCCGTTCTGGCTGGTCGGTCTTACGGGATTCATGAACATGAACGCCGCGACCGACGAAGCCCAAATCACGGGGCTGCTTCAAACGACCGTGATCCTGATGGCGATCCTGTCCCCTTTTACCTTTTTCCCGGCGACCTCGGCCATGTTCTCGGTCGCCCGGAAATGGGTCATGGGAGATACGGACGTTCCGCTTTTGAAAACGTTCTTCCGGAATTATAAACAGAATTATAAGCAGGCGATGATCGGCGGCATCCTGTATTCGTTGATTTCGACCATCCTGATCATCGATTACCGGGTTTATCTGACGAGGATCGAGAACCTGCAGATCGTCGCGTATCTGTTCATCGCGCTGATGCTGCTCGTCGTCGTCTCGTTACACCATTTTTTCTCGCTGTTGTCCCATTTTCACATGAAAACGACGCAGCTGCTCAAAAACGCACTCGTGTTGACGATCGGCCGTCCGATCCGCTCCGTCATCATGACGCTGGGCACCGTGGCCATCCTGTTCATCAGCACGAGGTTCACGTTCCTCATTCCGTTCTTTTTCGGCAGCGTCATCGCGACGTTCACGTTTTACAATTTCAACCTGATCATCACCAAAATGATGGCCGGGAACGAGGCGTTGACCGAAGAGCAGAATGGTTCGCTGGAGGAAGATCAGGAAACAAAAAGCTAGGACGGCCGGGTTGCCTCTGCGGGGGTTACGGCTTATAATGTATCTATATCCTGCGATGTACGTTACGGCGCACAAATGTTTTGAACCAATGCTGTTTCCAAGGGAGTTCAACATTGCCCGGCCTCTGGCAAGCCCCCGAAAAGGGTAGCCAAACTCCGGAGCTGCGGACACCCACCTGCCAAGCGGGTTCAGAAACAAGCACGTCGGACGGCATAGGCGGGTTTTTTCTTTTTCGGATGCGGTCTATAAATCTGTGGGCAACCATGGTATCATAGAGTATGACGCGCAATTGCACCGAGAGGGAGAGAGTGTATTGCTGAAGCGAGTGTTGGTCGGTTTGCTCCGAAGTCATGAACATACCGGCGACAAAGCGAAAGATCCTAAGCTGAAGTCCCATTACTACAGGCTGTCCAAAGATCGCGCATTCGAGGAAGTCGGCTCCGTGCTCAAGAAGATGCAAGGCTACAAAGTGCTGCACGAAGTGCCGAACATCGGCGAAATCGTCATGGAGAAGAAAACGATGGCCGGACGAACGATGGACATTACGATCCAGATCGTCGGCACGTCGCCCGGCAATTCCGCCGTGGACATCTATTCCGCCTCCCGAGGGTCGCTTGGCGATCTGGGAGCGAACTACCGCGTCATTCAGGAGATCTACGGCGTGCTGGACAAGAAGTTGTCCTCCTATCGCGCGTGACTCCGCAACCCATAATTGCGACAAAATAAAAGCGAGGAAGGCGCTGGGCCTTGCCTCGCTTTTCTCATGACCATAAATCCGTCGGGTCTTACAGAAGTTCTTTGACGGCTGCGATCGCCGCTTCGTAGTTCGGGTGTTCCGTCATTTCGGGAAGCACCTCTACATAGGTGATTTTGTCGTTCGCGTCGACGACGAAGATGGATCTCATATCGAGTGCGAATTCCTTGATCAGGACGCCGTAGGCTTGTCCGAAGGAATTGGATTTGTAGTCGGACAACAGCACGACGCGGTCCACGCCTGCGGCGGCGCACCAGCGGGATTGCGCAAACGGAAGGTCGGCGCTGACCGTCAGGACGATGACGTTATCGCCCAGCTTGGCGGCTTCCTCGTTGAAACGGCGGGTTTGGGCGTCGCATACGCCGGTGTCCACGGAAGGGACGACGCTGATCAGCTTAACCTTGCCGGCATAGTCTTTCAGGCTGGCGGTTTCGAGCAGGTTTTTGTTCAACGTGAAGTCGGGAGCCTGGTCGCCGACTTTCAGTTCGGGACCGACCAAGGTAATTGGATTTCCTTTGAATTTCGCGGCGCGTTCTTGTGCCATTTGGAAAATGCCTCCTTCATTGAATAGCCTTGCGGATATCATTATAATCGTTTAGGAACGTCAAAGTCCAATCGGACGAACGTCAACGGAAAGGGTGCAATCAAGAGGTGGAACTCAGGCAGCTGCAATATTTCGTGCGCGTGGCCAGGCTGCAGCACGTCACCAAAGCCGCAGAGGAGCTCCATGTGGCGCAATCGGCCGTCAGCCGGCAAATCCACAGGCTCGAGGAAGAGCTCGGCGTGCATTTGTTCGTGCAGAAGGGTCGCAACGTTCAGCTGACTCCGGTCGGGCAGCTGTTTTTGAGGCGCGCCGAATCGCTGCTGACCGATCTCGATCGGGCGGTTCTGGAAATCCAGGAATTCCTGGATCCGGAGGCGGGCGAAATTCGTCTCGGATTTCCCCATAGCTTGGGCTACCACCTCATTCCCCGCGTCGTGGCCGCCTTCCGCAAGCTGCATCCGAACGTCAAGTTCCGGTTTCGGCAGGGCATGTATGCTTCGCTGATCCGCGACGTCGTCGATGCGGAGATCGATCTGGCTTTCATATCCCCGCATCCGGACAAGCACGATCATGTCACGGGCGAAGTCGTGTTGACCGAAGAACTTTTCGCGATCCTTCCCGAAACCCATCCGCTGGCGCTTGAGGTTTCGATCGACTTGGCCCAGTTGAAGGATGAATCGTTCGTATTGTTCAGTCCCGGCTACTCGCTGCGATCCCTCGTATGGGAGGCCTGCAAAAACGCCGGTTTTACCCCGCGCATCGGGTTCGAGTCGGAAGAGACGGACACGATCCGCGGTCTCGTGGCGGCCGGGATGGGCGTCAGCCTGCTGCCGGAAATGGCCCTCTATCAGACGAGCGCGATGATGCCTGCCGTCGTGAAGGTGAAAAGCCCGCACGTGACGAGAACGATCGGATTGATCCGCCGGGAAGGCGAGAAGCTTCCGACTGTCGTCCAGATGTTCCATTCCTTCTTGCTCGACTATTTCCAAAACGAATATACGCCGAGATGAGCTCCATCGACGCCGCATAAAAAACGCCTGTTCCGAGAATTCGGAACAGGCGTTTTCGGTTTATAAGGGGTTCTTGTTAATCGTCACGGCTATTGGTGAAGAGCCAAATATACTTGACGAGCTCAAGCAACGAGATCAGCGCCGCCGCGACGTACGTGAGCGCCGCCGCGTTCAGCACTTTCGCGACGCCCCTCTCTTCTTCGTGGGAGATGAACCCTTCGGCAACCATCAAGTCGCGCGCACGGGAGCTGGCATTGAATTCTACCGGCAGCGTGACGAGCTGGAAGGCGACCGCGGCCGAGAAGAAGATGATGCCGAGCCCGACGAGATTCAGGGCGTGGAACAGGAATCCGGCGAGCAGCAGGAACGGCGCGATGCCGGATGCGATGCGGACGACCGGGAACATCCGGTGACGGAGCACGAGCATCGGGTAATGCTGCTGATGCTGGATCGCATGGCCGACTTCGTGGCAGGCGACGGAAATCGCGGAAATCGAATTTTCGTAGTAAACGGGTTCCGAGAGCCGGACGACGCGGGCGACCGGATCGTAGTGGTCGGACAGGCGGCCGGGTACGGGCTCGATCGGCACGTCGTGCAAGCCGTTGCGGTCGAGCATCCGCCGGGCGGCGTCATATCCGGTCATGCCGCTCATCGCGCGCACTTCGGACCACTTGCTGAAAGTCCCGCTGACTCTGAATTGCGCCCACAACGAGAGCAGGAACGCGGGAATGATCAGAAAATCGATGGGTGTGAAAAAGATCATCGAGTGTTCCCTCCGAGTTTGAATTTCAGGCTCACATGAGGTTGCTTTTCCCCAGCAGAAGCAGCAGAGCTTCGACGCAGGCCGCGGTTTGGGGCGTGATGGCCCGGAAAAGCCGTTTGGCTTGCGTAGGCTTGAGCTGGTCCAGCACGGGCTCAAGCTCCTTCACTTCCCTTTCGAGCATCGTGAGATGGCTTTGGAGGTCCGCCAGCTTGCGGGTTACCTGCTCATCCGACGTGACCCGGCCCAGGGAGGAGAATTGCTCGCGGATTTCTTCCAGGGAAAACTTCTGTGCCTTCAAATATTCAATACGGCGGATCCTCGATAAGGTTTCATCGTCATACAGACGGTAGTTCCCGTTGGAACGTTTTGCGGGAGCCAGCAGCCCTAGTCCCGTGTAATAGTCGATCGTACGCGGACTCACGCCGGATAGCCGGGATAACTCCCCGATCCGGTAAAGCCGATGCTGTTCGTTCGGTCCGTGTCGCATACATCGCACCTTCTTTCGGTCAGTCTCATTAATCTTTATGATACTCAAATCCCAACCGTACAGTCAAACGTGATGCTTTGGCTTCAAAGCCCAAAAAAGCCAGTCTCAAAGCTCATATGGAATATAAACTAACACAAATGATTATTTTTAACGCGTCGATGGTATCGTTGGAGCTATCTGTTCTGTACTGACGTTAAGTATCTTTAGCTTAAATCTGATCCAGTTCTGAACATTCCATACCTTTTCCGGGGTTAATGTTAGGTATTCTGCGAAAATAAAGCGAAAAATAACAAAAATCATATTGTCAAAACTCACGCAACCTCCTATAATGACATCAAGCCTTTCTTAAGATGTAATGAAATATGACAATTGGGAGTTGGTCGGAATGGTGAAGAAAAGTTTGATTGCATTGGGAGCGCTGTTGGTTCTCTTCCCGACAATGGCGTTTGCGGAAGACCCTTCCGCAGCTACCCTGAACATGGGACTAAACGCTTTGTGGATCATGGTGGCGGGCGTGCTTGTTCTTCTAATGCAAGGGGGCTTCATCCTTCTTGAAACGGGCTCGACCCGCATGAAGAACGCCGGTCACGTAGCGGGCAAAACGATCTTCACCGTAGGTTTGTGTTCCTTAATCTACTGGGCGGTCGGATACGGTTTGTCGTTCGGTACGGAAGCGTCCGAAGGCTTGAACAAATTCATCGGCATCGGCAACTTCCTGTTCGATCCGTCCATCTCCGCGGGAGACGGTGAGAACTACCCTTCCACGATCTTCTTCGTGTTCCAGCTGGCGTTCGCAGCCGTATCGCTGTCGATCGCATGGGGCGGGTTCGCGGAACGCGCCAAGCTGTCCTCGTACTTCATTTACACGATCCTGTTTTCTTCCGTCGTGTATCCGGTCATCGCGCACTGGATTTGGGGCGGCGGCTGGCTGGCTGCGGACGGCTCGCAAGACTACGCGGGTTCCACGGTCGTTCACCTGACGGGAGCCATGGGCGCATTGGCGGCTACGATTCTGCTGAAGCCCCGTATCGGCAAATACAACAAAGACGGTTCCGCGAACCAAATCGCCGGTCATAACCAAGTTTTCTCCGCTTTGTCCGTTCTGCTTCTGTGGGTCGGTTGGTTCGGATTCAACGCCGGCAGCGCACTTTCCGTAGGCGACGGTTTCTTCGGCTACGTAGCGTTCAACACCCAGCTCGGCGCTGCAGGCGGCGCAGTCGCGGCCATGCTGATCTCCTGGATGTTCAGCGGCAAAGCCGACATTCCGACGACGCTGAACGGCGCATTGGCCGGCTTGGTCGCCATCACCGCATCCTGTGCTTACGTTGAGCCTTGGGCTGCTGTCGTTATCGGATTGATTGCAGGCGTATTGGTTTACTTCAGCGCGAAGTTCTTCGAAAAGATCCGCGTGGACGATCCGATTTCCGCCATGTCCGTACACGGCGCGGCAGGGGTTTGGGGCACGCTGGCGAATGGTATCTTTGCAACGGAAGAATTGGCCGGCAAAGTCGGCGTCGGTAAGGCCGGGCTGCTTTACGGCAGCGGCGGCGAGCAACTGTGGGTGCAATTCGAATCGGTCGTCGTGTGCGGCGCTTACGCTTTCGCGGCATCGTTCGTTCTGCTGTGGATCATGAAAAAAGTCATGGGCTTCCGCGTAACGGAAGAGCAAGAAATCATCGGTCTGGACTTGAGCGAACACGGCTCTTACGGTTACCCGGAGCACCTCAAGAAAACGGGCACGAGTTCTATGTAAGGATATCGAACGCCGGCAAGCCAGGGATCATGGGAGGTCATCAGCTGTCATGTCGAGCCGCAGCGGAGAGAAAAGTCACCCGGCCATTCAAGCCGCGAAAGACGTGAATGCCCTTAGAACCATCAGGGAAACGGAGCAGCAACGGTTATCGGAAGCGCTGGCCGCTGAGCCCTTCCTCTCCGTGGCCGAATCGCTTAGCGCCATTCATGAAGCGCTGGTCTCCCGGACGCTCGAGCTTGCGGAACAAGAAATGGCACGGTTGGGGTTTACGGCCCCTCCCGTGCCTTACGCGTATATGCTGTTCGGCAGCGGAGGCAGGGAAGAGATGACGTTCTCGAGCGACCAGGACAGCGGAATCGTTTACGGGAATCCGGAGTCGGAAGACGAAGCGGCTTCCTGCGAAGCCTATTTCGCCCGGTTCGCGGAGGAGGCCGTAAAACTGCTGATTGCGCTGGGCTATCCGCCTTGTGAAGGCAATGTGATCGCCTCCAATCCGCAGTGGTGTCTTTCCCTTCGGCAATGGGAGGAGAAGGTGGACGGCTGGTTCGCGGATCCGAGCTGGGAGAACGTGCGGTACCTTCTGATCGTGGCGGACGGCAGAACCGTAGCGGGAGACGAGAGACTCGCCGATGGCTTAAAGGATCGATTCCGTACCGACATGCTCCAAAATCCCGTCATCACGCGCAGGATGATGGAGAACACGCTGCGCCATAAGGTGTTGGTCGGCATTTTCGGGCAATTGCTTCGGGAAAGGTACGGCGAGAACGCGGGCGGGCTGGACATCAAATACGGGGCTTATATTCCGATGGTGAACGTGTTCCGGTTGTTGGCCTTGCAAGCAGGCATCCGCGCCGCCGGAACGCTTGTCAGAATCGAGGCTTTGCGGAGCGCCGGCAAAATCTCGGAGCGGGAGGCGGAGGAAGCGATATCTGCATTTACGCTTGTCATGAAGCTGCGCTTGCTCACGGCGGCCCGCGTCGAGGGCACGCAGTGGATCGGCAGCGGCAAAGTGCCCAAGGAACAGTTGACGAAGGAGCTGGCCCAATCGCTCAAAAGAGCGTTGAAATTCGGCAAACGGATGCAGCGCAGAGTGGAACGCGAAATGCAAGACCGCTTCGGCGGGAGGTGAGCATCGTGAAAGAACCGAAAGGCAATTCGCCGATGGGTCGGATGTGGCATTTGTACAAAATGGGGGGCATCACTCCGGCCATCGCGTCGATGATGGGTTCATCCAACGCGCAGCAGATGGCGTTCATCCGTTCGATGTCGCGGGAGCAGCGCAAGGAAAATACGCTGGACACGCCGCTCGCGGATCTCGAGGCCGTCGTGTTCGATTTGGAAACGACCGGTTTTCATCCTTATAACGGTGACGAAATTATATCCGTAGGCGGCGTGCGCATTAAAGGGGGGGAATTTGAAGAAGCGGAGCCCTTCTACCGGCTCGTCAACCCGAAGCGCAAAATCCCGAAGCACATCGTCGAACTCACCGGCATCACGAACGAAATGGCCGAAAAGGGCGAAGACTTGATGCAGGTGCTTCACGATTTCATGGATTTTACGGGGAAACGGGTATTGATCGCGCACGGGAGCGGGCACGACAAGCAGTTTTTGAATTCCGCGCTGTGGCGGACGACGAAAATCCATCTTTCGCACCGGGTGCTGGATACGATGATGATCGCCAAATGGCTGGATCCCAAACGGGGCGAATACGGTCTGGACGGGCTGCTGGAAAGCGGCGGGATCCCAATCACGGAACGCCATCACGCGCTTCACGATTCGGTGATGACCGCCAAGCTCTATTTCTCGTTTTTGAAAATGATACGTTCCCGGCAGCTCGTTACGTTAGGCGATCTTTATGCGTATTTAAGCCGTCACTGACGCTCAAGTGAAGCCTTTCCCAACCGGTGTCCGGATGGGGGCCGTAAACGGCGATATCGCATTCGTTCTCAGTGCCGCAACCGACAATCCAATAAGTGCCTCCCGGCGGCATGCCCGAGACGTCCGCTTCACTCGGATGGACGGTGCCGTTCGGGTGCGAATGAAAAAAACCGACGATTTCGCGTTGGTTTTTTTGCGCTTCATAACCGGCCCGAACCCAATCCGCGGGATCGAACGAGAAGGAACGGCGGGGATCGATGGAAACGTTGCGAACGACGGAGAAACCGTCGACTGCCGTACCGCTCCCGGAGGAGCGCCCGAACAACACGCCGCAAGTTTCGTAAGGGAGTCGCCTGCGGCACGCCTCCTCGAGCTCGGATTTGATTTTCTCCGTGATGAAAGCCTTCATCATGATCCCTCCCCAGTCCAGTATGGGGGATAGGGGCCGGGCAGGCAACGTTATTGCACTTTTTTGCCCGGCTTGACGAGGAAGAAGACCAGCCCGAGCGCGATCAGCGAAAGCGTGGAAACCGTAATGAATACGACTTGATAGGAGATGCCCATCAGCCAGCCGAACAGCGGCGGACCGAAAGCGACCCCGAAAAACCGCAGGCTGCTGTACAGCGAGGTGATCATGCCCCGTTCGGATTTCTCCACCGCGCCGGTGATCATCGTGTTCAGGCAAGGGAGAAGCAAGCCGGTGCCTATGCTGCTTAGCGTAAGGAGACCGACGAATACGTACAGATTCTTGTTCAGCCAGATGGCAAGGCCGAGCGAAATGACCATCAGCACCAAACCGATGTTCATCAGCCAGCGCATGAGCACGCCGTTTTTGCGGATGACCGTTCCGGTAATGTAAGCCGTGGCCACCATGCCGAACAGCGGAATGGCGAGCACGAACCCTTTCCATACGCCGTCGATCGAATAGGGCGGCTTTTCCAAAATGTTGGACAGGAAGAACAGTACGCCGAACAAAATAAACAAAGCCAACGAGCCGCTGAAGAACGAGGATATCAGCCAGCGCCCATCCTTGGCGAATATTTTCTTGACGGAAGCGACGTATTGCTTTATCGGTTTCGGCTCCGCCGTGCGTTTGGGCTCCTTGATGAGAAAGATCATCGCAAGCAGAGACAGCAGGCAGAACGCCGGAAACGCGAAAAATGCCGCATACCAAACGAGCAGGGCCAGCAAGGCTCCCAAGATCGGGCTGACCACTTTGCCGGAGCCGTTGGAGGCTTCAATGAGGCCTAGCGCCTGGCTTTCCTTGCTGTCCTTGTACAGGTCGCCGACGAGCGCCATGGCGATCGGTGCGGTACCTGCGGCGCCGATCCCTTGTATGGCCCGCGCGGCAATGAGTACCGTGTAAGAGTGCCACACGGCGCCGAAGCCCGCCAGGATCCCCGCGCCTCCGTAAATGATCAGCGAAGGGATGATGACCGCTTTGCGGCTGAACCGGTCGGATAAATAGCCCGCGAAGGGGATGACGATGGCCGCCGCCACCGAGAACAGGCTGATGACCAAGCTCGATTGAAACTTGGAAATGCCGAGCTCCCGCTGCATCGTGGGAAGGATGGGGACCAGCATGGAGTTGCCCAGCACCATCACGATCGGTACCGTCGCCAGCGCGATATACTCCCAAACATGTCCTTTACGGCCGCCTTTGGCCTTGTCCTTCTGCTTCGGCTTCTCGTTCGTTTCCGAAACGTTATCGTCCCCCATGTCGCTCGTGAAGGTGACCCGGAGCTTCCGTTTCGTTCGGGCTGCGTCCATTTCGGCTCCTCCTTGTCGTTCGCGGTGCGAAGTCATTCCATGCTTTAAGGTATCCCTTGCGGAAGCGGGCCATTCGGCACCGGGATTGGTAAGTCCGCGGGAGTTGGGGTAAAATAGGTAGATCAACTTCGTAAGCATGACGAAAGAGCGAGGCGTTTTTCGATGAAAAAGAACTGGGTGATCCTGATCGCCGTCGTGATTGCGGTGGCCGCGGTTTTGCTTGGCAATAAACTCGGGGATAACAAAGGTTCTCCCGCCGCATCCGGTATTTCCGAACCGCAGCCTGGGGCTTCCCCCGCAGCGTCTTTGGATCCCGCAGCCCCGAAAAAAGGTTCCGCTGCGCCGGCGTTCGATCTCAGTACGCTGGACGGCAAGCAAAATTACAGCGTGGGCGGCGCCCGCGATAAAGTGCTCGTCGTGAATTTCTGGGCTTCCTGGTGCGGTCCCTGCGATCTGGAAGCGCCGGATTTGGTTACCCTTTATGGCAAGTACAAAGACAAAGTGGATCTTTACGCGGTGAACGCCACCAATTACGATCGGCTGAGGAACGCGAAGGAATTCGTGCAGGAGAAAGCTTTTACGTTTCCGGTGCTCACCGATGCGCAAGGGACGGCGGGAGACGCGTACAAAGTGTTCTCTTATCCGACGAGCTTCATCGTGGACCGTAACGGCAAAATCCTCGAAAGGATCGAGGGCGTCATTCCGCTCGATACTTGGGAGAAATATTTGGACGACGCGACCAAAGACGGATAAACACAAAAAAATCCATCCCCAATGGGGATGGATTTTTTGTTAGGTGCAATCGGAAGTCGGGAATTATAAGTTAACCAAGCCGAGCTCTTCCCTCGGGATATCCGCCAAAGCGTCCTTTTTGACCATGCCGAGCAGGGCGTAACGGATGGAGTCGATCAACGCTTCCCAGCTCGCTTCGATGACGTTGGACGAAACGCCGACCGTATTCCACGTGTCCTTGAAATCCGTGGACTCCATAAGCACGCGGACTTTCGCGGCGGTCGCGTCTTTCTCGTCCAATACGCGCACTTTGTAATCCGTGAGATGGATGCGGTTGATGTCCGGGTAAAACTGCATAAGCGCTTTGCGGAGCGCGTTGTCCAGCGCGTTGACCGGGCCGTTCCCTTCGGCGACCGTGTATACCTGCTGCCCGCCTACGCGAAGCTTGACGATGGCTTCCGACACCATGCCGGCTGCGGTTTTCTCCACCATCATTTTGAAGCTTTCGACGGTGAAAATATCCTGCGTGTCGCCGAAGGCGTCGCGCAGCAACAGCTCCAGGGAGGCGTCCGCGCCTTCGAATTGGTAGCCTTGATGCTCCAGCTCCTTGATGCGGTCGATGACGATGCGGGACTTCGCATGCTCGGGATTCACGTTTAAGCCGAGTTCCTGGGCTTTGGAGAGAATGTTGCTCTGACCGGCCAGCTCCGACACCAGAACGCGCTGCTTGTTGCCGACGAGCTCGGGCTGGATATGCTCGTAAGTTTTGGAATCCTTCATGATCGCGGAGACGTGAATGCCGCCTTTGTGGGCGAATGCCGCGTTGCCGACGTAAGGCTGGTTGACGGGCAAATGGGCGTTGGCGAGCTCGCTGACGTAGCGGGCGACGCCGGTCAGCATTTTGATCTGTTCGTCGCTGACGGCGCGGTAACCCATCTTCAATTGAAGGTTGGGGAGCACGGAGCAAAGGTTGGCATTGCCGCAGCGCTCACCGTAGCCGTTGATCGTTCCCTGGACTTGGCGTGCGCCAGCCGCCACAGCAGCCAGCGAGTTCGCCACCGCCAGCTCGCAGTCGTTGTGCGTATGGATGCCGATAGGAGCGTTGATTTCGGATACGACTTTCGAAACGATCTCCTGGATCTCGTTCGGCAAGGTGCCGCCATTGGTGTCGCACAGAACGATCCAAGCGGCTCCTGCATCCCTTGCTTTCGCCAAAGCGGCGAGCGCGTATTCCGGGTTCGCTTTGTAGCCGTCGAAGAAGTGCTCGGCGTCGAACAGCGCCTCCATGCCGCGGTTGCGCACGTAAGCGAGAGATTCGTAGATCATGGCGAGATTTTCTTCCAGCGTCGTTTGAAGAGCGGTGTGAACGTGGAAATCCCACGTTTTCCCGACGAGCGTCGCGGCCACGGCGCCGGATTCCGTCAAGTGCTTCAGGTTGATGTCTTGCTCGCACGAAGAATTCTTGCGCCGGGTGCTTCCGAAAGCGGTCAGCTTGGCCTTGAGGTTCATCTCCCGGATCCGCCGGAAAAATTCGATGTCCTTGCTGTTGCTGCCCGGGTTGCCGCCTTCTATATAGTGTACGCCGAGGGCGTCGAGCCTCAGGGCGATTTTGACTTTGTCTTCTGCGGTCAGGCTGATGCCTTCGCCTTGCGTACCGTCGCGGAGCGTCGTATCGAAGATAGTGATTGGTGTTGGCGTGCCCAAAACGAACTTCCCCCTTGTTCATCAAACAGGTGAAACCATTATAGCACGGGTTGACGCAAATGTAGAGGGCACTGGACTGCGTTGCGCCCTTCGCGCGCGGGCATTTATAATGGAATTGCCGAATGGATGTTCGGGCTGAAAGAGGAGGGGCGGCCGTGAGCGAAACGCGGAGGAGATATATTCTTCATATCGACATGAATGCGTTCTATTGCTCCGTGCATGCCGCCGAGCAGCCTGAAATGTACCGCGGCAAACCGACCGGCGTCGCCGGCAGCGTGGAGCTGCGCAAGGGAATTCTGGTCACGAGTTCTTACGAGGCGAGGGCGCGCGGAGTCCGAACCGGCATGACGGTGAGGCAGGCGACCGCGCTGTGCCCGGAGCTGATCCTCATCGCGCCGAACTTCGATCTCTACCGCAAATACAGCCGGGGATTCATGAAGATCGCGGGCAACTATACGCCGCTGGTAGAAGCGGTATCCATAGACGAATGTTTCCTGGATGTTACCGGAAGCGGCCAGTTCGGAACGCCTATCGAGATCGCCGAGACGATCCGGCGGCGCGTCCGGGAGGAGCTGTCGCTGCCCTGCTCCATCGGGGTCGCGCCGAACAAGCTGCTCGCGAAAATGGCCTCCGACATGCGCAAGCCCGATGCGGTCACCGTGCTCCGGCGCCGGGACGTTCCGACACTGCTGTGGGGCAAACCCTGCCAAACATTGTACGGAATCGGCGCGAAAACCGCGGAGAAACTAGGGAGGCTCAATATCCGAACCATCGGGGAGCTTGCGGCGGCGGACGAACGGATGCTGACCGAACGATTCGGCGTGTACGGCGCTTGGATGAAGCGTGCCGCGCACGGGCTGGACGACGCGCCGGTGCAGCCGCTGTCGGAAGCGGCCAAGTCGATCGGGCATACGACGACGCTGCCGGCCGACTTGACGGAGCGGGAACAATACCGCCGCGTGCTGCTCAACCTGGCCGATCAGACGACCCGCCGGCTCCGGCGGCAGAGTATGATGTGTTCCACCGTGCAGATCACGATCCGCGACCCGTCCATGAAAACGATCACGAGAGCCGCAGGGCTCAGCGTACCCACGGACGCCTCGGACGACGTCTATAAGGTTGCCTGCCGATTAATGGATGCGAATTGGCAAGCCGGAGATCCCGTGAGGCTGCTCGGCATCACTTTGCAAGGGCTGTCTCCGAAACAGGAGACAGCCGTACAGCTCGATTTATTTTCGTATGAAGAAGCTCCCAAGAAAGATAAATTGGTTACGGTCATGGACCGTCTTCGAGACAAATTCGGCGAAGGCGCCGTACTTACTGCGGGGATGTTGAGCGACGATCCGTCCTCGCTGATCCGGAACAAAAAAATACGCGGAACCTCTCTCGAAAAGGACTTTCTGAGGGAGCCGGACCCGGACGCTGAGAATCGTTATTAAGAGCGGAAAACGAACGGTTTCATCTGCATTTTCGTTTGATCTTGGAATGGTTTTGTATTATATTGGACAGTGGAAGGTTTATGTTGATGCAGAAACCGACGGATCAGAATTTAGGAGGGTAACCGATGGCCAAGTTTACTTGGGTAGAGAAAGACACTTGCATCGCATGCGGCGCTTGCGGCGCAACGGCTCCCGACATTTACGATTACGACGATGAAGGACTTGCCGAAGTCATTTTCAAGGGTGACGGAAACCACGGCAACACGGAAATTCCGGAAGATTTGTACGACGATTTGCAAGATGCGGCAGACGGCTGCCCGACCGATTCCATTAAAGTAGCCGACTCTCCGTTTAACATGTAATATCGCATACGCAAAGAGCCCCCGCTTAGGCCAATCGGCCCAGGCGGGGGCTTTTTGTCATGTGCTTTATGACCGTCGTCATATTCCGTCATTTTTTTCGGTTATTTCAACAATATATTAAGCAAATAAGCTATAATCGGTATCAGATTGGCATGTTTTACATAGGGCGGGATAACCATTGAGGGAAAAAATTAAAAGAATCGCCATCGTGCTGAACGTGGTGGTTCTGATCGCGATCGGATTGATCTATCAAAGCCATTTTCTTCGCAGTATCGACAATCTTTTGCTTGATTACAACATGGTGAAAGCCAAACACGGCCAGCCCAACGAGAATATCGTCGTCGTCGCGATCGATGACGAATCCCTGCAAGATTTGGGCCGATTCCCCTGGGACAGGGCCGTTTACCCGCAATTCCTGGACATGATTAACCAACCGGGGAACGAGCCCAAAGCGATCGCGTTCGACGTTCTCTTTAATGAAGAGTCGAACCCGGACAGCGACGCCGCTTTCGCGGACGGTCTCTCCCAATACGATAACGTGATTTTGCCCGTCATCGGGAATACGGAAGGCGACGTTTTCAATACGATCACCGTCAATCCCAAGGAATGGCCGACCGTATACAGCGTCAGCAAGCCGATCCCATCGATCGCCGAGCATGTTCAGCTTGCCAACATCAACCGAGTGATCAGTAACGATGCCGTCATCCGCCAAACCTGGCTGAAAATCAAGACCCAGGACGGAGAGGTCATTCCGTCCCTGGCGTACAAAGCGGCCCAGATGTATGGTGCGGATTTGAGCAAATACGACGCCCTGACGGATCCGAACACGGAACCGGGCAAGAAGTCGGCCAAGAATACCGTCACCATCGATTACCAGAACGTCACGAGCGACTTCATGACCGTCGGCTTCAGCCGCGTGCTGAATGGGGAAATCGATCCGAGCGTGTTCAAGAACGCGATCGTGTTCGTCGGTTTCACGGCAGTGGGCTTGTCCGACGATTCCGGCCAGGACAGCGGAACGACGCCGATCGAGAAGAACATGAAACTCGTGTACGTGCACGCGAACATCGTCGATCAGCTGCTGAAAGGAACGACGGTGAACCACACGCCGGTTTGGGTCGAGATGTTGGCAGGCTTGATTCTTTTCGCTTTGTTCATTCTCATTCCGTGGCGAATGAAAAATATCTACTCGATCCTGATCTTCCTGGTCGTCATCGCAGGTATCCTGTACGGACAGTACATGTACTATCAGGAGTCGACGACGATTATCAAAACGGCGGACATCATTCTCGCGATTACGCTCGCCTACCTCACGAACGTTTCTCTCAAATCGTACCTGGAAAGCACGCAGAAAAGCTTCGTGACCCGCCAATTCGGTCGTTACATTTCGCCGGATCTCGTCAAACAGATCGTGGCGCAGGATATCGACATCAAACTCGGCGGCGACTCCAAAAACATCACGATCCTGTTCCTGGATATCCGCGGCTTCACCCCGTTGTCGGAGAAGCTGACGCCGCCTGAGCTCGTCGATACGCTCAACACGATGTTCAACATGATCACCGAGACGACGCTGCGCAACCGCGGAACGATCGACAAGTTCATCGGAGACGCGGCCATGATTCTGTTCAACGCCCCGCTCGACGTGGAGAACCACCCGGTGATGGCGGTGAAAACCGCCTATGAAATCCAACAATCGATGAACAAGATTCGCGATGAAATTCTCGAGAGATACGGCGTCGAAGTCAATGTGGGCATCGGCATCCATACCGGCAACGTCGTCGTCGGCAACATCGGCTCCTACTTGCGCGTGGATTACACCGCCATTGGAGATAACGTCAACATTGCCGCCCGGATCGAATCGCAAACGAAGAAGGGCCAGATCCACGTTTCGGAGCACGTTTACGAGAAAACGAAGGAATACTTCCTCTTTAATGAGGGAGAAGACCGGATGTTCAAAGGAAAGTCGCACCCGATTCGCGTTTACGAGGTTTTAGGAAGACTGGAAGACGCGCCGGCCATCCAAGAAGCCGCCGCAGCGAAAGAAGATTAAGAGGGTAGGAGAGTGAAGCATTTCATGAGAAAAGGGATTCTGAGGTTCATGGTGCTGCTGCTCGCGGCAATGCCTTTCCTGGGCGTTTACGCGGGCACGACACAGGCGGCCACTTCCCGTGTTGCCGTCATCAAATCCATGTCGGGAACCGTACAGGTGAAGAAAGCCGGCGGCTCCAAACAATTCAAGGCGTTTACGAAAATGAGCCTGAACGAAGGCGACGTCCTGTCGACCGATTCGGGCGCCTCTGCGGTTCTCCAATTCGCGAACGGCACTTCAGAGGACGACCAAATGACGGTCGCGGCCAAATCGACGTTGACTTTCTCCAAATTGTCCGACCGCAACGGCACCCGTACCAAAGTGACGATGTTCAACGGCACTTCGTGGGTCGACGTTAAATCGATCTCGACGAAGAACGACGAGTTTACGCTGGAAACGCCGACCGCCGTCATGGGCGTGCGGGGAACGCACTTCTTCGTCAACGTGGATCCTTTAACCGGCTCGACGTCTTTGGTCGTAGCGGCGGGTAAAGTGAAGACGCAAACCCCGGCATCCAATGGGCAGAACTCCGTCCTGGTGTATCCGTCGCAACAGATCGATTTGAGTTCAGACAAATCGCCAACTTCCTTGGCGGATAGCATTAATATCATCAATGTCAATGAAGTCGTCAGCCAAGCTTCGCCTGAAATCATCAAGAAATTCATCGAGAACGGTACGGCGATCAGGGAAGAGAACAACCAGCTGCTGGATCAATTGAAGAAAGAGGTCGACCAAGGCAAGCAGCCGGATGCGGGCACTCTGACGATCAATAACCAGTCGGACTTGGATCGTCTCTCGCATAACTTGGATAACTTGTTAGGCGTGCTCGTGAAAGAAGCGGTCGACAAGAAGAAAATCGAAACCAACGTACTTCAGCAAATTTTGGACGCAACCAGGCAGAAGCTGGACTATACCAATGCCAGCCTGCTGATAACGGACGAGGAAAAGAAAAAGCAGGAAGCTATTAACCGCATCAAGGAACAGCTCCGCCAACAGAAATTGGAACAGCTGAAGTTGGAAGAAGAGAAGCGGGACAAAGAGCTGCAGAAGAAACTCGAAGAGCAGAAGAAGCAGCAAGAGGAAGCCAATAAGAAAGCTCTTGAGGACAAGCAGAAGAAAGCGCAGGAAGCATATGAGAAGCAGCTTTCGGATGCGGAGAAGAAGCGGTTCCAGGATGATCTTCAGAAGCGCCAGCAGGAGTCCAGCGGGACTTCGGCGGGCTCGAATTCCGGTGGCGTCATCTCGAATCCGGTACCGTCTTTCTACGGAATTATTTATAAAGATGCTAAGGGCAATGAAGTGAAGGTGCCTTACAGTTCGCTCACGAGCAATGAGTTGGATCTTGGCGAACTCTCGAACAACAACTACTACATCCAATTCACGAAAGATTTTGCTGCCAACCAGTCGATCAGTACTTTGAGTGTCGCTAAGGAATTCGAAGAACCGAGTCTCCTTACCGAATATGAAACTTTGAATCCCGAAGGAGATACGTACTGGATTCCGCTATATCAATTTGCATCCGGGACGACAGTCAAGATTCTAGTCAGTACGAAAGAATACCATGTGACGGTGAGTCATGCGGCGTTTCCGAAAGGAATGTCCGGGTGGTACTCCAACAACAACGGCCCATCTGCATCACCAAATATTACCTATTACTGGAATCAAATAGGCGACACATCATATGTCACGAACGGATACTCTGACACCCTTTATTTTGAATTCGGTGTGGATGCTTCGGCCAGCCCGGTGGTCAACGGAGTTGACTTACAGGTTCTGGAACCGGAAGAGTCTAAGGCGACATATCATTTTACGGGATCAGAAGACGGTAGCTACTATAGTTATTTAATCGAAGGATTGCTTGACAACAAAGTTACGACAATGAAGCTCACCTTGAAACACGGAAGCGAATCGGTCGGTCAATCTCTAACATTGTATTACGTAAGAGGGGATATTGATTCTATTCTTAATGATCTGAACACCGACCCTTTTACAATCACCACGGAAGCCGGAGATCCAATAAGTTATGATTACTTAATCTATGGCATAGAGATGCCGCAATATTATAAACAAATTCCAATGAGTTACGAGAATATCGTCATCCATCATCAAGAATCACTACCTTGGTTGAGACCATCTCAAGGTTACCTTGAAGATGAATATGACCACGAGTACGAATATTACTCAGATCATAACGGCGATCTCCATGTCAAGTTGCAGCCGGGGATGAATGAATACCGTGTCGATTATGTGGGGATGGAAGACCGCACTTGGCTGAAGTTGTATCGTGCGGAATTGCCAACTGGCGTGAAATCCTGGTCTGCATCCCCCAATAGTGAATGTGGATATTGCAACTACACCAGATATTGGACACCGGTTACAGGATTGTCGACGGATGAGCTACCGAGATATTACATCGACACTACCTATGCCGACAGTGTCGATTTGGATATCAAACCTCAATCCGGTTATATGATACAATTGCGACTCAACCAAGACGTTGAACAGCATGTAACCGACATTACCTATAATGGCTACCAGCATACGACTGCATTGGACTTTACTGACACAGACACAGACGCGGATCACCAATTTACAATTGAACTCCACGACACAGATAACTTTACTTTATGGATGAAGCGGACTTCGGATTCTGATTGGACGAAAGCGGCAGATCTCGTTGTTAACCCATATTTTTCAGAAGATCTGGATGAGTATGCCGAATCCTTTGGGTTTAGAACAGATGATGCGTTTGGAGCAGGATTTCCGCCTTCAGACGAGATGTCCGTTACTACTGTAACCTACCTAACTTACTACCTAGGAGCGGGTTCTAACGATTCTCGTATATACTTGAAAGATTATTACTCAGATTATGAAGATCTCGAAATTAGACCCGGTTCCGAAAATCCGTCATTGACCGTAAGTAAGGTTGGACATGTATTTGTCTTGGACGGTATGACACCATCATCGTTTGATCCGGCAAATCCGGATACCTATATTTTCGAGGTTCGTGTTTGGGACCGGGCACGATTGAATCATCTCGATTTCAAAATTTACTTGATTAGAAGCGACAAACCGCTCGAAATAGAACATCCGGTTTAAAGTAAGTAAAAATACACGACAGGAGCCATACGATGAACAAAAAGTTAAAGAACTTATCCGCCCTTTTACTAGGATTTACGCTTACGGTTTCTTGGGCGACTTCTTCTTTCGCCGCAGCCGACACATCTTGGACAACCTCATCTAAACTCTATGAAATCCGCACGTGGGCAGGTAAAGCTGAGTGGGGACACGAGAACGGAGCGGCGAATGCCGCGACGTTCTTCCACCCACACTCGGTTGTAGCGTTGCCGGACGGTAAATTGCTCGTTTCCGATAACGGCAACCATTTGCTTCGCACTTTGACTGCGGAACAAGTTTCCGCTTATGCGGGCCTGGACCTAGGCGAGGATGATGCAGGCTTGCCGAAAGGCGGCTTGAATGATGCGATTCTGGCCCAGTCGGCGTTCGAGCTGCCTTCCGGTTTGGCGATCGACGTTACCGGCAACATTTATGTGGCCGATACCGGAAACAACGCAATCCGTAAAATCACGAAAGACGGCAAAGTCACGACTCTTGCAGGTAACGGAAAAATCGGAAGCACCGACGGGATCGGTTCGGAGGCCTCCTTCGATCATCCCACCGACGTTGCAGTCGACGCGAAGGGTAACATTTACGTGGCCGATACGCTGAACCATGTGATTCGGAAGATCGCCACTGACGGCAAAGTCACGACGTTGACTGCTGCGTCCACCCGAAATGTGGAATACTTCCCAGGTGCGGTCGAAGACGCGGGCGATTTCTTGGACGGCGCTATTTCGTCGGCGAAATTCAATGAGCCGAGCGGAGTGGCCGTCGACGCGAAAGGCAATCTGTATGTCAGCGACCGTGGCAACCAGCGGATCCGCTACCTCGATTTTGCTTCCGGCCAAGTCACGACCGTTGCCGGCGGCGGTTCCTATGCTTCCCAAGCTTCGTATGTGGAAGGTGATTACGTCGACGGGGCAGCCGCTGCTGCACGCTTTAACGCTCCAGAAGGTCTTACGGTTACCGCCGACGGAACCGTTGTTGTTGCGGACAGCTTGAACCATGCGATCCGTTTGATTAAAGGCGGGCAAGTATCTACGCTTGCCGGTGTAGGATCCGAGTATGGCCAAACGGATGGAGTTACGGGTTCCGCTCAATTCAACCATCCGACGGATGTCACCGTACTTGCGGATGGACGTCTTGCCATCGCGGACGAGTATGGCAACAAAATCCGTGTTTTGCAGAAGTATACGAAACCCGCGACTCTCCCGAGCAAAACGATCAACGTTCTGTTGAACGGCAAATTGGTGCCTTCCGACGTGCCGGCTCAAATGAAATCGAACTACACGTTCTTGCCGGTAAGAGCCGTTTCCGAAGCTTTGCAATATAAAGTGACGAACAACAATGCCACCGACGAAGCCTTCTTGACCAAAGGCGATACGACCTACACGATCAAGAGCGGCAGCAAAACCGTCATCAAAACGGTAAACGGCGTGAATACGACGGTTACCTTGAACGCACCGGCGTTTATCAAGCAAAACCGGATGTTCCTGCCGGTCAGATTTTTCGCGGAAGAAAATAACCTCGATATCCAATGGGATCAGTCGGCAACCACCGTCGTCATCCGGGATAAAACGTTCTAAAGAATTAGAGGTCAGGCGCCCGCTCAGGGCGCCTTTTTTTGTCAAATTGTAATCTAGATTACAGAAATGCGACAGGATTCGATTCTATAATCAAAATACGGACAATTCTGCCGAAAGGCAAAATACATAGAAATAACATGGAGGTTATAAGAGTGAGATTCCGAAAAGGGCTTCTTTACGGGTTGGCTCTGTTGCTGGCAGCTTTACCCCTGATCAACTTAACGGCTAATACTGTTCATGCGGCAACATCACGTGTCGCGATCATCAAATCAATGAGCGGCACCGTGCAAGTCAAAAAATCCGGAGGTTCCAAGCTGTTTAAAGCTTTCGCGAAAATGAGCTTAAACGAAGGAGACGTTCTCTCCACATCCGCTAACAGCTCTGCAGTTCTTCAATTCGCGAACGGAACCTCCGAAGATGATAAAATGTCGGTCGCTTCCGGAACGACACTGACTTTTTCCAAGCTTTCCGACAAGAACGGGACAAAGACGAAAGTCAGCATGCTTAACGGTTCGGCTTGGGTGGACGTCAAGTCGATCTCCTCCAAGAGCGATGAGTTCACGTTGGAAACGCCTACCGCGATCATGGGCGTCCGGGGAACTCATTTGCTTGTTAACGTTAACCCGGAAACCGGTGCAACACGGTTGACAGTGGCGGCTGGCGTCGTCAACACGAAACCTGCTGGAAGCGACGAATCCTACGACGTGAAGCCAGGCAATAATGCCTTAGTCACTAAAGAACAAGAGGACGTCGGGGAGATTATTGTGGCACCTGCCGATCTCGATACCTTGATGAAGCAGAACGACAAATCCCTCATAGAAGCGATCGTAACAGCCGCGGGAGAAATCGTAAAAGAGAACCAACAAAAATTGGATCAGTATTTCGAGGATGCAGGCGTGTCCAATGATCTATCCCGCAAGAAAACCAACGTGGAGAACTTGCTCGGAGCTATCGTTGACAATGCGGTGAAAAACGGTCTTATTTCACAAGATCGAGTGAACCAATTGGTTCAGGAAGCCCAAACACAAACGGGTGTAACGATCGATCTCAGCAAAAAGAATATCGTCCTTTCCGACGAAGAGAAGCGTCTTCAGTACGAACAAAAGAAAAAGGATGATGAAGCGAAAAAAGCGGCGGACGAACAACGGAAAAAGGATGAAGACGAACGTAAAAAGCTTGCTGATCTGAACAAAAAAATTGAAGAAGAACGGCTGAGGCGCGAAGAGGAAAATAAGAAATCGGACGAGGAGAAAAAGAAAAAAGCCCAGGAGGAATACGAGAAGCTTCTCTCGGAGGCGGAAAAACAGCGATTCGTCGAAAGTAAGAAAAAACTGGATGCAGCTTCGACACCTGGAAATCAACCCGTGCCGGTCAGCCAACCGTCTTCAAGCGTTGTGTTATCCGATAACGCACAATTGCAATCGCTCAGGGCGTTTGGTTACACGGACGATTCCAGTTCAGCCGCTCCGATCACCGTAACGCAATCGTCCGTTGATCCGACCGAATACGAGGCGTCGGTAAGCAACAACATCCAAAAAATCGTCGCGACGTTCGTAACTCAGGAATCGAACGCCACGGTGAAATACCACTCTGCGGTTCTGACGTCGAAAACCACGGAGAAGCTAGCCTTAAACGCTCCTGGTGACGAAACGACTTTCGATTTTGTCGTTATGGCGCCTAACGGCGTGACAACTCGCAATTATACCCTAACCGTCACGAGGGCACCAAGCGAGCCGACTTACCAAATATCCGACTACTTAAGTTCATTTAGCGCGACGGACGGGGATAACACGCTTACTTGGCACTCTTTTAGGGATGTAGAGAACATACCTATTACGAGGCTCGATACCCCCGCCGACAGTATCGATTTGACTTTGAATTTTGTCAGCAACAATTACAGTGCAGCCCTTTACGGATGGGGGGACTCGGAATACCGCGAAATTCCGGCTGATCAGATGCGCGCGGCTCCCGTTCAAACCTGGGAAACGAGCGGCAGTAAGTCCGTAACGTTGCAAGAAGGTATGAACTTCTATTTCCTTTACGTATACGACAATGCCAAAGAAGAGTCATCTGACGAATATGAGATCCCGGTCGCGCTCTTTATCATTGAGAATGGGAAACCCGTTCCGAATATCAAAGTAGGCTATCGGCCGGCTGCCCAAATCGGACCCAATACGTATCTCTCTACTGTGTACGGCGGAGCTTTGGGAGCGAATTTGTATATGAATTTCTTTGATTCGGATTATACCTCGTGGGCATCCGTGAAGACCGTCAATGGTGCGGAGGTGGCAACTCCTTACGAAATTCCGCTTCCACTGTCTCCAGCGGGCATTCATTCTTTCGATATCGTAACGGAGGATATCGCTGAGGTTTATCATGATGAATATAACTTGAAAGTATACAATGGCGATTCTTCCCGTTACAGTATGAGTTTTAATATGGCCTATCATTACAATGGGGCAGACTATTCAATCTCGTTAACGCATCCAGGTGGGGGGAGTTACGGCTATTCAACTGGCAGTGTGGAAAGTTCTGTTGTCTCTGCCGTCTACATGCCGGTTTTCTCAACAGATATCGGGGTAACGGCTGCCGTATACAAAAATGGCGTCTTACAAAATCCAGCCAGCCTCCCCCTGGATTTTGGAGCCAACTCCTTCGACTTGGTAGCGAGCGACAGTGAAGGGTGGTCCAACTATCGCATTATCATCACTCGACCTTATCCGGAGCCGGAGTTGACGGATGTACGAATAGACAGCGCGAGCTTATCGGGCTTTGTTCCGTGGAATCATACTTATACCAATAACGTTTCAACAGACGTTGAGGGTGTAGCTCTTGAATATACGCCGAACGGATATTCGGGGATCGAGTGGACGGTATGGAAAGAGGGTAGTCCTGATACGGAAGTGACGGCAGGCGAGGGAGGAATCTACTTCTTGGAATTGCAGGATGGAGATAACTATTACCAGATAAAGCCGGATGACGGATCCGATCCGTACTGGATTACGATCCATCGTCCCTCTGCTTGATAGACTCGTACTTTGTCATATATTTGGTTGAAAATTACAGAAAAAATACAAATTTTGCGATATAATGAAGCTAGCGAACTAGAAACATCCGATAGAACGACTTCTTAGTCTCAACCACCCGGAACAGCGTAAGTTCCGGGTTTCTTATTGTGTAAAGCCGAAAGTAAGTAAGGAAGGAAGTGGCCAAATGAAAATAAGAGCTGGACTCATTCGTTTCTTAGCCCTCATACTCTTCGCACTGCCTATCGCAGGGATATTTGCGAATCAGGCAGATGCTGCGACCTCGCGCGTAGCCATTATTAAAGATTTGAAGGGTACCGTTCAGGTCAAGAAATCCGGGGGCACCAAACAATTCAAGGCCTTCACGAAAATGAGCCTGAACGAAGGGGACATTCTTTTCACCGGAGAGGACAGCACGGCTGTCCTCCAATTTTCGAACGGTACAACCGAGGACGATAAAATTTCGGTCTCCGCCAACACGACACTGACATTTTCCAAGCTCTCCGACAAGAAAGGAACGCGGACGAAGGTCAGCATGTTGAACGGTACAGCCTGGGTGGACGTGAAATCGATCGCTTCCAAAAACGACGAGTTTACCATCGAAACACCGACGGCTATCATGGGCGTACGCGGTACGCATTTGCTCGCTTCCGTCGATCCGATGAGCAACATCAGTCGTCTTACGGTCGTGGCGGGTGTTGTTAACATGACGCCCAAAGGAAATTCCGAGTCGGTAGATGTTTATCCGTCAGAGAAAGCCGTCATGCTCAAGAGTGACAAGGGTGCCGGCGAGATTTCTATCGCTCCCGTCAACTTGGATTTGTTGATGCTCCAAAACGAGCCCTTCATCGTTGAAGCCATTCTCAAAGCGGCAGGAGATATCGTCAAGGAAAATAAAGAAAAGCTTGAACGTTATTTTAATAACGCGGGAGCTCAAACTTCGGAAGAAATTAATCGCAAAAAATCCAATATCGAGAACCTGCTCGGAGCAATCGCAGACAGCGCGGTAAAAGGCGGCGTTCTAACGAAAGAACGGGTCGATACCTTGATCCATGAAGCTGAACTCCAGTCGGGCGTGCAAATCGATTTGTCGAAGAAGGGTCAGCAACTAAGCGAACAAGATAAGCAAAAACAGGAGAACCAGAGACAGAAGGAAGAGGCGGCCAACAAGCAGGCAGAGCAAGAGCGTATCAAACAAGAAGAGGCGCTTAAGAAGAAGTTGGAAGAAGAGCGCAAGCAGAAAGAAGAGTCCAACCGCAAAGCGGAAGAAGCCAAGAAGAAACATGCGGAGTCAGCCTATCTCGATAAGCTGGCTGTAGCTGAGAAAATTCGGTACCAGGAGGACAAGCGGAAGCTGGAAGGACTGGATCCGGTTTCGCCTCCGAATCCGATTCCTGGGAACATTGCAAAATCGACTAACGCGGATTTGGCCGGCATTACCTTGAATCCCGGAGTCCTATCTTTTTCGAGATCGACGCTGAGTTATTATGTGGGTGTACTGAAGTCCGTTCAAAGCTTGCAAATCACCCCAACCGTGTCCGATTCCGGGAAGGCAACGGTTAAGGTAAACGGAATTGCCAGCGGAAGCGGGTCGGCATCGAATATCAGTCTTGGATCCCCCGGAACGGATACGACTGTGGCGATCCAAGTGACTGCAGAGAATGGAAACACGAAAACATACTCTTTAACGGTACATCGAGATGACGCGATTAGTTCGGTTACATTGCCGAGCAACCTCGGTATCCAATTTGATCCGTCGAAACTCAGTTATGTCGTGCCGCCGGTGACGAGCGGTACAAATAGCGTAACGATGGCATTCGGCAGTGCTGAAGATGCTAGTAATATGAAGATACGGGTTACAGTAAACGGATCTTTCATAGGCGATTATGACGGAGGTCAATCGTTCAATGTTTCATTGGGAGACCAATACAACGAGGTCGTCGTTAGTCTGGTTCCGAAGGTCGGAAGTTCGCAGTTCAACAAACGATTAGTCGCTTCGATTCAACCGTTCTACCTGGTTGCGGCAGACCCCGAGCCGACCGTATTAAAGAGTTATACCTTTAAGATTTGGAAATCTGCGGCGGATGATGGTTCGGCAGATTTGCTCGGAGTGCGGGTGAATGATTCTACTGCGACGAGTGCCAACAATAGCTTCACCGCTTCGGTTGCGCCGGATGCAACGAGCGCAGCTCTCGAGTTCTATACGCGCGATCCGTCTGACAAGATCCTCTGGAACGGCGAAGAGAAAGGGTATGGGGAGCGTTTCAATTATCCGCTTTCTGCCGGACAGTCTACCTTTACGGGAACGGTTACTGTCAAAGGGGCGGATGCGACTGTTAAGAATACCTATTCTCTTAGCTTAAATCGGACTCTTATTTACACACTA
This sequence comes from Cohnella candidum, assembly GCF_003713065.1. Classification (NCBI taxonomy): domain Bacteria; kingdom Bacillati; phylum Bacillota; class Bacilli; order Caryophanales; family Paenibacillaceae; genus Cohnella; species Cohnella candida. The sequence continues at coordinate 2,415,511 of NZ_CP033433.1, read as the reverse complement.
AACTACCAAGCTGGAGCGAATGGGAAGATAACCGGTGACATATCGCAAACCGTGGAAAGTGGGTCTGATGGTACGACGGTCACGGCAGTACCGGATGCAGGCTACCACTTCGTGAAGTGGAGCGACGACGTTACGACGGCAGCACGTACAGATACGAGCGTAACGGGTGACATCGACGTCACAGCGACGTTCGCAATCAACACATACAAGCTGAATTACACGGCTGGCACGAATGGTTTGATTAACGGAGTTGCTTCACAAACCGTGGACAATGGCTCGAATGGCACGACGGTCACGGCAGTACCGGATGCAGGTTACCACTTCGTGAAGTGGAGCGACGGCGTTACAACGGCAGCGCGTACGGATACCAACGTAACGGCTGATATCGACGTGACGGCAACGTTCGCGATCAACACGTACACGCTGAAATACACGGCTGGCACGAATGGTTTGATTAGCGGAGTTGCTTCGCAAACCGTGGAAAGTAGATCTGAAGGTACGACGGTCACGGCAGTGCCGGATGCAGGTTACCACTTCGTGAAGTGGAGCGACGGCGTTATAACGGCAGCGCGTACGGATACCAACGTAACGGCTGATATCGTCGTGACGGCAACGTTCGCGATCAACACGTACACGCTGAAATACACGGCCGGTACGAATGGCTCGATTGACGGTGATACTCCGCAAACCGTAAACAACGGCTCGAATGGAACGACGGTAACAGCGATGCCGAAACCGGGTTACCACTTCGTGAAGTGGAGCGACGGCGTTACGACGGCAGCGCGTACGGACACCAACGTAACGGCTGATATCGACGTGACAGCAACGTTTGCGATCAACGCCTACATGGTGACGTATAACGGAAACGGTTATACCAACGGCTCTGTTCCGGTAAGTGTCAACCAAGATGATGGTTCAACTGTTACGGTAGCCGGCAACTCGGGCAATCTGACCAAGTCCGGATATTCTTTTGCCGGTTGGAACACGAAAACAGACGGAAGCGGAACGTCTTATGCCCCAGGGGCAACATTCACGCTCTCTGCTGACGTCACCCTGTACGCCCAATGGTCGATCAACAGCTACACGGTAACCTATGACGGTAATGGCAACGATAGCGGAAGCGTACCTTCTTCGGTTACTCAAAATGCGAATACGACCGTGACGATTGCAGGTAACACTGGAAATCTCACGAAAACGGGTTCCACGTTCGCTGGATGGAATACGTCGCCTTATGGAAATGGAGTCAATTACACCGCAAATGACACGCTGACCCTGACCCAAAATGTGACGCTATACGCAAAATGGGCTACAAACGGTTATACGGTTACCTTTAATAGCAACGGCGGCACGTCCGTCAGCAGCCAGAACGTAAATTATTCTGCGAAGGTTTCCGAACCGGTTGCTCCGTCGAAAACGGGTTACTCTTTTGCCGGCTGGTATTCGAACGACACCTTATCGACGACTTTCGATTTCAATTCCGGTATCACATCAAGTATCACGTTGTATGCGAAGTGGATACCGGAAACCTACACGGTCACGTTCGTCACTTATGGCGGATCATCGATCAATAGCCAGTCGGTCAACTACGGCGAACAGGTCCTGCTTCCGACCGCACCAACGAAATCGGGATACTTGTTCGTAGGCTGGTACACCGACAGTGATTTGACGATAGGGTTCGACTTTAACACGGCCGTTACGGGGAATATGGTTCTGTATGCAAAGTGGACTTTGGATACTCCAATCACGCTCTCTCGGTTTGAAATGTCTATAAATTTCAAGAACCTGCCGCTGTTCCTTACGCAATCCATCGCTGGTTCCGACAATATCCATAGAGCTACGGTGCTGAAACTGTTCGATATTTTCGGGTTCACCATTAAGCCTGTTACGAATTACGGCATTGCCTCCATAACCGTACAAAACGGTTCGAAGAGCCCGATAACGGAGTCACATGGCGACATATACGTAGCAGCCAACATGGTCGACGCGGGATTGAACCATTTTACGATCACGATTGTCGACACTTCCGGTGTTTCCCACACGTATCAACTCGACCTTCAGATCGGTCATTAACGGTTCTTTTTTGAGGCAGCTTGCACTCGTCACCTAGGGTGTAAGCTGCCTTTTTTATCCCAAGAAAACAGGTGACAAAAATCGGGCGGATAAGCGATAATACGAGTGAGATGCCTATAATAACCAATATTTTTGCCGGAATTCGCCATATATCGACAGGAATCATACATAAGGGAGAGACGCACATGAAATTTCGCAAAGGGTTTTTACCGCTTTTGGCGTTTTTAATCGCATTACTACCACTATTCAATTTGTCCGCCCAGACTGCTCATGCAGCGACATCGCGAGTTGCCGTCATCAAGTTCATGACGGGAACCGTTCAGGTGAAGAAGGCGGGAGGCTCGAAGCAATTCAAAGCGTTCTCGAAAATGAGCCTGAATGAAGGGGACGTTGTGACGACGTCTGCCAACAGTACCGCGATTCTTCAATTCTCTAACGGCACATCCGAAGACGACAAAATGTCCGTTTCGGCGAATACGACTTTAACGTTTTCTAAATTGTCCGACCGTAATGGTACGCGGACCAAGGTCAGTATGTTTAACGGAACGGCATGGGTAGACGTTAAATCCATCGCTTCCAAGAACGACGAGTTTACACTTGAAACTCCGACGGCCGTAATGGGTGTTCGTGGAACGCACCTTCTTGTTTCCGTCGATCCTAGCACAGGGGCCACGAAACTCACGGTAGCCGCAGGTGTTGTGCACACGCAGGCGACGGGCAATTCGGAAGCTCAAGACGTGAAACCCGGTGATAACGCATTAATCACACAAGGTGAACAGAAGCAAGGCGAGGTCACGATCGCTCCAGTTGACCTTGAATTGCTGATGCAGCAAAGCGATAAATCCATCGTAGAGGCGATTGTCTCTGCATCCGGTGATATCGTCAAAGAAAACCAGCAAAAGCTGGATCAGTATTTTGAAGGTACGGAACAGCAGAATACTGCTGACCTCAACCGCAAGAAAACGAACGTGGAGAACCTCCTTGGCGCAATCGTCGACAACGCTGTTAAGAGCGGACAAATTTCGCAAGATCGGGTTAATCAATTGGTATCCGAAGCTCAAGCCCAGACGGGTGTAAAGATCGATCTCAGCAAGAAGGACCAGATCCTCAGCGATGAGGAAAAGAAAAAGCAAGAGGATCAACGCCGCAAGAACGAGGAAGCCCAAAAGCAAGCCGAGATCCAAAAGCAAAAACAGGAAGAAGAGCGCAAGAAAAACGAAGAGCTGACCAAGAAGCTGGAAGCGGAGCGGAAAGCCAAAGAAGAGGCGAACCGCAAAGCAGAGGAAGAAAGAAAGAAGAAAGCTCAAGAAGAATACGAGAAGAAATTGTCGGAGGCGGAGAAAGCACGTTTTGCTAAAGACGCAGCGGCGGCAGCTGCTGCCTCAAGCCCTGCGCCAACGCCGTCGGCTTCTACGAGTACGACTCCAAGTACACCGATCACCAATTCTTCGTTTGCCGGCTACGCCAGCATAAACAATTCGGGCAAGTACTACGCGACCTTTCCGCAAAACCAGAGCCAGACGATTTGGAAGGCATACCTCCCAGAAGCGCTTACCATTGCGTCTTTAACGGTTTATCCAACCGAATATTCTTCCAAAATCGTATTTGGCGGAGCGGAATACGCTTATGGTACTTCCATACCGCTGACCTTGCCGTTGGGAGAATCCCAACTCCTGTTTAAAGTGAAGTCGTCCAGCGGGATCGTAACGGGACCCTTCACGATTAACGTAGTTAGAATACCGGAGGGCTATGGCAAGGTTTATTCTTTAACGAGTGTGAAAGTGAACGGCAGCAACGCCGATTACGATGTCACCACATTAACTTATACGGCTGCCGTTCCGGCTACTGCGTCGGAGGTTGTGGTCAGTGCCCAACCGGCGAGAGATTGGACATACTCAGCTTTTATTAGTCTTTACAAAAGTGACAATACGGGAGTCACCGGACAGTCGGATGGGTACCATGTGACTTTGAACGAGACGGGCGATACGGTGGTCAACGTTCAAGTAACCTCGTTCGACCAAAGTCATACCCAGCTCTATCGTCTGGTACTTCGCCGGACCGTAACGCCCGGGCTGCAAGATTTCGGAATGAAAATTCGAACCGAAGGATATGAACCTTACGATTTCGGATTTAATCCGACCGAAACGGAATATAACATCGGCCCTATGGACAAACAAATTCATAGATTTAAATTCGAAGCGACTCCTGCGGAAGGTTCAGAAATCCTGTCGGTAGAGGTAAACGGCGAAGAAGAAAGTCTCACAGCCAATAGCGTCGAGATTGAACGTTATGGCGATTTCGATGTCGTCGTCAAGACACTCAATTCTTTACATCAAACCGTAATTTATCAAATGCATATCCATCGTGAGCTTCCTGACGGCCTGCTTTCGTGGCAAGTTCTGGACGGATCGGGCACGGAACTTCCATTCCGCAATACTGGTTTCAGCAGTAGTGGTTGGGACAGATACGTTGCGGATGCGGCGTCTGGGTCCGCTGGATTCCGAATGAAACTCGATTTCGATTCCGAAGCCGGTGCTGACCATGCCGTTCTTGAGGATGCAGACCATCACACGATTGCCGTAAGCAGCGCAGAAGGCGAAATGGAAGTGCCTGAATCGGCAGTCGTAAATGGGGATAATCAGTATTTCCTTAAAGTTTTGGATTCGGATGACCTGCAAGTCAATGACTACAATATCGAGTTGTGGTTCATTAACGGAACAAGCAAGGTTCCGAATTTAAGCGCCACTCCGTTTAACATTCGAGATGGCGGTAATGGAGACGCTCCGCCATTCGAACTTATCGACGGGCATTACTTAGAGGTAGATGCCGCAGTCGGATCGGTAGGATTCGAATTCGTTGATCCTGTAGACGGAAGTTATTTTGTCGAGATTACGGACGAAAACGACGAGTCGTGTTACCCGTTATCCGAGTCCGGCTGCGGTCCGCTGACGTTGGATTATGGCTACAACTTCGTGAAAATCAATGTAGAGGATCCTAGCGGGTACTATCACCATACTTACCATTTAACGATTTATAGGGCAGACAATCCGGAAGGCGTAGCGGATTGGGGCTACTCTTATGAAGATGGCTATTCCGCGAGATGGGTCAGACTTGAAGATTCCATCGTTGCGGATGAACCAAAGAGATATGTGATTTTCGTTCCCGAAGACGAAGATTCGGTTACCCTGAACGTCTATCTCGAAAATGAAGGCGCGGAAGGATATTTGTATGAAGGGGCAGGCGGCAGTGGAGATGAATTAGCTCAGTTCGATGCTGAGCATACTTCCTTCAAAATCCATTCGCTCGTTCCCGGATTCAACAGGTTCCAGCTGTACGTACCGGACGATCCGCATTCGGTCAGCGAGTATACGGATCTTGTTATCGTTCGAGGGTCCATTCCCGAATCGTACTCGATCCCGGCATTAGCATGGAACAATCTCATGTGGGGTGACGAGGGTTCCGTCATCCCGACGGAAGAGGACACATTTGCTATTTTCGCAGGTGATACCGACTCCATCCAATTAAGCTTCGATGATGTATATTACGCCGATATGCAGGTCGATGCGATGGGACAATCCTTCCTGACGTATGATGGCGATGGCGCGTACACAATCGATTCTCAAGGCCAAAACGTAAAGACCGTGTTCTTGGAGTACTACGATCCGATCCGCAATGACTACCGGAATCACGTTCTTTGGGTTTACTTTGATCATATCCCGGACAGCTTAAAGCTGATAGGTGTATCCGTCACGGACGTTACCTACGAAACGCCGTATAGCTTAAGTCCAACACCAGATGAAACGAATCCACTTGGCTATGGCGGATCCGTAAGCAATCTCACAACGAGAGTACGGTTAAACGTAAACACCGCTGACGCAGATACTTCTATTGTCGGAGTATATGGCGATAGCGGCGAAGTATCCAAGGTGGGCGACGATTGGTTTATTAACTTGCCGGACCCGGGTACCTTTTACATCGCAAGCGTAAGGGTCGTTGTAGAAGATGCGGAAGGCAAGAGGATGTCTTACGACGTATACTTCACGAGACCGTCTGGAGAATCGGCTTAAATCAATCCCCGTTCATCGCTGCGATGAACGGGGTTTTTATTGTCGATTTTTGGTGACAGCACCCTACCCTCTGCGAGATAATAGACAGGTAAAACTTGTCACTTTTGGAGGCCTCCATGTCCCATACCCGCAAGCGCAGAAGCTTTATGGCCGAGCTGTTGATCTGGATCTTGCTGCTCGTCGTTTTGCCCGTGATGGCGTTCCAAGTCTTCTTTTACTTCAACAGCTTCGATCACATGAAACGGATGGAGCAAGAGAAAGCTGAGGCGACGAGCCGATCCGCCGCGAAAGCCATCGAAAACCTCGGGGAATCCATTCTCGGCATTACGGTCACGAATGCTTACTGGGCGGACAACCTTGAGGCGATTCGGAAGCGGGACACGCAGTGGCTTCAGGACAACATAGGTGACATGCCGAAAATCGTGCAGGAGATCGACTTCGCGGCAGAGGCGGATCTGAAAGGCAATATCCTCGTACAAGCCGGCGACGTCAAGGAACTGACGACGCAAGTAAAATATCCCGTGATCCTTGAGCGTATCGCCAAGGAAGGGAAGTTTTTCGGCATTCTCAATACTTCCCGAGGCCTCGCAGCTGTCGCGGTTTCGCCTGTCACGGACGAAGAAGGCAAGCAGCCGCCGCAAGGCATGCTGATCACGGGCCGACTGCTGACCGGGGACCTGCTGAAGTCTCTGTCCTCGATGCTGCAGACGGATATCGCCATTCTCACGGACGCGGGGCAGTACCTGTCTACGCCAGGCGGTTACGACCAAGACCAATTGCAGCCGCTTCTCGCCCAATTGCGCGACAACAATAGCCACAACTTCCAAATGGACCGGAGCGAAGGCACGTACATCAACCGGTATGCGGCGTCACTCCTGGATATGTCCGGACAAAACGTAGGCGTCCTCCACACGCAGAGTCCTTCCGTGTCGGCAACGCAAGCGGCTGACGACCAGAAAACGTTGATGCTTTACTTGATCGGCATCCTGGCGGCTCTCGTCATTCTGGTCATGTATTTGCTGCGTCGGAGGATCGTGCTGCCTCTCCGCCAATTCACGCAATCGCTGCAAGAAGTGGCCGCGGGCAAGCAGATCGAGGAAATCCCGAAACACGTGTTAGAGGCCGAGGCTGCCATCGTCCAAGCCTTCCAGCAGATCATCCAATGGAACCGACTGCTCGAGCAAACGGTAGAGCGGAGAACGGCCGAAATCCGGAACTTGCTCGACCATGCCCGGCAAGGATTCCTTTCTTTCGGCCCGGATCTCACGGTGAACGACGAATTCAGCGCGGAGTGCGTTCGGCTGTTCGGCTTCGAACCGGCGGGCCGTTCGCTGCCCGACCTGCTGTATCCGGACGACCCGGAAGAGAACCAATTGATCCGGTCCATCTTGACCGACTATCACGCCGAAGAGACGCCTCTCGCGAAAGAGATGATTTTCTCCCTGCTGCCGGAGGAGGTCAGGATCGGCAAACGGACCGCCAAAATCGAATTCGTTCCGCTCCAAGGCCCTTCCGGCATTCAAGAGGATTTCGCAACGGGCACGTCCATCATGGCGATCCTCACGGATATGACGGAGACGAGACAACTAGAGGATCTCATGCAGCAAGAACGGCGTATTTTGAAAATGGTCGTCCAAGTCGTCACGCACCCGGAGGATTTGTCGAGCGTGCTTCGGGATTTCGAAAGCTTCCATACGACGGAAATGTGGGAACTGCTCGCCTCGGACGAAACGGCTCAGAGCAAAGCGGCTTCGATCTACCGATTAATCCATACATTCAAGGGTAGTTTCGCTTTCCTGCAATTCCAGCACATCGTGCCGTACCTGCATGAGTTGGAATCCGGCCTGCAGGATCGCATGAACGATCCCTCGCTCATGACAGATCGCTTGACGACCTACTTGCGGGACCAGTCGATGGCCAATTGGCTGGAAGCAGATATCCAGCAACTCCGCTCCATATTAGGCGCTTCCTACGATTCCCTGCTGACGGAAGAAGGCATCAAGCTGAACAAATCGCAATGGAGCCAAATCGAGTCCGTGCTCGAACGTACGCTGGCAGCACAAGAGGACCGCACCTGGCTGGAGGAATTCCACACCTGGCGCTACCGGCCTGCCGGCTCCTTATTCCGGCCATACGCGGCTTATTTGACGGAACTGGCGGAACGCACCGGCGTGCTGCTCCATCCGGTCGTGCTTCGCGGCGGGGACGTACCGGTCGACCCCGACCGACTGTACGGGTTCGCCCGTTCGTTCGTGCATGTCGTTCGCAACGCGGTCGTGCATGGAATCGAACCGCCCGATGAGAGGCTGGACAACGGAAAAGACGAGTACGGCACCGTGTCCTTCGCGGTCGAACGTGCCGAAGACGAGGTTCGCATCGTGTTCGAAGACGACGGCCGGGGAATCGATCCCGAAGCGCTAAGAGCCAAAGCCGCGAACCAGGGGATGGACACGACCGGCATGTCGGACGAAGAGGCGCTGCAGCTCATTTTCGAAGAACGATTGTCCACGTCCCGCCAAATCAGCGAATGGAGCGGAAGAGGCGTCGGGCTGTCGGTCGTCAAGGACGAACTCGATCAGTTGGGTGGACGCATCGAGATCAGTACGCGGAGGGGACGGGGAACGTCGTTTGTTTTCCGGATTCCGGACGCGGCATGGAAAGGAGAGAAGCAAGTTGGGGCTTGAACGAACGGAAGGAACGCCGGAATTGTTCCCGTTGCTGCTGAATGCGGCGGAGCAATACTTGGCTCAAATAGGCTTATCCGGATTACAGAGGTTAGGCGCCGAGTCGGCCGATCAACGTGAGCTTGAATTGGAAGACGTGACGGCTTTCATCCAGGTGTCCGGAGGCATACAGGGCGGATTTCTGTTTTCCGTCGACCACAGCCTGTCCCGCGAATTGGCGAAACGGTTCATGGTCGAGGAAATCAACGACGTCGAAGCCGGCCAATATGCGGTGGAGGTCGTGGCCGAAATCGCCAATATCGTCACCGCCCACTCGCTGCGGGAAATTGAAGATTTAGACATTTACTTGGGTAATCCCCTGATGCTCTTGTCGCGGGACATGGGCATGCGCGCAAACGTGTTCCAATCCCAGCCTTACGCAGCGCCGCACGGTCGCTGCCGTTGGATCTACATCCCCAAAATGGACAAGGCGGAGCTCGCCAGCATCGTGACCGTAAGAGGGTAAGAAGAGAGAGAATGGTGGAGGAGAACCGAATGGCTAAAGTATTGATTGTCGACGACTCCGGCGTTATGAGAAAAAACATCCGGACGATACTCGAACGCGCGGGTCACGAGGTCGTCGGCGAAGCCGCAGACGGCCGGGAAGTGCTGCAAAACTACATTTTCCACTCTCCGGACATCGTCACGATGGATATCAGCATGCCCCACTTGGACGGGATCGAGGCGCTGAAAGGCTTGCTGAAGGTTTTCCCGGAAGCCAAGGTCATCATGGTCAGCGCCATCGGCCAGAAGGCGCAGGTGCTCGAAGCGATCAAGTGCGGCGCGAAATCGTATATGGTGAAGCCGATCGAAGGACCTGCACTGCTCGCGGCGATTCAGAAAGTGTTGTAGACCGGGCAGTAAATCCCCGCGCCATCCACTCCGATATATAGATGAGGAGGTGGCGGACATGAAAGAGGAAGATGTGCTGGAGCAGCGGTTGAAGGATTTCTACGACCGCGTGCCCGATGTCGAAGATGCGCTTCCTTTTAAGGATTATTTGCTTAAACACGAGGACAGCCGCATGGCTTGGTATTTGCTCGGCAAGCAGTACGAAGCCAAAGGCCAAGAGTCCAAAGCCATATATTGCTTCAGCCAAGCCGGTGAAATTTACGAAGCGTTCGAAAATAAACCGGTCCCGAGCTTGCCCGAGTCGGAGCAGGTTTGGCGGAAGGAGCCGCAATCCAAGAAGCGCGGAGGAAAGTGGCTGGTACTGGCCGCCGCACTGACGTTTCTCGTTTCGGGTTATTTGATTTACGCCGGCATTTCGGCGAAACCGGATCGAAAACACGCAAACGAGGAAGCAGCGGTAACATTGCCGGCGGCACCCGGCAAACAGACGACTGACGCCTCGCCGATTGCATCCAGCCCAGCCGCCGCTCCGGGCGATCTCGGTTTCGACACGATCGCGGGTGCGGCCGAGCCCGACCGGGAGGGATTGGCCCTCTATGCCGGGATGATGGCTTCCGCCGGTAAGTCGAATGCCCTGCTCGTTCGGGCGCCTCGACTTGGCGACTTCACGGACTGGGTGAACAGCGGGGAGCCGGTCGCCAGCACGTCGTCCGGAGGAACGCCGGGCTCGGCCGTCACCTTATGGCACGACGCCAAATGGTGCGGGTGCTCAACGGCGGACGGGAAACAGGCGCGTCAAGTGGTAGAGAAGTGGAAGCCGGAGCAGGAAGCGAAGCTTCTGCTGCGCTCCGCGATGATAGAGTATAAGCGGGATACGGGAAATTGGCCGGCGAATCCGCAAGCCCTGGCGGGTAACTATCCCAACAACACGGTAGCCGGCTGGACGGAAGAGATGTCGAAGTGGTTCGATGAATTGAAGCGGGTGCTGGACGACAAGAAAGACGGAAAAGTTCCGCTGACCGTCGGTTGGCCGCAGCAAGCAGGCTCCGAGGCTTCCAGCGGCGCCGAGCCGTCCGGTCAGTTGGCCCCGCTTACGAACGAGCCTCTTCATATCATCGTAGATAAAACGAACCACAGGCTTGCGGTTATGAGCGGGAACGTTTTGCTGAGGAATTACGCGGTAGGGCTTGGCGGCGACAGAACGCCGGAGGGGAATTTCATCATCTCGGAGAAAGTCCGGAATCCGAACGGCCGGTCCGACGGCATTTTCGGTAGCCGGGGCATGACGTTGTCGGACACGCGATACGGCATCCACGGGACGGACAAGCCGGACAGCATCGGCAAGGACGAATCGCAGGGCTGCGTCCGGATGGCCAAGGAAGATTTGGAGGAGCTTTACGACCTCGTGCCCAAAGGAACGCCCGTCACGATAGTCAAAGGGGGCCTGCCGTCCGAGACGCGCGTGCCGCCGGAAAGATTCCGGCTGCCCTCGACGCAGGACGAGACAAACCCCCGCAAGGTGTATGATTGGTTGACTTAAACGTTCAGCGCGAGCATGACGCCGACCGCAACGACGATGACGCCGAACGCGACGCCGATCCAGATCAACGCTTTCTTATTGACTTGATCTTGTTGTTTGGCACGCATTATAGGCGGTTTTTTCCTCGCATGATGGCTCATGATCCTCATCAACCTTTCCATTCGATGAATAAGGGTTGTTCGTCCCCATTGTAACCGTTTTCCGCCTAAAAAACCAGATAGGAAGCGGAAGGAGCGGCACGGTCGGGCCTTCCGCCCTTTTCTTTTTGTTGGGAAAAGGCTAAACTGTTACCCGAAAGGCACGAAAGGATGTCGAATTCATTGCTCTATCGTATCGCGAAACCTTTTTTGTTCAAAATGGACCCGGAATCGGCGCATCATCTGATCGTGGACGGCATGGGAGCCGCTTCGCGCGTGCCCGGCGTCGGTCCGTTGTTATCCGCGGCTTGGGGAGTCGGCGAGACGCCGGACCTGGCGGTCGATTTATTCGGACTTCACTTCGCCCACCCGGTGGGACTTGCGGCAGGACTGGATAAAAACGCGAAAGCGGTCGCCGGATTTTCCCGGGTCGGCCTTTCTTTTATGGAAGTAGGAACGGTAACCCCCGTCGGCCAACCCGGCAACGAGCTTCCGCGGTTGTTCCGGCTGCCTCCGGACGAAGCGCTCATCAATCGCATGGGCTTCAACAACGAAGGGGCCGACGCGATGGCCGAGCGTCTCTCGCGCCTGAAGCGCCGGAGGATTCCGCTCGCCGTGAATATCGGCAAAAACAAGGTCACCCCGAACGAGCGGGCGGCGGACGATTACCGCGCCTGCCTGCAGAAGCTGTTTTCGTACGGGGATTTCTTCGTCGTCAATATCAGTTCTCCGAATACGCCGGACCTGCGCGCCTTGCAGCACGGGGACGAGCTGCTTTCCTTGCTGTCGGCGGTTAAGGACGAAATGGCCGTTCAGGCGGAACGCCACGGCGAAGCGCCGAAACCCGTATTGGTGAAAATCGCGCCGGACAACTCGGACGAACAGTTGGGCTATATGGCGGAAGCGATCCTACAAAGCGGCGTGTCCGGCATTATCGCCACCAACACGACGATCGGGCGCGACGGCCTTACGCACGCCCACGCCGGCCAAACCGGCGGATTAAGCGGACGGCCGCTTACGAAGAAATCCACGGAAGTCATCCGTACGCTATATTCATTGACGCAAGGTAAATTGCCGATCATCGGGTCCGGAGGCATTTTCGACGCGAACGACGCCTACGAGAAAATCCGTGCCGGAGCCAGCCTCGTCGAAGTGTATACCGCTTTGATCTATCGGGGGCCGGGAGTGCTTCGCGAAATCCACAAGGGACTTCGCGAACGCCTGAAGCAGGACGGCTACTCGAGGATCACGCAAGCGGTCGGAGCCGATCATCGGGGCGGGCAAGTCAGGAGGTAAGCCATGGACGGACGGGACTGGGGCAAGTTTTTGTTGCCCTATCAGCAAGCGGTTGAAGAGCTGAAAATCAAGTTCAAGTCGCTTCGCAAGGAATTGAAAGCGAGGGACGAATACGCGCCGATCGAATTCGTGACGGGACGCGTGAAGAGAATTTCCAGCATCCTGGAGAAGGCGCGTCGGCTGAACGTTCCGCTGGACCGGATCGAAACCGGGATCGAAGACATCGCGGGCATCCGCATCATGTGCCAATTCGTGGACGACATCCGCAAGGTCGCGGAGATGATCCGTCAACGCAAGGACATGATGCTCGTATACGAGAAGGACTACGTGACGAATTACAAAGACAGCGGGTACCGCAGCCACCATTTGATCGTGGAGTATCCGGTGCAAACCTCTCTCGGTTCCATGCCCGTGCTGGCCGAGATCCAGATCCGGACGCTCGCGATGAACTTCTGGGCGACGATCGAGCACTCTCTCAATTACAAATATAAGGAGCAGCTGCCTCCGCACGTGCGCGAGCGGCTGCGGGCCGCCGCCGAGGCTGCGTCCCTGCTGGATACGGAGATGTCGAGCATCCGCCAGGAAATCGTGGATGCCCAGCAGGAGTTCGAGGAAAGCGCGGGAACCGTCCGGAACGTGCTGAACGCGATCCAGGAGCTGTATTTCTTCCGGAAAATCCGGGAGGCCGCCCAGTTTCAGCTGCGTTTTAACGAGCTGTGGGAGCAGGAGGATATTCGCGGGCTGAAGGATCTGTCCGCGGAAATCCAGGATGCGTTGAGCCGGCTGAATAAAGGCGGAGGTCACTGACCGTGGACGGCGCGGAATTTTCCGGTGCACGCGTAAGATGGCCAGACGTGGCGGATGATCCGAGGTTCGCCAAGTTCGCGTATCAATTTAACGTGGACGGCGACTACTTCGAGTGCCACGAGCTGATGGAAGAGCTGTGGCTCGAGGAGGGACGGCATCCGCTGCTCCAAGGGCTGCTTCAAGCGGCAGTCGGGCTGCACCACTGGAACAACGGCAACCGCGCCGGAGCCGTAAAGCTGATGGAGCAGGCGCAACGGAAGCTGACGGGATACCCGGCCGTCGTGCTCGGGCTCGATTTGGACGATTTGCGTTCCCGTTTGGAGGAGTCGCTGGCCGTGCTTAGGGAGAATCCGTCGTCGGCGCCGTTTGAAGGATTTTTGCTGAAAATCGTCGATGCCGGTCTGGTCGATCGTATCGGCGGTACGCTATAATGAACCTTAAGATTCGAACCGGAAACGGACATACGGGACTGTTTGCGACGAGAGGTCATCCGAAGGGGCTCGCCAACCGGCGGGTCCCTTCGTTCCATCACGCGGATGTCGGCTGCAGGGAGACAAGAACCCGCTGGAAGGCAGAGGTTGGGCTCTCGTGTGCGTAGACGGTTTTCCGGCAGGCTGGGGCCGGTGGGACGGAGCGGTCCTGAAGAACGAACGGCTTCCGGGCTGGCGTTGGGTTTAAAGGCGAGGAAGGATGGGCTTGCCATGAAAAACACGATGAGATTGGATAAAATGTTGGGCAATCTGGGGTACGGCACCCGTAGCGGAATCAAAGCGCTGGTTCGCCAAGGGGGCGTCACCGTTAACGGGGAGCGCGCCAAAGATCCGGGCATGCAGGTGGATCCCGGGCGGGATATCGTCGTTTTAGACGGGGAAACCGTGCGGTACCGCGACACCGTCTATGTACTGCTGCATAAACCGGCCGGCGTCGTGTCCGCCACCGAGGATTCTCGGGACCGCACCGTGCTGGATTTGCTGGATCCGGAGCTCGCGGTTTTCTCCCCTTTTCCCGTGGGCCGATTGGACAAGGATACGGAAGGTTTGCTGCTGCTCACGAACGACGGCAAACTTTCGCATGATTTGCTGTCTCCGCGCAAACACGTGCCGAAAACCTATCGCGCCATCGTCACCGGCGAGGTGGGAGAGACGGAAGCGGAAGCTTTCCGCCGGGGAGTCGAGCTGGACGACGGATACGTAACGATGCCGGCGCAGTTGCGCGTATTGGCGGTCTCGGCGCCGGAGGAAGCGCCGTCTCATCCGGAGATGGCCGAGCCGGTAGCGAGAATGGCGCGGGGACGTCTGCGCGACGCAGAATCAAACGCGGTGAGCTGGATCGAGCTCACGATCCACGAGGGCAAGTTCCACCAAGTGAAGCGCATGTTCGAATCGGTCGGACAGCAGGTGCTTTACTTGCGCCGGGTCTCGATGGGTCCATTGGAACTCGATCCCTCGCTGGCCCCGGGGGAATCGCGGGAATTGACGGAGTCGGAAATCGACAGCTTGAGGCAGTACCGTAAGGAGGAGCCGAATTGACTTACCGTTTGATCGCTTTGGATGTAGATGGCACGCTGTTGAACGACGCGCACGAAGTGACGCCCCGGGTGAAGGAAGCCGTTCGCGCGGCTTCTCGCAATGGCGCGGAAATCGTGCTCTGCACCGGCAGGGGTTCCACGAGCGCCTTGCCCGTGTTGAAGGAACTCGGACTTGAAGGTACCATGATCACGCATAACGGGGCTTCCATCGTGGACAGCGCCTCGCGGACCGTGCTGTTCGAGACCGGGATTACCCCCGAGCTCGCGGAACGGTACATCGCTTATTTGCGACGGGAAGACATCCATTTTGACATGAACACTTCCTTCGACCTGTTCGTGAACCGGCTGGAAGACCACGTCGCGGAAATGTACGGGAGCATGTTTGCCCGTCCGATTTTGCGCGATGCCGTTGAAGGCATGCCGGAGCATACGGTGAAGCTGTCGATTTACGCGCCGAAGGAAGTTCTCGATACCGTCGAAAACGAGTGGCAGCAATGGACGCACGAACTCCATTACATCCGCAGCGGGGACAACTTCATCGACGTGCAGCATCCGCACGCGACCAAAGGCAAATCGCTGGAGAAGCTGGCCGGCATCCGCGGAATTCCGCGCGAGCAGGTGCTGGCGATCGGCAATTATTACAACGATATCGGCATGATCTCATTCGCGGGGCACGGAGTGGCCATGGACAATTCCCCTGCCGAAGTGAAGGCGGAAGCGGACTCGGTCACGCTGTCCAATAACGAAGACGGAGTCGCGGTCGCTTTGGAGCGGCTCGGACTCATCTGAAGCATAAGAGAAGACCGGCTGCGTTCAGCCGGTCTTGTTTTTTCGCGGAGTTATGTAACTTTCTTGTACAATTCCTTCTGACTCAGCCGTTCCAACGTTACTATCTAACGTTACAGAGCCGAAAGAAAATGATTCTGCCGTTCCAACGTTACTTTCTAACGTTACATAGCTAGAAGAGAGTGACTCAGCCGTTCCAGCGTTACTTTTTAACGTTACAGAGCCAGAAGAGAGTGACTCAGCCGTTCCAACGTTACTTTTAGTTAACATATAACGACCGCAGCCCTTTGGGGAGGCGGTTTTTATATTGCCCGTCGCTGGCTTTGACCCATCCGAGCGGGAAGCCGTCGACGGCCGCCAATCCCCATCCTTTGGCTCCTTGAGGAGCCGGGAGCGTCTCGCCGTGCCAATAAGCGGCCGCTTCCGGGGAATCGGCGGCGAAATCCTCGGAGAGGCGTGCGGCATATACGGGAACCGCGATCGCCAGCGCATGGTTCGGCTCGAACCGCCCGCCGGTGCGCAGATCCCCGAGATGCAGGCCCGGCCGCGGAACCTTCAAGCCCCGCAGCGAGTCGGGCGTGATCGGAGAGCCGGGCGGTACCGGCAGCCAGTATAGGGCGTCACCGAAAACGAGCGGCTGTCCGTAGGCCGGCAGCGTGAATCCCGGCAGCGATTCTTCCGCGAATGCGACATAGGATGGGAAGGAGGAGGATTCCGGGGTTTTGCCTCCTTTGGTTTTGCGGGGAGGGGATGACCCTCGCCTTCCCGGCTCCGAATGCGGTGTCTGAGACGCGCCGCCGCCGTCTTTGATCAGCAGCGCGGCGTAGTGCCCTTCGCCTTGTCCGAGATGCGGCCACATCCGCTCCTCGCGGTGCAGGCGGAACTCGGGGAATCGGGACAGGAAGTCGGCGATCGTCTCCTCGTTTTCGAGCGTGTTGAACGTGCAGGTCGAGTACAGCAGCTTGCCGCCGGGTTTCACCATGGAAGCGGCGTGCGGAAGGATGTCCCGCTGGCGAGCCGCGCAGGCTTCCACCGCCTCCGGCGACCATTCCCGGACGGCGTCCGGATCTTTGCGGAACATGCCCTCTCCCGAGCAAGGGGCATCCAGCAGCACACGGTCGAACGCTTCCGGAAAACGCGCGGATAACTCCTGCGGGGAAGCCTGCGTGACGACGGCGTTCGTAATGCCGAGCCTTTCCACGTTTTCGGATAATATTTTCGCCCTTGCGGGATGGATTTCATTGGCCACGAGCAAGCCTTTTCCGCGCATCAAAGCGGCGAGTTGCGTCGTTTTCCCGCCTGGAGCGGCCGCGAGGTCGAGCACCGTCTCTCCCGGCTGGGGATCCAGCAATTCCGCCGCGATCATCGCGGACGGCTCCTGGATGTAATAAAGCCCAGCCGCATGGTACACATGGCGGCCGGGACGCGTGGCTTCCTCGTACCTATATCCGTCCGGACACCAGGGAACGGGCTGAAGTCCGAACTGGGAAACGAGTTTCGCTTCCATGGGGTGACCCTCGGCCACCTTCAATCGGTTGATGCGCAACCCGTAACTTCTCGGTTCTTCATAACTATGTAAAAAACGCTCGGTTTCCCCGTCCAGCAGGCGCGAGACGCTCCTAATGAACGCAGGCGGCAAGTCGAGTTTCAAATCGGTCATGCGGTGTTTCTCCTTCCTGGCTGCTCTTGCTAGCGTTTCATCGCGGCGGGCGCCCTATCCGTCTGCGGCATGCCGGCGTAATCCGTCACGCGGTTTTTTCCGCTCGTCTTGCTGAAGTACATCGCCTGATCGGCTTGCTTAAGCAGTTCTTCAGCGGTGATGCCTTCACCCGGGACGGCGACGCGCAGTCCGACGCTCAGCGTCACGATGCTTTCCTTCTCCGTGCGAGAACGGATCGATTCGGCCGCCTGTGCCGCGGCGAGCGCGGGACCCACCACGAACGCGACGAGCTCCTCGCCGCCGTATCGGCCCGCGACGCCTATACCTTCGGTTTCTTCCGCGATCAGGGCAGCGACCTGTTTGAGCACGCCGTCAGCCTTGTGATGGCCATGCGTATCGTTCAGCCTTTTGAAATTGTCGATGTCGCAGAAAATCGCGCCCACAGGCTTGCCAGACCTCAGAGCCCTTTCCAACTGGCCCATGAAATACCGGCGGTTGTACAGATTCGTCAGTCCGTCCGTAATGGAAGAGCGGTAAGCGGTCATCATGAGCTCGACGACCCGCTCGAACAGCAGCGTGAAGAGCAAGACGTAATAGACGACGCGCAGCAGCTCCGCAAGATTGCCGAATTCGGCTGCGTCGGCCGGCCCATACTGAGCGATGACGGCGCAAAGCTGGGCGAAGAAAGCGGCGGCAAGTCCCGCGCCGTATTTACGACGCTGCCCGATATGGGGCCCGATCATGAGGCCGAACAGCAGAGGCAGCAAGAGGAAATAGCCGTCGAGGACGGGCGTGTGCGCCAAGCGGGCTCCCCAATCCGAGCCGGCATTCGGGACGCCGGGACCGGGAATCAGATCGCCGGCACCGATAAAGGCGCCGAGAACCAGCAATCCGATGAACCACATTCGCGTACGGGAACGCCGGCGAAAGTACAGCTCGAATATCGCGAAGTTCATGACGATGAACGCGAAAACCTGGAGCAGCTTGCCGGCGAAGCCGAATCCGGCCGCTTGGGGAAGCCAGCCGACCGACAAGGCCAGCTGAAGCGCGTGATGGATAAGGATGAAACCAAGCGAAACGAGGAGATTACGATAGGCAGCCCTTCGGTTGCCGGCATGCAGGCGGAACGCCATGAACAGCATCAAGCCGAGCACGACGACCGAGATCGAGGAGGAAAACAGAAGTCCCGGGTTGTTCGCGGAAACGTCGATAGAAGGCATAAGGGCTCCTTTTGGCCGGAAAATGAAGCTTTCTTTACAGAAACATATGTTCTAATATATCATATTTTCCATAGACCGAGAAGGTCGGCATACCGAGGAGGAATCGCCCATGAACATCCTGCAGGCGCTGTTTTTCCCGCCGGAACAGCCGGGGGGCGTCTCGTCCATGGTTCCCTATATTAGAGAGCGGTTCCGTAAAATCGGGTGGGAAATGGAGCTGTTTTCCCTTCCGAAGCGCATCCGTAACAAAGGACGCGAAGACGTCGAGTTCGATACGTTCGATTGGCGGCCTTACGCCGGCAACGCGATCGTCGACAAATATTTGCAAACTTATAAAGATTATATTTGGTGGACGAAGCTCCGGCTTTCGGGCCAGAAGTTCGACCTCATCCACGCCCACCATCCGATCGCCGCAATGGCGATGAAGCGCGTATTTCCCGATACGCCCGTGATCATGACCGTTCACTCGAGTTTCGAGCGGGAATTGATCTTGAACGGCCGCATCGCGACCGACGGACCGGAGCATCGGTTCCTCACGTCGATCTACGGCGAGCTGGAAAGGCATGCCGGTTTGCTGACCACTGTGTCGCAGTCGTTTGCGAACTATATGGGGCAGTACATGCGCAATCCGGCGGCGATCCGGGTCATTCCCAACGGCTACGACGAAAAAAGGTTCAAGCCGATTTCCCACGATAACGCGGTCGCGCAATTGGTCACCGTGTGCCGGCTCGTCCCTGCCAAAGGCCTGGACATTCTGCTGGAGGCTTGCGCGGAGCTCCGAAAGAGAAACAAGCCGTTCGTGCTTCATATCATCGGCGACGGTCCGATCCGCGAAGAGTTGGAAAGCATGGCCAAGCGGCTTGGCATTTACGACGACACGATTTTTTACGGGTACATGCTCCATCCCGAAGAACTCATGCCTTTCTTCGACGTTTTCGTGCTGCCATCCCGCGCGGAAGCGTTCGGTTCCGTATTCGCGGAAGCCGCGCTCTGTCTACTCGCTCTTGTCGGAACGGACGTCGGGGGGATCGCGGAGCAGATCGATAACGGCGCGAACGGGTTGCTCGTGCCGTCGGAAAATCCGGCCGCGCTCGCCGACGCCTTGGATACGGTGATCTCCGATCCGCATTTCCGTTACGAGATGGCCCGCGCCGCGTGGAACAAGGCGAAAAAGAGCTACTCGCTCAACCGGGTCATCGGGGAGCTGAAGAGCATTTACGTCGGGTACGGCGGGCAACGGGATTCCGCGGAAGCCGAATCCGCCGCCGATTCTGACTGATCCGGGAGAAGAAGACAATGGGAGTACCGTTTACGTTTGTTCATGCCGCCGATCTCCATCTGGACAGCCCGTTCAAAGGGCTCGGCAAAGTGCCGGACGCGGTGCGGGAAAGCCTTCGCGAGTCGACGTTCGGGTCGTTTCGCCGCCTTGTGGATACGGCGGTCCTCGAAGGGGCGGACTTCGTCGTGCTGGCCGGCGACCTGTATGACATGGCGGACCGATCGCTCCGGGCGCAGCTGCGTCTTCAACGTATGTTGACGGAGCTGGCGGATGAGGGAATCGGCGTGTTCGCCGTGCACGGCAACCACGATCCGGAGAGCGGCCGGCAAGCCCGTTTGGACTGGCCGGCCGGCATCCGCGTGTTCGGCTCGGGGACCGTAGAATGCGCGGAAGCCCGCCGCAGGGACGGTACGCTCGCCGCGCACGTCTACGGGATCTCTTATCCGACGGCCGCGGTCACCGACAATTTGGCGCTCCGTTTCGCAAAGCGAGAGGGTGCGCCTTTTCATTTGGCTTTGCTCCACGCGAACGTGGACGGCGATCCCGGCCATGACAATTACGCGCCGTGCCGGCTCGCGGAATTGGTCGGCGCCGGCTTCGACTATTGGGCGCTTGGACACGTCCACGATCGGCGCGTGCTGCACGAATACCCGCACGTCGTATATCCGGGTAACATCCAAGGTCGGAACATCCGCGAGACGGGGCCCAAGGGCGCTTATGTCGTCCGCGTCTCGGATACGGGAGAGATCCGGATGGATTTCCGCGATACGGCTGAGGTGCTGTGGCGGGAAGTCTCGGTTTCCATCGAAGGATTGGAGAGGGAGCAGCAGCTGAAGGAACGCCTTCTCCGAGCCGCGGAAGAGGCTCGCGCGGGCGCGGCGGGACGGCCCGTCATCCTGCGCGCGAAGCTGGTGGGAAGCGGAGCTTTGCACCGTCAGTTGCTTCGGGATTCGTTGGCCGAAGAATGGCTTGAGGAGCTGCGCGAGTGGCTTGGATCTCCGGATGAGAGGGACGATTGGGTTTGGCCGGAATCTCTGGTCGTACGCACCTCGCGGGAGGCCGACTTGGCGGCGATCGGGGAAGAGGACGGTTTCCTCGGGGAACTCGTCCGGCGCGGGCTGCAGGCAGCGGAAGACCCCATGGCCGGCCGGACGTTCGCGGAAGAAGCCCTGGAGACGCTGAGGCAGCAGCCTAAATTGCGCGAGTGGCTTACTTCACGTACGGACGAGGAAGTAGCCGGGCTCATC
The DNA here is from genome assembly GCF_003713065.1 of Cohnella candidum. Lineage (NCBI taxonomy): Bacteria > Bacillati > Bacillota > Bacilli > Caryophanales > Paenibacillaceae > Cohnella > Cohnella candida. The sequence goes on along the minus strand of NZ_CP033433.1, from coordinate 2,394,299 downwards.
CGCCGGGCAACGGAAACGGTTGTTGCGATGCTGCAGGATGAGGATGCGGGCTGACGGGGTAGGTATACCTTTCCCTTTCCGGAGGAGGAACGGAACGTGTACATAAGAGAGCTGAGAGTGGACGGTTACGGGCCGCTGCGCGACATGTCCGTGTCTCTGGAGGCGGCGGTTACCGTCGTGTACGGGCCGAATGAAGCCGGCAAAAGTTCGCTGCTTCGCTTCATCCGCGCCATGCTGTACGGGATTCCGACGAGGAAGGACCCGGTGGAACGGGGAGAGCCCGTGTTCGGCGGGAGGCATGGCGGCGGTTTGTCGCTTCTCGCCCGTGACGGCAGAGAGCTGGCGATCGAACGTTACGCCGACGGCAGCGGCGGCAGCGGCCGCAAAAGCGCGGGCGGAATCCTCGTTCGAGACGGCAACGGATTGGAGCTGCCTTGGACGCAGCAGGAATGGGAACGCCGCGCGCTCGGCGGAGTGTCCGAGCGGCTGTTCCGCCAGTTGTTCGCCGTCTCGCTCGACGAGCTGCACGAGTTGTTGACGCTGCAGGGTGACGAGATCGGCAGCTTCCTTTACCACGCGGGATTGGCCGGGGGAGCGTCGCTGGCGGAAGTCAGGCGCAGGCTCGCCTCCGAGGTGGACAAGCTGTACCGCCCGAAAGGAACGGTCCCGGAAATGAATCGCCTGCTCGCCTCGATCAAGGAGACGGAAGCGGCGATCCGGCAAGGGCGCAGCCAGGTGGCGCAGTATCGGGAAGCGGTCGAGTCGATGGAGCAAGCGAACGCAGGGCTGTCGGCGCTGGAAGCGGAACTGCCCGAATTAGCGCGGAAAGCCGCCGGCTATCGCGGTGCCTTGGATGCCAGGGAACTGTGGCTCCGTAGGCAAGTGCTGCTGGAGGAAGAGAGGGAACTGGCGCTGCGCCTGCCGGATCCGTCCGCGCCGCCGCTGTCGGAGGAAGCAACTGCGGAATGGCGCGAGTTGCTTCGCCGCCGGGACGCCGCGGCGGAACGGCTTGCTAAGGCGGAGGCATCCATGCGTGAGCTCCGTAAGGAACGGGCATCCCTGCGATGGGATGCCGACTTGCTTGACCGAGCGCTGGAACTGGAGAGACTGGAAGCCATGCGAGAAGCAACGGCCGCCCGGTTGGAGGAAAGGGATTCTCTTTCGTCGGAGCTCCGCATGCTGGAGGACGCGCTGGATACGCTGCGTCAGCGGCTTTCTCCCGGCATGCCGCTTGACGGCTTGCGGGCATTCGTCCGGGTGACAGCAGAAAGAGAGCCTTTGCGACGCCTTCAGCTAGCGTGGGGCGACGCGAATCGGACGATGGAGCGAATGGAAACCGAAGCCGGGCGGATTGAGCGTCAGCGCATCGCCGTTCGGGCAGAGATGGACGCGGCCACGGCCGGCAGGAATCCAACGGCGCTGCGGTCGGACGAAGGAGCCTCGGAGTATGACTTGCCGTTCGGGCCGTTCCGTTCCCGCAATCGCGAGACGCTCCAGCACGCATGGAACGCGCTGGAGGATGAAATGCGCCGATGGGACCGCGCCCTGCTCTCTGGCGCGCCTACGCAGGAAGAAATCCTCGTTTCGAGGAAGCGGGGGACACGGGCGTCGGGTGGCGGAGGACGGGCCGGCGGCTCCGCCGGTACCGGTGGACTGCCGAGGTACGCCGCTTCCGCCGCTTCGGGCATCGTTGCGCTTGCGTTGGTGTTCGCAGTGGTTCAGGGCTCTGAATCCTCTACCGTTGCCGCGGTGGAATGGGTCGGAGCGGCCCTGTTCGCGGCCGCGGCTTTCTTCACTGCACTTGCAGGCAAACGCGGAGCAGCAAGCCCTTCCTATCCCGCAGAACAGGCGGGAGAATACCGCAGGCGTGCCGAACAACGGCTGGCTGAGCTTCTGGTCGATCCCGGCAAAGCGGCCGGAGTTCTGTTCGACAGCCGAACGGAGGCGGGGATCGGTGAATCCTCCGAGAGAGCATGGATGCAGCTAAGGCAGTCCGTTCAGAATTGGCTGGCGCTTATAGAAAGAACCGACAGGGAATCGGCCCGGCAGGAAGAGTGGAGGCGCCGGCTCTCCGAGCTGGACCGCGAGTTTGAAGCGCTGCATGCAGAGACGCGGCGAGCTGCTGCCCGTCTGGATGAGCTGCAAGCCGAATGGATGGAATGGCTTCGCAGGTATGGGCTTCCCCTATCCCTGTCGCCGGATGATCTGCAGGAGCTGCTCGGAATGGCCGAGCAAGGACAGGCCTCTCTTCTCCGGAGGGACAGGACGGAGGAACGGCTAACCGCGCTGGACGAAGCGCAGGCGGCGTTCCGGGAGGCGGCTGTGGCGTTATTCGAGGTATGCCCTCCTCCCGCCTCAATGGAAGCCGACCCCGTACTCTCCGTCAGTTGGCTTTACCGACGCTCATTGGAAGAACGGTCCGTGCGGGATGAAGCGGCACGCCTGGACCGGACGATCGCGTCGGCCGAACCGGAACTGGCGGATGCCCGCGCGGCCCTGTTAGTGGCCGAAGCGGCGACAACTTCAACGGTCGCGCGCTCAGGCGCAGCGGACGAGGAGGAATACGAGCGCAGGCTCCGTATCGACGAAAGCCGGAGGGTGTTGTCGCGAGAGCGAAGAGAGGTCGAGCTGCGGATGGAAGCGGGGAAAGATCCCGCCGCGGTATCTGAACTTCAGCGCCTGCTCGTCGAACACGACGAGGCGGCTCTGGCATGGATGGTCCGTGACGCGGAAGAGAAGTGGAAGGCCGCGGAGGCTTCCCGCACGGAGCTCCTTGATCGCAGGGGACGCTTGGCGCAGGAGCTGGAACGCCTTCGTGAAGAAGCGGAGTCGGAGGATCGGCTCGCCAAGCTGGCGGAAGCGGAAGGCAAGCTCGAGCGCCTGGCCGAACGTTATGCGGTTCTGACGCTCGCCGACAGACTGCTGCAGGATACGAAAGCGGTTTTCGAAGAAGAACGCCAGCCCGAGGTGCTGAGGCTCGCGTCCCGGTATTTCTCGCGGATGACGGAGGGCGCATACGCGCGGATCACGGTTCCCGGCGATACGCCCGCCATCCGCGTGGAAACGCCGGACCGGCGCGTAACGGACAGTGCCTTTCTCAGTCGGGGGACCCAGGAGCAGCTCTATTTGGCCATGCGCTTCGCGCTGGCCGGAGCCGCCTCGCGGGAGGTGCCGCTTCCGTTGCTGCTGGACGACCTGTTCGTGCATTTCGACGAACGGCGCCTCCGGCAGACCGTATCGGTGCTGGAGGAGATCGCGTCTGACCGTCAGGTCATCCTTTTTACGTGCCATCGCCATGTGGCGGATGCCGTGCGGCAAGGATTGCCTTCCGCGAGGATCATGGAGTGGGGGGCGCAGCGGGAGGACTCCCGTTCCCGAGTGCCCGGTCACGGCCCATCAGGAACAGCCAGCCCAGACTGAGCATGCCGAACAATGGATACAGCGTGGACAACAGAGGCCCGAAGCCGAATTGGCCCACGCCGAAGCATACGATCAGCAATCCGGCGGTCAGGATGCTTCGGGGGATGCGCATCCTCTCTTGCAGCTGAACGGTCAGCCCGAATATATCGGCCACCAGCGTCGTGAAAATTTCCGAAAAAATAAGCAGCACGTAGATCCAATGGATCCAAGCACCGAATTCCCGGGCGATACCCGCCATGGGGATATCGAAGCGTTCGACGCCCGGCATCCGAGCCGCTAAAGTCACGTGGCCGGCGAACAGCAGCAGGCCGATCCCGATGCCGCCCAGCCAAGCCCCGCGCCGCAAGACGCGGGGATCGCCGATGGAGGAACCGAGCGGAACCAGCACAGCCTGCGCCATCGAAAGGTTAAACGCCGCATATAGGAACGGAGACAAGCCGGCGGCCCACAAAGAAGCATCGGTTTCGAACGACATCCACCTGCCGTGACCGGGGCTGCCGAGCGTATCGAACACGAGGATGGCCGTGAACAGGATCATGATCGGAACGACAAGCGTGTTGATCGTCATGATGGCGGATATCCCTTTGCGAAGCAGCACGAAACAGGCGAACATCGTGATAAGCAGTCCGCTTTGGTAGCTCAGATTGAGATGCTCGGAGAAAATCGAACCTGCGCCCGCAAGCATGACGGCATTCACCGCGAGAAGCACGAACAGCATGACAAGGCTGACGCCGCGGCCGATTTTGTCCCCGAACAGATGCTTGTTCAAGTCCTCGTAGGAAGCCGCCTTCATCTCCGCCGCGAGGAGCATGATTTTCGAACCGATCCATACGAAAAACAAAGTGGCGCACAAAATGAGCAAAGGACTCCACTGTCCGAAACGGGTGAAAAACTGCATGACCTCTTTTCCGGAAGCGAACCCGGCGCCCACGACGGTCCCGATAAACGTAAATCCGACCTGCAAGCTTTTCCACCAACCACTCACGCCCGTCGAATCCCCCTCGTCTTGTCCGCTCTTCCTAAGAAGATATGAGAGGGAACGGACGGACATGCTTCCCGGGATAGAAGAAGGGACGGAACTCGCCGATCGCGAGTCCGTCCCTTTCACATTCTACAAATATTTGTCCCGGATGATGCCCACGTGGTGAAGCTCATGTCCCGCGATGACGTTCGCCAGCGCCCGGACGGTCATCCCGACGTTGCTGGCCGTTCCGCGGCGGTTCCAAGCGTCCTCCGTCAGGCCCCTCAACAGCGAAAGCGTCGCTTGGCGAACCGCGCGGTACTCTTCGGCGAGCTGGCTGAAGCTCCAACCGCCGAAAGGAGCGTTTTGGATGAACAAATCCTGGTCGAAACCGGGAAGCGGCGTTTCGTCTCCTCTGGATATGCGGAGCAGGCGGTAGCTCATGACGCGCTCCGTATCGGGGATGTGGCCGATCACTTCTTTCAGCGACCATTTTCCTTCCGCGTACCGGTGGTCTCCTTGGCTCTCATCCAACGAGGAGATCAGCGAGAAGGTTTGGCTTTCTTGGGCTGCCAGAATGTCGATCAGATTCCCCTCGGGTACCAGGCGGATGTAATTGCCGAAATGCCCGCCGTATTCGTCTTGCGATGGCCGTACGTCCATGGGATTCATGCCCCCTCCGAAGATTTAGAAAATTATAGCACCCCGGTTGCGCAACAAACAAGTTCAGGTAAAATGGTTGTAGGACGATTCACGGACCCAAGGGGGGGAACGGATGTCCCGGCCTGCGGCCATCGCGGACCGGCACCGCCGTTTCGGGTTTTTGACTATGACTAACCCGCCCGGGAGAATCGTCCGGCGTTTCCGGGCTTTATAAGGAGATGCTGCATGAACAGCGAAGCGAAACTGCAAGAGCACTTGAGCAAGAAGCCCTATCTGATCGACGCGATCGCGGGCAATTCCGAGATGCTGGTTTCCCTCGGAAGAACCGGGAGATTGTATCGGCTGTGGTGGCCGCACATCGACATTCCGCAGCATGTGGACGAAATCCGTACGGGACTGAAGTGGGACGGGGCGCCGGGGGGCGTATCCTGGTTCGACGACGCCGGGGACGGATGGAGCCACGACGCGGGATACGTCCCGCGAAGCAACGCTTATCGCGTAACCGCCTCCCATCCGGATGCGCCGGTTACGGTCGAGCAGACGGACTTCGCGGTGCCGGGCAAGCCGATTTTCGTTCGGTTATACCGGCTGACCTATCGGGGAGAAGGGCCGGGGCGCGTATCTTTCGTGCATTACGGATCTTTCCGCATAGCGGACAATGAGCTTTTCGCGACGACGGAGTTCCGGGGGGAACACGACGCGCTGCTTCATTTCCGCCATGAATATGCATTCGCGGTAGGAAGCTCATCCGAGTGCGCGGGCTATCAAGCCGGCGGCGGAGCCCGCCATGCCGCGCTTCGGGGAGAAACGAACGGCAATACGATCGACATGCAATCCGACGGCGTCCTGGAATGGGATCTGGGCACGCTAACGCCCGGAACCACGGTGGAACTGCCGATTTATTACGCGGCGGGCATGTCTCGCGGAGAAGCGCTGGATGCTCTCGCGGAAGCGAAGAGCATCCCAGCGGCCGAATGGCTCGCGGACACGCTCGCCTATTGGGACCGTTTCCTTGCGAACGCCGCTCCTTGTCCGGGAGGCGGCGAGGAAATCCGGACACTCTACGAACGTTCTTTGCTGGCCATGAAGCTGATGGCCGACGAGAAGACGGGTACAATCGTGGCCGCACCCGAGTTCGACGAATACTTTACCCGTTGCGGGGGCTACGGGTATAGTTGGGGCCGCGACGCGGCTTTCGTCACGACCGCGTTCAACGCGGCCGGGCTCGGATCGTTGTCCGAGAAATTTTACGACTGGGCGGTTTCGGCCCAGGAGCCGGACGGCTCTTGGCAGCAGCGCCACTATCACGACGGACGTCTGGCTCCGAGCTGGGGGCTGCAAATCGACGAAGGCGCTTCGCTGCTATGGGGCATGTGGGAGTATTTCGTCCATTCGGGCGAAGACGAGGCTTTCCTGGCCCGCATGTGGCCCGCGGTAGAGAAGGGGGCGGCGTATTTGGCCGGCTTCATCGATCCGGAGACGGGGCTGCCGCTTCCGAGCCGCGATTTGTGGGAAGAGCGCGAAGCGGAGCACACGTATTCCGCCGCGGCGGTATACGGCGGCCTGACCGCGGCGGCGTCCTTCGCCCGGCGGCAAGGGCGCGATGACCTGGCCCAGGCTTGGGATGAGGCCGCGCGCGGCATCGCCAAGTCGGTCGAAGACGGCAGCTGGAACGAGGCCAAATCCTCCTACTACCGCGGACGCAAAATTACGGTTTCCAAGGAAGCCTATGATACGGCGATTGCGCGCGGGGAGAAGGGTGAAGTCCTGCCGCGGGATAAAGCTTACGTCCGCCACGTGTTGGAATTCGATCCGATCGTCGACGTGAGCCTGCTGGGCCTCAGCGTTCCGTTCGGCATGGTGCCGGCCGGTGAATCCCGGATGGCCCATACGGCAGACGCCGTGGAAAAGCTGCTCACTTCCCATCCGGTCGGAGGCATCCGGCGATACGAGGACGACTCCTACATCGGAGGCAACCCTTGGATTCTGACCACGCTGTGGCTCGGCCATTTCCGGACGCTGCAAGGGCGGTACGACGAGGCGAGAAAGCTGCTCGACTACGCGCTCGACCACGTCACGGAGTCCGGCCTTCTGCCCGAACAGGTGGACAAGGAAACCGGCGGAACGGCTTGGGTCGTGCCGCTGACCTGGTCCCACGCGATGTTCATTTTGGCCGTGCATATGCTGGCCGAGAAACAGGAACTGCACGCCCGCTGACCGCTATGACGGCCGAGGGCCGCGAGACGAAACCCGTTCCGACGCGATCGGAGGGTTTCGTCTTTTTTTGATTGCGCAACATTAGCAGATATGATACGTTAAACGGAAAAAGATCGGGCGGGGTGGAAATATGGACATTTTGAAGGAACGGCTTTTGAAGGAAGCCAGTGTCCTGAACTCCGATGTGCTCAAGGTCGATTCGCTGCTGAACCACGGCGTCGATCCTCAGCTTACGATGGAGATGGGGCGGGAATTCGCGCGGCGTTTCGCCGGCGTGGCGATCACCAAGGTGATCACGGTGGAGTCTTCCGGCATCCCCGTCGCTTTCGCGACCGCTTTGGAACTGGGCGTGCCGCTCGTGTTCGCGAGACGCAAGAAGACGCTTCTCGGCGAACCGGACGCATATATGGAAAGAGTGCCTTCCTTTACGAAGGGGATCGTGACGGATCTCATCGTTTCGCGGCATCTGTTGCAACCGGAAGATACGGTCTTATTCATCGATGATATTATCGCCAATGGGGATGCGGCCCGCGGGCTGATCCGCATCGTCGAGCAATCCGGGGCGCGCCTCGCCGGCATCGGAATCGTGCTGGAGAAGTCGTTCCAGGCAGGCGGGAGAACGCTGCGGGAGCTCGGCTACCGGCTCGAGTCGCTCGTGAAAATCAAGTCCCTGGACAACAACGAGATCACGTTCGCCGAATAAAATCGCCCCATCCGGGCGAAACATCCCTTTTCGTGCCGCTCACGATCACGTATAATAGAGGGGACCTGCAGAAAGGGAGGCGAGCAGCAATGGGAAACATTCAGCCGTCCGTCGATTATTTCATGCATAAGTTGGAAGACGCCAAAGTCCATTTCGAGCGCGCGCTCGACTGCAAACATACCGAGTTCGACGATCTGTATCCTTATATGATCGAGCACCCGCAATTTTTCTGGTACAAACGCTACGTCGCATGGTCGGAACTGCTCACGGTCGTGAAGATGTGCGAAGAGCTGGAAATTCCGTGGACCGATTCGTTTACGGAACGCCAGGCGGAATACGTCCGCAGCCGCGTCATGTCCGGCAAGGTGTTGGATTATTGGTACGAGACGAACGATTCGATGGAGCACGTCGGGTAAATTCCAGGCGCTGCGATTTTGCTTCAGGCCCGCGGAACCGCCGTTCCGCGGGTTTTTATTTTCAGTATAACAAGACCGAGGAGGTCAAAATGGTGGACGAGAACGAGTTGGACCGCCTGCGGGTGGAAGGGACGAAAGTCCGGGTCGTGCGCGACGCGTTGGAACAAAATGACGTGATCGGCATCGTCGTGGCTTGGGACGACGCCAGCGTTTTGATACGGCGCCAGAACCGCCGCGTCGTCAAGCTGGACCGCAAATACAGGATTCAACCGGCGGACGAGCCCCGCATCTGGAACGAGGAAATGTAGGTATGGAGAGTTCCTCCTTGTGGAAAATTAGGTTCCATGAAAGGAGGAGTCCATATGTCTCTGTCTACGGATAAAGTCACGCATTACAAGAACGAAGTCGCCGTGCTTGCGGGCACGCTGCCGAACGTGGCGGAGTCTTACCACGGTTTTACGGGCGAATGCTTCGCCGCGGGCGAACTCGACGAGAAAACGAAGCAACTGATCGCGCTAGGCATCTCCCTGTTCGCCAACAATGAAATCTGCACCTATTATCACGTGCAGGAGGCCCAGTCCAAGGGAGCCAGCGACCGTCAGATCATGGAGGCTGCCGCCGTCGCCGCAGCAGCGGCAAGCGGGCATGCGCTGTCCCAGGGCGTGCTGCGGGTGCAAGGTGCGCTCAGTATGGATAAGGAACGCCGCAGCGGGATCGTTGATGGGGCGGGGCAGCCGGTTGCCGCCGGCATGCAGGATTATTTGCAGGATACCGAATTTTCGTCCGCGTTCGGACATGTGAACGACGATTTCGGTTCGCGCGGAGCCGTTTCTCCCAGTTATTGAGAGAGCATAAAAACTGAAAATTTGAACTTTCGAATCCGGCTTGACTCCCGTTCACGCACCGTGCTATGATAAGTCTCGTGATTGCGACAGGTTCTGCCGAGCGCCTTCACATGTGGCATGCGGTCGTGGCGGAATTGGCAGACGCGCTAGATTCAGGTTCTAGTGGTGTAACAGCCGTGGAGGTTCGAGTCCTCTCGACCGCACCATACATATCCAACCCGGAAGCCTTGCGAAGCAAGGCTTCTTTTTTGTTGTTTTCGAAATGTTCGTCATCCTCATCTTCTTGTTCAGTTTTTGTTAAGTGGGCATGTCGTAAAATGGAAACACATGTCGAATCGAACAGAACGAGGAGAGAATGACACGCATGAAGAAACGCGGGAGTTTGTGGCTGAAATGGGCGCTTAGCCTGATGTTGGTTGCAGCATGGATAGGCAACCTGGGGATTCGGACCGCCGAAGCGGCAGTTCCAGCCTTTCCCGGTACCGGTTCGGGAACTGCTGCCGATCCTTACGTAATCACCACGGTGAATGGCCTTGATTGGACACGAAACACCTTAAGCGCGACGCCGAAGCCGTATTTCAAGCTGGGTGCGGATATCGATCTGGCAGGGCTTGAGTGGACGCCGATTGCACCTGATTATTCCGGTTACTTCAACGGTACGCTGGACGGCAACGGGTATACCATTAAAAACCTGACCATTGCCCACAATACGGCCACGCTTACAGGACTGTTTGGTCAATTAAACGGCGCGACGATCATGAATTTGAATCTGTCGAATGTGAATGTGTCGGGATCTCAAACTGGCGGGTTAGCCGGTATCATGACTTTCAATACGACCGTCACGAACGTAAGGGTAACCGGCTCCGTGTCCGGTACCGGCCTCACGGGTTTGCTTAGCGGAGCTGCCTACTACGGAACCAAGATTTCGTATGCCTACGTTACGGGGAATTCCACCACTTCCGCCTCTACCGCCGGGGGTGTCGTCGGAGAGTTGCGCCATACCTCCGTCATCGAGAATACGGACGTTAACGCCACGATAGGGAATGCCGGATATTATGGCGGCGTGGTCGCAGGAGAGCAATATAACGGGGGCACCATTCGTAACGTACGGGCAATCGGCGATCTCACGGGTATTAAAAACCAGAATAAGTCGGCAGGATCTTATGGCGGACTCATGGGGAGAGCCGACCAATACGGAATCGTCACGAACAGCTTTGCATCGGTTTCGGGAATGCCTTCGATCGGCGGAGGTCTGTGCGGCACCGGCGTGACTGTTCCAGCCGTTACATACAGTTACTGGGATACGGACGTTTCGGGTATCACGGCGAATTGCACGGGTACGGGCGCCGCAGGAAAGACAACGGTTGAAATGAAAACGGCCAGTACTTTTGCCGACTGGGATTCTTCTGCTTGGTTACTCGAGGACGGACAATATCCGAAACCGATTTTCTTGCCGGCTGTGCTGATCGACTCATCCGCCACGGCGGCGACCGGCAGCGGAACCGTGCAAGTCCGAGACTTCAGCGCTAACGGCAGTCCTTTGGTTGAATCGAAATGGGCGACGGGAGATCTGACAGGCAACAAAGCGGCCGGTCTTGCCGCATTCCGTACCGGAGGCACTTCGTTTACGGGTACGTTCGACGTTCCGGGTCCGGGCACATATACGGTCTATCTGAAGAACGCAGACGGCGGGGAGTCCATGAAGGCGTTCACCGTCAGGTCGGCGGCATTGGCCGGTTTGACCGTGAAGGAAGGCAGCGGTAGCGACATTCCTGTCTCCTACAATGTAGCCATGGCCACTTACTCGGCGTTCACCTCAACTTCCGTGAGTTCCGTCAAACTGTTCCCTGTGACGCTCGATCCGACGGCAGCCGTGACGGTGAAAGACGAGAACGGGACGACTCTGAGCGGAAATAAGTCAACCGGGTATACGGATCCCAACGTTCATGACGGCAAAAACCGTTATACGTTGAAGGTAACAAGCGGCACCGCGGTCAATACGTATTATCTGGAAGTCTATAAAATTTCTCAGCTAGCCATATCCCTTACCGCATCTCCGACGGCTCCGGCCAGCAGCGTTGAGGTCACCTCAAACGTTTATGGAGACTCCAACGGAGTATCCGAGATGAGGTGGGCGGCAGGGGACAAAACGGTTTCCGATTTTTCGAATCCGGCATTCGGCAACGACTTCACGAGCCAAATGACCGTGACGGACGGCGTGTACGAAGCTAAATTTACAGTTACGGCGAACGGAACTTATTCCGTATACGTGCAAGATAACTATGGTGCCGCTTATGTACAAACGATCGCAATCTCGAATATTCAAAACGTTAATGGGGATACACCCAGCACTACGCCTTCCACCAATGATGAATCTACGGGATTCCGCGTCATCGTGAACGGACAACCCCAGGACCGGATCGCAACCGGATCTACCCGCAAGGAAAACGGGCAGACGGTGCTGACGGCGACCGTGGATACATCCAAGTTGTCGGCTCAATTGGCCAAGGAATCGGATAAGCCGGTCGTCATTATTCCCGTCACGCAGAGTGTGGATAAAGTCACGGCGGTTTTGACGGGTGAAGCCGTTAAAGCCCTGGAAAACAAGAACGCTGTGCTCGAAGTGCAGACTCCTGTGGGTACGTATAAACTGCCCGCATCCGAAGTTTTCATCGACAAGATATCCGATCAACTCGGCGAGCCTCCGGCATTGACCGAAATCGTCGTTCACGTGGATATCGCCAAAAGCGACGACTCCAAAGTCAAGCTTTTAGAGAGCCGAACGGATGAAACGGGCTTCGAAGTCGTCGTTCCACCCGTGGATTTTACGGTTACGGCTACCTATAACGGCAAGACGGTGAATTTGGACAAATTCTCCGCTTACGTCGAGAGGGAAATCCCGCTTCCCGAAGGCGTGGATCCATCGAAGATCACCACCGCGATCGTGCTGGATGCGGACGGAACGACCCGGCACGTGCCGACCTATGTCACAAAGCGGGATGGCCGCTATTACGCTGTGGTAAACAGTCTGACCAACAGTACTTATTCGCTGGTTTGGCACCCTGTAGCTTTTAAGGACTTGAGTGGACATTGGGCTCAAGAAGCCGTGAACGACATGGGCTCTCGGATGGTCGTCAGCGGCGTGAACGAAACGAGCTTCGGACCGGATCAGGCGATCACCCGGGCGGAGTTCGCGGCAATCATGGTTCGTGCTCTGGGATTACCGGAAACAGGCGGGAAGGTTACGTTCAGCGACGTAAGCTCGGATTCCTGGTATGCAGGCGCGGTGGGCAAAGCGGAGGAATACGGACTTCTGCACGGATACCGCGACGGCACGTTCCGTCCGAACAATACGATTACCCGTCAGGAAGCCATATACGTGTTGGTGCAGGCACTGAAACTTACAGGATGGACGGCAGCAGAGGGCAGTAATTCCGCAGCTCTTTTGTCCGGATTCACGGATGCCGCTAAGGTGGAATCTTGGGCGAAGCAGGCGATTGCCGAAGCCGTACAGAGCGGTTTGGTCGTCGGAGCGAACGAGAAAATCAAACCGAAAAACGGCATCACGAGAGCCGAAACGGCAGCGCTCGTTCAAAGGCTGTTGAAGACGGCGAAATTGATCGACAACGGAACGGACCAATAACCCAAAAGCATAGAGAAAAGAAGTCTTGCTCTCCTTACGAAGCAAGACTTCTTTTTTTGGCCTTGCGATGCCTTGTTCGGTAAGCGCCGTCTTGCGATAACCGGAAAATCCGTGTAACTCGGGCCTTCCCTGATTTAATCAGCAAAATGCGTATTAAAGTGAGCGTTGGGCCCTGTTAGGTTGGAATAACACGCGAAACCCGTATTAAATTGAACGGACAGGCCTATCCGACAAATTTAATACGCAAAATGCGTGTTACAGAGTGTTCGGCTCGTCATTGCACCGCTTCCCGAAGCACCTGCTGAACCTTGAGCAGATGGTCCGCGATTCTCTCGGAAGCCTGCGCGCTGTCCTGCCGTTCGATCGCTTCGTAAATCGATTTGTGCTCGCCCAATAAGCGCGAGGCGGTTGCTTTCTCGCCGTAAAACCACAGCTCCCGGGTCTGGCGGATACTGCTTGCGAACCTGCCGGACAAGGATTCCATGAGTTGAAGCAGAAGCTGATTGCCGGAAGCCGCCGCTATGGCCATGTGGAACTCGGTATCCGCTCGTTCGCCTTCGGACGTATCCGGGCTGTCCAACCCGCGCTCCATCTCCGCCAGCAAACGCCGCAGGCGCTCCAAGTCGCCAGCGCTCCGCCTCGAAGCTGCGAGATAAGCAGCTTCGACTTCGAGCGCTTTGCGGACCTCCAGCAGCTCGATCAACGAGTCCGCCCCTTGAAACAGCAGATCGGCGCCGATCTTGGCGTCGTTCGGCAGCACGCTTTTGACGAACGTCCCGCCGCCGTGGCGGACGTCCAGCCACCCGGTCGCTTTCAGGGCGCTGACCGCTTCCCGAATCGTCGAACGCCCGACGCCGTAAGCTTCCGCGAGCTCGACGACCGAGGGCAGCCGGCTTCCCGGTGCCCATTCGCCTTCCCGGATCCGGCGAAGCAGACGGTCCGCGACCAATTCGTGGCCTTTTTGCGTTTCGATTTTCATGGCGTCCTCCAGACGGCGCGAAATTTCGAGAAACATGCTCTATGTACCTATACAATAACACAAGTCTATCCTATACTGTATCCAAAGTCATCAGATGACCTGATCTATTGGAACGAGCAAGGGGGAATCAGTCGATGCTGGATGCAACGCTGACGATGAAGCTGCGTCAGATCGTCGGAGAGAAACATTTTCGGGATGACAAGGAAGCAAGGGTCGCCCATTCGTACGATGGGACGCCGATGCTGCAAAGCTTGCCGGACGGGGTCATTTACCCCGGGAGCACGGATGAAGTTTCGGCCATTATGAAGGCGCTCTCGGAGTACGGCGTGCCGGTCGTGTCGCGCGGTTCCGGCTCTAATCTATGCGGGGGGACGGTCCCGGTCGAAGGCGGCGTCGTCATGGTCATGCACCGGATGAACCGGCTGCTGGAGGTCGACCTTGAAAACTTGACGGCAACCGTACAGCCCGGCATGATTACCGCTGCGTTCACCGCGCACGTCGAGGCGCTCGGCTTGTTCTACCCGCCCGATCCGAGCAGCATGAAAATTTCGACGATCGGCGGCAACATCGCGGAATGCTCCGGCGGCCTGCGCGGGTTGAAATACGGTACCACCAAGGACTACGTGATTGGCCTGGAAGCCGTTCTCGCGAGCGGAGAGGTCATCCGCACCGGCGGGAAGCTGATGAAGGACGTCGCCGGATACGACCTGACCAAGCTGCTGGTGGGCTCGGAAGGGACGCTCGCCGTCATTACGGAGGCGACGCTCAAGCTGGTGCCGCCCCCGGCCAGCAAGAAGACGATGCTGGCGATGTTCAAGGATCTGTACGGGGCGGCTCGCACGGTCTCCCGCATCATCGAGATGCGGATCATTCCGGCGACGCTGGAGTTCATGGATAACCCGACGATCCGGGTGGTCGACGACTTCGCGAAGCTAGGGCTGCCCTTGGATATGGAGGCGATCCTGCTGATCGAGCAGGACGGCGACCCGGAGACGGTGGAGCGGGACATCGAGCGGATCCGCGAAATCTGCGAAGCGGAAAAGGCGGATCGAATCGATGTGGCGGAAACCCGCGAGCAGGCGGAGAAGCTGCTGACGGCCCGCCGCAGCGCGTTTACGGCGCTGGCGCGCCTGCGCCCGACGACGATTTTGGAGGACGCCACGGTTCCGCGTTCGCGGATCGCCGACATGGTGCTGCGCATCAACGACATCGCGCAGAAGTACGGCGTTTCCATCGCGACGTTCGGCCATGCGGGAGACGGCAACCTGCATCCGACGGCCACGACGGACGCGAGAGACAAGGAAGAGATTCATCGGGTGGAGCAAGCCTTCGAGGAGATTTTCGAAGCGGCAATCGAGCTCGGCGGTACGATTACGGGGGAGCACGGCGTCGGCTTGGTCAAAGCGCCTTTCCTGGAATGGAAGGTCGGTCCGGCAGGCATCGCCGTCATGCGGGGCATCAAGCAAGTTTTCGATCCGCAAAACCTGCTGAACCCCGGGAAGATGTTCGCCAAAGAAACGAGAAAAAGAGTGGTGATCGACCGTGGCTGAGACCAACGCCCACACGCACATCCAGAATAAGCCGGCGATCGATCACGCGAACCCGCTCGCCCGGACGCTGCACGCGAAGCTCGACTACGACCAATTGACCAACTGCATGCGCTGCGGCTTCTGTCTGCCGGCCTGTCCGACATTCCGGGAAACGGGCGTGGAACCGGAATCGCCCCGCGGCCGCATCGCGCTGATGAAAGCCGTCGCGGACGGCCTCATGGATCCCGATCAGGCGTTTCAGGATCAGATGAACCATTGCCTCGGCTGCCGGGCGTGCGAGCCGGTCTGTCCGGCGGACGTCAAATACGGGCAACTGATCGAACAAGCGAGGGATGCCATCGAAGACCATGCGGAGCATAGCGCGCCTGTGAGCGGACTTCGAAAGCTGATCTTCAAAGGCGTATTCCCTCACCGCAGCCGTCTGCGTTTGCTTGGCAAGTCGATCGCCTTCTATCAGAAATCCGGTTTGCGAAGCCTGGCGCGGGGAAGCGGAGTCATGAAGCTGCTGCCGAAATCGGTGCGCGAAATGGAGCGCATCTTGCCGGACGCGTCGGGACAAGGAGTGATCGAACGATTGGGGACCGTCTATCCCGCCAAGGGAGAGCCGATCGCGCGGGTCGCGCTGTTCCGCGGCTGCGTGATGGACGTCCTGTTCGCGGAAACGAACGTCAATACCGTAAAGCTGCTGTCCGAGGCCGGTTTCGAAGTGGTCATCCCGCGTGAGCAGGCTTGCTGCGGCGCGCTACATGCGCACGCGGGGGAGATGGAGCAGGCAAGGGATCTCGCCCGCCGGAATTTGGAGGCGTTCAAGGACGCCGGCATCTCGTACATCGTTTCGAACGCGGGCGGCTGCGGCGCTCTCTTGGTCGAATACGACCATCTGCTGAGCGAGGATCCGGCCTATCGCGAACCGGCTCGCGAATTTTCCGACCGGGTCATCGACGTCAGCCGGCTGCTCGTCGAACGCGGCCGTCTTCCTTCGTTCGCTGACGAGGAGGCGAATGCCGCGAATCCGGTAACCATCACTTATCAGGATTCCTGCCATCTACGCAACGTCATGCGCAGCTCCGATGCTCCCCGGCAGCTCATGAAACAGGTGGCGAACGTGACGTTCACGGAAATGTGCGAAGCGGACCGCTGCTGCGGCTCCGCCGGGATCTATAACATCACGCAGCCGGAGATGGCCGGGCAGGTCCTCGAGCATAAAATGGAAAACGCCCGGGATACGCAGGCGCGCTATCTGCTCACCAGCAATCCGGGCTGTTTGCTTCAAATGAAATTAGGCGTGGAGAAGCACGGGAACGGCTCTCCGATGGAAGTGAAACACGTCGTCGATTTCCTTTATGAAAGAATCGCCGGCGGGGGAACGAGCGGCAAACCGTAATTTAAAGCGCGCCGCCCGTGAGATATTTCTCCGTTAAAATCGTCAGCAGTTCGATGCCGACCTGGTTATGCCCGCCTTCGGGCAGGATCAGGTCGGCGTATTTTTTGGAAGGCTCGATGAACGCTTCGTGCATCGGCTTCACCGTCGTCAAATATTGGTCGTGGATCGATTGGATCGTGCGGCCGCGTTCCTCGATGTCACGGACGACCCGCCGAAGAATGCGGACGTCGGGGTCCGTATCGACGAACACTTTAATATGGAGCATCTCCCGCAGCTTTTCGTCCGATAACACGTGCAAGCCTTCAATGATGACGATCTTGTTCGGCTGAAGCTCCATGGTCGCGGTGGTGGAACGGGCATGCACCGAAAAGTCGTAAACCGGAGCCTGCACGGTCAGACCTTGCAGCAGACGGCCGAGGTCATCGATGAGCTGCTCGTTATCGAAAGCCAGCGGGTGGTCGTAGTTGATTTTCTCGCGTTCCGCAAAGCTGAGATGGGGATTGTTTTTGTAATAATTGTCCTGGGAGATGAACGTGACTTTGTCCGATCCCAGACGGTCGATGACGGAGCGGGCTACCGTCGTTTTGCCGGAGCCGGTGCCGCCGGCGATGCCGATGATGAGCATGGTGTTTCTCGAAACCTCCCCAAGTTGTTAGCCGGTACAATCGATAATTGTAGCATACCTCGGGACAAGACACACCTGGGGAATGCCTGAATCCAAAAAATGTGATTTGACACCGCGCGCCGAGCCGTGTTAGTATACTAATCGTTGACGTTGCGAAAACAACGCTGACATGCGGTCGTGGCGGAATTGGCAGACGCGCTAGATTCAGGTTCTAGTGGTGTAACAGCCGTGGAGGTTCGAGTCCTCTCGACCGCACCACCCACACATTCGAGATCCAGCCTTCGGGCTGGATTTTTTTCATTCCACGAAAATCAGACAGGCAAGGAACGCTGGGTTCCTTGCCTGTTTTCATTCTATTCGCCGTTAGTAAGCGTTGGAGCCGATTCTTCGGATCGTTTCCTCAATGAACATCGGTTCGTCCTCCGGCGTGCGGGACATGATGAAGTTTCCGTCCACGACGACCGGCTTGTCCACGAACACGGCGCCGTCCACGGCGGCGATTTCCTCCGCGATGCCGGGGTAAGAAGTAAAGGTCTTGTTCCTCATTAATCCTGCGCTCGCCAGCACTTGCGGGCCATGGCAGATCGCGGATATCGGCATGTCCAGCCGGTCGGCCTCGCGGACAAAGTTCAGAACCGCTTCGCTCTCCCGGAGGTGCGAAGGCGATTTGCCGCCGGGAATGATGACGGCCGCGTAATCCGCCGCAACGGCTTCGTCCGCGGACAGGTGCGTCGTATACGAGACGGTGCCTTTTTTGCCCCGCAGCTCCTTGTCTTTCTCGAGCCCAATAATAACGGCGTCATGGCCGTTTTTGACAATGGCTTCGTAAGGATTTCTCATCTCGGAGTCCTCGAAGTCTTCCGCGAGCAAAAAAGCGACTTTTTTGGAATCGGACTTCATGTAAATCACTTCCCGTTCCCGTCAGATTGGCCCGAAAAACCGGGCATATGCCTGAATACCCGGCCGGGAAACCGATGAAACGCCGCCTTGTCGAAACCGACTCGTTTGTTAGCATAATTTTATGTTACAATCACATCTACTTAGACTAACGAAGGGTGGACGAAAACGATGGCGCCATGGCTTCGCGGGATCGCGCGTCTCATCCAATGGCCGGCCGAGAGGATGGAGCGGAGGCTGTTCGTCGTTTTCCTGTTTCTCATCATCCTGCCGATCGGGGCTCTCGGTTACTTCTCGGCGCAGCGCTACACCAACTCGATCGAGAAGAACACGGTTACTTACATGTCCCAAGTGTCGGACAAAATGATCAGCAAACTGGACGATTATATGGAAGACATGAAGAAAATATCGATCATTCCTTCGTATGTCGATCAGATCAAAGACGGGCTCAAAATGTCCAACCGATTTTATGAAAGCCGTTCCATGCAGGACGGCGAAGGCGCGGACAACGCCGAGGAAGGCATCCTGCCGAACGAAGAGCTCATCCTGCTCAAAATCCGCGCCCAGGTGGAAAGCAGCATTTATTTCATGAACAACATCAAAAGCGGAACGAATACCGTATACTTGTTCGACCGGTACGGACATTCTTATTACGTTCTCAAAAACGAGAGCGTACGGAGCGACCTGAACACGGTTTACGATACCTGGCAAGCCGCGGCGCACAAAGCCGGCGGAACTCCCGTCCTGCTCAGCACGCAGGAGGTGTCGGGCGTGGCCTCGTCCAAACGCTACGTGTTCACGGTCGTCCGCGAAATCATCACGACCTCCTACGAAACGATCGGCATGATCGCGGTGGACGCGAACATCGGCGTGATCGAGAATATCGTCAAGGATTTGGACCAGGCGACGCACGGGACGACGTTGATCGTGGACGATGCGGGCCGGGTCATCTTCGACAGCGAAAAGAAGTACTTGGCTCAAAATTTGAGCCGCAGCGATCTGCTGCGCCAGGCGTCCGGTACGGAAGGCAGCTTCCATGCCCGCGTCGACGGCGTGCCGGTCTTGACGATCTATAAGCAATCGCCCAATACCGGTTGGAAGGTCCTCACGACGATCCCGGAAAAACAGCTGATGCAGGACGCCTACCGGAACCGGAATTTCACGCTGCTGACGTCGGTCGCCATTATTGTTTTCGCGCTGCTGATTTCCCTTGTGCTGACTGTCGCGCTCACGCGGCCGCTGCGGTCTCTCGTGCGAATCATGAGGGAAGTGCAGAACGGCAACATGGACGTGATGTTCCAGGTCAAACGGAGGGACGAGATCGGCTTGGTCGGCAGCGCGTTCAACCGGATGGTCGCGAGGGTAAAAGCTTTGATCGAAGACGTATATATGGCGGGTCAGCGGAAGCAGGAGGCCGAGCTTGAAGCGCTGCAAAACCAGATCAACCCCCACTTCATCTACAATACGCTCGAAGCGATCCGGATGACGGCCGTCATCCATGACGATACGGAGGTCAGCGAAATGGCGCAGCTGCTCGGAAAGCTGCTCCGGTACGGCATCGGCACGGGCAGCGAGACGGTTCCGCTCGCCCGGGAGTTCGAGCACCTCGAGATGTACGTCACGCTGCTCAATTTCCGTTATGGCAACAAGTTCTCTTTATCGTTGCCCGAGGAACCGGTGGATTTGCAAATGCCGGTCATGAAGCTTCTGTTCCAGCCCATCGTGGAAAACGCCGTTTACCACGGATTGGACGAAACGAAGCCGGGAATGAAGATCGTCATTTCCTACCGGACGGAAGGGCCGGACCATGTGTTCGAAGTCCGCGACGACGGTGCCGGCATGAGCCCGGAAGCGTTGGCGAAGCTGCGCTCGAGACTGTCGGAGACGGCTCCGTCATCCGGCAACGGGGGAATCGGTTTGCGCAACGTACATGAGCGGCTGAAGCTGCTGTTTGGGGAAGCTTACGGAATCGGTATCGAAAGCGAGCTTGGCGAGGGAACGGCCGTCAGCGTCCGTTTTCCCTTGCAGCGGGAGAAGGGGGACGGATCGAATGGTTAAGGTCGTGCTGGTGGATGATGAAGAAAGAATCCGGATGGGGCTGGCGAAACTGATCGCGCAGGTCGGACCGGAATACGAGGTGACCGGCCTCTACGCGAGCGGCCCCGAGCTGCTCGCGGACCTGGACGCGATCGAAGCCGACTTGCTCATCACCGATATCAAGATGCCGAACATGAACGGACTGGACCTGCTCGACAAACTGAGCGCGCTCAAACCGGCCTGGAAGCTGGCCGTGCTGAGCGGCTTCGACGATTTCGCCTACGCCCGCCAGGCGCTTCGCCTCGGCGTGGAGGATTATTTGCTCAAACCGGTGGATACGGGGGAGCTGGCCCAGCTTTTGCGGAAGGTGAAGCAGCAGCTCGAAACGAAGCAGGAGCCGATTCGGCAGGAGGACCATATTCGCCTGCTCATGTTCAGCGAACCGGATACCGTTCCCGCGCCGCTCCGGGAAGAAGCCGAACGGGAGCTTTCGCGGTCGCCGGTTTTTAAAGAATATTACGCGGTATTCGCCGTGCACGGTATCTTGGAGAATCTGTTGGAAGAAGTGAAAGCGGCCGCGTCCGCCCTTCATCGAGATTGCATCGCCGAGCCGAGGGACACGAACCTCGCCGTATTGATCGTCTCCATCCGGGAAGGAGACCATGCGAATACCGTCGGAGAAATGGGGCAAACGCTGTTGCGTAGGCTGCCTCCGGCATTCCGCGGCCGCGTTGGAGCGGGTGAGGTGTTCCGCGGTGCGGGATGGCTGCGCGAAGCCTACCGGCAGGCAGCGACGGCCGTTCAGCATGCTTGGTACACGGACGGGAAATCCTTGTTCGAGAGCCATGCCCAGCTGCCGCGCAAGCCGGAAGCCCAGGCTTCTCCGCATCCGATCGTGCTGCTGAACCGCGATTTTCGGGAAGCACTGGAGATGCACGATTTCGAGAGGGCGATGGCCAATTTGCGGCAGTGGCTGGATGATCTTAAGCGGAGAAGGCCGTCTTGGGCCGAACTTCGCACGGGCTGCGAGACGGTGATGGCTATGATCCGCGGCGATAAAGCGGATGCGGGAGAGGGAGAAACCCGGCAAACTCATCCGGAGACGGAGTCGTTTTCCGCCGAACCCCTGCGGTACGCAGACCGGGATGCCTTCACAAGCGCCTTCCTCTCCGCCGTGGAAGCCGCTTTCCGAAGCTTGCAGGAGGACAAGCAGGAAAACCGGGTGGTCGAAACGGTGAAAGCTTACATTCACCAACACTACACGGAGGAACTGGAGCTTAGTCGGCTTGCCGATGTGGTTTACCTGACGCCGAGTTATTTGAGCAAGCTTTTCAAAACCGAGACCGGCGAAACGATCACCGATTTCCTCATTTCCGTGAGGATGGAACGCGCCAAAGCGCTGCTTCGGGATAAACACGCCCTGAAAACATACGAGGTGGGCGAGAAGGTCGGATACGCGGATCCGGCTTACTTCAACAAGGTTTTCAAGAAAGTGGTCGGATGCACGCCGAAAGAGTTTCGCGAACGTGTTAGGCATTAATTATCTAAATTTAAGACAATGAAAACAAACAGAGTCCCTTAAAGAACATAACGAATCGATGTATAATCGATTTGTAAGCGTTTGCTCCTTTTTCATGAGATTCGTGATGAAATGCGGGAGCCATCGGAAAGGGGCAGGTCATATGTTTAACCTGAGTTACAAAGCGCAGCGGCTGTGGATCCTTTTCGGATTCCTGACGGTTCCGCTCATCCTGCTGGGCATGTTTTCGATTT
This sequence comes from Cohnella candidum, assembly GCF_003713065.1. NCBI lineage: Bacteria > Bacillati > Bacillota > Bacilli > Caryophanales > Paenibacillaceae > Cohnella > Cohnella candida. The sequence goes on along the minus strand of NZ_CP033433.1, from coordinate 2,372,186 downwards.
ACCCGGCACTGGCTCTTTTCTATTTCAGTTTCACCAACTGGGACGGACTGGGCTTCGACATGAAATGGATCGGCCTGGCCAACTACACGGAAATTTTCAGCCGGGCGGACATTTTCGCCGTCTTCAAAACGAACCTTTACTACTTCGTGGGCGGCCTGATCCAGACATCGATCGCGCTCTGGTTCGCCATTATCCTGAGCAACAAGCTGCGCGGCCGATATTTCTTCCGCGTGATGCTGTTCCTGCCGTACGTGCTGCACAGCGTCGCTACGGTCATCATGTTCAAAAACGTGTATCACGCCGAATACGGTTCGCTGAATACGCTGCTGGGCGTGCTCGGCCTCGAGTCGTGGCAGCAGCAATGGTTGGGGAATCCCCATCTCGTCAACTATTCGCTGGCTTTCATCTCGATGTGGAAGTATTTCGGCCTCAGCATGGTCATCTTCATCGGCGCGCTGCAGTCGATTCCGAAGGATCTGTACGAAGCGGCCAAGATCGACGGGGCTTCGGGCTGGCAAAGCTTCAAGTTCATCACCGTTCCGAGCATCCGCCGCGTCATCGAGTTGATGTTGATCCTCACGCTCACCGGCGCCCTCGAAGCGTTCGATATCCCTTACGTCATGATGCTCGGCGCCAACGGAACGACGACGTTCGTGATCCAAACGGTCGACATGGCGTTCAAATTCCAGAACTACGGGCTCGCTTCCGCGATGGCGGTCGTCCTGCTCCTGATCGTCCTCCTGGTCATTACGATCCAGAGAAAATTCCTGTTCAGAGGGGAGGACTAATCCGATGGAAAAGAACGATTCCCTGTGGATGAAGATATTCAAATATGCATCGCTCATCATCGCGCTGTTCATCGTATTGTTCCCGATCTATTCCGTCGTCGTCGGCGCGTTCAAGACGCAAGTGGAGTACTACAACTCAGGCCTGCGCCTGCCGGAAAACTTCCTGAACTTCGATAACTTCAAAAAAGTGTACAAAATCGGCAAGCTGGCGCTCGGTTTCAAAAACATCCTGATCATTCTGGCGGTGTCGCTGGCCGGCAATATCGTGATGGGAACGATGGTCGCGTATGCGCTCGGCCGTTTCGATTTCAAACTCAAGAAGCCGATCATGGGCCTGTATCTCGCCGTCCAAATCATTCCGCTGGTCACGACGCAAGTCGCCACCTTCAGCGTCATAAAGGCGCTCGGCGTCTACAATACGATGTTCGCCCCGATGCTGCTGTACATGGGCGCGGACGTCCTGCAGATCGTCATTTACCTGCAATTCGTCAACAGCATTCCGAAAGATCTCGATGAGAGCGCCATGATCGAAGGGGCTTCCCTCTTCAAAATCTACCGCTCGGTCATCTTCCCGCTGCTGGCGCCGGCCACGGCGACGCTGGTGATCCTGAAGACGATCAGCATCTATAACGATTTCTACGTACCGTACTTGTATATGCCGTCCCGGAAGCTGCAGGTCGTCTCGACGGCGATCTACAATTTCGTCGGACCGAACGCGGCTCAGCTAAACGTCATTTCGGCGGGGATCCTGATCATTTTCATCCCGACCGTCATCCTGTTCCTGCTCCTTCAGCGGTATATTTTCGCAGGCGTCACGAGCGGTGCCGTAAAATAACATTCCGGCGGCTAACATGATATGTTATGATAACAATTAAATTTGTTATCCAGCGCACGGAGCGGAGTGAAAGCCCGAATGTCGAAAAAAGTAACGATGCAGCAAATCGCCGACCACGTCGGCGTTTCCAAATTCGCGGTATCCAAAGCGTTGTCGGGCAAGTCGGGCGTCAGCCCGGACACCCGGGAGAAAATCATTCACGCGGCCACGCAGCTCGGCTATTTCGCGCAGAAGCGCAACAAGGCGCCGTCCGGCCGAACGTCCGCTAGCAAATCGCAGTCCGGCAGCCGCAACACCATTATCGTGTTGATTCCTAACGTTAGGTATCAGACGAGGCAATCGGTTTATTGGGGCCGGATCATCGACGGAATCACGGGGAGCCTGGAAGAGCACCACCTCGGCATGATGATCGTGACGGAGCAAATCACGGACAACTTCTCGCAACTGATCAATCCCGAAGCAGTGCTCGGATTGGTGGGCGTCGGCCTGATCTCGAACCAGCTGCTGCTGGAGGTCCGGAATCTGGGCATTCCTTTCGTGCTCGTGGATCACGAGGATCCGCTCATCCCGTCCGACGCGCTGTTCATGAACAATTACGAATGCGTGCGCCGGGTGACCAACTACTTGCTCGGGCACGGCCACCGGAGCCTGCAGTTCGTCGGGAACATCCGGTTTGCCCGGAGCTTCCAGGACCGCTGGCTCGGTTTCCGCTCGATGCTCGAGGAGCACAATGTCCCTCTCGAACAGGATCCGAGGCTGCTGGAGTTCGAAGGGCTCAACCGCTCGGAGATGACCGAGGGCCTGGAGCCGGTATTCCGCGACCTGGCGGACCGGGGCGCCATGCCGAGCGCGTTCGTCTGCGCGAACGATTCGATCGCGATTTGCGTCATGACCGTGCTGATGAAAATGGGGATCGACGTGCCCGGGCAAGTGTCCGTGACCGGCTTCGACAACATCGACGACGCCGCGCTGTCCCAGCCGACGCTCAGCACCGTTCACGTCAACAAGGAAGCGCTCGGCCACCGGGCCGTGGAAACCTTGTTGTGGCGCATCGAAAATCCGGACAGCCCGAAGGAGAAAATCCTGCTGGCCGGAGACTTCCTGCTTCGGCAATCCGCGTCTGCGGCACCGTAATCATATTGACCTTTTCTTAGGAGGCCCGCAGTTTCTGCGGGCTTTTTTTGCGCGCATTTCCGGCAAAATGAAAAGATGAAAAACCGTTGACTTTCACGAGGCGAGTGATACAATTCATTTGTAATTGTTATATAACTTTAGAAACAAAATGATAACAAATATTTTTGTTAGCTTACGGAGGGTGTGACAACATGGCAAACGTATGGTCCGAGTCCGTAAACGGCATGACCTGGGGGTGGACGGGCGTCCGCGGTACCTGGGGCGGCTCCGAAGCGGATTTTTCCTTGCAGCAGATGAAAGAGCTAGGCGTGAATTGGGTGGCGCTTGCTTTGGCGGCCGAACAAGCGACGCCGCAATCGACCGAGATTCCGTTCCGCGAGGCTCCGACGGTAACCGACGAGGAAACGCGCTGGGCGATCCGGCGTTCCAAGGAACTCGGCTTGAAAGTGTGCCTCAAGCCCGTGGTGAACGTCGCGAACGGCACGTGGCGCGCGCATATCGCTTTCTTCCAGCAGGAGGTTCCGGGCGAACCGAGTTGGGCGCAATGGTTCAAGTCCTACGGAGAATTCATTCTTCACTATGCCAAGATCGCCGAAGAAGAAGGCTGCGAGATGTTTTGCGTCGGCTGCGAGATGGTGCAGGCGGACAGCCGGGAAGCGGAGTGGCGCGCTCTGATCGCACAAGTCCGGCAAGTTTACAAAGGCGTCATCACGTACAACTGCGATAAGTATCAAGAGGAACGAGTCACGTGGTGGGATGCGGTCGACGTCATTTCCTCCAGCGGATACTACCCGACCGGACAATGGGAACAACAGCTGGATCGGATCGAAGCCGCCGTGAAGAGGTGGAACAAGCCGTTCTTCTTCATGGAAACGGGCTGTCCGAGCCGGACCGGGTCGAGCGGGAAGCCGAACGACTGGTCCTGGGGAGGCTCGGCGAACGAGGAAGAGCAAGCCTCCTGGTACGAGGAAATGTTCGCGGCCTGCTCCAAGCGAGAGTGGATGCAAGGGTACGTGCTTTGGGATTGGCCGGCCAAGTTGTACGCCAAGGAAGATGCAGCGTCTAATGACGACTACTGCATGTACGGCAAGAAGGCGGAGGAGACGGTCAGGAAGTTTTATCAATCCCGCCTGACGGCGGCGCGGGAAGCGGGTGGAGCACGATGAGCGCGATCGCGAACGCGGGACGCTGGCGCACCGAGCTGGAGCAAGAGCTGAAGGATAACATTTTGGGCTTCTGGATCCGCCACGCGAAAGACGATGAGAACGGCGGCTTCGTCGGCGAAATCCGAAGCGACATGACCGTCGTCAAGGAAGCCGACAAAGGGCTCGTGCTGAACGCGCGGATCCTCTGGTCATTCTCCTCGGCGTACCGGGCTTACGGAGACGAGGTATATCTGGAAATGGCGGAGCGGGCTTACAAGGCGCTGGATGAATGGTTCCGGGACCGCGAGCACGGCGGACTGTTCTGGATGGTGGACTACCAAGGCCGTCCGTCGCAGGACAAGAAGCAAGTGTACGGTCAAGCCTTCGTGATTTACGCGCTGTCCGAGTACGTCCGCGCGGGCGGCCCCCGTTCGGAAGAAGCTTTGGCTTGGGCGGAAGAGATTTACCGTCTGCTCGAGAAATACGCTTACGATCCCGTACACCTCGGGTATGTCGAAGCGCTGGCGCGCGACTGGCGGGAGACGGACGACCTGTCGCTCAGCGGTAAAGACCTGAACGAACGCAAATCGATGAACACCCATCTTCACGTGCTGGAAGCCTACACGAATCTGTACCGCGTTTGGAAGCCGGCCGGCCTGCGTGCCAAGCTGGCGGAACTGATCGACGTCCATTTGGATCATATCGTGGATTCGTCGAACCATCACTTCCTGCTCTTCTTCGACGACGAGTGGGTATCGAAGACCGGCCATGTTTCGTATGGCCACGATATTGAAGGAAGCTGGCTGCTATGCGAAGCCGCAGAAGTGTTGGGCGATCCGGAAAGGCTCGCGCGCGTCCGCAAGGAAGCATTGGCGATGGCGGATTCGACGCTTCGCGAAGGCATGGACCCCGACGGCGCTGTGCTGAACGAATCCGACGGTGCGGGCCATCTCGACGATACGAAGGATTGGTGGCCGCAGGCGGAAGCGATGGTCGGCTTCCTGAACGCATACCAGTTGTCGGGAGACGAGCGCTTCCTCAAAGCGGCGGAAGCCAGCTGGTCGTTCATCAAGGAATACATCGTCGACCGTGAATTCGGCGAATGGCATTGGCAAGTATCCCGTCAAGGCGTCCCGGCAACCGACCGGGCGAAAGTGGATCCGTGGAAGTGCCCTTACCATAATAGCCGGGCTTGCTTTGAAGGACTGGAGCGGCTAAAGCATCTGACGTCAAAGGAGAATGTAGAACGATGAGCGATTTCATGACTCGCCTGCGCCAACTGGCGGAAGAACACAAGGCACTGCTCAAGCGGCCGAACCCGCCCGTTGCGCACGGCAACGGACAATACCGACGCCATGAGTTCCCGGTGCTGACGAACGAGCACGCCCCGCTGCATTGGCGTTACGACCTGAACCCGGAGACGAATCCGTTTCTGATGGAGCGGATCGGCGTCAATGCGGCATTCAACGCGGGCGCCATCGAGCTGAACGGGAAGTTTCACCTGATGGCCCGCGTGGAAGGCGTCGACCGCAAATCTTTCTTCGCGGTGGCGGAGAGCGACAGCCCGACGGAAGGCTTCCGCTTCTGGGATTACCCGGTGCTGATGCCGGAAACCGAAGATCCGGACATCAACGTGTACGACATGCGTTTGGTCAAGCACGAAGACGGCTATATCTACGGTTTGTTCTGCTCCGAGCGCAAGGATCCGGACGCGCCGCCGTCGGATACGTCCAGCGCGGTCGCCCAGGGCGGCATCGCCCGGACGAAGGACCTGAAGACGTGGGAGCGCCTGCCGGACCTGAGGACGCCGTCTCCCCAGCAACGCAACGTCGTGCTGCATCCGGAGTTCGTGAACGGCAAGTACGCGTTCTACACCCGCCCGCAGGACGGGTTCATCGACACGGGCGCCGGCGGCGGCATCGGTTGGGGATTGTCCGACAGCATGAACCCGGCGGTCATCGAACATGAGACGATCGTGGACGAGAAGAAGTACCACACGATCAAGGAAGTCAAAAACGGCCAAGGCCCCGCGCCGATCAAAACGCCTCAGGGCTGGCTGCATGTTGCTCACGGCGTCCGCAATACCGCTGCCGGCCTTCGTTACGTGCTGTATGCGTTCATGACCGATCTGAGCGATCCTCACCGCGTTACGTATGCTCCCGGAGGCCATCTGATCGCTCCGGAAGGCATCGAGCGTGTCGGCGACGTCTCGAACGTCGTATTCTGCAACGGCGTCATCGCGCGGGAGAACGGCGAGTTGTACATCTACTACGCTTCGTCCGATACGCGCATGCACGTCGCCTCGACGACGGTCGAGAAGCTGGTCGACTACTGCATGAACACTCCGGAGGATCCGCTTCGCTCCCGCGCTTGCGTCGAACAGCGGCACGAACTGATCTCGCGCAACCTGGAACGGATGAAGCGGCCGGAATACGCATTCTTGCTGGACTAATGCAGGTGGACGAATTTGGAAAAAGGCTGTCCCTTATGGGGCAGCCTTTTCTTCGGTCATAATGGAGGAGAGGAGGTATGGAGCTACATAACAAAACGGTTTGTTTGTAACCTAAAACTATTTATTTGTTATCATAATAAACGACAATAAAAACAAATTTAAAGCATTTTCATAAGCAACAAAAAAACTATAATGAAGAATGTAAGCGATGCCAAGCGGCTTTCAAACAGACCGTAAAGCTCGCCAAAACAAGCGTTGGGGGTATAAAGGGTATGAAGAAAAATTCGTTAGTCGCTCTCGTTCTCATGCTGGTCGTTTCGATCCTGGCCGCATGCGGCGGCAAAAACAACGACAACGAAGGGGCAGCTTCTCCTTCGGCTTCGGCACCGTCCGCATCCGCTTCGGCAAGCGCAGGCGAAAGCCCGGCTTCGGAAGTCGGCGGCAAAATCAAAGTATTGACCCACCGTACGGACTTGGTCAACGACGGCACGATGGATAGATACGTCGCGAAATTCAAGGAAAAATACCCGAACGCCGAAATCGAGTTCGAAGCTTTGACGAACTACGCGGCCGACATCAAAGTCCGTCTGACGACGGGCGAAGCGGGCGACGTCAACATGCTTGACGCGAGCCTGGGCAACAACGAGCTGTCCAAATACTACGAGCCGCTTCCGGACTCCATGTTCGACAACGTATACTTCCCGGACATGAAAGCCTTCGAAGGCAAGCGCTACGGTATCGCTACGGGCGTCAACACGCAAGGCATCGTGTACAACAAGCAAGCGTTCAAGAATGCCGGCATCGACAAAGCGCCGACGACGCTTGACGAACTGTATGCCGACGCTCAGAAACTGAAAGACGCCGGCATCATCCCGCTGTACATGAACTACGGCGCGCAATGGCCGATCGGCAACTGGGCGGAAGGCTCCGTTAAATACGTGGCCGGCGACATGAAGCTGTTCGACAAGTACGTGACCGACGACGCTCCGTTCCAAGTGGACGGCCCGTGGGGCAAGCTGATGAACATCGCCCGCACCTTCGTTCAGAAGGGCTGGGTCGAAAAAGACCTCGCGACGAACAACTGGGAAATGTCCAAAGGCGAAGTCGCATCCGGCAAAGCCGCCATGTACTTCCTGGGCAACTGGGTTATCCCGCAAGTCATCGGCGCAGGCGCGAAATCCGAAGACATCGGTTTCTTCCCGCTCCCTTACGACAACAGCGGCAAATACAACGCTCCGTTGGGCGGCGACTACTTCATCGGCGTCAACAAAGACAGCAAAAACAAAGAACTGGCCATGGCTTGGGTGAACTTCTTCGTCAAAGAATCCGGTTATGATACGGACTCCGGCTTCATGCCGATCGACAAAACGAAAACGCCGGAATCCCCGCAGCTGGCCGAATTCAAGAGCTACAACCCGACGCTGCTCGAAGAGCAAGCCACGGATCCGAAGTTCAACGATATCGCCAACAAAGCGGAAATCGACCTGTACGTCGGCAAGACGACGCAAAGCCTGATCGTCGCCAAAGACTTGAAAGCCGAGTACGACAAGCTGAACAAAAAATGGGCGGCTGCCCGCAAGGCTCTCGGATATTAATCCGTAAAGCCGGCAGCGGTAAACGAAACCGACCTCCCGGCCGTCACGGCCGGGAGGTTGGTTTTTGGCGCTTCATGGAAACAATAGGAGAGACGGGAACGTCGAGTTTGACATCACGGAAGGAGTCGTTGTCGTTTGCTCAAAATGTGTTCCATGATGCTCGCCGCTGCGCTTGGATCGGCCTTCGCCTTGGGGTCGGCCGCCGCGCATCCTCTTCCGCCGGCTTCGGATCTTCCGGGAGCGCCCGCTCCCCAGCGCCATATCGCTATCGTGATCGACGATTTCGGCAACGGGGGGAAGGGCACGGAGGAAATGCTGAACCTGCCGGTCAAATTCACGGCCGCGGTCATGCCGTTTCTTCCGTCCACGCACAAAGATGCGGAAATGGCTCACGCCATGGGTCATGATATTATCGTTCACCTGCCGATGGAGCCGATCCGCGGCAAAGCGAGCTGGCTCGGTCCGGGGGCGATCTTGACCAGCTTGCCGGATGATGAAATCCGGCGGCGGGTCGAGGCGGCGATCGCCGACGTGCCTTACGCCATCGGCATGAACAACCATATGGGATCCCGCGCCACCTCGGATGAACGGGTCATGCGGATCGTCCTGCAGGTATGCAAAGAGAAAGGTCTGTTCTTCCTGGACAGCCGCACGTCATGGAAAACGGTCGTTCCGAAGGTGGCACGGGAGCTTGGCGTACCTTTGCTGCAGAACGACGTTTTCCTGGATGACATCTATACCCGCCGCCATGTATCGCGCCAAATCGCGGTGCTCCGGCAGGAGCTCAAGAAACGGGATTCGTGCGTCGTGATCGGCCACGTCGGCGCTCCGGGGCTCATCACCTCAGGCGAACTCAAAAACGCCATTCCCGCCCTGCAGTCCGAAGCCAGCTTCGTCCGCCTGTCGGAATTGCTTCCCGCGGCCAGCCGGGCTCAGGGATCCAAGCAGCGGTAAGCCAGGATCGCCGCCGTCATCGCTTCGGCAATCCGGGTTTGGCCGCGCGGAGAGGTCAGCATCGCGCGATCGCCGGGATCGCTGAGGAATCCCGTTTCGACGATCACGCTGGGCACTTTCACCGTATTGAGCAGGTAGAAGCGTTTAGCGGGCTTGGTGCGGTTGCGCTTCCCCTGCTGACGGTTCAAGCTGTCCTGCAGGAAAAACGCCAGCAGCGCGCCTCGGCCGTCGTCCTTCCGATAGAGGACGATGGGACCGTTTCCGCCTCCCCGAGGAGACCAATTGGCATGGAGACTGACCAGCATGCGGGCATCGATCTCGTCGGAAAGGCCGCGGCGCTGGGATAAATCCTTGCGGTGGCGGGAGCGCGTCACGTGCCACCGATTCTCGTCGCTGAGCGCGTAATCGCCCGTCCGGTTAAGCACTGCGCGAACGCCCCGGCTTCTCAGCAGCAAATATAGCTTCCGGCCGATGGCCAGATTGATGTTGCTCTCCTTCACGTCGCCGAAGTGGGTGCCTCCGTCGATGCCGCCGTGGCCCGCATCGATGATGACGTCTGCAGACGGAATGGCCCGAAGGATGTCCGGCGGCACGGCATCGGCTGCGGTTTCCACCGGCCCCTGCGGCGCGGACCAGCCGGTTGAACCGGCCAGCACGGCGATAAGGAGCATAACGAGTAACGTGGGGCGCATCGTGAGTTCCTTCTTTCCTTCGAGGTCCTCTCCGTAGCGTGGCACCAAACGGTTCCCGTCATACGGCGTTTGAATCCCGGGGGAACGGGGCAAACTAGGGCCATAAGAGAAGGAGGCGGAACGCATGAGCGATGGCGCCGATTACCTGAAGTACGTGACCGAACGCGTCGTGAGTTATTGGGAAACGCCGAAAACTCCCGAGATCCGCCGGGAGCGCCGGCAGAAACGGGAGCCGTGGGTGAGCCGCTGGTTCGGCCAGCTGCTGCCGGTCGGGCTCGGCATTTGGTGGAACGGGCGCAAAGCAGCGCATTCCGGATCGGAAATGCAGGACATGCACAACCTCACCGAGCACGCGGACTACTCGTAGAAACGGCCGAATTGGAGCAAGGATGCCAGTGGGATATAACGGTTTCCTTGCATGTCGAGCGCAAGATCAAGCCGTCCGCCGGACCACGACTGGAACCCGATCACGGGCAAGGCGTAGAGAGCGGCGTCGCCATAAGGCTCGGACACATATCGGAGGTGCAGGCCGCCGCGGAGGCGGTTCTGCACCTCTTTGCCGTTGTCGGCGACGGCAAAAGGCGCTTTTCCGGTCAGCCAGGGCAGGGTTTCGTAAGCATCGAAAGATTCATTCGTCCAGACGTTCGCGATGCCGATTCCCAAACCTTCCGCTCCGGATAAGACCGCCGGATCGAGGGGACGGACCGAAGGCAATGCCTTCTCCCAGGCCGGGCGGTCGAAGGGCAGGATTTCGCCTGTTTTGGCGTCGAGCCAATACGTATCTTGGCCGATCGTCACTTCCCAAGATGAGGCGAAGGGATTGAAATAATGGCGGACCGCGGTATAGGGCTCGTCCTTCGAGGCGATGAGTCCATTTTCGGTCAAGGATTTCTCCAGAACGGCAGGGGAGAAAAGCGCGTCCTCTCCGGTGCCATACTCCCCAAGACGGAACGTGCCGTCGGCCGCGGCGTGAACGACCAGGTAGCCGACCGTTTTCCCGTCTTTCATCATGAAGGCCAGCCATCCGTGCGTACCCGGACCGAGCGCCTGAATATCCGGTACGGCGCCTTTCCATGCCGCAAAGGACTTCTGCGACGACAAGGCCGCCGCCCAAACCAGGACTTGCTGCTCCAGCTTGGAGGGAGGCGCAGCCGACGCTTCGGTCTCAGCGGACGAAGAGGCCGTCAGCAAAGGGATGGATGCGAACAGGAACAATAAAGTAACGATAAAGAAAATGCGATAAGGGGAACGTTTGGCAGCGGGATCCTTCATTCAAGTTCACCTGCTTGGGTTGAATTTGTCGTTCCTGGAGGTCGGACAGGTTCATTGTAAGGGACAAGCCCCGCCGAATACTGTTTCTTCCTGTCAGGGTTCGCCGCGGCTTCCGGTTCTGTTTTTGCCGGAATTTCGCGAACCGCCGGGATAGCGGGCGAAGGCCGTTAATGGATCCCCGGAAGATGGAAAATGCCGCAGTTTACGACCGACACTTCGACGCGCGGCCGGTACTGCCAGTCGATCTCTTCCTCCCGTTGCTTCAGCCGGGTTTGCAGAGCGGCGGTTTGCTCGGGATCCTCCAGGGCCCTGTCGAGCTGCGGCCCGTAATAGAGATTTATCCGATTTCGTTCTTCCTGACGCCGATTTTCCGCCTCCACCGCCCAGGAAAAATCCGCGGCTTTCAGCTTGCGTTCCAGCGCGTTCTCGAGTTGCGTCATCGCTTTGCGCAAAGACAAGCCGTTCTTAAGCAGATGGACGTTCGCGGGAAGCTTGGGCGTCAACCGGGTATCCTTCAGCCGGTCGAAAAACCGTTCGTCGATCACCCCGGTCGCCAGCGAAATGCCCCAGCCGTACAGCTCCTCCCGTTTCATGTCGCAGGCGAAGCCCGCTTTGAAATTCACGCCCAGCCAGGCGGTGTATGGCGCCGAGCCTAAGGGATCGCGCACGCCTCGCGGCGGCTCTTCGAACAAGGTGACGCAGCGCCCGGCTTGACGGACGGCGTCGAACAGTTGAGTCAGTCGGCGGGATCCGAAATAGACTTCTTCCCGCATCACCCGCCCGCCGTCCGTCGTCATCAACGAGGAGAGAACGGTGGAGGGTACGCCGGCAGCGGGAGGCGGGGATTTGCCGAACATCCAGGAATAGGTCATCGTCTCCGGGACGGTTCCCGTGTTGTCGATGAAACTCCAATAGAATGGCCGCCCCGTCAGCGCGCGGTCGGCTTCGGGGGACAGCTTCACGGTGACGTGGGAGGGGCTTTTCTCGATCACGTGGCAGCCCGTCGCTTCTATATAAGAAAGCACGAATTTCTGAACTTTTTTCGGATTCACGTCGCAGCCCCTTTCGTAGGTTGGGTCCGGGCTTCCAGCATCGAATCCCCGAGCCCGTCCAGCCGGCGCCGTAGATCTTCCCCGTCGGAGGACTCGAGCACCATTTTCGCGACTCTCTTCTCCCAGGACTCTTCCATCTCGAGCCGTTCGAGGATTTCGTCCAGCTCTCCGATGACCGATTCGAACATATTGATTTTCTCATGGAGCAGGTGTACGATATGTTCTTCGATCGTTCCGAGCGTGCACAAATTGTAGATTTTGACGTCCTCCGTCTGTCCCAGGCGGTGCACGCGCCCGATCCGCTGTTCGACGCGCATCGGGTTCCACGGAAGGTCGAAATTGATGATGTTATGGCAGAACTGAAGGTTGATTCCTTCGCCGCCGGCTTCGGTGGCGATCATGACCTGCGCGCGCCTGCGGAACAGGTCCATCATCCAGTCCTTGCGTCCGCGGTTCATGCCTCCGCGATAGGGGACGGCCTGGATGTCGTGTTCCTTGAGAAAGCGCAGCAGATAGTCTTGCGTTTGGCGGTACTCGGTGAAAATGATGGCTTTGTCGTCCATTTGCCGGATGAGCTCCATCGTTTTCTCCGCTTTGGTGTTCGCTTGGATGCCCCGGATCAGCTCGACGAGCTCCCAGATCCGGGCGCGGAGCGGAGAGCCTTCCGGCGTCTTCTTGAACAGGTTGACGAGCGTCAGGAACACGGCGTCGCGGCTCGAGCATACTTCGCGTTGAAGAGTGACGAGGGACAGCATGCTGGCGAGGTCGCCGTTCTCGGCGAAAGCATGGCGTTTGACATAGTCGGTTACGCCCTCGTACAGCGCCATTTCCTCCGGGGAGAGAGTCAGCGGCACGTTGGTGACGAACCGCTTGGTAAATTCCACCCCTCCGTCGCTGCGCCGGTTGCGGATCATGAGCTGGCCGAGGTTTTCCTGCAGCTTGTCCTCGTTTTTGGCGGCTCGGCGGCCTTTGACGAAATTGGAATTGAATTCTCCCTCTTCTCCGAGCTGTCCCGGCTTCAGCAGGGTAATGAGGTTATAAAGCTCGCTCATGTCGTTCTGAATGGGCGTGGCGGTCAGCAGCAGGCAATATTTTTTGCGGAGCTCGTTGACGAATTGGTAGTTGCTCGTTCGCCTGTTTTTCAATTTATGGGCCTCATCCACGATGAGAAGGTCGTATTCGTTATCCAGGAGGAGCTGACGGTTCGGCTCGCGTTTGGCCGTGTCCATCGAAGCGACGACGATGTCCGCCTGCCAGGAATGCAGCCTCTTCTGCGGGACGGCGGGCAGGTCGAACTTCTGGCCGAGCTCCCGCACCCATTGCAGCACGAGGGAAGCGGGCACCAGGATCAGCACTTTTTTCACGAGTCCCCGGACCCAATATTCTTTGAGGATCAAGCCGGCTTCGATCGTTTTGCCCAGGCCGACCTCGTCCGCGAGGATGGCGCGTCCGTGCATTTCGTGCAGCACCTTGCGGGCCGTCTCCACCTGGTGGGCCATCGGCTCGAAAGCGGGCAGCGCCCGCAGGCACTGCAGCTCGTGGAAATCGGTGACGAGAGAGGCCTCCTCCGCTTCCCAAGCGAGCTTGTACAAGGTCCAATCGTCCCACGGGCCGTTGCGCTCCGTCCGGCGTTCCAATTCTTCGAAGGCGGAGCGGTCGAACGAGAGCTCTACCAGCGGATGGATCATTCTCGCGGGCGGTTCGGCGGACGCCGGGACGGCGGCCGCGCTCGGGAAAGCGGGATCCGCGGGGGGCAGCGGGGCACCGTTCGGCATGCCGGCGGACTTCGATACGGGCGTGAGCAACGACATGTCCTCCTCGTCATAGGAAAGTTACCCCACTAGTATGAGCATCACGGGCGCATTCAAAACGTTCGCGAAAAAGAGAGCAAAAGGGAGAAAATAGGAGATCGTTCGCGCTTGGTTGACAAGGTTCGAGGAATTATGATTTTTGTCCTATGGCTTCACAATATGTGGTATAGTATAATGGCTTTCGTACACAATATGTTGTACAATTTACATACGACATATGAAAGTCTCGAATTCATGAAACATCAATCATATCAAGGTTTCGGGAGAGTGATCCGGGTTGAAGACGGTGCAATCGAAGCGTTTGGAAGGGTTAAGCGAGAAGATTTTTTTGGATCGTTACGCGTGGAAGAACGCGGACACCAGCGCAACGAAAGTAGGAGACGTCGTTCTCGTACTGACCAAGGACGATCCGAAGTTCCCGGCTAAGGATGTCGGCGAAGTCGTCAAGCGCGAAGGCCGCAACGTCACCGTGAAGCTTCGCAACGGCGACCTGGTGGAGTCCACGGTCGAGAAGCTCACGCTGACCATCGAGAAAACGCCGGAGCAAATGTGGGACCGCCTTGCGGGCGCCATGGCTTCCGTTGAAACCTCTCCCGAGAAACAGAAGGAATGGACCGATAAATTCCGCTGGGTGCTGGACGACTGGAAACTCGTTCCCGGCGGCCGGATCGCGGCAGGCGCAGGCGCAAGCGAAGAGTTGACGTTGTTCAACTGCTATGTGATTCCGTCTCCGCATGACAGCCGCGGCGGCATCATGGAAACCCTCTCGGAAATGACCGAAATCATGGCGCGCGGGGGCGGCGTCGGCATCAATCTGTCCTCGCTGCGTCCTCGCCGCTCCATCGTGCAAGGCGTGAACGGTTCTTCGAGCGGCTCGGTTTCCTGGGGCGGACTGTTCAGCTACACGACCGGCCTCATCGAGCAAGGCGGCAGCCGCCGCGGCGCGCTGATGCTCATGATCAACGACTGGCATCCGGACCTGATGGATTTCATCACGGTTAAGCAGACGGCGGGCATGGTGACGAACGCCAACTTGTCCGTATGCGTCAGCAACGGCTTCATGAAAGCCGTCAAGGAAGACCTCGAATGGGATCTCGTGTTCCCGGACACCAAGGATCCGGAATACAACGAAATCTGGGACGGCGACCTCGACAAGTGGAAGAAGACGGGCAAGAACGTCATCCACTACAAGACCGTCCGCGCCCGCGAAGTATGGCATACGATCATCGAGTCCGCCTGGAAATCGGCGGAGCCGGGCGTCGTGTTCATGGAATACTACAACCAAATGTCCAACAGCTGGTACTTCAACCCGATCATCTGCACGAATCCGTGCGGTGAGCAAGGCCTGCCGGCATGGGGCGTCTGCAACCTGTCCGCCATCAACCTGTCCAAGTTCTATGACGAAGAGAAACACGACGTCGCATGGGACGAGCTGGGCAAAACGGTGCGTTACTCCACGCGGTTCCTGGACAACGTCATCGACAAGACGCCGTACCATTTTCCGGAGAACGAAGCCAACCAGAAGAACGAGCGCCGCGTCGGCCTCGGCACGATGGGCCTGGCCGAGCTGATGATCCGTCTGGAAATCCGCTACGGCAGCGAAGACTCCCTGGAGTTCCTCGACAAGCTGTACGGCTTCATGGCACGCGAAGCGTACCTAGCTTCCACGGAAATCGCGGCCGAGAAAGGTTCCTTCCAAGCGTTCGACGCCGAGAAGTTCCTGCAATCCGGCTTCATGAAGAACATGGTCGAAGTGTATCCGGAAGTCGGCGAAGCCGTCAGCAAGCGCGGCATGCGCAACGTCACCGTCATCACCCAGGCGCCGACCGGCTCCACGGGTACGATGGTAGGCACGTCCACCGGTATCGAGCCGTACTTCGCCTTCGAATATTTCCGTCAAAGCCGTCTGGGCTTCGACAAGCAGCTCGTGCCGATCGCCCAGGAATGGCAGGACGCGCATCCGGGTGAAGAGCTGCCGGAATGGTTCGTCACTTCGATGAGCCTGTCCGCGATGGACCACATCCGCGTGCAAGGCGCCATCCAGCGCTGGGTCGACAGCTCAATCTCCAAGACGGCGAACGCGCCGGCCGACTTCACGGTCGAAGAGACGAAAGAGCTGTATGAGAAAGCATTCGAGCTCGGTTGCAAAGGCGTCACGATCTACCGCGACGGAAGCCGCGACGTTCAAGTCCTGAGCACGGCGAAGGAAGAGAAGAAAGAAGAGCCGGCAGCGGAAGCTGTTGCTCCTGCAGCTACGGCAGCAGCCGAAACGACCGCCGTCAGCGAGCTCAACACGGCGCTGAACGCGAAAGTCACGCCGGCACAAGTACAAGGTTTCGACCGTCAATACAAGTCCCGCCCGAAAGTGCTTCGCGGCGCGACCTACAAATACAACACGCCGTTCGGCATGGCCTACATCACGGTCAACGACATCGACGGCACGCCGGGTGAAATCTTCCTGAACGTCGGCAAAGCCGGCTCCGACGTGTTCGCGATGGCGGAAGCGCTTGGCCGCGTCTGCTCGCTGTTCCTCCGGTACGGCGACCACGGCAACAAAGTCGAGCTGCTCGTGAAGCACCTCAAAGGCATCGGCGGATCCGGCGCCGTCGGCTTCGGCCCGAACCGCGTCGAGTCGATCGCGGACGCCGTCGCACAAGCGCTCGAGACGCATGCCGGCGTCACCGCCGCCGAGCATTACGCCGTCACCGAGTCGCCGATCGCGGCGACCGTCGAAACGGCCGGCCCGGTGCACGGACATACGCATAAGCCATACCAGTCCAAAGATTTGTGTCCGTCCTGCGGCTCGGCTTCGCTGCTGAACGTGGAAGGTTGCAAGACCTGCGGAAACTGCGGATATAGCAAGTGCTCTTAAGATAGGAAAGACCCCCGTGAGGGGGTCTTTTTTTTTGTTTTTTGATTTTTTTTCGCGTATATCAGCTTATTGACATGCCCTACAGATAATCAAAGAAGATTGAATGAAGTGACCGCCGTTCTTCTCGAAAAGGGAGCGGCGGTCACTTATTTTATTAAAAGTTTTCTCCATGGAAAATATCATTCCGGCATCGGATATCTAACATTATCAACCAACCGTACAGGAATAGTGACCCGCTCAATGCTATAACTTTTCTCCATCTGATGGATGAGTATATCGACGGCTTTTTTCGCGATACTTTCCGTGTCCTGTTGTATAAACGGCACGAAAGGCAATTTCGGATCATCAAACGAAACAAGCCTGATCTTGTTCGGTACGGAGAGGCCCATTTCCTGCAATACACTGTAGGCAAGCATGGCTACTATCGTATCCACTGCTACTACTGCCTCGATTTCGGAGTGCGTCATGAAAAACTGTTTTAGCCGAGTGATCGTAACTTCATCGTTTCTTTGCCCGTTGCCTACGAAGAACCAGAACTTCTTATCGATAGGAAGATCCCGGTCCGTATACGCTTTTTCGAATCCCGCTATCCGTTCATGAGTATTGGAATTTGTGTCTTGCTGCGTTAAGAACGCAATGTTTCGGCATCCCGCATCCAGCAGATGTTGAAGCATTAAGACGGTGCCCCCGACATTTTCCGACGTGACGCTGCTGCTTGTGATGTTCGGCAAATATCGGTCCACGAGGACATGCGGAAACTTATCCAGCGATAAACGAAGGATTTCTTCATTGTAATTTTCATCGATTGCAGGAAAAATGATATACCCCCTGACACCGAACAGCCGGAACATCCGGATGGCTTCCACTTCTTTGTCCATCCTGTCATCCGTGACTCGGATGAGCGTTTGATACCCTCTACTATGAAGCAAAGTTTGGATGTAATAAAACAGTAAGCTTTCCACGGGCATATGAATCGAAGGGAAAATAATGCCCACGATCCCTTTAAGACCTGATTGCATGGAGTGGAGCAGATCCGTTCCGTTTCGACCGGCGACGAACGTTCCTTTGCCTTTAATCCGTATAACCATATTTTCGTCAGCTAATGCGGCGAGCGCCTGTTTAGTGGTGATTTGGCTCACCTTGAAGAAATGCGATAATTCCTTCTCCGAAGGAACGCGGTCACCGGGGCGAAGCTTCCCGGATAGGATTTGTTCCCGAAGTTGATTTTGAATCTGCTTGTACAGGGGCAGAGAACTCATCAAAAATCTCTCCTAATATATGTGCATTATTATACTAGCATTACAATATCACAACTCACGGCACTGTACTAATTAAAGCGATAATATCTTTACTTTTATATTAAGCTTAGTATGGAATGGTGTATTCGCCCCTCTTATACTGAAGTTGCAAGAAAGCGATTTCATTAATTAAACGGGAGGGTTCAGTATCATGAAAAAATTGAAACGGAGCGGTTGGGTTGCGGCACTGTGCACTTTGTTGCTGGTTGTTACAGCGTGCGGCGGCAAGACCGATTCATCCAGCTCCAATCCGGATGCGAAAGCTTCCAGCAGCGCAAGCGCAAGTGCGAGCGCGTCAAGCGATTCAGGGAACGCAGCTCCTCATGGAAAAGTTACTATTACGTTCTGGAACGGGTTTGGGGGCTCGGATCGCCCGGTACTGGAAGGGCTGGTGAAGAAATTCAATAGCTCGCAGGATCAGGTCGAAGTGAAAATGGAGATCATGGACTGGAGCGTATTGTATCAGAAGTTGACGACAGCATCTGCATCAGGCCAAGGTCCGGACTTTATTGCCTTCGGTCCTGAGAATATCGCCAAATATGCCGATCTTGGGGTGCTCGCTCCTGTCGACGACTTTTATTCGAACAATATGATCGATACTTCTCTGCTGCCGCAGGGTTACGACAAACTGATTCATTATAAAGGGCATTTTATCGGGATGCCGATGAATTATTTCGCCCATGCGCTTTACTTCAACAAGGATATGGCGAAACAAGCTGGGCTCGATCCGGAGAAACCGCCGACAACATGGGATGAGATGGCAGACTGGGCTGTGAAAATGACGAATCCGAAGAAAGGCCAATACGGCATGACTTTACCGGATGGATGGGTGTACATTCCGCAACTGATATGGGCAAATGGCGGCGACGTGATCGATTACGACACCAAAACCTCCATGATTAACAAACCTGAAGCTGTCGAAGCAGTTAAGTATTGGGCGGACCTTGTATTGAATCAGAAAGTCGCTCCAGCGCCGAATACCGACAATCTGAAAATGTTCGCCTCCGGCAAGCTAGGCATGATGTTCGACGGCCCTTGGATGTCGCCGCAATTCAAAGCAGCAAAGGTGGACTACGGAGTAGCACTGATGCCGGCGGGTCCTAAGAAGCAAGTGACTTTCGGTGCCGGTTTGTCGATGCACCTCACAAGCAAAGGCGCGAAAGACGAGAACGTTAAAAACGCTGTCTATAAATTTGCGCAATGGTGGTTCCAAAAGGATACCCAGAAGGAATGGGCGATTAAAATCGGATTCCCTCCGATTCGTACCGACCTTGCCGGGGATCCGGAGATTATTCAGTCTAATCCGGATTTGAAAGTGTTCATGGAATCCGCTCAAATCGGTCAGCCGTGGCTGATAGGCATCGTGAATTCTAATAAAATTACGTCTGACGTATTCCAAAAGTATTTCGATCAGATTCTGCTGAAAAAAGCCGACGTTCAGAGCACTTTGGATCAGGCATCGGCCGATCTCGACAAAATTTTGGCGACGGAACGATAATCGGTTCGCGGCAAAAAGGAAGGGGAGGTCCGAGGGCATACCCGGACTTCCAGCTTCCTTTGTCCGAGAAAGGAGACGCTTATGAAGTGGAAGGCATTGGCCTGGAATAAGTCGGCCGTCGGTTATTTGTTCATCTTGCCCAGTTTGGCCGTCATGACGATTTTCGTCATTGTCCCACTTTTGTTCTCACTGCTGTCGAGCCTATTTGACTTCGATATTATGCTGAAAAATTTCCGTTTTATCGGCTTAGGCAACTATGAAACCGTACTTCATGATGAGCGGTTTTGGAACAGCTTGAAAAATACGGTCTACTTCGTGTGCGGGAACGTCCCTTTGCAGATCATTCTCAGCATTCTGGTGGCCGTTGCGATCAATAAACGATCTCGTCTCAATATCGTTTTCCGAACCATTTACTTTCTTCCTGTCGTCTGCTCGATGACGATCGTGGCCATGGCACTGGCCATGATGTTCGACTTTAACATCGGTATCGTTCCATCGTTGCTGCGTGAATTGGGATTGCCGGTTGTCGACGTGTTCAACGATCCCACTTGGGCGATGCCGACCATCATCCTGATAAGTGTCTTTAAAGGCTTCGGTTTTACGATGGTGATACTGCTCGCTGCGCTGCAAGGAGTCCCCGAAAGTCTGTACGAAGCAGCGGAAATCGACGGGGCGGGAAGAAGCGCTACTTTCTTTCGTATTACGCTGCCCTCCATTGCACCCTCCATCGCTTTCGTTGTCATCACTTCGATCATCGGATCATTTCAGGTGTTCGACCAGGTATACGTTACAACGAAGGGCGGACCCATGTATAAGACGGAGACGATCGTGCAGTTGATTTATACGAAAGCATTTGTGACAAACGAAATGGGACCGGCCATCGCAAGCGCAATCTTGCTCTTCTTGATTATTCTCGTTGTCACGTTGGTAAGTCTGCGAGTTGGTCAGAAGTCCGAGGAAAATTTATAACGATGGGGGCACAAGGACTTGGAATCCACGATGAGAAGAAGACAAAGCGCTGATCCTGGCCGTTGGGTCGTATTGCTTCTCTTGACCATTCTTGCGCTGGCTACGATCTTCCCTTTCGTATGGATGGCGAGCACTTCGGTCAAGCCGATGGGGGATGTGCTTGGCGCACCGGAGCGGCTGCTGCCGTTAACCTATGACTTCAGCACGTATACGAAGATATGGTCAGAAGTTCCTTTCGCCAGGTATTTCGTAAACTCGCTGATATTCTCGAGCTCCGTGGTAGTTATCGCCCTTTTCCTGAACTCGCTCGCCGGATACGCGTTCGCCAGACTGCCGTTCAAGGGAAGGAATCTGCTATTTATCCTCATTCTGTGTACCATGATGATCCCGTTTCAGGTCATCATGACGCCGCTGTTCATCATTATCTATAAACTAGGCATGATCGACACCTATCAGGGGCTGATTATTCCCAAAGCAGCGGATGCCTTCGGCATCTTCATGATGCGTCAATTTTTCTTGACTCTCCCGAGAGACTTGGAGGAGTCTGGAAGAATCGACGGAGCGAACGAGTTCAGGATCTACTTCAGAATCATGCTTCCGCTCTGCAAACCTGCCTTTGTGACGCTCGGCGTATTTATCTTCATGGGCAATTGGAATGATCTGTTGTATCCTCTCTTGCTCACGAATTCAGAGCAATTCCGGCCAATCCAAGCGGCTATTGCTCTGTTCGCCGGTAAATATGGGACAGATTACAGCTTTGTCATGACGGGGTTGCTTCTGGCGTCCGTGCCAACGATTATCGCGTACATTTGCGCGCAACGCTTTTTCGTAAGCGGCATCGCCATGACGGGCATCAAGTAATAGCATCGGAGGGATGGGTTTGAGAGACGTTTGGTCCAGGGAAAAAGCATGGAAGTGGTATCGGGATCGAGGCTGGATCGTGGGATGTAATTTCATTCCCAGCAACTGTTCGGGCACCCTCGAGATTTGGCAGGCATACGATCACGATAAAGTCCGAAAAACGATGGAGAAAGAGTTGGCGCTTGCTGCCTACACCGGTATAACCAGCGTTCGCATGCTGCTTCCCTATGAGGTATGGAAATACGAGCACGACGGATTCATGCAGCGTTTCGATGCGTTTCTGGATCTGATCGATGCGTACGGCATCACATTAATGCCGATTTTCTTCGATGACTGCGGCAGAGGGCCGATCGAACGTGCATCCGATAAGCCGCGCTTCGGCAAGCAGCATGAGCCCGTACCTGGGCATCACGGAGGTTTTCCTTCGGGTCTACTCCAAGATTCTGCTGATTCGACCTACCACATGGCGGACAACCGGGACAATTGGCCTGAAATGGAGCGCTTTGTTAAAGAACTCGTGGGCAAATACCGTAGCGATACGCGCATTCTCGCTTGGGATATATGGAATGAACCCGGCAATTCCGGTTCCGGCGGCTATGGCAATGTGAACCGAAGCATGGACGCGATGGAGGCGGCTTTCGGCTGGGCTCGTGAAATGGAACCCGATCAGCCGTTGACAGCGGGTCCCTGGGACTTCTATCACGATTATTTTGATAGGTGCAAGCCGGGCGAACTTACACCGATCGAGCGCAAGGCGGTTGAATTATCCGATGTCGTTTCCTTCCACTTCTATGGTCCAATTGATCGTTCCGTTCAATTGATCGAAGCGTTCCAAGCGTATGAGCGACCTATATTCATCACCGAATGGCTGCACCGACCATTCCGAAACGATGTGAGTGACCACCTGCCGTTGTATCGCCTAAATGACATCGCTTGCTTCCATTGGGGACTGGTAAACGGTAAAACACAAACGCATGAACCTTGGGACTGGATAAAGGGCATGGATCTCGATTTTAGTCGCTGGCAGCACGATCTCTATCATCGAGACGGAAGCCCCTACGACGATGAGGAAATTAAGTTATTTCGTATGCTGACAGGCAAACACGTTACTCGGAATGGAGATGAGCGAATGAATTCAGCAGGGACTATTTCCGCCAAATGGGAAGAAACTGTCCTTATTCATGAACTGCCGGTTTACGAAGACATGGGGTTAGACGCACGCTATTTGCATCCCGGAAAATTTGGCTCGCAATACCCAAGGTTAGTAATTTTGCGGGATGGAACATGGCTCGCCGTATATACGATCTATGACAACAATGGGTATACGTACGAAGCTGATGGAGGCAATAAACTGGAATTTTCGGCAAGTCGGAACCAAGGGAAAACATGGGAGAAATTGTCCGTACTTAGCCATCCATCGCGGGACTTGGACAACGGGCAAATGATCGAGTTGGATAACGGAGACATTTTGCTTAGCTGCCGTTCCGTTCGCTGGCATGAATCCTATCAATTGCATGTTTACAAGAGTACGGATGGGGGCAGGACGTGGGCGTTTTGGTCGACGATCGACGAAATGAACGGTTCACCAGGAAGTCTCGGAAATCCGGACAAAGGCGTCTATGAACCCCATTTCTATCGTTTGGCCGACGGCCGTCTTTCGGTTATGTACGCCAACGAAAAACATGTCATTGAGCCGCCCTATTACAGTCAAATCATCTCCCAGAAAATATCCGATGATGACGGCAAAACGTGGGGAGACGAAATTTGGGTGGCTTGGGATCCGGCGAGTCCTCACCTTCGTCCCGGCATGCCTGTTTGGACGAGATTGAAGGACGGCAGGTATATCGTGGTGTTCGAAGTGGTCCATCTCGTCATGTATCAATGCGTGTCGGCGGCCATTTTTTATAAAATCTCAAAAGACGGCATTCATTGGGAAGCCGGGAACGGCTCTCCGATTCCGGAGCAGTGGGGAGGCCCCTATATTGAACAAATGCAAGAAGGCACTTTGATCGTGACATCGAACTCGGGCAAAATTTCGATTACCCGTGACGAAGGAAAATCGTGGCAGGTGGTTGAAACGCTTCCGTTTGCAAACCATCTGTGGCCCAGCATTTATTCGTTGGACAATAACCAGTTTGTCTTGCTGAATTCGGCGGCAAGACCGGGTCATGGCGAAGGGCATAACATTCAGATGTGCATCGGACAACTAGCAAAAGGATGAACAGCCAGATGACAAAAATGCGAATGGCGAGAAATCGAAGCATCTTTGCTTTTCTTCTGCTTGTCACGATTCTGGCTCTCCCTGCATGTACAAAATCCGATCAAGAGGTTCTACCATACGACGTTATCGTTCATGAGGAGAAGATGTTCGAAGATGCGGGTATGGATGCGAGAGGCATCTTCCCGGGGCAGTTCGGCGCTGAATACGGCAGAATGCTTCAGATAGGTAAAAAACGATTGCTGGCGGTATACACGATCTATGACAACAACGGATACACCAATGACGATCACGGAGGCACGAAGCTTCAACTATCCGAATCCCGGGATGACGGAAAAACGTGGAACGCCATTTCCACGGTAGCTGATCCTGGAAGGGATCTCGATAACGGTCAATTGATCGAGCTTCCAAATGGGGATCTTCTCATGGCATGCCGTTCCGTTCGATGGCAGGAGTCATATCGGCTGTATGTGTACAAAAGCACGGATAAAGGAGTGACCTGGTCCCGTCTCAGCACAATCGACGAAAATAACGGTGAGCCGGGAAGCCTGGGTTATCCGGATAAGGGTGTTTACGAACCTCACATGGGCTTTTTGAAGGATGGCAGGTTGGCCGTATTCTATGCCAATGAGAAGCATGTAACGGAGGAACCCTCCTACAGCCAGATCATCTCGGAAAAGATTTCCGAAGACAACGGGGCCACATGGGGTAAAGAGATTTTCGCGGCATGGGATCCGGACAATCCCGGCGCACGTCCTGGAATGCCGGTATGGACCCAAATGAATAACGGCCGGTACATCCTGACCTTTGAAGTATGCGGGACGGACAATTGCAACATCCATTACAAAGTATCCGAGGATGCGGTTGATTGGAATAGTGGGGTCGGCACTTTGATTCCGGATCAATTGGGCGGTCCTTTCATTACTTCCATGACGGACGGAACGCTGGTCGTCGTTTCCAACTCTTCACATCTTTCCGTAAGCAAGGATTACGGGCAGACGTGGCAAACAGCTTCGAAAGATCCGTGGCCCACATCGCTTTGGACCAGTGTTTACACATTCGGAAAAAATAAAATCGGTGTCATGAATTCCGTTGAACGAAGCGGCGGAGGGCACGATATCCGGATTTATTTTATGGAATTGCCGACTTCTTTTACAGATGATTCTTCAATAAATTAAACGCGACGGAAAAGGGAGCGCGCGATTGCTCCCTTTTTCAAATCATTTGCGAATGTGCAGGAGAGAAAATCAGAATGTATATCAAAGATTATCCCAGACCTCAATTTGTGCGTGATTCTTGGTTGCTTCTCAATGGAGAATGGAATTTCCGATTTGATGACGAAAATGTGGGCGAGCGGGAAAAATGGTTTGATGCCTTTGAAACAGATCAAAAAATAAAGGTGCCTTTTACCTATGAGACTCAGGCAAGCGGCATCGGCGAAGAATTGTTTCATCCTTATGTGTGGTATCAGCGAAATTTGGAAATTCCGAAGGAACAATCCAGCAAGAAGGCCATACTGCACTTTCAAGCGGTGGACTACACGGCCAAAGTTTGGGTGAACGGCAAGTACGTCGGCCAACATCAGGGCGGATATGCCGCATTCTCGTTCGATATTACTGGCTTCATCGATAACGCATCCGAGATC
The DNA here is from genome assembly GCF_003713065.1 of Cohnella candidum. Taxonomy (NCBI): domain Bacteria; kingdom Bacillati; phylum Bacillota; class Bacilli; order Caryophanales; family Paenibacillaceae; genus Cohnella; species Cohnella candida. The sequence continues at coordinate 2,347,095 of NZ_CP033433.1, read as the reverse complement.
AATCTGGTCGTGAAAGCTGAAGACAGCCAGAACTGCGACCAGCCGCGGGGCAAGCAACGCTGGGTGAAGGATAACTTCGAATGCTTCTATGTCCAAACGACGGGAATCTGGCAAAGTGTGTGGATGGAGTTCGTTTCTCAAACGTACATTGGATCGGTAAAAATGACGCCTGACTTAGATCGTTATGCTGTGCAATTCGAATACGAAACGGTGGGGGAGTTACCGGCAGACGGACTTGAGCTCGAAACGCGGGTCTCTTTTAACGGAGAATTGATCAAACAATTCCGATTGAAGGTAGACCGCCCTTCGTTTCAGGTGGAAACAGAACTGATCCATGAAACAAACGGCCCATGGAAGATGCGTCCATGGACACCGCAGCATCCGAATCTTTACGACGTCGAGTTTATATTGTTCCTGAATGGTGAAGCGCTGGATGAAGTGCACTCGTATTTCGGCATGCGAAAAATATCAATCGAAAACGGCCAAGTGCTGCTGAACAATACGCCTATTTATCAAAGATTGATTCTGGATCAGGGTTATTGGCCAGAAAGCCATCTCACGCCTCCGTCGGAAGAAGCGATCATCCAAGATATCGATCTCATTTTAGCCATGGGTTACAACGGCGTGCGCAAACACATGAAAATCGAAGACGAACGTTTTCTATACTGGGCTGATGTTAAAGGTCTGTTGGTGTGGTCCGAGATGCCGGCAACCTATACATTCAACGATTCGGCAGTCGACAACTTTACCCGGGAATGGCTGGATATCGTTCGGCAGCATTATAATCATCCGAGTATTATTACATGGGTTCCCTTCAACGAATCATGGGGGATCGCGCAAATTCGAACGAATATTCGGCAGCAGAAGTTCACGGAAGGGATTTATCATTTGACGAAGTCTATTGACCCATTCCGTCCCGTTATCACGAATGACGGCTGGGAGCATACGATTTCCGATATTCTCACCCTACACGATTACGTGGAGAGCAGCGAAGAATTTTCTAAGCAGTACGCCGATAAACGGAAGATCGTTGACAATCAAATCGCCTTCAACAATTGGAAGTTTTCGCTTGCACAAGGTTACGAATATGCCGGACAGACAATCATTATCAGCGAGTTTGGCGGGATTGCGTTCCGGAGCGAAATAGGCTGGGGATACGGAAATCAAGTGGCGGACGAGGCTGCTTTTATCGAGCGTTTTCGGAAGATCCATGAAGCGATAAAAAACACGGACTATATCTGTGGTTATTGCTACACGCAACTTACGGATGTTCAACAAGAAGTGAATGGGCTGCTCACTGAAGACAGAAAGCCTAAAATTCCCTTGGCGCTCATCAAGGAAATCAATCTTGCCTAAATGGAAGAGGATAGCATAGCTCTCAATAAGCTTGACTTTGAAACAGAGGAGTAATGAATTTATCATAATTACAGTATGAGCAACCATTGCGGTTGCTCATTTTTTTTCCTTATTCCATTCTGCATTCCGTATATTTATACATTTAACCAGTTGCATTTTTTCTCATTAATTTAGAAAAATGAGCTGACAAAATAGCCAGTCCATAGTTACTTCTCAACAATTTTGAAAATGATGCTTGACTGCATAAGGGATTATGCATGAATTTTCTCACCAATTCTGACACCACACACTTTTTTTATATATAAAAAGAAACCCTCAATGAGTCGCATCCAACGCTCTCCTGATTTTTCTTGCAAAGACAAGTGGCCTCTCTACGGCTTCAACATTGATATAGATCAGGCGGGGTCGATCGAATAGCCACTCGTTATGGACGGACGATACTTTGATTCCTTGATTTCGAATGGCTTTTATAAATGGATTGACCTCTTTCTCTAAAAAAGCCGCTCTACCCAAACAAAGCGACTTGCCGGTTCTTTCATTGAGGGATTCGAACGAAAAAGAAGACGTGACTCGAAATCTCTTTCCTAATATGGTTGCTCTTATTCGATTCCGATTGATGGTCGAGACGCATTTTCCGCCGGCAAAGCCGGGTTCACCCCCGATCACCCTTGAGAACCGATCACAAAGCGAACCGCCGCTACTAGGCATCTATCTTTCCTCCCTTGTCTATGAACCGAGGGACTACCCCGCGATCACCGATATCGTGTTCTCGCCTTGGTTCGCCATGTAAACGCGATTGTTCTTTTCGTTGACGACACCCGACAATGTGCTCAGACCGACTCGGACGTTGGCAATGATCTTGTTGTTCGCTCCGTTGATGACGAATACTCTTTCTCGAGACGATTCCCCAATGGCGGTGGCGACGTAAATCCGATTCAGCTTTTGGTTCACGACTGCCAGCACCGGGGATTCACCGTTGACGACCGTGGCAATCAATTTGTTGTTGGCACCGCTGATGACGGCCACATTTTTGCTGCCTGTCGTATCATCCGGCGCATAGATCCGGTTTGTGATCGGGTTGATGGCCATGGTACCGACGGAGCCGACACCTGAGATGATCTTGATCAGTTTATTATTTCGCCCGTCGACGACTGCGACAGAGCCGGCATTCGTTGAAGTCGCGGCATAAATCCGGTCCGTACGTAAATTGATGGCAAGCGAAGAGGGTTTATTCCCGATTTTGATCGTCTTGACTACCTTATTCGAGCACCCGTCGATGACGGACATCGTATCTGCATCTGTATTCAAGACGTAGATGCGGTTAACGAAGGGATTGACACCGACCGTATTCGGTAATCCGGCAAGGACCTGCTTGCCGACTTTTATTGTCGCTGCGATTTTTTTGAGCTTGCCGTCAATGACGGTTACGGCGTTCTTCACGATGTTCAGCGAGTAGACCAGATTCGTACGCACATTAACCGCAATCGATGAAAAGGCACCCCCGACGTTGAACGTTTTGATGAGGGTATCCGTCCTGCCGTCGATAATGAACAAATTTCCCGCTGATCCCGCGACGTAAATCCGGTTCGTGCACGGGTTGACCGTAACCGTAGCCGCACCCTTCACGCCTTTGATGGTCGCGATGACTCGATTGGTGCCGCTGTTAATGACCGATACGGTGTTGCTCCGGTTGTTCGCCACATATAGCTTGTTTGTGCGCCGGTTTAACGCGATATCGTTCGGAGCCTCTCCTACTCGTATCGTCCTAATCACACTTATTGCAGGAATTGAAATTCCTCCTCGTGTCCAATGTACGGTTTCAATTTATTCAGGACCGATGCAATAAGTTTAGCTATATGTCTCACCCTGACAATTTTGTCGTTTTGTTTTGGGAGAAACGTCGTTGAATCCGTCACAAACGTCGGAAGAATGGAAATGGCTAGTCTCCGAAACGCGATGGTAATGTTAGAGGAGCATCAACACGAATGGAGGAGTGGGAATGGGAAAATCGATGAAGCGGCTCAGGGTCAGCGAAAACCGTCGTTTCCTGGTGCACGAAGACGGAATTCCTTTCTACTGGCTCGGCGATACCGCGTGGGAGCTTTTTCACAATCTGAACCGGGAGGAAATCCTGTACTATCTCGCCACCCGAGCTAAGCAAGGCTTCACGGTCGTACAGGCGGTTGCCTTGGCCGAGCTTGACGAGACGTACGGGAAGGGGAACGCCTACGGAAGGGAACCGCTCCAGCTCGCCGCGGATGGTGTTCCAGACCCGAAACGGCCGGACCTTAAGGGAGATTACTCGTACTGGGACCATGTTGACTATACGATAAGCAAAGCCAATGAGCTCGGACTCTATATTGCCTTACTGCCTGCTTGGGGGAACCGGATCCATCGCTGGCCGTGGGAGAAGGAGCCTGAAATCTTCACGGTGGAGAACGCGTACGTGTACGGCAAATGGCTTGGAAACCGATACAGGGACGTTCCGGGTCTTGTTTGGGTGCTCGGGGGAGACCGCCCGCTGCATACCCGCCGGCACTTCGAAATCGTTTGCGCCATGGCGGAGGGGCTGCGCGAAGGCGACGGCGGGAGCCACCTTATGACCTTCCATCCGACCGGCCCGGACAGCTCGGCCCGACAGCTGCACGATGAGCCTTGGCTTGACTTCAACATGGTGCAATCGGGCCATCTTCATGCCAAGCCGACGAACGACGAGCTTGTCGCCGCCTGCTATGCGATGTCGCCGGTCAAGCCCGTACTTGACGCAGAGCCGTGCTACGAGGACCTGCCGATTCGTTTCAAGGCGGAGAACGGTTATTTTGACGCGGTTCACGTGCGCCGTGCGGCGTATTATGCGCTGCTCTCCGGCGCCTTCGGACATACATACGGACACCATTCCGTCTGGTCGATGAACGACGGAGGCTTCGTCGGGGTTAATCCTGAGGAGCCGTTCTTCATTATGGGCTGGAAGGAGGCGCTGCGCCGACCGGGTGCGGAGCAAATGAGACACGTCAAGGCACTCATGCAGGCAAGGAGGTGGCTGGAGCTGCGCCCGGACTTGGCGCTCCTAGCCGGAAATCTCCCCGGCGAATGCCGACGCGTTGCGGCTCGCGGCGAACGGTTTGCGCTGGTCTTCTGCCCGAACGGCCTATACGCGGATGTCGTCATGGGGGTATTGGATGCTCCATTTGCGGAGGCGTCCTGGTTCAATACGAGCGATGGTGCATGGATACCGGCCGGCCGTTTTCCGAATGCCGAAGGGAAGCGGCGGTTCATCGCGCCCGCCAGTGGACGAGATCAGGATTGGATCTTGTGCCTGGATGCCGCAGAATCGCCGGAGTGATGCAGCAAGCGAGCACGAAGCTGCAGTTGACCGCTTCTCACGCCATCCCGGAAGCATCTTCCGCCTGACGCACGAATTCCTTGATCGCATAGGACACATATCTCTCTTTGTTCCAGATCAGCCGTAGATTCCAGGGAATCACGGGATCGGTCAAGGGAAGAAGCCGGACTTCGGGATTCACGACTTTGGCGCAAATGGCCTCCGGCAAAAAGGACACGCCCATGTTGGAAGCGACCATCTCGGCCAGCAGATCCCATTGGGCGCTCTCGAAGGCGATGGACGGGTCAAAACCGAGACGGTTGCTGGCCAGGACGACATGTTTTCGAACGGAGAAGCCTTGCGGAAACAAAATAAAAGGGTCATCCCGCAGCGAGGCCAAGGCCACCGACTCATCGCTTGCACAAGGATGCCGGCGGTTGAGGACGGCGAACAGCTTCTGTTCGAGGAAACGCACCGTACCCAGCTGTTCGTCTTCGACAGGAGCGACCACTACGCCCAGGTCGAGTTCCCCGATGCGTACGAGCTGCTCGACTTTTTGGGCGCCCTCTTCCACGATGCGGATCTCGATTTTGGGATACTTTTTTTTGAAAGGGGCCACGACCCGGGGGAAGAACACGGAACTGATCACCGGAGGAAGGCCGATGAGAAGGCTCCCGTTCTCCAGCGTGGAAATATCGTGAAGGCGGGCATGCAGGTCGTTGACGGATTCGACGATGGCACGGAATTGGCCAACGGCAGAGGCGCCGGAGTCGGTCAGCTTGAACGTTTTTCCGGAACGATCGAAAAGTGTGACGCCGAGTTCCGCTTCGATGTTTTTGATGATTTTGCTGAGGTTGGGCTGCGTCGTATTGAGCACCTCCGCCGCCTTGGTCATGTTCTTCTGTTTGGCGACCTCGAGTACATACGCCAAGTTCCGAAGCTCCATTATTCTCTCCCCCACGATAACGATTCGTTATGGCAACCATACGATATATGAATTTTACCTGGGAATTTCGACCCTGTAAAATGGAAAGTGTAAACGCTCTCAATGGAAATAACGAGGAATTCACTTCATATGGAGATGACAAGACATGTCTGTTCTTTTGGCCGGCAAAACCGCTTTCGTCACGGGAGCGGGCAGCGGAATCGGGTTGGAAATCGCGCGGAACTTCGCCGGAGAGGGAGCGATGGTCGCTTTGGCCGATCTGGACGGTGACAAAGCGATGGCTGCGGCAGCTTCCTTAAGGGCCGAAGGCTGCTGTGCGATGGGAATGCACTGCGACGTGACTAACGAGAAGCAGTATGCGGAAGCGCTGGAATCGTTTCGGAAAGCGAGCGGCAAGCTGGACATTTTGGTGAACAATGCAGGATTGCAATACGTCGCCCCGATCGAGGAGTTTCCGGTCGAACAGTTCGACCGGATGCTCAAGGTGATGTTGACGGGAGCCTTCATCGGCATCAAGTACGTTTTTCCGATGATGAAGGAGCGGCGTTACGGACGCATTCTCAATATCGCCTCCATTAACGGCCTCGTCGGATTTGCGGGCAAAGCGGCGTACAACAGCGCGAAGCACGGCTTGATCGGACTCACGAAGGTTGCGGCTTTGGAGGGGGCGGAGCACGGAATTACGGTAAACGCCTTGTGTCCGGGTTACGTCGATACGCCTCTGGTCCGCGGACAGCTTGAGGATTTGGCCCGGGTGCGGAAAGTGTCACTCGATCGCGTTCTAGAGGAAGTGATTTACCCGCTCGTCCCCCAGCGGCGGCTGCTGGACGCGAGCGAAATCGCGGACTATGCCGCATTGATCGCGAGCGATAAGCTCAAGGGCGTTACCGGTTCTTCCTTGTTGATAGACGGAGGGTATACCGCGCAATGAGGATACGAAAGGGGGGTGGACTCGTTTGAATAAAATGGTCGATTCGATGCAGGAAGCGATCGCGGATATCCCGGACGGCGCGACTCTGATCGTGGGAGGTTTCGGCTTGTGCGGCATTCCGCAGCACCTGATCGCGGCGCTTCGGGAGCGGGGAACCCGCGGTCTGACCGTCGTGAGCAACAATTGCGGCGTGGATGATTGGGGCCTCGGATTGCTGCTCGCGAGCAAGCAGATTCGGAAAATGGTCTCTTCGTACGTCGGCGAGAACAAAAATTTCGAGCAACAGTATCTGAGCGGAGAACTTGAGGTGGAGCTCGTGCCGCAAGGAACGCTCGCGGAGCGTTTACGGGCCGGGGGAGCGGGGGTCCCGGGTTTTTATACGGCGGCAGGCGTCGGAACGACCGTGGCCGAAGGCAAGGAAGTCCGGCAGTTCGACGGGAAGAACTACTTGCTGGAAAAGGCGATCATCGGCGATTTCGCGCTTGTCAAAGCGTGGAAGGCGGATCGGTTCGGCAACCTGGTGTTCCGGAAAACGTCGAGGAACTTCAATCCGTTGGCGGCGGCCGCCGGCCGGATCACGATCGCGGAAGCGGAGGAAGTAGTGGAGCCGGGCGAGCTGGATCCGGATTCGATTCATACGCCCGGCATCTACGTTCAGAGAGTTATCCAAGGCGGGGCTTACGACAAAAGGATCGAGCGGCGAACGGTTCGCCCGGCGGCAGGAGGTTTAGGATGAGCGATTCACGTACCCGAATCATAGAGCGCGCGGTCAAGGAAATTCGCAGCGGCATGTACGTCAACCTGGGCATCGGCATGCCGACATCGCTTGCAGACCATATTCCAGCGGACGTGGAAGTCATGCTCCAATCGGAAAACGGCTTGCTTGGGATCGGTCCATATCCGACGGATGGCGAGGAAGATGTGGATCTCATCAATGCCGGCAAGGAGACGGTCACCGCGGCCCGCGGCGCCGTATATTTCGACAGCGCCGAGTCGTTCGCCATGATCCGCGGCGGACATATCGATCTGGCCATTCTGGGAGGGATGGAGGTTTCCGAGGAGGGCGATCTCGCGAACTGGATGATTCCCGGCAAAATGGTCAAAGGCATGGGCGGCGCGATGGATTTGGTGAACGGTGCCAAGCGAGTCGTCGTCATCATGGAGCATGTCAACAAGCACGGCGAGTCGAAAGTGAAGCAACGCTGCTCGCTGCCGCTTACCGGCCGCCGGGTCGTACACCGTCTGATCACGGATTTAGCCGTATTTGATTTTGCGGAGGACGGCATGACATTGGTCGAATTGCAGCCCGGCGTATCCCTGGACGAAGTCCGCAAGTGTACCGAGGCATCGTTCTTCGTTGATCCCTCCGTTCCGGACGTCGGCACTTTCGGATTGCGTGAGGCCCAATGAACAAAGAAGCGGTGATCGTTGGCGCCGTGAGAACGGCGATCGGCAATTTCCAAGGAGCGTTGTCCGGGTTGCCGGCGACCGAACTGGGCAGCATCGTCATCCAAGAAGCGCTGCGAAGGGCATTCCTGAAGGCCGAAGAGATCGACGAAGTCATCATGGGAAACGTTCTTCAGGCGGGGCTCGGGCAAAATCCCGCCCGCCAGGCCTGGCTGAAGGGCGGACTGCCTCATGAAGTGCCGGCCCTGACCGTGAATCGAGTATGCGGTTCGGGGCTTCAGGCAGTCATTCTCGCGGCGCAATCCGTTCTGCTCGGAGATGCGGACGCGGTCGTCGCGGGCGGGATGGAAAGCATGAGCCGGGCTCCCTATTTGGTGGAAGGCGTCCGTTCCGGATTGCGGATGGGGGACGGTCAGCTGACGGATACGATGATCCGGGACGGATTATGGTGTGCGTTGACCGACGTTCATATGGGGGTCACGGCCGAGAACGTCGCCGAACGTTACGGCCTGACCCGAGCGGAGCTCGACGCGTTCGCGGCGGAAAGCCAATGCAAAGCGGAACAAGCGATGGCGAACAAGCGATTCGAGGCGGAGATCGTTCCGATGTTCATCCCGCAGAAGAAGGGCGAGGCCGTTCGGTTCGACCAGGACGAATATCCGCGGCCGGGAACGACGGTCGAGAGGCTCGCCGCCTTGCGGCCCGCCTTTAAAGAGGGCGGCATCGTGACGGCCGGCAACGCCTCGGGCATCAATGACGGTGCGGCCGCCATGATCGTGATGTCGGCAGAGGCGGCAGCCGGGCGGGGACTTCAACCCTTGGCGCGGATTCGCGGATATGCCGTCAGTGCCCTGGATCCGTCCTTAATGGGGCTCGGACCCGTTGAGGCGATTCGCCGCTTGCGGCGGCGTACCGGCGTCTCTCTGGACGACATCGATTTGTTCGAGCTGAACGAAGCTTTCGCCTCCCAATCGATTGCCGTGAGGCAGGAGCTGGGCATTCCGCCGGAGAAGATCAATGTGAACGGAGGCGCGATCGCGCTTGGGCATCCGATCGGCGCGAGCGGCGCCCGGATCGTCGTTTCGCTGCTATATGAGATGGAGAAGCGGGAGGCGAAACGGGGAATCGCGGCGCTGTGCGTCGGCGGGGGCCAAGGTGTCGCCCTCCTAGTCGAACGGGACTAACGCTAGCGATCCATTCAAGATGGCGTGCCGGAGGGGGAAACCGGATGGGCGATATTCAGAGGCACATGCAGCGGTTTTTGGAGCAGATGGTCGAGGAAGGACGGGAACTCGGCGTTCAGCTGGCCGCCTATTATGAAGGCGAGTTGATCGTGGACGCATGGGCGGGCGTCGCGGATTCCAGAACGGGAAAGCTCGTGGACGATCAGACGCTGTTTCCCGTATTTTCCGTGACCAAAGGCATCGCGGCAACGATGCTTCACGTGCTTGCAGAACGGCATTCTCTCGACTATGACATGCCGATCGTCGAGCTCTGGCCGGAGTATGGCGCTCATAGGAAAGAAGCGACCACGATTCGCCACGCGCTGGCCCATACGGCAGGGATTCCGCATATGCCGGAAGGAATCGGCAGAGCGGAAGTCGCGGATTGGAACCGGATGCGGGACGAGATCGCAGGTCTCACTCCCCAATGGCCGCCCGGCGAACATATGGAGTATCACGCCATCACGTTCAGCTGGATCGTCGGAGAGATGATTCAACGATTGGACGGGCGCTCCTTTCAGCAAGTTCTGAAAGAAGAGATTATGGACCCGCTCGGCATTTCCGACCTGTACGTCGGCATCTCCGAAGAGGCCGAGCCGCGTGTCGCCTGGCTGGAGGAGCCAGAGTTCGATCAGGAGATGTTCCCCGCGACGGGACTTCAATCGATACCGGCTTGGATCTGCCCGCTCGCGGAATGGATGAACGGGCGCGAGGCGAGATACGCCTGCATTCCGGCGAGCAACGGCATCATGACGGCTAAGGCGGCGGCAAAACATTACGCTTGCCTGCTTCCCGGAGGCGCAGAGGGAGTGGAACTTTTGCCGCAGACCCGAATGCGTACGGCAACGGCCAGGCATATCACCCCAATGCAAGAAGATCAGTATAGAGGCTTGGGCTACCAACTGGGTCCGACGAATCCGATGATGGGACCGAGAATGACCACTTTCGGCCACGCCGGTTATGGCGGATCGATCGCGTTCGGAGATCCGGACCGGCGGCTTGCCGTCAGCTATGCGAAAAATTTATTCTCCAGCCGGGGAGCGGGACTCGACGTCGTTCGGGAACTCAAAAAACGATTGGGTCTTGAGGATTGATAAAACCAGTGGAGGTGCGAGTGAATGAACACCATTTCTCGTAAAGAGGTACAAACGGACAGGCTGCGGATTTCTTATCTGGAGGCCGGAAACCCGGAGTTTGAACCGGTCCTGCTCCTGCACGGCAACGTCTCTTCCAGTCTGTTCTGGCCAGACACGATGGAATTCCTGTCCGATCGCTACTGGGTACTGGCTCCCGACTTGCGCGGTTATGGGGAGACGCAGGCCGAACCGATCGATGCGACTCGCGGACTGCGTGATTGGTCGGAGGATTTGGCCTCTTTCCTTCAGACTTTGCGGATCGACAGAGCGATCCATCTGGTCGGTTGGTCCATGGGAGCAAGCGTTTTGATGCAGCTACTCATCGATCGGCCGGGAACGGCGGCTTCGCTCACGTTGCTGAATCCGATGTCGCCGTTCGGATTCGGCGGAACGAAGGATGTGGAAGGAACCCCTTGTCATGCCGACTTCGCAGGCTCCGGAGGGGGAACGGCGAATCCGGTTTTCGCGGAACGGCTCAGGAACGGAGATCGGACGGATGAAGATCCGAACAGTCCGCGCAACGTCCTGAACCAGTTTTATGTGAAACCGCCGTTCCGGGCAGAGAAAGAAGAAGAATACGTCACGTCGATGCTGACGACCCGCGTCGGACCCGGACTGTATCCGGGAGCGTTCGAAGCCTCGGCGAATTGGCCGGGCGTTGCGCCCGGATCGGACGGCATCAACAATGCGATCTCTCCCAAATACGTCAATCTCTCTTCATTCTCTTCCATCGAGGAGAAACCGCCTGTTCTTTGGATCCGGGGATCCCATGACGCCATCGTTTCCGATACGTCCTTCCTGGATTTCGGGTACTTGGGCCAGTTAGGCTATGTACCGGGTTGGCCGGGTGCGGACGTGTATCCGCCGCAGCCGATGGTTTCGCAAATGAGACTCGTTTTGGACCGATATCAGGCGGGCGGCGGCAGCTATGAAGAAGTCGTCATCGAGGATGCGGGGCATTCCCTGCATGTCGAGAAGCCTGAGGAGTTTAGAAAGGTTTGGAGCCGGTTCGTGTCCGAAGAGAAGTAAGCAGGATCCGACGTTGCAAAAAGGGAAAAGGCTATGTTAAACTGTCCCTAATTTTAACGAACGGAGATGAAGAGGATAATGTGATATTTCTTGCCCGCGTCTAAAGAATAAAGCAGGGATTGTTTTATTCTTGATCGGCAAGAAAGTTACCTTATTCTTTTCACTCTCGAAGATATATCTTTTTCATGCCCTCGTCCGGGCTGAAATGGCCGTATTTTTTTGAGCTGTAGGAAAGGTAACTTTCCTGCAGCTCTTTTTATTACGGCTAAGGAGGTTACCGGCATGTCCATGATCAAGGTATCGAACCTGTCGTTTGCCTATGACGGCAGCTACGACAACATTTTCGAGAACGTCAGTTTTCAAATGGATACGAACTGGAAATTAGGCTTTACGGGAAGAAACGGCCGAGGCAAAACCACGTTTCTCCATCTCTTGCTCGGCAAATACGAATACAGCGGAACGATATCGGCAAACGTCAGTTTCGATTATTTCCCCTTCCACGTTGAACACAAAGAGTACAATACGATTGATATCGTCGAGGAAATTTGTCCGGACTATGAGCAATGGCAGTTATTGCGTGAGCTTTCGCTTTTGAAAGTGTCGGACGACGTGCTGTACCGGCCGTTCGAAACCCTGTCCAATGGGGAACAAACGAAGGTACTGCTGGCCGCCTTGTTTTTGAAGGAAAACAGCTTTCTGCTCATCGACGAGCCGACTAATCATCTGGACCTGCATGCGCGAAAGCTGGTCAGCGATTATCTGAACGGGAAGAGCGGGTTTATTTTGGTGTCGCACGACCGGGCGTTCCTCGACAACTGCGTGGACCACGTTCTTGCGATCAACAAAACCAATATCGAAGTCCAAAAGGGGAATTTTTCCGATTGGTGGGAGAACAAACAACGGCAGGACCATTTCGAACTCGCCGAGAACGATAAGCTGAAGAAGGACATCAAGCGTCTCTCCGAAGCGGCCAACCGGACGAGTAACTGGTCGCACGAAGTGGAAAAAACCAAGAATGGCACCCGCAACTCCGGCTCTAAGGTGGATAAAGGTTACATTGGCCACAAAGCCGCCAAGATGATGAAGAGGTCCAAGTCGCTTGAGCATAGGCAGCAATCCGCGATCGAAGAAAAATCCCAGCTTCTTAAAAACGTCGAAAGCTCGGAGAGCCTGAAAATTTCGCAACTGGCGTATCACAAGCACCAACTCGTCGAGCTTGACCGCGTTTCGATTCATTACGGCGGGAAGACCGCTTGCCGCGACGTCAGCTTTACGATCGAACAAGGGGACCGCATAGCGCTGACCGGCCCGAACGGTTCGGGAAAATCCAGCTTGCTCAAACTGATTTGCGGGGAGGATATTCCTTACTCCGGCGTGCTACGAATCGGTAGCCAGCTGAAAATTTCGTACGTCTCACAAGACACCTCGCATTTGCAGGGAGATTTGTCCGATTTCGCGAGAATGAGCGGGATTGATGAGAGCTTGTTCAAATCGATTTTACGGAAGCTCGATTTTTCGCGATTGCAATTCGAGAAGGACATCGCTTCTTTCAGCGGCGGCCAGAAGAAGAAAGTGCTCATCGCGAAAAGCCTCTGCGAGCGGGTTCATTTGCACGTTTGGGACGAACCGCTTAATTTCGTCGACATCATTTCCCGGATGCAGATCGAAGAACTGCTTCTTGAGCACGCTCCGACCATCCTTTTCGTGGAGCATGACAGCGAGTTTTGCAAGCATATCGCGACAAAGACAATAGGGCTCCGATGACTGTTGGAAAAGCCAATACCGACGCGCATCTATCCACATATAATGGAGGCATGTACCAATGACTCTAGTGGATAAGGAAGCGGATGTTGCATGTCGAGCAAAATTGGACGAGTCGTTATCGTAAGGAATGAAGGTACGGTGGTTTTCGGCAATGTGAACAACATTTCCACCTCCAGCACGTCGAAAACCAACGAGGGAGCAGGTCAGGAAATGACCGGAGGTACTTCGAATAATAACGCCAACTCGATGATGCCCAAGCAATCCACCACCAGCGCCTGAACCCTGCCGGGTTCGGGCTTTTTTATTGCGCGCTCATTTGGTCGTCAAAACCAAACATTAGGTCGGCATATTGAAAGCGGCTGTTACAGGACGATCGGTACAATGGTAGAAGAGGTGCAATCCAACATACGGAGGCGAGAAGCATGTCTTCATTAATCGCATACGGCCTAACGGCGGAATACAGATCCCAGCTTCTCGGAACGGACGTGAAACGTCCGAGGATCAGTTGGAAACTGAAGTCCGATCGTAAAGGCACCCTACAGACGGCTTACCGGATTCAGGTGGCCGAGGGAGATGCGGATTTCGAATCGTCTATTTGGGACAGCGGGCGAGTAGCATCGGAAGAATCGGTACTGATTCCGTATGCAGGACCGGAGCCGTCTTCCCGCACCCGATATTTTTACCGGGTTAAAGTTTGGGATCAATTCGGCCGGGAATCGGAATGGAGCGAGATAGACTGGTGGGAAACCGCGCTCTTGTCCGCTGAAGAATGGCAAGCCCACTGGATTTCCCCTGAATCGCAAGCGATCGATCCGACAGCTGAGCCGGCGTTCCTGCTGAGGAAATCGTTCGATCTGAGCAGAGGGGATATCGTTTCGGCACGGATTTACGCGACGGCAGCGGGCGTGTACGAACTTTATTTGAACGGCGCTAAGGTCGGAGACGAAGAACTCGCCCCGGGCTGGACCAGCTATAACAAAAGGATTCAATACCAGATATACGACGTGACGGCTCTTCTGCGTGAGGGCGGGAATGCGTTGGGAGCAATGGTCGCAAACGGCTGGTATAAGGGGCGTCTCGGTTGGGAGAACAAATCCAACCACTACGGCGACAGAAGGGCCGTTCTTGTACAAATGCACATCCGGCATAGGGATGGCTCCGAAACGGTGATCGCGAGCGACGAATCTTGGAAAGCGGCAACGGGACCGGTTTTGTTCTCCGAACTCTATGACGGGGAAACCTATGACGCTCGCCTCGAAAGGAAAGGATGGAGCGAAGCGGCGTTCGAAGAGTCTTCTTGGAGTTCGACGGAACTGCTGGATCTTTCTTATTCCCGGCTGGTCGCGCAGGAAAACGTGCCGACCCGCGTTACGGAAATCATGAAGCCGGTGTCCGTGATTCGGACTCCGGAGGGAGATACCGTTCTCGACATGGGGCAAAACATGGTCGGACGGATCCGATTGTCCATTCAAGCACCAGAAGGCACGAAGATCACACTGACGCACGCCGAAGTGCTGGACAAGCACGGCAATTTCTATAGAGGCAACATTCGGACCGCCAAACAGACCGTCGTCTATATCGCGAAAGGCGAAGGGGTGGAAACCTACGCTCCGCATTTTACGTTTCAGGGCTTCCGTTATGTCAAAGTAGAGGGTTTCCCCGATCAGATTAATGGATTGCCCCTGGAAGCTTTTGAGGGCGAAGTGATTCACTCCGACATGCAAAAGACCGGTGTTTTCGAATGCTCAGACGACAGGGTGAACCAATTGCAGCGCAATATCGTTTGGGGACAGCGGGGCAATTTCCTCGACGTTCCGACGGATTGCCCGCAAAGGGACGAGCGCCTTGGTTGGACCGGGGATGCCCAGGTATTCGCCGCGACCGCTTTGTTCAATTATAACGGCGCGCCTTTCTTCACCAAATGGCTTCGGGATTTGAAGGCCGATCAGCTGTCGGACGGGAGCGTTCCGTTCGTCGTCCCGAACATTCTGCAAGGGTACAACTCCGCGGCGTGGAGCGACGCGGCGACGGTCATTCCTTGGGCGTTATACTTCAGTTACGGCGATAAGCGGATCCTGGCCGAACAATACGGCAGCATGAAAGCCTGGGTCGACTTCATCCGCAACCAAGGTGAGCATGAGCATATTTGGAACACGGGCTTCCATTTCGGCGACTGGTTGGCTTTGGATGCGAAGGAAGGCAGTTACATGGGGGCCACTCCGAACCATATGGTGACCGCGGCTTATTTCGCTCTCTCGACCCGCATCGTTCGGGATGCCGCCCGTTTGCTAGGTCACGAGGAAGACGCGGTTTATTACGGAGAGCTGGCGGAACGGATCGCTGCGGCATACCGCGACGAATTCATCACGCCGAACGGGCGGGTCGCCGCCCAAACGCAAACCGCCCACGTAATCGCTCTAGTCTTTGATCTCGTCGAACCGAAAGACCGTCAGCGGATCGCCCGGGATTTAAACGAAATGATCGTCGATAACGACTACCATTTAACGACCGGGTTCGTCGGAACCCCATTCTTATGTTTTGCGTTGTCCGACAACGGCTACCATGAAACCGCGGTTAAGCTGCTGCTTCAGCAAACCTATCCTTCTTGGCTTTATTCGGTATCCAAAGGCGCCACCACGATCTGGGAGCACTGGGACGGCATCAAGCCCGACGGTTCTTTCTGGAGCGACGACATGAACTCCTTCAACCATTACGCCTATGGCGCCGTCGGGGATTGGATGTACCGTAAAATCGCCGGATTTGCGCCTGACGCTAGAGGGCCCGGGTACAAAAAAATCCGGATAGAACCCGATTACACGGGCGGCAGGCTGCAATATGCCCGCGTCTCCTATGAGACGATGTACGGAACGGCGAAAACGGAGTGGACATTCATCGGCGACAAAATCGAACTGACCGCGGAAATTCCCGCCAACACCACGGCCTTCATCCTACTTCGCGGAGCGATGGCCGATCAGGTTCTCTGTTGCGAAGCCGACTTGTCGGACGCCGAAGGGATCGTCTCTTTCCGTTAAGATAAGGACGGCGTCCGGATCGAGGTCGGTTCGGGAAGTTATGCCTTTACGTATGACCGGCCGCTCTTCTCTTATCGCGTTTACGATCCCGGCATGCGTTTGGGGGAGATGGCTCAATGGGAGTCCGCCAAACGGATTCTGGACCGTCACGCCCCGGGATTTGCCGACGACCTGGGATTCATGGCTAAGCTGCCGTTGGCGGCTGCGGCGAATAACCCCATGGGAGGCGGCATTACGCAAGACCAGTTTGACGCGATCAGCAGGGAACTTTTGTCCTTGCGTGAGTAGTTCCGCATAGTCGATGAAGAAAAACGGGTGGAGGTTGAAAGGAATGGATCAGCATTCAAACAAGAAAGCAGCCGTGCGGTATGTACGCAACGAGGGCGGGCCTCTGCTGGGTTACTCCGAGACGTCGGGGGTGAGCATCCTGCAACAAGACGGTTTCGCTTTCAAGGATTTGAACAAGGACGGCAAGCTGGATCCGTACGAGGATTGGCGCCTGCCGCCGCGAGTACGGGCAAGGGATTTGGCTTCCAAAATGACCATCGAGCAAATCGCCGGCCTCATGCTGTACAGCAGCCACCAGGCGATCCCCGGCAACATGGGATGGTTCCCGGCTACGTATGCCGGAGGCCGGAATTTCGAGGAAAGCGGAGCGGCTCCAAGCGATCTGTCCGACCAACAGCTGGACTTCCTGACGAAAGACCATATTCGGCACATTCTGATCACGCGCGTTCAGAGTCCGGAGGTTGCGGCGGATTGGAACAATAACGTGCAAGCCTTCGCCGAGGGCATCGGCTTGGGCATTCCGGCCAACAACAGCTCGGATCCCCGCCACGGCTCGGATACGTCCAAGGAATTCAACGCCGGAGCCGGCGGCACGATTTCCATGTGGCCCGAAAGCATGGGGCTCGCCGCCGCGTTCGATCCGGAAATCGCCCGTGAATACGGCGAGATCGCCTCGCGGGAATACCGCGCGCTGGGGCTGGCAACGGCGTTGTCCCCGCAGGTGGATATTTCCACGGACCCGCGCTGGTTCCGTTTCGGCATGACGTTCGGCGAAGATCCGCGGCTTGCCGCGGATATGGCGCGAGCGTACATCGACGGCTTCCAGACGTCGGAAGGGGAGGCTGAAATCGCGGACGGCTGGGGGTACGCCAGCGTCAACGCGATGGTGAAGCATTGGCCGGGCGGGGGCTCGGGAGAAGCCGGACGCGATGCGCATTTCGGATACGGCAAATACGCGGTGTATCCGGGCAACAACTTCGAGGAGCACTTGATCCCTTTCACGGAAGGGGGGTTCCGCCTGTCCGGCAAAACCAGCAAAGCTTCGGCCGTCATGCCCTATTACACGATTTCCGTCGACCAAGATTCCAAGAACGGCGAGAACGTCGGCAATTCTTATAACGCCTATCTCATCGACGATTTGCTTCGCGGGAAATACGGCTACGACGGAGTCGTTTGCACGGATTGGGGAATCACCGCCGACGAAGGAGAAGACATCACCCGGCTTTTCCCGGGCGGTCGCTGCTGGGGCGTGGAGGAAGGCTATACGGTCGCCGAGCGCCATTACAAGCTGCTTATGGCGGGCGTGGACCAATTCGGCGGAAACAACGATGCGGGTCCGGTTATCGAGGCTTATTATATCGGCGTCAAAGAGCACGGAGAAGCGTTCATGCGCAAGCGGTTCGAACAGTCTGCCGTGCGGCTGCTGCTGAACATGTTCCGGCTGGGATTGTTCGAAAATCCATACCTGAACGCCGAAGAATCCGCCGCTATCGTCGGATCTCCTGCCTTCATGGAAGCCGGCTACCGGGCCCAATTGAAATCGATCGTGATGCTCAAAAACGAAGGGGTTCTGCCGTTAACCAAGAGGAAGTCGGTCTATATTCCCAAAAGGAAACTGCCGGCCGACAGCGATTGGATGGGGATGCCCATTCCGCCTTCGGAGCAATATCCGGTCAATCTCGATATCGTCAGGAAATACTTCGATGTCACCGACCGGCCGGAGGACGCGGATTTCGCGCTGGTCTGCATCGAAAGCCCCCGTTCGACCAAAGGATACAGCAAGG
The DNA here is from genome assembly GCF_003713065.1 of Cohnella candidum. Lineage (NCBI taxonomy): Bacteria > Bacillati > Bacillota > Bacilli > Caryophanales > Paenibacillaceae > Cohnella > Cohnella candida. Next base: position 2,328,877 of record NZ_CP033433.1, on the reverse strand, counting down.
CCGACGCGGATGCCGGCGGGAACGGCTACGTTCCGATCAGCCTGCAATACCGGCCCTATACGGCGGAACATGCCCGGGAGACCAGCCTTGCCGGAGATCCGCGGGACGTGCTGAACCGTTCGTATCAAGGCAAGACGGTAACGGTCGCGAATGAAGGCGACCTCGATGCCGTCCTGGAAACGAAAAAGCGGATGAACGGCAAGCCCGTCATCGTCTCCATTCTCTTATCGAATCCCGCAGTCGTCTCGGAATTCGAACCGTCGGCCGACGCCATCGTGGCGCACTTCGGCGTACAGGACCAAGCCATCCTCGAGATTCTGACGGGTGCTTTCGAACCTCAGGCGCTGCTTCCCTTTCAAATGCCGGCGGACATGAAGACCGTTGAGGAGCAGTTCGAGGACGTCCCGCATGACATGGAAGTTCATGTGGATTCGGCCGGCCATGCTTACGATTTCGCTTACGGATTGAATTGGAGCGGCGTCATCCGGGACGCCCGAACCGACAAATACGCGGTAAACCGGTAATGCTTTCATAGAGGGTCAAGCGAAGGAAGGGCAATGGCAACAATGCCCTTCTTTCAGCGTATATCGCGCATATATCGGAAGCGATATAATACTGGGGATAGGCTCAAACGCATACTGAAGGAGGAACGGCGGCCATGCGCAGGATCCAACCGTACGTAAATTCTCTCCGCTTTAAATTTTTCGCCGCCGTTTTGGTCATTTTCGTACCCCTCGTCACCGTGCTGGTCATCAACAATTTCTACTCGGTGGACGTGGTCCGGAATCAAGTGGCACAATCCAATAAAAACATGCTCGGCTTGTATATGGGACAGATCGATCAAAGACTGGAAGAAGTCGACAAGTATTTAACCAACACCCTCGAGAGCAACTTGAGCATCCTGGACATGGAATTTCCCAAGTCGCGCGACGCGGACCGCTATAACATCGCGAAGCTGACGCTGTTCAACACCATGAGGGACGATCTGGGATACTATCCCACGCTGGACGCGTTCTTCGTCTATTCCTCGGTCAACCGCGATCTCGTGCTGAGCCAGACTTCTCCGGACGGATTAGAGGCTCGGGAAAACGCTCGTGACGAAATCCTGAAAATGCTGGAAAAAGAAGCGGGCACGATCGATTATTCCCGCTGGTACGTCTGGAGCGGCGCGAAAGGCGACTATCTGTTTCATTTGATGAAATCCGGCAACGTTTACATGGGGGCTTGGATCAGCAGCGACAAATTGATGGTGCCTTTGAATCTGATCGATCTGGGGGAATCCGGCGCAGCCGTCATTACGACGGACGACAATAAGCCGATCAGCCACGACGCATTAATCAAGGATAAAGGCATCGACTTGAAATTCCCGGATGAGTCCTATGCCATCAGCGGAAAAGGCAAAGACACTTACCTGATCATGGGAGAGAAGTCCCAACGGGGCAATTTCAATCTCGTAGCGCTCGTGCCCGAAAAAGAGATTCTGCAGAAGCTTCCGTATCTTCAGCGCATATCGTCGATTATCTCCTTCGCGGCGGTGATGTTCCTTTTTCTTTTCGTATTCATGATGAGGAGGATCTTCCTGAACCCGATCAAACGGATCGTCGTCGCGATGCGCAAGCTTCGGGACGGCAACTGGGATTCGCGGCTCGATCAGAAGCCGAAGTCCACCGAATTCCAGATCGTGAACGAGACGTTCAATCGGATGATCGCGGAAATCCATGACCTGAAAATCAACGTGTACGAGGAAAAGCTGAACCATCAGCGGGCGGAATTGAAGCATCTGCAGCTGCAAATCAATCCGCACTTTTTCCTGAACTCGCTCAATATCATTTATAATCTCGCCACAGTGAAAGATTTTTCGCTCATCCAAGAGATGGCGAAGTGTCTTGTTTCTTATTTCCGGTTCATGTTCCGCAGCAATTCTTATTTCGTACCGCTCGGCGACGAGCTTTCGCATACCTCGAACTATTTGCGGATTCAGCAGCTTCGTTTTCCCGAGGTGTTCCAATACCGCGTCGATAAGCCGGTAAATTTGCTCGAACAGGAAGTGCCGCCGCTCATCGTGCAAACGATGGTGGAGAATACCATTAAATACGCCGTGAACATGGACGAGCCGATCCAAATCGCCGTCGAAGTATCCCAAACGGAGGACGCCGCGGGAAATCCTCGGCTGGTGATTCACGTCAAGGACACCGGCCCGGGATTTCCCGACGAAGTGCTCGACCGGCTCGCGCTGGACCTGGAACAAGCGGGGAGCGAGAACGGCGAGCAAATCGGAATTTGGAACGCGAGAAGGCGGCTCCGGCTGCTGTATCAGGAAAGAGCGACCATTGATTTCTATAACGAGAACGGCTTGGGCGCGGTCGTAAGGATCGAAATACCGATGGACAGGAAAGCAGGGTGATTCGCGATGTACCATGCTTTGATCGTGGATGATGAGATCCATGCGGTGAGAGGCCTGCAGGCCGGGGTGAATTGGAGCCATCTGGATATCGAAGCCGTCCATACGGCACACAGCATGAAGCAGGCTCAGGAAATCTTTCAAGACCAGCCCGTCGACTTGATGGTTTGCGACATCGAGATGCCGCTGGGTTCCGGGTTGGAATTAGCCAGGTGGGTCAAGGAGCATTACCCGGAAACGGAAACGATTTTCTTGACCTGCCATTCCGATTTCTCGTTCGCGAAGCAAGCCATACAGCTGGACAGTTTCGATTATTTGCTTAAACCGGTCGATTATTCGGAATTGGAAACCGTGATCGGAAAGGCTCTCGGCAAAATGAAAAAAGACAAGGAGCTGCGTTCCTTCGAGGAAACCCACCATCATTACCGGAAACTATGGGAATCCCATCGTCCGGTCGTGGCCGAACGTTTCTGGCAGGATCTGATCCGCAAGAAAATCCCGTCTAACCCGCTTGCGGTCCAGGAGCATCATCGCGCGGCAGGGTTGTCCTATTCCGAAGACGTCCGGTTCCTGCCCATGTATATCCGCGTCCAGCGTTGGCATAAGGAGTTGTCCGAACGGGACCGAAGGATCATGGAGTACGCTCTCCGCAACGTCCTGGAGGAAGTCATGGAGCCGGTTCCGGGAACCGCGGTGATCCCGGTCGGGGATGGGGCATTGCTGACCGTCGTGCCTTTGGATAAACCGGACGAAGACGCGGTCATCCGGGCGAACGGCGACGCGTTCATCCGGAATTGCAATCAGTATTTATTTTGCGATCTCAGCTGTTACGTCGGCCGCATGACGCCGCTCCACGAAATGGCTGAAATGCTGCGGCGGTTGCAGGAAATGGACGAAAACAACGTTACGCAAGTGAACCGAACGATCATCCTGAGCGATAAGCGCAAAGCGGAATGCTCGGCCGAACCGGCTCCTTGGTCGGAATGGGGCGAATGGATGAAGCAAGGCGCCCGGGACAAGCTGACCGAGAAGGTCTCGCGGTACTTGGAAGCCTGGAAGGAAACGGGCAGCGGGATCGACGCGCAAACCGTCCATTCGTTTTATCAGGATTTCCTGCAAATGGTCTTTTCCGTTTTACAATCCAAAGGATTGCACGCCAATCAGGTTTTCGCCCAAAACCTGCTGACCGACAAGCCGGAAACCGCGCTCCGTTCGGTTCCGTCCCTGCAAGAATGGACTCGTTACGTGATCGGAGTCGCGATTAACCACATACATTCCATCGAAGAAAACTTGTCCGTCGTCGACAAAGCCAAGCGATTCATCGCGGAGCAAATCGGCCAGCAGGAATTGTCCCGGGAAGATATCGCAAGCCATGTCTTCCTGAATCCGGACTACCTGACGCGCATCTTCAAAAAGGAGACGGGAATGTCGCTGTCGGACTACTTGCAGCAGAGGAGAATCGATTACGCGAAGGAACTCCTCGCGGGTACCGGGCAGTCCGTGAGCGATGTCGCGGTTGCTTCGGGCTATTCCAATTTGTCGTATTTCTCGACCATCTTCAAGAAAGCGACGGGCATGAACCCGGTGGATTATCGCAAGCGCGCGCAACAACGATAACGAGGAAAAGGACCGTCAGGGAACCGTATCCGTTCCTTTGGCGGTCTTTCCTTTTTCGGTCCCTAGGAAGTCGGAATTTCGAAAGTCGGAAGTCGTTTTATTGGTAAGCGGCTCGTCCTTGTGCGTATTAGAATGAAAACATAAACGAAAGGCAAGAAAGAAGGGGACAGCATTGGCACAAACAGGATGGGCCGCGAAGTTCAAGAAGCTCAAGCGTTATCGGGCCTTGTTTATCATGATGATTCCGGGCCTCGCCTACCTCATCATGAACAACTACTTGCCGATGTTCGGCGTGATCATCGCCTTCAAGGACATCAACTATGCCAAAGGAATTCTCGGAAGCGACTGGATCGGCTTCAAAAACTTCGAGTATCTGTTCAAGACGCAGGATGCCGTCGTCATTACCCGGAACACGATTCTTTACAACGGATCCTTCATCATCCTCAATACGGTATTCGCCATCTCCGTCGCGATCCTGCTGAACGAAGTCAGAAACAAGTTCGCCGCCCGCTTCTACCAGAGCGTGATTCTGCTTCCTTTCCTGATTTCGATGGTCATCGTCGGCTATCTCGTGCTGTCCATGCTGAGTGCGGAAAGCGGGTTCCTGAATTTGAACTTGCTTCCCATGTTCGGAATGAAACCGATCTCTTGGTACTTCGAGCCAAGGTATTGGCCTTACATCCTCACGATCGTGCAGCTGTGGAAGGCTACCGGTTATCTATGCGTCATCTTCTTGGCCGCGATCATCGGGATCGACAACGAATACTACGAAGCGGCCACGATCGACGGCGCCAGCAAATGGCATCAAATCCGCAGCATTACGATCCCGCTTATCGCGCCTACGATCACCATTATGACTTTGCTCGCGATCGGCCGCATTTTTTATTCCGACTTCGGCTTGTTCTACCAAGTGCCGCTGAACTCCGGTCCGCTTCAGCCGGTGACGGACGTCATCGACACTTACGTATACCGCGGATTGATGACGCTCGGGGACATCGGAATGTCTTCCGCAGCCGGTCTCTACCAGTCGCTGGTCGGATTCATCCTCGTGCTTCTCTCCAACTACATCGTCAGCCGAGGCAACAAGGAGAACGCCTTGTTCTAAACCGAAAGAGGGGAACGCCAATGAAAACCAACGATATGAACCAGGTCGTCGTGCATGCGATTTTCATCTTGCTCGCCGCCTTGTGCTTGATACCTTTCGTGCTGCTTATCATGTCATCGTTCTCGTCCGAATCGTCGATCGTGAACAACGGTTATTCCTTCTGGCCCAGCGAATTCAGCTTGGAAGCCTATACGTATCTCTGGGCGCAAAAGGCCGCGATGTTCAATTCATACGGCATCACCATCCTGATTACGGTCGTGGGCACCTTCGCCGGATTGCTGATCAGCGCTTTGCTGGCCTATCCGTTGTCCCGTCGGGACTTGCCGATGCGCGGCATCCTCAGTTTCCTCGTGTTTTTCACGCTCTTGTTCAACGGCGGATTGGTGCCGACTTACCTGATCTACACGGAAGTGTTCCACATGAAGGACACGCTGATGGCTTTGATCATCCCGGGTCTGCTTACGAACGGATTCTTCATCCTGCTGATTCGGACGTTCTTCGCCAACTCCATTCCGGTCCAGATTATCGAATCGGCCTATATCGACGGTGCCTCGGAATTCAAGATTTTTTACCGAATGGTGCTGCCGCTCTCTCTTCCCATTCTGGCGACGATCGGCTTGATGCTTACGATCAACTACTGGAACGATTGGTTTAACGGGTTGATTTACATCACGGAACCGCGGTTGTTCAGCATTCAGAACCTGCTCAACCGGATGCTGGTGAACATCCAATTCCTGCAGCAGAGCAACATGGGAGGCCAGAATATGTCGGTCAACCTGCCGACGAATGCGGTCCGCATGGCCATGGCCGTCGTCGGAATCCTGCCGCTCATCCTGATCTACCCGTTCTTCCAGAAATACTTCGTCAAAGGCCTCACCATCGGGGCGGTTAAGTAAAGTGATTCCGATTCGGCCAATTCCGGCCTTCATGACCGGTTGGTATAGATTGCACGCAGAACAATAACTAGGGGGAAAACTCATGCAAAGAAAGTCGAAAGCTCTTCTTCTGCTCTCCGTCTTGCTTATCCTGTCCTTGATGCTTTCCGCTTGCGGCGGCGGCTCCAAGGATTCCGGCAGCTCTTCCGAACCGTCTTCGAGCGGCAGCCCCGCTTCGAGCTCGTCCGGATCTTCGTCCAACGGCAAAGAAGAGGAGCTTACGCTCGCGTTCCTCGGAATCGGCAATATGAAGGAAGCCGGTTTGGTTCAGGAAGAGATCAGCAAAATCACGAAAGCCAAAATCAACGCGACGGTTAAGCTGATGCCGATCGATCCCGGCGCCTGGACGCAGCAGGTCAATCTGCTGCTGGCCGGCAACCAGCCACTCGACTTGCTCGTGACTTCCTCGTTCTTCAATTACAGTTCCCAAGTAGCCAAAGGACAGTTGCTGCCGCTTGACGAATTGATCGCCAAATACGCGCCGACCATTAAGGACACGATGGAACCGGCGATCTTCAACTCGACGAAAATCGGCGGCAAAATGTACGGCGTGCCGAGCGTCCGGGATACGGCGGCCGATCAAGGCATCGCTGCCCGCAAAGACTTGATGGATAAATACAATCTGACGTTCGACAACGTGAAAACGTATGCGGATCTGGAGCCGATTTTCCAGAAGATCAAAGAAAACGAACCGGGTGTCTATCCGCTGGTTCAGCGTTCACAGACCTTGACGGTAGCCTCCGAATTCGTCCGCGGTTACATCGATGCATTGGGAGATACGCCGGGTGTTCTATTGATCAATAACCAGGACCTGAAAGTCGTGGATCTCTATGAAACCCAAATCTACAAAGACGCTCTGCAATTGGCCCGCAAATGGTACCAAGCCGGCTATATCATGCCGGATGCGGCCACGACGCAAGAAGGCAACAACAGTCTGATCAAAGCAGGCAAAGGCTTCAGCTACCTGTCCAACATGAAGCCGGGATTCGCGGCTCAGGAAACGACGGTTAACGGACGCGAAATGGTAGCCGCATCCTTGGTGCCGCCGATTTCCACCTCCGATTCCGGAACGGGATTCATGATTTCGATCGCGAAGAACTCGCAGGACCCGGACCGTGCGGCTCAATTGCTGAACCTTATCTATACCGACAAAGACATCGTCAACCTGCTCGCGAACGGCGTGGAAGGCAAGCATTACGTGGATGCCGGCAACGGCCAGATCAAAGCGCCGGAAGGCGGAAGCAACTACGTCTTCAACCAATGGGAAGTGGGCAACAACGCTTTGGCGAAAGTGTGGCAAGGCACGGATCCGGACATCTGGGAACAAATGAAGGCATTCAACAAAAGCTCTACCTTCTCCAAAGCGCTCGGCTTCTCGTTCGATTCCGCGCCGGTCAAAACCGAAGTCGCGGCCGTCGCCAACGTCAACAACCAGTACAAGGCCGGGCTGGAATCGGGCACGATCGATCCGTCCAAGCTGGATGAGTTCGTCAGCAAACTGAAAGCTGCGGGTCTGGATAAAATCATCGCGGAAAAGCAAAAGCAGTTGGATGCGTGGGCGAAAGCCAACAACGTTCAGTAATCGGCTCCGTAATCGGCGAGTGAAGATACCCTTCTTCGAAACCCTGTTTCGGGGAAGGGTTTTTTATGGACAACGGTTAAGACTCGGGAGGTGCGCCATGGCAAGGGATTTGAAAAGTCTGATCGCGCAGATGACGTTGGAAGAGAAAGCGGGTCTGTGCTCAGGTCTTGACTTCTGGCATACGAAAGGGGTGGGACGGCTCGGCATTCCGTCGATCATGCTGACTGACGGGCCTCATGGGCTTCGGAAGCAAAATGCGTCCGCCGACCACCTGGGATTGTTCGACAGCGTCCCGGCAACCTGTTTTCCTTCGGCAGCCGGTCTGGCGAGCTCATGGGATCGCGATCTGATCCGGAAGGTCGGCGTCGCGCTGGGCGAAGAATGCCAGGCGGAAGACGTCGCGGTACTGCTTGGGCCGGGCGCCAATATCAAGCGTTCGCCGCTCTGCGGCCGCAACTTCGAGTACTTTTCCGAGGATCCGTATTTAAGTTCCCGCATGGCCGCCGGCCACATCGAAGGCGTCCAAAGCCAAGGAGTCGGCAGCTCGCTGAAACATTTCGCCGCGAATAACCAGGAACACCGCCGGATGACGGGCGATTCCGTGGTCGACGAACGTACGCTGCGCGAAATCTATTTGGCCAGCTTCGAGCACGCGGTGAAAGAAGCCCAGCCTTGGACCGTCATGTGCTCCTATAACAAGGTGAACGGCACTTATGCATCCGAGAACCGATATTTGCTGACCGATATCCTGAAAGACGAATGGGGCCATGAGGGCTTCGTCGTTTCCGACTGGGGGGCCGTCAACGAGCGGGCGGAAGGACTTGCGGCGGGATTGGAATTGGAAATGCCCTCGAGCGGAGGCGCGGGCGACCGTAAAATCGTCGAGGCGGTGCGCAGCGGCAAGCTGCTCGAGGATAAATTGGACCGCGCGGTCGAACGGCTGCTCAAAATCGTATTCATGGCCGTCGACCGCAAAAAAGAAGGAGCAACGTACGATGCCGAAGCGCATCATGCGTTGGCCCGGGAAGTCGCTCGCGAAAGCATGGTGCTGCTGAAGAACGATGACGGCATTCTACCGCTTCGCAAAGGCGGGAAAATCGCCGTAATCGGAGAATTCGCGGTGAAACCTCGCTACCAGGGAGGCGGAAGCTCCCATATCAAGCCGACCAGGCTTGAGGATATCCGCGATGAGATCGCGAAGTCCGCGGGGGCGGGCGCTCAGGTCACTTACTCCCAAGGATACGATCTGAAGTCTGACGTGTCGGATGAAGCTCTTGCAGCAGACGCGAAGAAAGCGGCCGCGGCCGCCGACGTCGCGGTCGTCTTCGCCGGCTTGCCGGACCATTACGAGTCCGAAGGATTCGACCGGACGCATCTGAGCCTTCCGGCAAACCAGATCGAGTTGATCCGAACCGTCGCGGAGACGCAGCCGAACGTCGTCGTCGTTCTGAGCAACGGCGCTCCCGTAGAAATGCCGTGGATCGGCAGCGTCAAAGGGCTGCTGGAAGCTTATCTGGGAGGTCAAGCGCTGGGCGGGGCGATCGCGGATCTGCTGTTCGGCGACGCCAACCCGAGCGGGAAATTGGCGGAAACGTTTCCGAAACGCCTGGAGCATAATCCTTCGTACTTGAACTTCCCGGGAGAAGGAGACCGGGTCGAGTACAAGGAAGGGCTGTTCGTCGGGTACCGCTATTATGACGCGAAGGCCATCGAGCCGTTGTTCCCGTTCGGATTCGGGCTCAGCTATACGACCTTCGATTATTCGAATCTGGTCATCGGCGGTAACGCGATCCGGGACGATCAAGAAGTGGAGATAACCGTTGACGTCCGTAACGCAGGGAATCGTGCCGGCAAGGAGATCGTCCAATTATACGTAAGAGACGTGCAAAGCTCCGTCATCCGTCCGCTCAAGGAACTTAAAGGATTCGCCAAAGTCGAGCTGCAGCCGGGCGAGAAGAAATCGGTCTCCTTCACGCTGGATAAACGTTCATTCGCCTTCTATGATGTCTCCTTGAAAGACTGGCGCGTGGAGACGGGAGATTTCGAAATCCTCGTCGGCCGTTCGTCTCGGGATATCGTACTCTCGAGTCTGATTTCCGTCGAGTCGACGGTTGCCGTTAAACCCGTTTATCACCGGAACAGCACGGTCGGCGATTTGATGGTCCATCCGGAAGCGGCAGCCGCCGTCATGGAATGGATCCGCAAAACCCCGTTCGGGGCGATGGCCGCCGATTACGACGGAGAAGGCGCGGAAATGATGCAGGCCATGATGAAATACATGCCGCTCCGCGGTTTGGTAGGCTTCAGCGGGGGAGCCCTCAGCGAGGAAGAGCTCGAAGGTTTGCTGAAACGAGTGAACGTCTGATTTAGGCGAAATTGGGAAGGAGAATCATTCAATGGCATTGACCGAGAAAACCCGCCTCGGCTACATTTTGAAAAACGAAGCGGCACGCGAAATCCTGATCCGGCGGTTGCCGAGTTTGCAATCCGTTCCGCCGCATATTCAGTCGCTCATGAAGAGCTTGACCTTGGAAAAGGCCTATGCCTTTCACCAAGAAGAATTGGGGCAGCCGAACTGGGTCGCCGAAACGATCGCGGAGTTGGCCGGCGTAACGTCCCATTACGATGATACGCAGCCGGAACCGGAGATCTTGCCGTCCGCCGATTACGAACCGTCCAGCGTTCCGTTGGCATCCGCAAGTTTACGATCGCCTAACGAGGCCGAGCAATGGGGGATATACGAAATCGAGTTGAAAGGTCCGAGTCATGGCAACCCTTATACGGACGTATCCCTTGCCGCCGAGTTCAGGTCTGGCAGCAAAACCGTCCGCATGGCCGGATTTTACGACGGCGATGGCGTATACCGCATACGCTTCATGCCGGACGTACAGGGCTCGTGGTCATTTCGAACGGTAAGCAACGCCCGTTCGCTGAGCGGCATCGAAGGGGCTTTCCGGGTGCTTCCGCCTTCCCGCGGCAATCACGGCCCCGTTCGCGTTAAAGATACGTATCATTTTGCTTACGAAGACGGCACGTCCTATATCCCGGTCGGCACTACGTGTTATGCTTGGACGCACCAGGGGGAGGAACTGGAAGAGCAGACGCTGGAAACGTTGAAAGCTTCTCCTTTCAATAAAATGCGAATGTGCGTGTTTCCGAAGTCTTATTTGTTCAACCAGAATGAACCGGTCCATTACCCCTTCGAGGGCTCCTTGGAGCAAGGGTGGGACTTCACCCGGTTAAACCCCGTCTATTTCCGTCACCTGGAGAACCGGATCGCCGATCTGGGCAAGCTCGGCATCGAAGCGGATCTCATCCTGTTCCACGCCTACGACCGTTGGGGTTATTCGGAAATGAGCCCGGCGGCAGACGATCGCTACCTTCGCTATATCACGGCCAGGTTGTCCGCATACCGCAACGTATGGTGGTCGCTCGCTAACGAGTATGATTTGTTGTGGAACAAGGAATCGGCCGATTGGGAACGCTTCGCCGAGATCGTGACGGAGAACGATCCCGCCCGTCATCTCATTTCCAATCATAACTGTTTCGCCTTCTACGATTTCAGCAAGCCATGGGTCACGCATTGCAGCATTCAGCGGGTCGACGTTTACAAAACGTCCGAAGCGACGACCGAATGGCGGGAGAAGTGGAAAAAGCCGATCGTGATCGACGAATGCGCGTACGAAGGGGATATCGACCAGGGCTGGGGCAACATTACCGGTGAAGAAATGACGCGGCGCTTCTGGGAAGGCGCGGTTCGCGGCGGTTACGTCGGGCATGGGGAAACCTACCTGAATCCGGAGGAAGTCCTCTGGTGGTCCAAAGGCGGAAAGCTGACGGGAACGAGCCCGGACCGAATCGCCTTTCTCCGCCGCATTACCGAAGAAAGCCCGGGAGGCGTGCTGAATCCGCTGCCGTCCGATTGGGACGCACCGTGCGCCGGCGTGAAGGACGAATACTATTTGTACTATTTCGGCTTCAACCAGCCGCGGTTCCGGAATTTTAGCCGCAAGCCGGGAACGAAGTACGGGGTGGAAGTCATCGATACCTGGAACATGACGATCGATCGGCTTCCCGGGACGTATGAAGGATCGTTCCGCATCGAATTGCCCGGAAAGCCATTCATGGCCGTAAGACTCACGAAGGTGGAATAGTACGCAATCGGAGGGTTGAAGAATGGGGAAAATCTACTACACGATGACGGAGATAACGGATTACGGTCCGTTTATTACGAAGCTGGTGCTTCCGATGGGCGCGAACGTGAAGGCGGAATCGGTTAAGCCGGCATGCTTTCATGTCTATGTGGAACGGAAGGATAAAAAGGGAGAAATCCTGATGCTGCCAAGGAGTTGGACGGACTTGGAGCATAAGGAGCCTAGCAAAGGGAATGGCGCGATCACCGATGCTTATCCTTCCAGTATCGATGGGGAACGGCAAGAAGAAGGCGAATTCGTGACTCTCGAAATGAAGTACGGTCCGGATGTCCCCTTATCCGCTTCCATTGCGCCTATTGGAATGATGAACGAATATATCATCAGCCATTACCGAATTACGCAAGTTGCGGATATTCCGTCGGAAGGGGAGAATCTGTCGGGTTTCGTATTCGACCTGTGTGCGGGGAATTCGACAAAGCAGGCGGAGAAGTTTTTGCAAGGGATCTCTTCTTACGCGGAGGAACCGCTGAATTACGGTTACTTCGTGCCCCAAACCGGAAACGGAAAGCGGCCGCTGATCATCTGGCTGCACGGAGGCGGGGAAGGCGGGACCGATCCGGCGATTGCCTATACGGGCAACAAGGTCGTGAATTTGGCAGGCGACGACATTCAGGCCAAGTTCGGCGGAGCTTTCGTATTGGTTCCGCAGGCCAAGACCTTCTGGCTGGACGACGGCAGCGGCCAATACGGAAGAACGGGGAAGTCCAAGTACGTAAAAGCATTAAAAGCGCTGATCGATGAGTTTATCGCCAACAATGATACGTCAATCGACATGAGCCGGATCTATATCGGCGGCTGCTCCAACGGCGGTTTCATGACCATGCGGATGTTGCTGGATTATCCGCATTTCTTCGCGGCGGCTTATCCGGTATGCGAAGCGCTTTACGATGAAGTCATTCGCGACGAAGATATCGAGGCAATTAAACATTTGCCGATTTGGTTTACTCATTCCAAGGACGATACCATCGTCAAGCCGGAAGAAACGGTCGTGCCTACCTATGAACGCTTGATGAGGGCCGGAGCGGGTAACGTGCATTTCTCCTACTTCGAACAAGTCGTCGATCTTCATGGTCTGTTTACGAATGAGCATGGGGAACCGTACACGTATCATGGGCATTTTTCCTGGATCTACGCCCTGAACGACGATTGCCGCCTCGACTATGACGGGAAACCGGTCATGGTGGAGGGCAAGGAAGTATCCTTGATGGAATGGCTGGCTGAACAAAAGATGGCCTGACCGCAGACAAGATCCCGTCCTTCACGTGAAAGGCGGGGTCTTTTTCGTGGAGGGGAGAGAACGCATGGACAGATCGGAGCTGGATTCATTTCTTCGGCAGAAGACGGAGCTTGAACAGTTTTTATTGAAGCATCCTGATGTTAAATTGGCTTCCCTTGCCATAAAAGATACTCCACAAGGACGCAAGGTAAAGGAGCTTTTTTCGAGGAACGAAGAGCACGCGGCGACACCGGCTACGTCGAGAAGGGTAAGCAAAAGTTGACGATCTATTTGGTTCGGCACGGCGAAACTCTGTTTAACGTGAACGACCGCATGCAAGGCTTCTCCGATTCCCCGCTGACGGACAGAGGAATCCAGGTTGCGGAAAAGCTCGGTCAAGGCCTGAAAAACATTCCCTTTACCGCCGTCTATAGCAGTACAAGCGAACGGGCGACGGATACCGCCGATTTGATTCTGAAAGGGCGAAACATCCCCGTGCAGACGGACAAAAGGCTTCGTGAAATCAACTTCGGGTCATGGGAAGGCGAGCACGGGCAGAAGATAATGAAAGAGCATCCGGATCTGTGGACGAATCCCGAGTCTTTTAAGGCAGTCGGTGGAGAGACGAATGCAGAATTATATGCCCGGACGCAAGCTGCATTGAATGACATCGCGAATGCGAACAAAGAAAAAGGCGGCAATATTCTCGTCGTTTCACATGGCGTTACGATCTTGAATTTCGCGCTGACTCTAGATCCGAAAAGCTGGAATCCGGCCAAGCAAGGCGGCCTTCCGAACGCCAGCGTAACCAAGCTGGAGTGGGAAGACGGGAAATTCAAAGTCGTGTCCGTGGGCGACACGAGCTATACGAACCCTTAATTTGCACGGAGCACCCATTCCGATAATGGAATGGGTGCTCCGTTTTTTGATATTTGATTTACGTTCAACCATTCGCCAAACTCGTTGCCGTAGCCGGGGCCGGTGCCCGTGACGACATTCTCTCGATAAACTGCGTATCCACCATGATCTTGGACGTCACGGCGGCGCCCGATACGATAGATTCTATAAGAAGGTCCACGGCCAGATGCGCCATGCGTTCTTTTTCCACGTGGACGGTCGTGAGCTCGGGCGAGACGATCATCGCTTCGGAGATGTTGTCGAAGCCGACGACGGAGACGTCGTTCGGCACCCGGAATCCGAGCTCGGTTAACGATTTGATCGCGCTGATGGCGATATAATCGCATTCGCAGAACAAGGCAGCCGGCAGGGCAAGCCCCTTATCCAAGTAGGCGGACAGCTGTTTTTTCAATTCGTCCTGCGAGGACAGGATGGTGGGGGCGACCGAAAACACTTTTTCTTCGTCCAACTCCACTCTGGTTTCCCGAAGTGCCTGCATGAATCCCACGCGGCGGTCGTCAAAGTTGCGGATCCGGATGTCCGAAGCGATGTAGCCGATGTCGCGGTGGCCGAGTCCGCACAAATGTTTTCCCGCCTGGTACCCGCCCATCACGTTGTTGATTTGAATGAACGGGATCGGGAGCGTTTCGAAACAGGTGTCCAAAACGACGAATGGGGTGCTCATGCTATCCGTGACTTGCTCCAGGAGCTCTTTGTTCAAATTGGTTCCGAGCAAAATGACGCCGTCGCTGCGTTTTTCATCCGTGACTTTTCGAATTCCCTCTTGAACGTTCAGCATGTCTACGGAACTGAAAAGCAGCGAATAGCCGTGGGCTCTGCAGCGTTCCTCGATGAAATGAATCAGTTCACGGAAGAAGGGCTGCTGATAATACTGCTCCAATACGATTCCGGAATTCGCGAATACGAGAAAGGTGATCGAACCGGCCTGCTGATCGCGCGGGGCGGTTTTCGTTTTGGGTTGGTAGCCGTGCTCATTGGCGATTTGGAGGATTCGTTCCCGGGTTTCGGGTCCGATGCCGGGTTTGCCGTTGAGCGCCAAGGAAACGGCCGCTTTGGAAACCCCCGCCAGCCTGGCGATGTCGTCCAATTTCAATGTGGAATCCCTCGATCCGAGAAGTTTAGTAAGTTTAGTTTACAGTTAACACGGTTTAGAAGCAAGCGATTCATGATATTGTTTACTAAATTCACATAAAAAATAAATAAACATGATACTAAATTGAACTAAATATCGTTGACCAAGTTCAATTTTGGTGTTAAATTTGGCTTGTGGCAATTAAACGTTTATTACTGTTAAGTTAAGTTTAGTTCAAAGGGAGAGGGCTACGGATGAAAAAATTGAAGTTAGGCTACGCGCCGACACGCCGTTTCGTTTTCAGTGCGGAAGATGCTTTCCGTTACAAAGTGCTGATCAAGGAAAAAATCGAAAGCTTCGGCCTCGACATCGACATCGTCGACCTGGAAGGACTGAACCAGGAAGGTCTGCTGTACGACGACCACATTAACGCCGATTTGATCGCCGAGCGGTTCCGCCAGGAGAACGTGGACGCCGTATTTTTCCCGCATTGTAATTTCGGAACGGAAGATACGGTCGCCCGGGTAGGCAAAGCGCTGGGCAAGCCGGTATTGCTGTGGGGCCCGAGGGACGAAGCGCCGCTCGAAGACGGGATGCGCCTTCGCGATACGCAATGCGGACTTTTCGCGACCGGTAAAGTGCTGCGTCGCTTCAACGTTCCTTTCACCTATGTCACGAACAGCAGGGTGAACGACCCCGTTTTCGAACGAGGTTTCACGAACTTCGTCGCGGCAGCCAACGTCGTCCGCCAGTTCCGCAGCCTCCGCATTCTGCAAATCGGTCCTCGCCCGGCTTCTTTCTGGACGATGATGTGCAATGAAGGGGAGCTTCTTGAGCGCTTCGGCATCGAGATCCATCCCATCACGCTGGTGGATATCCAACGCGCTTCCCAGCGGATCGAGAAAGGCAACAGCTCCGAGCTGGCGGAAGCGATCGACTACATCAAGGCGAAGCTGGATTGGTCCGAAGTGACCGAAGCCGACGTCAGACGGATCGCCGCATTGAAAGTCGCGATGAAGCAATATGCCGTCAGCACGGGCAGCACAGCGATCGCGATTCAATGCTGGTCCTCGTTGCAGGATGCGATGGGCATCATGCCTTGCTTAGCGAACGCCATCCTGACCGACGAGCAGATTCCGGTCACCTGCGAAACGGACATTCACGGCGCGATTACCTCGGTCATGGTGCAAGCAGCGACGATGAACCAGCATCCGACCTTTTTCGCGGACCTGACGGTTCGCCATCCGGAAAACGCGAACGGAGAGCTGCTGTTCCATTGCGGCAATTTCCCGGTTTCGCTGTCCGTAGAAGACAAGCCGAAGCTCCGTAAACATTTTCTGTTCGACGACCACTCCCCGGGTACGCATGAGGGTGAAATCAAAGGCGGGAACATGACGCTGGCCCGCTTTGACGGAGACCACGGCGAATATCAGCTGTTCCTCGGCAAGGCGCGCGGCATCCAAGGTCCTTACACTCGCGGCTCGTATGTATGGGTCGAAGTGAACGACTGGCCGCTGTGGGAAGAAAAATTGGTCAAAGGTCCTTATGTCCATCATTCCGTCGGCATTCATGCGAACGCGATCCCGGCCTTATACGAAGCTTGCCAATACATTCCGGGGCTGACTCCCGATCCGGTCGATCCGACCGAAAAAGAAATCCAAGCCTGGCTGCGCGGTGCAGGCCTGTAAGGCGGAAGGAGGACTGGATATGGAAACGAGCGCGTTGAAAGCCAAAGCCGCCCAAATCCGAATGGATTTGCTCACAATGATTCACGGCGCCAAGACCGGCCATACCGGCGGTTCGCTCAGCAATACCGATATTTTAACGGCACTTTATTATCGAGTCATGAAAATCGATCCGGCGCGTCCCAAATGGGAAGAACGAGACCGTTTTATGGCCAGCAAAGGCCACTCGGTGGAATCTCTCTGGTGCATTCTCGCCGACCGGGGATTTATTCCGAAAGAAGAATTGAAGACGTTCAGCCAGTTCGGCACGCGCCTGATCGGTCATCCCAACAACAAGGTGCCGGGCATCGAAATGAACACGGGCGCGCTCGGACACGGCCTGGCGATCTCCGTCGGCATGGCGCTGGCGGCGAAGCGGGACAACAAAAGCTATCGCGTATTCTGCCTCATGGGCGACGGAGAGCAAGCCGAAGGTTCGGTCTGGGAAGCCGCGATGGCGGGAGCGCATTATAAGCTGGACAATTTGGTCGGCATTATTGACCGCAACCGGCTGCAGATCAGCGGCTCTACGGAAGATGTCATGGGGCTGGAGCCGCTCGAAGAGAAATGGGCCGCGTTCGGTTGGAACGTCGTCTCGATCGACGGCAACGACATGGATGCGCTGGTGAATGCGTTCGAAGCGGTGCCGACCGTTCCGGGCAAGCCGACGCTCGTCATGGCCAATACCGTCAAAGGCAAAGGCGTATCTTTCGCCGAAAATGTTCCGCACTGGCACCATCATGTGCCGAACGATGAGCAGCTGCAGCACGCGCTTGCGGAACTGTCGGCGGAACTGGAGCGTTATCAGCAGGAAGGGCAGGTGCGTTAATCATGGCGAATTCGATTCCGAACCGGCAAGTCATTTGCGATACGCTCTTGGAGCTCGCGAAGGAAGACCGAGACATCATGGTACTGGCCAGCGACTCCAGAGGGTCCGCCGCCATGGCGACGTTCGCCAATGCGTATCCGGATCAGTTCGTGGAAGTCGGCATCGCCGAGCAGAATATCGTCGGCATTTCGGCCGGGCTTGCGCACAGCGGCAAGAAACCGTTCGTCACGTCGCCGGCCTGCTTCCTCAGCATGCGGAGCATCGAGCAAATCAAGGTGGACGTCGCTTATTCGGCGACCAACGTCAAGCTGGTCGGCATCAGCGGCGGCGTCAGCTACGGCGCGCTCGGCATGTCCCACCATTCCGTACAGGATATCGCGGTCGCCCGCGCCATTCCGGGACTCGCCGTTATTTTGCCGGCCGACCGGCATGAAACGAAAAAGATGACGGAAGCGCTCGTTGAGCATGAGGGCGGCGTGTACATCCGCATTGGTCGGAACCCTGTCGAGGACTCTTATGAGTCCGAAGATTACGAGTTTGTCATCGGCAAAGCGGTTACGATGCGGGAAGGCAGCGACCTGACGATCATCGCCGCAGGCGAAACCGTACGGGTCGCGCTCGACGCGGAAGCCGCGCTGAAGGAAGTGGGCGTTTCCTGCCGTGTCCTCAATATGCACACGATCAAGCCGCTGGATGAAGAAGCGATCCTCAAAGCAGCCGAGGAAACCGGACATATCATTACGGTGGAAGAACACAGCATTCACGGAGGACTGGGCGCCGCGGTCGCGGAAGTGGTGGTTCAGCACAAGCCCGTGCCGATGCGGATCCTCGGCATCCCGGACGAACCGGCCATTGCCGGCAAAACCTCGGAAGTCTTCGAGCATTACGGGATTTCCGCCGCCAACATCCGGAATATCGCGCTCGACTTGATCGGGAGATAGGACGGAGGACCATGGCCAAGTATATTCTGGCGATCGACCAGAGCACGGCGGGAACGAAGGCGCTCGTAGCGGGCCAAGACGGAAGGATCCTGGCCAAACGAAGCGCGGATCACCGGCAGATCTACCCGAAGCCGGGCTGGGTGGAACACGACCCTCTCGAGATTTACGAGAACGTGAAAAGGACGGCCAAGGAAGCGCTGGAGGCGGCGGGTCTATCGCCTGCCGATCTGGCCGCCGTCTCGATCACGAACCAGCGGGAAACCGCTGTGTTATGGGACCGCACCACTGGCAAACCCGTCTGCAATGCGATCGTGTGGCAATGCCAGCGAACCGCCGACCGGTGCGCGGAACACCGGGCTGCCGGCCATGAACCGGCGGTGAGGGAGCGGACGGGTTTGAGGCTCGACCCCTATTTCTCAGCGGCCAAATGGGGCTGGATGCTGGAGAAAGTGCCGGAAGCCCGGCACGTTTTAGAAAAGGGGAACCTGCTCGCCGGCACGGTCGACAGCTGGCTGATCTGGAAACTGACGGGCGGCCGGGTGCACGCGACCGATTACACGAACGCCAGCCGAACTTCGCTGTTCAACATTCATGCCTTGCGGTGGGACGAAGGCATGTGCCGGCTGTTCGGGGTTCCGGCCAGCCTTCTTCCCGAAGTCCGCTCGTCCGACGAAGGCTTCGGGTTTACGGAAGATCCGGATCTGTTCCCGGATCGAGTCCCGATTTCGGGTATCATCGGGGATTCCCAGGCTGCCTTGTTCGGGCAGCTGTGTCTGGAGCCCGGCATGGCGAAAGCGACTTACGGCACGGGAACATCGGTGCTCATGAATACCGGAGAGAAACCCGCCGCATCGGACAACGGTCTGGTGACCGCCGTCGCTTGGGGAAGAAGCGGCAAGGTGACGTACGCTCTGGAAGCCGTCATCCGCAGCTCCGGCGACAGCATCAAATGGGTGCGGGACAATCTGGGGCTGTTCAGTTCGTTTGAGGAACTGGATGCCATGTTAAGGCAGACGCCGGATAATGAAGGCGTCTACCTCGTGCCTGCCTTCGTCGGATTGGGAGCCCCGTACTGGGACCCTTACGCGAGAGCGGCGGTTATGGGCATGAACCGTTCCACGGGCAAAGCCCACATCGTCCGCGCCGCGGTCGAGAGCATCGCGTACCAGGTACGCGACGCTGCGGACATGATGGAGAGGGAGACGGGAATCCCCTTAAAGAAGCTGCACGCGGACGGCGGAGCGTCCGGCAATCCGCTGCTGATGCAGTTCCAGGCCGACATGCTGAATCTTCCCGTGTCGAAATCGGAGGTTGACGAGTTATCGGCAATGGGATCGGTCTATTTGGCGGGACTTGGCGTCGGCTATTGGAGCTCGATCGAGGAGATCCAAAGTTTCGCGCAATCCGGCCGTTTGTATGAACCCGCAATGGAAGCCGCCGAAAGGGAACGGCTGTATGCCGGTTGGAAGCGTGCTGCGGCTTCCGTGTTAAGTGGCCGAGTCAACCAGGCACAATAACGGCATTCCCTCCCAATCCGCAGCGGCCGGTCCGCCGGATTGGGATTTTTGCGTTATGAGTCGTTTCCAGGGAGGTGCTCGTATGCCAGGCTGGAAAAACAGCCTTTTTCGCACCAAATTACTCATTCTGTTCATTCTTTTGAGCAGTATACCCGCTTTGTTAATCGGCGGGATCGCTTACCAGAAATCGTCCGGTACCTATCACAAACAGACGGAGCAGGATCTGAGTGTCATCCTGGACCAATTGAGCACATCCATCGAACGGCAAATCGGAGACTTCGACCGATTTACGATTTTGCCCTATTATTTGCCGGACATCTTTCAATTTTTAAACAAGCCAGCCGTTTCCGAGGATCAATGGGGGACGGCTGAAATCCAGGCGCAGCGGACAATGGCGCGGCTGATGAGCGCTTACCCTTCGATTAATTCGTCCATCGGCGGATTAATGATCTACGGCATGAACGGTACTGTAAACGGTTATAGAATAGCCGCCCCCCCTACCCTTAATCCGCAGTCCAATGCGAAGTCGAGCGATTGGTATCGGCATGTCGTGGAGCGCAAGGGCGGATTCGTCATTACCGGCATTCAGGATATCGATGCTTTCAAGGGTGCGTCGTTTAGATCGATCATCGGATCTCGCATGCTGATGGACGAGGACTATCACCCGCTTGGCGTCATCGCGATTTTCATTTCTCCGGAATTCATTCCCAAGCTCGTCCAATCCCTGGAGCTGCCCACCGCCCAGGTTGTGGTGAAGGACAAGGAAGGGAACCTGATTTACGCCTCCCATCACTTCATTGCGGAAAATCTGAAGTCGATCGCAACGAATGATAACAAAGGTGCCTGGGAGACCAAAGTGAATGAAGGAGGCGAAAACGTCACCTACAGCGGCGTGTTTCAAGAAAGCAGTTACTTGGGATGGGACATCTATCTGGGCATCAACCGCGACGAAATGCTGAAGGCAAGCCGCTCCATTCGGGATTATACGATTGTCATCGCGGCCGCACTCATGATCGTTGCCGCCTTGCTTTCCTGGCTGCTCGCCCGCAACTTGTCGCAGCCGATCTCCAAGCTGATCCGCTCCATGCGCGAAGTGGAACTGGGCCACTTTAATTTCCCTAGAACCGTCAGGGAAGACGAGATCGGCCTGCTGGAGAAAAGCTACGGTAGAATGGTGGGCCGACTGCAGGAGCTGATTCAATCGATCGCCGACAAGGAAAGGCAGAAGCGGCATGCGGAGCTGTACGCGCTGCGGGCGCGCATTCAACCGCACTTTTTGTACAACACGCTGAACTCCATCCGGATGCTGGCCATCCTGCAGCAGTCCAATCAAATCGCCAAACTGATTCAATCCCTCAATAAGCTGCTGAGAGCCAACATGAAGTTGGACGCCGAACTGGTTTCGCTTGAGGACGAGATTCGGCTGCTTCGGGATTATACGCTCCTCATGGACCTTCGCTATACGAACGTGTTTGACGTGGAGTGGGACATCCCGGCGACACTGCTTAATGCCTCCGTCCCTCCGATGCTGCTGCAGCCGTTGCTCGAGAACGCGATCTTCCACGGAGGGAAGGGTCTCGCCCGCAAACTGAAAATCGTCGTCACGGCAAGGCGCGAGCTTGCAAACGATTCTCTGAGCATCGATATCGTGGATGATGGTGCAGGTTTTAACGGGAATGCTTTGGATTTGAAAGTTCGACCCGAAGAGGATTCGAATTCCTTCCATATCGGACTGCGAAACGTACAGGAGCGCATTCAGCTGCGCTTTGGGGAGGAATACGGGTTATCCGTCAAACGCCGGAATGACCGGACCCATGCCCGGGTTACGATGCCTTACCGCATATTGGAAACGGAGGGTGACGCGAATGTGGAATCTGTTGGCGGTTGAAGATGAGTCGATCGTGAGAGTCGGCCTTCGCTATATGATCGAGTGGGAGCAGTTCGGCATTCGTTGGAAAGCCGAGGCATCCAACGGAGAGGAGGCGCTTCGGCTCCTCGACGCCGATGACATTCATATCGTGATGACCGATATCCGGATGCCCGGGATGGACGGGTTGGAATTGGCCAAACAAATCAAGTCGCGCAAGCCGGCCGTTCAGATCATTTTTCTTAGCAGTTACGACAATTTTTCGTATGCCAAAGAGGCACTTCGCATCGGAGCCGTCGATTATTTGCACAAGCCCACCATGGATGAAGACGAAGTGTCGGGCGTGCTGCGCAAGGTCATTGAGATTCTCGGGCAATCCCAATCGGTGCATGAAAAATCGAAGCCGCACTTGAACGAAACACAAAAAAACGAATACTTTTTGTCGCTTCTCGACAGCTACACGTTTCCGAATGCCCCGTATACTCCCGAACTGGAACATGCGGCTTCGCCTGACGGTTACCGGTTAATCTCATTTCGCAAGCGGGATGACGCGGTGCAGGACGAGCCGGATGGCGGCCACCTCCGGTTTCTGTCCATTCTATATCTGATCCAGGAATATATCTCGAAGGATTGGGGCGGGCTTGTCTTTCACCGTGATCACAAAGAAATCATCTGGATTGCACCGGTCGATTCGGAAAAGAGGGCTGTACAAGCCGACACGGAGAAATATTTGGAAAATTTGCGGGAGAAAGTGCTGCAGTTGCTGAATGTTGCCTTGTTATACTCCGCCAGTCCCATGTACCGCCGGCTCGAGGAGTTGCCGGAAGCGTACATTCAGGCCTTGCTCCGGTCGCCGCTGAACGAGCAGAGCGATAATCTCATCGTGCGAAAATCCAAAGAGTTCGTTGACAAGCATTTGCTCGAGGACATTACGCTGGCCAAAGTGGCTGCGGCCATTCACGTCAGTTCCGGCTATTTAAGCCGTGTGTTCTATAAGGAAATCGGAGAGAATTTCAGCGATTACATCATCCGCAACAAACTGGAGTATGCGCAGAAGCTGCTTCGAGCGACGAACCGCAAAGTCTACGAAATCGCCGCCGATATCGGTTATTCGAATCCGCATTATTTCAGCAAGCTGTTTAAGGAAAGAGTCGGGTTGACCCCGCTGGAGTATCGCAACCGCTGATCAAAAAAACATAGGAATTGTCATCGATCGTCTATCCGGACGGTCGATTCTGCTCATAAGACATTTATACAAGTGAAATAACGAAACGAAAGTGCCGTTTAAGCTTCTACGAATCAGGGAGCCGCCTCTATACAATGAAATCAAAGGAGGGGGCGAGAAATGGCTCATAACATCGAAACCGAACGCTGGGGCAGATTCGAGCTCCGGACAAGCGGGCCAAGCGGCGGCAATCCCTATGCCGATGTCCGATTCTCGGCAAAGTTCCGCTATGGAAACCGCACCGTGGATGTGTCAGGTTTCTATGACGGAGACGGGCATTACGTCATAAGGTTCATGCCGGATACGACCGGCGAATGGACATTTGAAACCGATAGCAACATGCCGGAACTCGCCGGAATACGCGGCTCGCTGATCTGCACGGAGCCTTCGGCAAGAAATCACGGGCCCGTCGGAGTGGATCGCATCCATCACTTCGCGTATGCAGACGGAACGCCGTTCCATCCGTTTGGGACAACCAGTTATGTGTGGAACCATCAACCGGAGCAACTGCAGGAACAAACCCTGCAGAGTTTAAGCAAATCTGCTTTCAACAAGATTCGTATGTGCGTATTTCCGAAGCATTACGATTATAACCACGCAGAACCGGAGCGCTTTCCATTCGAGGGATCCCTGGCGCAGGGATTCGACTTCTCAAGGTTCGATCCGTCTTACTGGCGCAAGCTGGAAAGTCAGATTGAAGCGCTGCAAGGGCTCGGCATCGAAGCGGATCTCATTTTGTTTCATCCTTACGACCGTTGGGGATTCGCCAAGATGAGCGCCGAGGAAGACGACCGCTACTTGCGATACTTGATGGCGAGATTGTCCTCCTTCCGCAACGTTTGGTGGTCGCTCGCGAATGAATTCGATTTGATGCATGCCAAGACGATGCAAGATTGGGACCGCTTCTTCCGGGTCATCCAGGAAAACGACGCCAATCAGCATTTGAGATCCATCCACAACTGGCATCATCCGGGACTGCATTACACCAGCAATGCTCATTGGTACGATCACGGCAAGCCGTGGGTCACTCACGTAAGCATCCAGCATCACGATTTGCACTTCGTTACCGATTGGCGCAAGTTGTACCGGAAGCCGATCGTTGTGGACGAATGTCGCTACGAAGGCGACTTGAACCATGGATGGGGCAACATCACGGGACAGAAAATGTTGGCCTGTTTCTGGGAAGGAGCGGCAAGGGGCGGCTATGTGACCCATGGGGAAACGTTTCTGAATCCGGAAAACGTGATCTGGTGGTCGCACGGCGGCAAGCTTCGCGGAGAAAGTCCGGCACGAATCCAATTTCTCCGCAGCATCATGGAAGCGGGGCCGCAGCTTGGAGAAACGGCTGTTGACTTCGAATGGGATGCTGCGTCGGCCGGTGTAGACGGAGAGTATTACCTCGTTTACTTCGGTGAAAGCCGTCCGGGATACCGGATTCTGAATTTGCCGGAAGGCGTCACGTTTACAGTTGATCTCATCGATACTTGGGAAATGAAGGTTACGAAATTGCCGGGAGAGTATGCCGGGACGTGCCGGGTCGATCTGCCGGGCAAAGCGTACCAAGCTTTGCGCATTCAAAAAGTGAAGAAATGATGAGGGGGATATCATTCATGAAAAAGCTCTATTCCGTCACGCTCATGATGTTGGCCGCGGCGCTCATCGTCGCCGGATGCGGTTCGAAGTCAGATAACAGCAGTACTGAAAGCGCTTCTCCTCACAATTCGGCGAGTTCCTCGGCAAGTGCTTCACAACCGGCGTCCGGCGAGAAGGTCAGCATTTCCTTCTGGACCTTGAACCAAGGTTGGGAATGGGTGGAGCCGGCTATCGCCGATTTCGAGGCGGCCAATCCCAATATCAAAGTCGAGTTGACGAAATACGAAGTCGATCCGATTAAAGAAGCTCTAAAAGTGGCGGCAAGCTCCAAAACGCTTCCGGACATTTGGTTTACCTGGGGCGGCACGCTCGGCTCCTTCTATCCGGAGAACGGCATGACGATGGATCTGACGCAAACCGCGAAGGAACACCAATGGTCGGAAATCTACAACAAGGCCGCAATCGACATGTCCACGTATGGCGGTAAAGTGTCCGGCATTCCGGTTCACTTGAACGTGCTGGGCATGTGGTATCCGAAGAGCGTTTACGAGAAGCTGAGCCTGAAAGCTCCGACCACGTTCGCCGAATTCGAAAGCCAGCTTCAAGCGTTGAAAGACGCCGGCGTTACTCCGATGGCGTTCGGCAGCAAAGGCGGATGGCACACGATGCGTTTGACCGAGCAATTGATCGAAACGTTCGGCGGCGCGGAATTGCATGATAAGCTGAACAGCCTCGAGGCTTCCTGGAATGATCCGGCTGTCGTCAAAACATTCGAGAAATTGAAGGAATACACAGACAAAGGCTACTTCCCGAAAGGTTACGTTTCTTTGGACCCGACCGAAGCGGAGAACCTGATTTACACCGAGACAGCCGGCCTCATTAACGAAGGCACCTGGTTCGACGGCGTCATCGCCGGTCAAGGTTTTGACAACAAGAAGTTCGGCGTATTCAAATTCCCGAATGACCAGAAGCCGTCCCGCGCGTCCGTATTCGCGGAAATGTTCCAGATCAACGGCGCATCCGACCCGGCGAAGCAAGCGGCCGCCGTTAAGTTCGGCGAATATCTGACCAGCGCTGACGTCGTCAACAAATATATCGAACAGTACGGGTCCCCGGCGACGCTGAAAGTCACGTTGTCCCCGAACACGCCGCACTTGAAAGAGATGCTGGACAGCGCTAACGACGGCGGTTTCCTGATCACCGACCAAGCGCTGCCGCAGGAAGTGGCTCAAAAGCTGTTCGAAGCGCAGGATAAAGTGGCTCTGAATGAATGGACGCCGCAGCAAGCGGCGGAAGCGATGCAAAAAGCGGCGGAAGCGTACAAGAGCAAAAAATAACGATGGTTTTACGGGTTCACCGATTCGCCAAATGCATAACACGATCGTTGGAGCGGCCGCATCGCAGGGCCGCTCCAATCCTTAGAAAGGAGAAACGCGGATGATACTCCGGACGTTAAAGCCCTGGTTGTTTCTGCTTCCGGCTCTGGTGATCTATTTAATCGTCATCTTTTTCCCTTCCCTCTACACGTTTTATCTCAGCTTTTACAGCTGGAACGGCGTTTCGCCGAACAAAACGTTCGTCGGCTTTCAAAACTTCACCAACCTCATCATGAGTGACTCCGTCTTCGCGAGGGCGCTGAAAAACAACCTGATCTGGACGATCGGTTCGCTTATATTCATCATGGGCATCGGCCTCGTCCTGGCGCTGCTGTTGAACCGGAAGATGAGAGGACGCACGTTGTTCCGCGGCGTATTCTATTTCCCCTACGTCTTGTCGGGCATCGTCGTCGCTTCCGGCTGGGCTTGGATGTACAACCCGACGCAAGGTTTCATCAACAAAACGCTGGAAGCGCTGGGATTGGAATCATGGACCCATGCGTGGCTTGCCGAACCGAAAATCGCGCTATACTCAGTTTTCGTAGCCGCGTTGTGGCAGGGCGTCGGTCAGCCGATGGTGCTTTTCCTGGCCGGACTGCAGGGGATCCCCGAAGATCCCTATGAGGCCGCCATCATCGACGGCGCGAAGAGATATCAAACGTTCCGATACATCACTTGGCCGCTGCTTCGGGAAACGTTGATTATCGTCGTGGCGACCACGATGATCGCCTCCATGAAAGTATACGACATCATCTACGGCATGACCGGCGGCGGCCCTGCGGAGAGCACGCAGGTACTGTCTTCCTGGATGTATTACCAGACGTTCCGGTTCGCCAATATCGGCACAGGCTCCGCCATCTCATTGTTCCTGGTTGTGATAACGATGATTGTCATCATTCCCTATGTGTTTTACACGACCAAGAAATCGCACCTGTAACGGGTGGAAAGGGTGATCGATAATGGAGACGTTGCGGGTTCACCCGGTTGCAAACGTGCTTCGATACTTGTTGCTGATCGTTCTCGCCGTACTGTTTCTCGTTCCGGTTATTTTTGTCGCGTTCACTGCGCTGAAATCGAAACCGGAATTGCTGACGAGACCTTTCTATGCCTTTCCTGAAACTTTGCGATGGGACAATTTCGCCAAAGCATGGGAACAAGGGAAAATGAGCATGTACATGAAGAACACGCTGTTCATCTGCGTTGTGAAGGTACCGCTGGGCATCGTGATCGAAGCGTTGGCTGCTTTCGCCCTCACCCGCATGAATTTCAAAAGGAGCAACGGCATGTTCGCCTTCTTCCTTGTCGGGATGATGGTTCCAATGCAAGCGACATTGGTTCCGCTAAATATTTTCCTGAATAAAACGCATCTGGTCAGCACGTACCCGGGAATCTTCCTCATCTACGTCGGCTTTGGCATACCGTTCGGCATCCTGATCCTTCGCGGATTTTTCCGGACGATTCCGAAGGAACTCGACGAGGCGGCGCTGATCGACGGGTGCGGTGATCTCGGCAAGTTTTTCCGGATCATTCTTCCCCTTTCCATTCCGGCTATCGCGACGTTGATCATTTTCGATTTCATGGCAACGTGGAATGAGTTTTTGCTTGCCCAAATTTTCATTACCGATGACACGATGAAAACGATTACGACCGGCCTCATGTCGTTCCGGGGAGAGCGTGCAACCGATTATACGCTGTTGAATGCCGGGGTGTTGATCTCGATCGTGCCGACCCTTCTGGTCTACTTGATTTTCCAGAAGTATTTCGTGTCCGGTCTGGCCGGCTCCGTGAAAGGATAGCATTACCACCGAAGTCTATGCATCACGACAATACAGCCTCGATCGTCATGGATCGAGGCTGTTTTGCGCTCCGTTTGGACTTCGTTAAAGACTCCTGGCTAACAGGATTAATCAACATTTTCAAGCGATGTGTTGAGATATCAACGAATCGCGGTTTTTTAACCATTGAAAGCAAACCCCTTGAACCTATAATAATAGACGAATGGTGATTAAACAATGCGTGTAGAGAAATGGGGTTTGAAATGGGTTGGCTAAACGAAATCGTTTGTTGATATTAATCTTAACCATCGGAGTCTTCGGGATTTTGAATACCGAGATGGGGGTAATCGGAATCTTGCCCTCCATCGCGGAGCATTTTGACGTGAGTATTACTCGAGCTGGTTGGCTGGTGAGTCTTTTTGCCATCGCCGTTGCCGTATCCGGTCCAACAATGCCGTTATTGTTCTCGGGCATGAATCGGAAAAAGGTCATGTTACTCGTACTCGGGGTTTTCGTTGCGGGGAACGTTGTTTCCATAATTGCTCCTAACTTTACGGTTGCCTTAATCGCTCGTGTCGTACCCGCCATTTTTCATCCGGTGTATTGTTCATTGGCGTTTACGGCAGCCGCTGCTTCGGTGAGCAAGGAGGAAGCTTCGAAAGCCGTTTCGAAAGTGTTTATCGGAGTTTCTGCCGGCATGGTCATCGGCGTACCGATCGCAAGTTTCATGGCCAGCGCAGCCTCTTTGCAAATGGCGATGGCGTTCTTTGCCGTCGTGAATATGGCGGTAATCGTTGCTACTCTTCTATTTGTTCCCTCTATGCCTGTCGAGGAAAGAATATCTTACGGAGCGCAAGTATCCGTATTAAGAAGATCGACGACTTGGCTTTCCATTGCGGCCGTAATCTTTTTAAATGGGGCCGTTTTCGGAGTCTATAGTTATCTTGCGGAGTATCTCAAAACCGTTACGACGATGTCTTCAAGTGCCGTTAGCGTCGTGCTGTTTATTTTCGGCGGAGCCAATATCATCGGAAACGTAGTCGCGGGAAAGCTGCTTACGGATCGCGCCATCCAATCCGTCGTTTCTTTTCCGTTCGTATTGGGAGCAGCATACATCCTCTTATTCTTGTTCGGGCAGTTTAGTATACCTGTGGCTGTCATTACTTTCATTTGGGGAATAATAGCCGGAATCGGAGGAAATATCAATCAATATTTGATGATGTCTTCCGCGCCGGATGCACCGGATTTCGCGAATGGAATGTTTATATCCTCCTGTAACGTGGGAACGACTTTGGGCACGGCAGCAGGGGGGTTATTGATCTCGGGAATGGGGACGCCCTACGTCGTTTTCGTGGGATTCCTGTTTTTGGTACTAGGTTTCGTGACCATTTTGCTAAGAAACGTTAGAGCGGTTACCCAAACAAACTTAAATTCATTATAAATAATTAGTTTGCTAATTAACTCCAACGGAGGGAACGAATCGCAATGTATGGGTCAGCGAATCGGCGCAGCCTGCGCCGGCGCGCTTCGATTGGTTCGATTATGAGCCGTTAAGTTGAGTAGGCACCATACGATTCAGAATGGCAAACGGGTCGCGGGAGGCATGGAACTTCCCTTGTTGCGGCCCGTTTTTCGTCAAACAACCCTTTCTAACAAAACCCCTACTTGTTTGGCCATGGCGTCAGCGAATACGGCATGCCATTCGCAATCCACCATTCGGCCACCCCCGACATAAGTCGTTCCCGGTTTGTCCACTCTCGCCATCTTGTGCCGTACCAGCCATTCTTCAACAATGGACAGTTTCAAAGGATATGTCGAGTAATCGACGAATCGCGGGATATTAACGATTGTTTGCGTGGGAGTTCCGTTTATCATTATCTACAGGTGTCGATTAATCGATCAATATCGATTAGAGGTAAGGATCTGAAGCAGGGAAAGGGGAAGAGTAAACATTGAGTAGAGTGGAACGAAGCGAACGGAAATATAAGCAGCTATTCGGCGAGGGATTGCCGGCCGCCTACGCGACCGATCCTGATTTTCAGGAGATCTTGAGCCGATTCATTTTCGGGGAGGTTTTTTACCAAGGCAATTTGGATGATAAGCAACGCGAATTGATCACGCTCGTCGTGCTTACGGTCAATCAGACGCTGCCCCAGCTCAAGGCGCACGTTCAAGCCGCACTGAACGTCGGGCTGAATCCGGTTGAGATTAAGGAGGCCGTTTATCAGTGTGCTCCCTACATCGGATTCCCGAAAACGTTGAACGCCATTAACGAACTCAACGAGGTTTTCAAAGTCCACAACATCGCAATACCGCTTGAAAGCCAAAAGCAGGTGAACGAAGAAACCCGTTTTGACAAGGGTCTTGCCGTGCAGACGGAGATTTTTGGCGATGTCATTCCGAAAATGCGAGCAAGTGCACCGGCCAATCAAAAGCATATCCAGTACTATCTTTCGTCTTTCTGTTTTGGCGACTTCTATACGCGCGGCGGACTTGATTTGAAAACGCGGGAGCTGCTGACGCTTTGCATCATCAGTGCGCTTGGAGGTGCCGAGGGGCAAGTAAGGGCTCATGTGCAGGGGAACCTGAATGTGGGACATGACAAAGAAACATTGATCGCTGCCATCACCCACTGCCTTCCGTATATAGGATTTCCAAGGACGTTGAACGCATTAGCTTGCGTCAATGAAATCATTCCTGAAAATTAAAGTGGGAGGAACTCAAATGGCAAAACATGAAGAAGTTAAAAATGGCGTGATTTTCCCGGTGGGGGATAAGAATGAAGCCTTTGCACGATACTTCGTGGGTCAAAGCTACCTTCAAACCTTGGTTGCCGATCCTCAAGTGAGCGTTGGCGTCGGCAACGTGACGTTCGAGCCAGGCTGCAGAAACAACTGGCACATTCATCGGGATGGATTCCAACTGTTGTTGGTCACCGGCGGCGAAGGCTGGTACCAAGAAGATGGAAAACCCGCGCAGCCATTAAAAGCAGGCGATGTGATCGTCACCCACGACGGCGTAAAACATTGGCATGGCGCTGCGAAAGACAGCTGGTTTGAACACATTGCGATCACCGCAGGCAAGCCGGAATGGTTGGAGCCCGTAACGGATGAGGAATATAACAAGTTATAATAAAGATCGCGAGACGTGAATAGCCGCCTGAATCAGGCGGCTATTTCAATTTTTTATTCGTGTCACCGTTCATGCGGCATGATTCGTACTTGGCTGGTGTGGGAGCTCATCATTATTTTCAACGGTCGTTTCGTCGTCCCCGACTTTGTAATACTTTTCGTAAAGGAGACCCGGAACAATCAGACAGGCACCTACAAAAATCAGACAGAAGGCGAGGAACCCGTAAGCACTGATGAAGTCCGCGATTAACTGGCCGCCTTTAGAAGCCAACTTTGCAACACTTCCATGGACAGGGGGCAGGTTCGACAAAAACATCATATTCATTGAGATTACCTCCAGTAAGGTAGTTTTGGCGGGTTTCGAAGTTGTTTCATACCCCTATAGTAATTCGCGAACGTGCCAACGGATGTGATAAAAATCACAATCGAGCGAAAAATCATAAGCAAAAGATGAAACAGGGAGCAAGTTGCTGAGGCAACTGCTCCCTTTCGTTTGAGAGGAGTACAAAAAACGTCAGGCTAATCCAGTTTGTCGGGTGTGTTTGAGCTTAGGGTAAAGAGTAACGCCAAGTAGAGCTCCCTTTGCCATCCAATTTGGTTAAGTAGCTTAACCTGAATGTAATGATATGGAGGTGTCCCAAGCAGCCATTTATGGACGTTTGGTACACCCTTCTTTTTATGCAAAATAATGCCCTTCTTCGAGATCGGCGATCAGTCCGGGCTGCATCGGTTTCCAACCCAGAAGCTCCCGTGTTGCCAGACTCGCTTGGGGAGTGTTGTACAAGCTTGTGATGTCTAATGCCGCTATGGTGCCAAGAAAGCCGAAATGGGCGGCGGCTTCTTCAGGCGTGATGCCGACCGTCGGCACTTTCAATTGACGCCCGATGACCGCAGCGATCTCATGGAGCGGAATGCCTTCATCGCCGGCGCCTAGCAGCCGCGAGCCCGCCGGGGCGGATTCCAGCGCCAGACGGTACAGAACCGCCGCATCCAGGCGGTGAACTGCCGGCCAGCGATTCATTCCGTCGCCGATGTAGGCTGCGAAGCCCTTCGCCCGGGCGATATTGATCATCATAGGCACAAAGCCCTTATCGCCTTCGCCGTGAACGGACGGCGCAAGCGAGATGATCGATGCCCTAACGCCCTGCTCTGCCTTTGCGAGCACTGCTTGATCCACGGTATGTCCATTTGCGTGAGCCGTCGTAATGAACGGCTTCCCGGAGCCTTCCAGCGCCGCTCCCATGACTTCAACAGCCCGCAAATCCAGAGCCAGCGCGCCTTCAAAGTCGGAAAAATCGTTAGTGAACGCCAGATGAATCACGCCATCCGCAGCCGCGGCGGCTCTGCCCAGTGTATCGAGATCGTCCAGCGTACCGTACACCGCTTCAGCTCCCGCAGCCTTTAGTCCCGCGGCTTTCTCTTCGGAACGGCAAAGACCCGATACGGTATGTCCCGCGCCGATCAGTTCTCGGACGACAGCGGAACCGACGTACCCTGTTGCTCCTGTAACAAAAACCTGCATAATGATATCCTCCTTCATGAGTTGACTGCTTGAACATGTTAAGCATAAACTATGAAGTGAACTCTAGGGCAAGCTGTCCAAGGAGAAATGAGTATGAAAATTCAAGAACTGGCGGACAAGATGGGATTAACGATCCATACGATCCGCTATTACGAAAAGGAAGGCTTGCTGGATGATCGGCATGTCCGGCGGGAAAGCAACAATTATCGCAACTATTCGGAAGAGGCTGTCGAGCGGTTGAAGCTCATTAAGAAGTTCCAGTCTATCGGCTGTTCACTTGCTGAACTGAAGGAAGTTTTGAGGGATCACGACGCCAACACCCAAACGAACCGTCAGATTATCGATTGGATTCGCGGCAAGAAGAAGGAGATCGAGAGCAAAAAGGAAGAGTATGACCAAATGCTGGGCACCCTTAACAAAATGCTGGAGTATCGGACTTTGCTTATGGACGATCCAAACAAAGCGCAAGAGATGCTAAAGTCTTGGCATGAAAACCCCTTAATACCGAGGGACGGGTACGATAGTTCAAAATAAACCGCCACATTGGGCGGTTTTTCTTTTGCTCAAAAATCAGCAGTTAGTGATAACAGATCGTGACAGTCATTTTGAATAGGTATTTCTATATCCATGATCATATGACGAATCCATTTATGATCGTTGGATCAAGTTATGTAGTTAATGATGGTGCTCCCGTATTAATATATATACCACTCATCACAATTCCTTTGAACTTATATACGATAGCGAGTCATCGGTGAAGCTTGTTCGGATCGTGACTCATATTCAAGTTGCTGCATCCACTTTTTTTAGAGCAACGCCCCTTCGAATATGGCATCCTTAAAAAGGGAATAATGGATACATCCGCTTGAGGGTGGTCATACCTAATGCTTTTTATCGTTTATTTCACCGTTGGAATCCTTTATTCAACTGCTTTCTTCGTGACAGAGAAGAAGCTTTGTTTTTTTGAAAGGATCGCGGCATTGATGGCAGTATTATCTGTTAATTCCTTCGTGTCGACTTTGCTAATGACAAATTGGCACTTGGTCATTGTACCGGACGGTACTATCAATGGATTAGTACGGATCGTGAATATGCAGGTGATTGAGCCGATCACGATTGTGTGGTTTGTAGACGGCTTTCACGTAACCCGAAAATCGGTCGGTCTTTTGGGTTATTTTCTCGCCGTGGGAACAATTACGCTGACGGCTTGGATTCTGGGGTTGGAAAATGTGATTCGCATGTCGGGTGCTCTCGGATGGGTCGGTCTCGTGGCGAAAGAAGCGTTGTTGCCGATCGTCGCCTTTGCCGCGGTCCGGACGATGCGATTCCTGATGAGGAAGGATGGATTGACACGTGGGCCGGTTACTTCCCGATCATGACTGGTTTGTTATCATCGCCGTCCCGGTCGGCTTGGTTCTCGTTTGTTTGCTGCCACCTCGACTGCCGAAATCAATAATATTCCTGGCTATGTTGATGGGATTCACCGTCCCACTGGCAATGGACCATTCCATCGGCGTGCCTCCTTTCGACATGTACGACACGCAGGTCAAGTCGATTCTGACTTGGGACGATGCTCTGACCTGGTTGCTTTATCCGCTTTTTGCCTACTTGTTCATCTACGGGTATGAATGGTTAAGCATTGGCGGACTCGGAATTCCGCTCTACATCTTGGTATGGGGTTTGTTCGCGGCCGGATTCGAAACGGTAGGCGTATACTTTCACGTGTATGAATACAAGCGGTGGACGCTTGGATATTCATTTGCTGTATACATCGTCGTCCAATTGCTGCTCGTCATCTTTTACCATATTCTGAAGCTTAAGATTGCTGATATCAAGCGGAATGGGACGGGGTAAGAGGACGGCATTATCGCAATTGTGCTAACGGGGAACAATAGCAAAGAGAACAGGCTGCCGAGAAATCGGCAGCCTGTTCCGTTAAGTTGCAAATGTAGAAGGACTTTCAGAAAAATGTGGAATCCCTCCTCTTTATATATTATTTTACACGGAGGCCCAAATTCCAGATTTGAGCTTCCTGAACAATTAGACCGATGAATTTTGCAATCGAATTTCGTCTAAATAAATGAGAGGAGGAACTCAATGATGAGAAAAATTATTGTGCTTGAACATTTAACCCTTGATGGAGTCATACAAGCCCCCGGCGGGCCAGACGAAGATATCAGCGACGGTTTTGCATATGGCGGGTGGTCAGCGCCATATTCCAACGAGATCGTTGGAACGCTCCTGAGAAGGCAGATGAACATGCCGTTCGATTTGTTGTTAGGGCGCAAAACCTATGAAATTTGGGCACCGTATTGGCCGCAACACGCGGACGTATGGCCGATGGCCAACAAGGCAATCAAATACGTCGCCTCTAACACCATGACATTTGGCGAATGGCAGCCGTCCGTGATTTTAAGTGGAGATATTGCGGAACAAATCGCTCAAATCAAGCAACAGCAGGGGCCGGATTTGCACGTTTGGGGAAGCGGTGATCTCATTCAGACGCTTATCAAGCATGATTTGGTCGATGTGTTCTGGCTGATGATATATCCTATAACGCTGGGCAGTGGAAAGCGGTTGTTTGCGGATGGCACGATCCCGGCGGCATTCAAGGTAACGGAAAGCAAAGTCGCCCCGAATGGCGTTATTGTCGTGAATTACGAGCGTGCAGGCGCAATCACAACCGGAAGTTTATGAATATTCGCGCAGTGTCAGGCAGCTAACATCAAGTTCAGCACGACGTTATTGTCTGCTATAAAATTCATATTTCCCCTTGACCCTTACGTATCGTAATGATTTATAGTGAAGGTATCAAGATGAATTCCAAATCGGAGGAAAAACGGACATGAGAAAACTCGTATTGTTCATGCATGTGTCGCTGGATGGGTATGCTTCGGATTCCAATGGAGGACTGGGTTGGATTCCGTACAACGAGGAATTAGAGAAATACGCTGAGGAGGTCGTAGCTGAAGTCGGCTCTCCCGTTTACGGGCGTACGACGTACCAGATGATGGAGAGTTACTGGCCCACGGTTCTGGACGATCCGAGTTCGACGGCGCACGAAATCGAGCATGCTAAATGGATACAGGATGTTAAGAAGATCGTCATTTCCGGCACGATGGACAAGCCGGAATGGAACAATACGATGCTGATCAAGGACAATATCGCAGAGGAAATCAAGGCGCTCAAGGAGCAGCCTGGCAAAAATCTCGTGATCTTCGGCAGCCCGGGGGCTGCGAAGACGCTGCTTGAGCTCGGCCTGATCGACGAATTGCTGCTGACGATTTGTCCGGTCGTCCTGGGCAGCGGAAAATCGGCATTCGAAGGCGTCGAGAAAATCAAGCTCAAGCTGCTGTCCAGCCGAACGTTCAAGTCGGGCATCATCGCGACCCGCTATGAGATGGAGAAATAAATGAAGACGATCAAGCGCATGATGGACCACCTGATCTGGGCGGACGAAAGAATCTTGGACGCGCTTGAGGAGAGCGGGACGAAGAACAAGGACCTTCTGAAGCTGGTTCGGCACGTCGCGATCGCGGAACGAGTCTGGCTGTCCCGATTGCAAGGCAAGGACAGCTCGCAATATTCGTTGTGGCAGGAAGCGGAAGACCTGACGGCGATCCGGACGATGTTCGAAGAAAACGCCGAACAATACCGCATCTATATTGAAGGGCTCGAGGAAACCGAGTTGGACGAGATGATCGACTATGCGAACCAGAGCGGGGTTCCATTCCGAACGTCCATCCGGGACATCCTGTTGCAGGTCCTTTTACATGGACAATATCACCGGGGACAGATTAACCGTGCACTTCGGATCGAATCGGCAGAGCCTGTCCAAGTGGATTACATCACTTTCGCGAGGCTCTAACAGGGCCCCTAGTACATAAACACCGAGGCTGCCCATGTTCCGATAGGCAGCCTCGATCCGTTAACGGCAGTTTAGTTGAAGAAGGAGATGAATCTCTTGAAAGCTAATTTTTTAAAAGTTCAGGATGTGCTTGAAAACTACAAGTCTTCCGTTTACGAAAAGAACGTAGAAAGCTTCTTATCGGCTTATTCCCCTGAAATACATATTTATGATTGCTGGGGGAGTTGGGATTCCAAAGGTATCTCCTCTTGGAAAGCAAAAGTTGAGGAGTGGTTTAACGGGTTGAGGGCGGAGGGTGTTTCCCTTCATGTTGATTTCAACGACGTAGTCGTCGAAGAAAACTTGAATCTTGCATTCGTTCATTGTGCCGTTACCTTTGCTGCTCACGAATTAGAATCAGGAGAGAAACTTCGTCAAATCACAAATCGCTTCACCTTCGGGTTAAGAAAAGATAATGATTCCTGGATCATCGTCCATGAACATTCATCTTTACCGATTAGTGGAGAAAGCGGAAAGGCTCTTTTTGATTTAAGGTAAGGCTAAAAAAGGTTTGACAGGACACCAAAAGGTGGCGCATAATAAAAATGCCACTAAACGGTGTCCAAACGAAGGAGAGAAAACAATGTCCTATGTCGTTGATTTCAAAAACGTGTCTACGGTCGGTTTAGAGTCTTCGCCTGTTGCAGAAGCGCTTGCCGGGTTGCGCGCGAATGAAGCCCGTTACTTTATGACCAAATACAAGCATGAATTTACGGTTGTACCGGCCAGCGAAAGCCAAGAGACCCTGGATTACGTGAACCGGATATTGAAGGAAGAGCGCGGTATTGAGTTTGCGGCCAAGCCTTTGGAAACTTCACGCTTACGGGTGGAAAATATCGATTGGACCTACGTCTTTTATGAGGATGGTCTTTCGGTCAACGTTTTGTATACGGTGGATGACCCTAAGAAACGGGCCGTTGGCTTTAAGCTTTCTGAGGGGATGGAGGTACCAAGCGAGTTAGGGAAGTTTAAGTTTGCCAGGCAGAAGTCCAAACTAGCCGGAACGATTCGGGGCTCCTTTTTCGTCATCAAAGGGGAGTACCAATAATCGTCTCTTCCTAGAATGGATTCGGCATGCAAAAAACACGCTGTCATTGACAGCGTGTTTTTTGCATTGAAGAGGCTAGCGACCGCAAATATATATCCAAAGATTTATACTTGCTTTTACGGCCGAAAAGTCTATCATTACTTGAAAGAAAGCGTTTTAAAACGGGGTATTCTATGATTCCAACATTGAAGAGAATGGTGGGGCGCTCGCTTCGTGCGCGACTGCTTACCATCCTGCTGCTGTTCAGCATGCTCGGTCTCACGCTGCTCAGCTTGGCCTTATATTGGCGTTCCTCCGATATTCTGATTGAGCAGGAGCAGAGGCATAACCGGCTGGAGCTTGACCAGTTGGCGAACAATCTTCAGGCTTTCGTCACTCAGACCGACGTGATCTCTAAGGACTTCGCCGCCTCCGAGACTGTCCAGAGCGTCCTCGCCCGTTCCAATGCAACCGGAGGCGTGGATATCGACGAACAGCAGGCGATCGACCGGTACATCGGAAAGACTGTTGTCACGCACAGCGACTGGCTGTCGTCCATTAACCTTTTCGACCTGCACGGATCGTCTTATTACGAAGGACTTGGCGCAACCATCATCGGGCAGGAAGCCTACAAGGCGCTGCTGGCTTCGCCTTTCTACCAGCGCATGGAAGAAGGCCGCGGTAAAATGGTGGTCGGACCGCTTGACGGTGACGGAAGCCACGTGCTTGTCGGCCGGATCGTCAATCGAATCAGTGACTTTCAGCCGGCTGGGCTGCTGATCATGCACGTGAAAGTGAATGCGGTGACCTCATACTTCAGTGCATCCGGAGGAAGCGGGACCTCCCATTATGCGCTATTCAACCCTTATGGCAACGCCTTGAGGTCCGATTCGGATGAACCTTCCGATACGCGGCTTCTGAAAGTACGGGACGGGGCTGAGACGAAAGTCGAGGATACAAAGTACCTTCTCTCCCGAGCGGACATTCCTGGCGCAGATTGGACGCTTATCAAACTAACCTCCATCGAATCGATCATTCAAGGGACTGTGGTGCTTCAACAGACGCTGCTCGTGTTCGGTCTCGTCAGTGCCCCTGTGATCGTGTTGTTGTCGATCATCATCTCGGACAGGGTTTCAAGGCCGCTTAACAAACTGACCGGCCTGATGCGGAAGTCGGTCGAAGACCGTTTTCTCGTGAAAGCACCTACGGAGAGGCTTGATGAGGTCGGCGAGCTTAACCGGACCTATAACTTGATGATGCAGGAGATCAATGACCTGATCAACAAGGAATACAAGCTGAATTACCTGAATAAGGAAATGGAGCTGCGTTCGCTTCAAGCGCAGATCAACCCGCATTTTATCTATAACACGCTGGAATCGATTAACTGGGCGTCACGCATGCATGGACTGGACGATGTCGGCCGCATGGCGGAATCGCTTGCTAACCTTTTGAGGATCTCGATACGAGATCAGGACAAACCGTACCGGGTCCGTGAAGAAATATCCTACGTTTCCAACTACATGGCGATCCAGCAGTATCGATTCGAAGACCGCGTGCATCTGGAACTTGACGTACCGGAGTCACTATACGACGTTCGTCTTCCCAAACTCATCATCCAGCCGCTGATCGAAAACGCCATCGTTCATAATTTGGATACGGCGGATCGGCCCGTTCATATCGTCTTTCGAATGCGGACCGATGAATCTGGCGCGTTCGCTGTCGTCACTGTGGCGGATAACGGCGGCGGCATTCCGGATGCCATTATCGGCGGCTTTGACCGGGAAGTGGAGGGGGACGGGTTTCCCCGGGGTTTGGCCAACGTGCACAGAAGATTGGTGCTGAACTACGGGGAAAGCGGGGGTCTCCGAATCCACAGCTCTCCAAATGGCACTACGATCCGATTCAAGATCCCGATGGAGAAGGAAGGAAAGCAGCATGAGTTACAAGCTACTAATCTGTGACGATGAACGCATGATCCGCGAGGGTATCCTCCATGCCGTGGACTGGCCGTCGATCGGGATCGGCACGGTCGCAACGGCCAAAGACGGGGAGGAGGGCTGGTCCTGGGCACGGGAGCATCGGCCTGAGCTCGTCATCACCGATATCCGTATGCCGAAGCTTGACGGGTTGGAGCTGTTGAACCGTATTATGCTGGCCTTTCCCTACACCAAAGTCATCCTGCTGACGGGCCATGGAGAATTCGAGTACGCGCAGCAGGCGATTCGCGGTCGAGCATTCGACTATGTACTGAAGCCGACCAATCCGGAGGCGCTGATCACGGTCTGCACGTTCGCTCTGGAAGAGTTGTCGGCAAACGCGAAGCGCACCGTCCTGGCGACGGAGGAAGAGAAGGATGAATCCGAACGGTTGATTCAGCAGATCGTTCGTTATGTGCAAGAGCATTTTAAGGAGCAAATTACGTTAGAAACCGCGGCGAAGCAAGTTCATCTCAGTACGGTTCACTTAAACCGCGTTTTGAAAAAAGAGATGGGTACCACCTTTCTGGAATATTTGACTCACGTAAGGATCGAGGAGGCCAAGCGGT
This sequence comes from Cohnella candidum, assembly GCF_003713065.1. Classification (NCBI taxonomy): domain Bacteria; kingdom Bacillati; phylum Bacillota; class Bacilli; order Caryophanales; family Paenibacillaceae; genus Cohnella; species Cohnella candida. The sequence continues at coordinate 2,288,838 of NZ_CP033433.1, read as the reverse complement.
TGCTTTTGTCCACTCGGCTGACGGTTCACGAAATCAGCTTTGACGTCGGCTATCGCGATCCGAAATATTTTAGCCAGCTTTTCCGTAAAATGACCGGGTCAAAGCCCTCCGAATACGCGGAGGACGTTCGCGGGAATTCCGGAGAAAGCGGCAGGAAGGTTTCGCCATGAGGCGGGCGGTCTGCGCGTTGCTTTCGCTGGTATTGTTCGCAATCGTGATAGGGGGATGCGGCGGCCGACCGGAGGAGGCGAAGAAGGCGGCGCCCGACGTCAGTTTGAATTTGTGGGGATGGATCGACAGCGGTTCGCTGGAGGAAAGAGTCGTGCAAGAGGCGGTCGCCGATTTCAATAGATCGAATCCCTTCCACGCTCAAATCGATTACCAGACCTTCAACGACGATTTCAAAATCAAAATCGCGACGGAAGCGGCCGCGAACAACCTGCCCGACCTCTTTTTTTCCTGGGAAGAAGGCTTTCTCGCGCCATTCGTACGAAGCGGCATGGTATTGCCGCTTGACGACATGATCGACCAAACCCGGTTCATTCCCGGTATACTGGACCATGTGTCTTTCGACGGGCATGTTTACGCCATGCCGCTTGTCCGAACCGCGGAAGTGGTCTATTATAACCGGGCGTTGTTCGAGAAGTATCACATAACCGTTCCCTCGACGACCGACGAGTTGATCGCGGCGGTACGAACGCTTCGCGCCGCGGGCGTGACTCCGATCGCGCTCGGCAACAAGGATGTGTGGCCGGGCGGGCTCTTATTGGGAACGCTGGTTTATCGTCACGGAGGCGGCGCGGTTTTCCGCAAGGCGGCCGACGGTGACGTTCCGTTCACGGCAAAACCGTTTATTGACGCGGCGGCCGATTTTAAGCGTTTGGTGGATGCGGGGGCTTTCGGCCGCAACACCAACAGCGCGGATATGGACACCGCCCGGCGGCAGTTCATGGAAGGCAAGGCCGCCATGTGGGTCATGGGATCCTGGGAACTGGACGATCTGAACGCCGATCAGCTTCCGGACGGCAAGCCGAATCCGCTTCATGGACATGTCGGATTTTTCAATTGGCCGGAGGTCAGCGACGGTGCGGCAGGTCGGGAGGCTTGGATCGTTTCGCCGGATTTCAACATCGCCGTAAGCCGGAACGTGCGCAGCAAGGAGGCTGCCGCGTATTTTCTGAAACTGATCTCGTCGCCGAAGTACCAAGGGGAGATGGTGCGGATATCTCATTTGCCGGCCACGGTATTGCGGGAAGCCTCCAAGTCGACCGACAGCCCGCTGGTGTCGGAACTGATGCGCCAATTGGGAAGCGCGAAAGACACCATTACGTTTCCTGACCGCATCATGGGCCAAACGACGATCGGCGGCGCGATGAACGCTTCGGTCCAGGAGTTGCTCATCGGCCGGGATCCGAAGGAAACGATGAAGAGACTGGAAGAGCGGGCTTCGGAGTACCGGAGTGAAAGCGCCGGCCGATAGGCAGGCTGTTGTAAATGAAAAGGCAGGGGTTTTGACCGATCGGTCGAAATCCCCTGCCTTTTCTTTATTCTGTGAAAGCGGTTGCTTTTTTCAACCTCGATGTTCCGAATACGGCATTTTTGTAAAAGCGTTTTCATTCTATGCTTATTCCTGTAACCGATTGAAACCAAACTTAGGGGGAAAGCAGAATGAAAGCATGGAAACAGCCGATGTCGCTCGTGCTCGTTATGCTGATGGGACTGTCGCTGATTTTATCCGCTTGCGGCGGAGGCAAAAGTGATAATGCAAGCAGCAGCGCACCCGCCAGTTCGCCCGCCGGTTCGCCCGCAAGCAGCTCAGCCAGCCCGTCCGGCAGCGCATCGGCGGAACCGGCAAAAGATATTTCCGGCGAAATTACCGTAGCGGGCTGGGATTATATCCAGAAGTCCTTGAGTGCGGTTTTGCCCGAATTCAACAAAGAATACCCCAACATCAAGGTTAACTTCAAAGTGGCGCCGCCCGCGGACCATTACAAGAAACTTACGCTCGACCTCTCGTCCGGCCAAGGCGCCGGGGACGTGGTGGCGATCGAAATCCAAAACCTCCCGCAGTACATGGAGCTCGGAGCGCTGGAAGACTTGTCCGAGGATATCAACGCATACCGCGACAAGTTCAACAAGTACAAGGTTGAATCGGCGACGCTTGACGGCAAGGTTTACGCCATGCCGATCGACTCCGGCCCGGTAGGCGTCTACTACCGCCGCGACGTATTCGAGAAGGCCGGCTTGCCTTCCGATCCGGATTCGGTAGCCAAGCAGTTGGCCACTTGGGACAGTTACCTCGAAACCGCGAAGATCATCAAGGATAAAGCCGGCGTTGCGATGCTTCCGCTGGCGGGCTCCACGAACGACGCCCGGATGTTCCAGATTCTGATGCAGCAGCAAGGCGATTGGTATTTTGACAAGAACGGCGCAACTGCCGTCAATAACGACAAAACGAAAAAAGTGCTCACGCTGTTCGACAACCTTTGGAAGAACGGTTATGCGATGGACGTGCAGGATTGGACGGACGGATGGTATGCAGCCCTTAAGGACGGCAAAGTGGCGACGATTCCGGCTGCCGTGTGGATGGGCGGCTTCCTGAAGAGCTTCATCGCGCCGGACACCGCGGGCAAATGGGGCGTCGTGCCGCTGCCCGTTTGGGAGCAAGACGGCGCGCGCACTTCGAACGACGGCGGCTCTTACCTCGCCATTCCGTCGCAATCCAAAAACAAAGAAGCAGCTCGCGCTTTCGTGAACTTCATGCTGACGAAGGATGCCAGCCAAATCGCGTTGTTCAAAGCGACCGACTCGTTCCCTTCACTGGAGACGACCTATTCGGATCCGTACTTCGCGGAGAAGGATCCGTACTTCGCGGACCAGCCGTACCGCCAGCTGTTCGCGGATTTGGCCGACGAGATCCTGCCGGTCAACTACACCGGTAAATATTCCGAAGCCAATGCGCTCACGATGACCGAATTGCAGAAGCTTGCGACGAAGAAGCAGGACGTAGACGCGACCTTGAGCGCCATCGAATCCAGCATCAAATCCAAGACGGGACAGTAACCCGAGACTGACCCGCACGTCCCGGAGAAGCCGGTGCTTCTCCGGGATTACTCTTTACGAGGGAGGAAATACAATGAGACTCCATAAATGCGCAGCGCCGTACGTTTTTATTTCGCCGTATTACGTTCTCTTTCTGTTCTTCGTGCTGTATCCGCTGCTTTCCGCGTTCTATGCGAGCTTCACGGAGTGGAACGGAATCAAGGATCCGAAATGGATCGGCTTTCGAAATTATTCTTCTTTGTTCAAGGACGATATCTTCCTGCAGTCGCTGTGGAACGGCGTCATTATTTTCTTCATGTACGTGCCTCTGCTGCTGTTCCTTTCGCTTGTGTTTGCCGTCATTCTCAACTCGGCTTTCGTGCGGTTGAAAGGTTTTTTCCGGGCGGCCTATTTTATACCTTACATCACCTCGCTTGTCGCCGTCGGCTTTACGTTTCGCATGCTGTTCGGCACCGAATACGGCTATATTAACGAGCTATTGACCTCGATGGGGCTGGCGAAAACGGACTGGCTCGGCACGATCTGGGGGGCTCGCATCACGCTCGCGATTCTCGTCATCTGGCGATGGCTCGGCTACAACATGGTCATCATGCTGGCGGGTCTGCAGAATATTCCCTCCGACCTCTACGAAGCGGCGCGCATCGACGGCGCGGGGCCGGTACAGAGCTTTTTCAGGATTACGATTCCGATGATGGCGCCGATCATCATGTTCACGTCCATTCTGTCGACTATCGGGACGTTCCAATTGTTCGCGGAGCCGCTCGTGCTGACAAGAGGCTCCGGAGGGCCGGAAAACTCGATCATGTCCGTGATCATGTACGTATACAATCAGTCGTTCTCTTATTTGAAATTCGGCTACGCTTCGGCTGCGGCTTACGTTTTCTTCCTGTTGATGTTCGTCCTTACGCTGATGCAAATCCGGGTGTTCAGACAAGAGAATTGAGAGGAGGTTTCCGCGCATGCAAGCCAGATTGGTAGAACATCATTCGGGAAAGCACCAAGTCGTCTCGTCCCTGATGTATGCGGCGCTCGTCGTCTTTGCCGTCCTGATGATTTTTCCGATGCTGTGGATGGCGGTATCGGCTTTCAAGCCCATGGACGAGATCTTTTCGCATCCGGTTACGCTTGTCCCGAAGTCGCCGACCCTTGAAAACTTCAAGGGCTTGTTCGAGGCGATGCCTTTCGCGCGCAATCTGTTGAACAGCGCCTACGTGGCGGTCGTGAGCACGGCAGCATCCCTGTTCTTCTGCGCGCTCGGCGGATTCGGGTTCGCCAAATACGCGTTCCGGTTCAAAGGTCCGCTGTTCCTTTTGCTGCTCGGTTCCATGATGATCCCGCAAGAAGTCCTGATGATTCCGCTCTACGTGGAATTCCAGAAGCTGCACTGGATCGACACCCATTGGGGGTTGATCATACCGGGCATGGCGAACGCGTTCGGCATCTTCTTCATGAAGCAGTTCATCGAATCGCTTCCGGAGGAACTGATGGAGGCGGCAAGAATCGACGGTCTTGGGGAATTCGGGATTTTCACCCGCATCGTCCTGCCGATTATCCGTCCGGCATTCGCCAGCCTCGGCATTATCTTCTTTATGAACAGCTGGAATAACTTTTTATGGCCTCTTATTCTGTTGAAAAGCGAAGGCATGTACACCCTTACCGTAGCTATCTATTCGATCACGGGCGGTATCCGCGAACCGTTTCATATCATTATGGCCGGCTCTTTCGTATCCGTGCTGCCGCTGATGATCATCTTCCTGATTTTCCAACGGCAGTTCATCGCGGGGATCACGTCCGGTGCGGTCAAGGGTTGATGGCTTAGAAAACACTCCAAATCGAAAAGGGAGGAACAAAGAATGGCACAAGCGAATTGCGATTGGAAGACGGACCGGTTTTGCCTGGGGGCGTGTTATTACCCCGAGCATTGGCCGGAAGAGCTGTGGGCGGACGATTTCCGCCGCATGAGGGAGCTCGGTTTCTCGATCGTTCGCATGGCGGAGTTCGCATGGTCGATATTCGAACCCGAGGAAGGGCGTTTCGAGTTCGGATTATTCGACCGGGCGATCGATCTGGCCCGCGAGCAAGGCATTCAGGTCATTCTGGGCACGCCGACCGCGACACCACCCGCCTGGTTGACTTCCAAATATCCGGAAGTGCTGAACGCCAAGCAGGACGGCACCTTGTACCGGCACGGCCAGCGCCGTCACTACAATTACAACTCCCCGGTCTATCGCGAGCTGTCCGCGCGAATCGTCACGCGGATGGCCGAGCATTACAAGGATCATCCGGCCGTTGTCGGCTGGCAGATCGACAATGAGTTGAATTGCGAGGTGAACGTATTCTATTCCGATGCCGACCATGCGGCTTTCCGCGTGTGGCTTCGGGAGAAATACGGTTCGCTGGAGGTTCTGAACCGGGCGTGGGGCGCGGTGTTCTGGAATCAGACGTATACGGATTGGTCACAGGTTCATCTCACACGTCCGACGCCCAGCGATTCTCCGAATCCTCATCAGGCATTGGATGAGAAACGTTTCTTCTCCGATAGCGCGATTGCTTTCGCCAAACTTCAATCGGACATCCTGCGCGATGCGGCGCCTCGTCAATGGGTGACGACGAATGGGATGTTCGGACACCTGGATAGCCATAAAATGACGGAGGAAACGCTGGACTTTTTCTCGTACGATTCGTATCCGAATTTCAGCACGATCTATCCCGACAAAGGCGAGCGTCCGCTGCTTGACCGCAAATGGAGCCTGAACCTCAGCGCTGCCCGCGATGTCTCGCCGAACTTCTGTGTCATGGAACAACAGTCCGGTCCGGGGGGATGGGTCAACATGATGGACATGCCTTCTCCGAAGCCGGGACAAATGCGGCTCTGGACCTATCAGTCCATCGCTCACGGGGCCGATATGCTTCTCTATTTCCGCTGGCGCACGGCTGCGATGGGGACCGAAATTTACTGGCATGGCATCAATGATTACCATAATCAGCCGAATCGGCGCGTAGCGGAAGCGGGAATCATCGGGGAGGAGCTGGCTCGCGTCGGCGCGCAATGGCTTGGATCGACCTTCCGGGCTGAAGTTGCGATCCTGAAGGATTACGACAACGAATGGGATGGCGAGTTGGATAAGTGGCACGGACCGTTTACCGGCAGGAGCGTCAGTGCCTGGTTTAAAGCGCTGCAACGCCGTCACATTCCGGTGGATACGAAATACGTCCGCGCCTCGACTACGATCGAGGAATTAGCCAAGTACCGCGTGCTGGTGTACCCTCACCCCGCCGTGATGCCGAAAGAAACGGCCGCGCTGCTCAAAAGGTATGTCGAAGGCGGCGGCACGCTTGTGCTCGGCTGCCGGAGCGGATACAAAGATGCTGCCGGCCAATGCTATATGCAGCCATTCCCCGGGCCGCTCTCCGGCATGTGCGGAATCCAAGTGGAGGATTTCACGCTGATCGGACCTTACCAACAAGCGCCTCAGGTAAAGTGGAACGCGGCGGGAGCAGGAACCCTGCCGGGTGACGGTTTTGCCGACATCCTGCGCGTTACGGCGGAAAGCGCGGAAATTTTGGCCGTTTACGCATCCGACTATTACGCGGGCAAGCCGGCGTTAGTCCGCAACCGGCAGGGAGAGGGGACCGCCTACTATTACGGGAGCGTCTTCACCGAAGAATCGGCGGGCGCCTTGATTAAGGTGCTGGGCTTACAGTCGCCTGCATCCGAATGGGGAGAATTGCCGGAGGGGGTTGAACTTGCGATCCGCGAGCACCATAGCAACGGCAATAAGTTTGCTTTCCTGCTCAATTACGCGCACGACATTCAGACTTTAACATTCAGGAAGCCTTTACGCGACCTGTTGTCCGGGACTGAAGTGCACGGTTCGGTTGCCATGAAGCCGTTCGATGTCTTGGTTTTGGAGCTTGACTCATAGAAGAAGTTGGAAAAAGGCTGCCGTCTTGGCAGCCTTTTTAGTCAGGGTCTTTTGTATTCTAAACTTCACCCCGGCTCCGGCCGGTTCAACAATTTCTTGCGATCCGTCGCAAGCGGGGGTTGTTCCAGCCATCTCCGTTCTACCACGGCATCGAACGTGGATTTGCCGTAGGCCATCACTTCCGCGATGATTTTGGTGTAATGGGCGGCGAGATCGGCGCGCATCGCCAAGGACAAAGCATGCGAGATCAAGACGATGTCCACGGAGTTCAAGATGTGGACCATAGAAAGGATGAGCTTTTCCGAGAATGGAGATGCGGTGGAGGCTGTCACTTCCATGCTGACGGTCACGGTTCCGAGTAAATCTTCCTCCATGAGCAGGGTGTTGAACAGCTCGATTTGCTTCTCGCTGATTTTCTTGCCTCGGATGATCAAATCCCGCAAGTCTTTGTCGTCCACAACTTGCGCGAATCCCAGCATGAGAATCACGGAAAAGTAGTTCCGTTCGATATTGAAAAAGATTTCCGAAAGTTCGATCGCGTTTAGAGGGCGATGCTTGCCCAAGAATCCATTCAAGATGGTCTCTTTCTGAACATATTCGACTTCTTGGGGGTAGTTCATTTTCGGCGGACGGTCGTATATCCCTTTCTCCAACATCATCCGCACGGCTTTGCCGAACATCTCGGTGCTCTGGTGCAGACACTCGTTAAAAAAATCGAGCACATCCAACCTGACGTTGTTGGAAGCGACGAACGAATAGTTGATCATGGAAAGCCGATTCATCATGTAGATAAAGCTTAAGCTGAACGTATCCAGGAAAAGGGGAGGCGCGGTTAAGTTCACGTCGTTTTCCGAAAAACCCGCCGGGATCGGAAAATTTTCCGATTGGAACAGGGATTCGATTTTCTCGATTCGTCGTTGCGAAAGCTTCAACGCCTCTTGCGCAAGCGGAATGATCTCCGCGTCCTGAAGATGGTGAAGGAAATAGGTCAGGAAACAGCTCGACGCGGTCTCCTGCAGATAGATGCCCCAGAGCCCTCCGATTTCCGTACACGAAAATTCGATATTCACGGCTTTAATATCAGGTTTCCCGCCGAACAAGAATAACCACCTGCTTATGTAAAAATTGGTTGCCCATTCAGGTTTCCCTTTTGGTAGTCCGGTATTCAACGCTTATCTATAAGGCGGGGCCCGGTTCGAAAAAGTACTTCAGGAACGATGAGGATCAGTGCGATCGAAACGTACACGGCGAGCGTATAACCGGTTCCATATTCGATACCGATCATCCGGTTAAACACGAAGGTGAACAGATGGATGAGCAGATTCGTAAAGCAAAACGCGTAACTTCGAATCATCCATCTGCGGTGCAGGGAAATCCGTTTTCTTAAAATGTGGACGATTGCTGTCGTGGTTGCGGCCAGCCACAGCATATTTAACAAGTTGAAGCCCATGCTGCCGATCTTACCGCCCGTCGCGTAGGGTGCCATGTAACCGGATGTGATGACGACGACGAGTACTGACGATACGTAGACATAGCCGTTTACGCGATGAAATTTGCGGTATCGCGCATGAATGCCCGTCACCAGATTCAGGAATCCGGTCGCCATCGCGACGCAAGCCATCCCCACATGAATGTACATGACCTGCAGCCAGAACCGCGGTTCGGGCCGCACGAGGTTCGCTTTGTGACGGAGAAACGCTTCAGCGTGCGGATCCAGTACGTAATTGCTGACCAGAACATAAAGGATGTAAAGGGCACAGATGGATGCGACCGTGTAGAAAATTTGACGTCTGCTCATCATTCATTCCCTCCGGTTATAACCGTTTCCCCGTTAATTTGGAGGCCGGCAGTACGCCGGCTTTGGCGAAGCCCGTCATTACATCGCCATCGACCACCACTTCGAATTTCAAGTTCAAACGCAGCGGCTTCGTAATTTGCTGCGACCAGCGCAGGACTTCACCGCTAATTTCAGGATCGATAAACGCGCTGATCTCGTCCCCTTGCGCCGCGGTTCCTTGAATGACTCCTTTAACGGTAGCGATGTTCAGCTTCACCTGCAATTTTCCTACCGGGGTGGCGATGACTGTGTCCCATTCTCCGTCGAAAATTGAATTCGGCGCAGTATGCCTCGATAAATCTGAAGTGGACTCAACCATCGGAGCTTCCTTCGCGCTACTGCTCGGAGCGTTTCCGGTATTGCGCCACACCGTTCCCCTTCGCTCGAACTCGAACAACTGCTCAATGGCATGCGCGATGCGCGGGCCGAGTTCGCGTTCCACCAGATGGATCGCGACATCGAGTCCTGAAGTCACGCCGCCGCCGGAAACGAAGTTGCCGTCATCCACGACCCGAGCCGATACGGGTATGGCGCCTGTTGCCCCGAGTAAGTCCATCCCCAAATGATTCGTGACCGCCGGCCTGCCTTCCAAGAGTCCTGCCATCGCCAGTACAAGAGAGCCCCCGCACACCGTCGAAACGGTGATATCCCCACGGGCCAGTCCCTTTTCAATCACCCCTGCCAATTCCGAGTTCGCGGCACGCGCCAAAAGGGCAGGAACCGCATCCGGTCCGTCGCCCTCCAATTCGCCGGCAGCTCCGGGAACAAGAATAATCCCCGGTTGCTCCCCGTTCAGCTTACCGGTTGCTTCGATCTTTAAGCCGTTCACTCCGCTCGTTACTTGCCTCGGTCCTTCCGCCGTCACGAATTCCACCTGCATCTTCCGATCCGTGAACAATCCGGCCGCCGAAAATACTTCGTAAGGCGCAATGGCATCCAGCAGATCGAACCCATCGAACAAAACGATTTGAACGTTCAGCATTCCGATATCCCCCCTTTGTTTTCGTCATGTGAAGGATAGCAGGCAAATCTCTCGGACTTAGCGGCAAAAATGTCACAAAACGATAAACAAACGGTTACGATCTGCGTGGAAACCGTCTGTTGATCCGACGAAGATGGTAAACTGAAGGAAAATCGGGACGCGCTAAGGTGGATACATCGAGTGGACGAAAAACGGACGATTTTGGTCGTGGATGACGACAGGAGCATCGCCGAACTGCTGAGAGACTTTTTGGAGCATGATGGTTTTCGGGTCGTTCTGGCCCATGATGCGGCGCAAGCATGGACGGAATTTCAGTCGAATAGGGTTGATGCCGTCATTCTGGACATCATGATGCCGGGAGAAAACGGATTCGATTTTTGCCGGCGCGTGCGGAAGGATAGCCAGGTTCCGATTTTGTTCCTGAGTGCCCGCGGCGCGGATGTGGACAAGATTCGCGGACTGACGCTGGGCGGAGACGATTATATCGTCAAATCCGCTTCTCCCGGCGAAATCGTGGCCCGCGTCAAAGCGGTTCTCCGTCGTACAAGCCAGCCGCTGACAGGCAGAGGGAAGATGCTGGATTATGGCCGCCTCCAATTGGACTTGTACACCAGAGAAGTGTTCGTCGACGGAATGAGCATCTCGCTGACACCCAAGGAGTATGAACTGCTTCGATTGTTCGCGGAGCATCCGAGACAGGTGTTCACTTATGAGCAATTGCTCTCGAAGTTTTGGGAGGGCATCGGAGACAAACATACGATTCGCGTCCACCTGAGTCGGCTTCGGGAGAAGATCGAGATCGATCCTGAGAAACCGCAGCTTTTGACCAACGTATGGGGCGTCGGTTATCGCTTCGAGGGAGCGTAAAATGAAGAAACTTCGGGTTCGTACCTATTTCATGCTCAGCTTAATGCTTTTTCTGCTGCTTCCTTGGCTTTGTTACCTGACCGCACACCTTTTGACGACCCATTCGTTGCGATTGGGAGAGGAGCGGCCGAGTTCATCCTTGGTCCTCATGACGGCATCCTCGGGACTGTTATTGGCATTTATTATCGCGGGCATTTGGATGCGGCGGCTTCTTCTCGCACCACTGGAGGGCATGGGCCAAGCTGCAAGGCAGATTGCCACGGGTGATTGGGACGTTCGTTTGCCTGACTCCGCCGTCAGAGAGATCGCTGAAGTTCGGGACGGGTTCGAGGTGATGGTGGATGGACTTCAAAGCGCGTACCGGAAGCAGACGGAATTGGAAGAGGAAAGAAGATTCATGATCGCGGCCGTCGCGCATGATTTGCGGACGCCGCTTTTCGCGTTGCGAGGATATTTGGACGGGCTCGAACAAGGCATTGCGCGAACACCGGAACAGATGGCGAAGTATGCAGCGGTTTGTAAGGAAAAAGCGGCACAGTTGGACCGTCTGGTTGAGGATCTTTTCACCTTTACGAAAATGGAGTACCCGGAAACGGCTTTGCGCGAGGCCGCGTGCGACTTCAACGAGATTGTCCAAAAAGCGGTCGAATCCTTGAAGCCGCAATCCCAGCAGAAGCAGATCTCGGTCGTAACCCGTGACGCGGAGGATGCGTGCTTGATCCGAGCCGATGCTCACTTGCTGGAGAGAGCTTTGAGCAATTTGTTGGACAATGCCGTGCGGCATACGCCTGTTTATGGCCGAATTCACATTCAATGCCGTCGGGAAGAGGACCGAGTCCTTTTTGCCATCCGCGATTCAGGACCGGGTTTTGCGGCGGAGGAACTCGAACACGTATTCGAGCCGCTTTATCGGGGGGAGCAATCGAGAAACCGTGACACGGGCGGTGCCGGATTGGGGCTCGCCATCTCGCGTCGAATCATCCGTCAACATGGCGGCGAGCTCGCCGCGGGCAACGACCCAAGTGAAGGCGCGATCCTAACGGGATGGATTCCGGTAAATGTTTCAAGTTGAAGCCACGATGACTCGGATTTCGCAATCGTCGAAAATTTTGCCGAAGGGAGCCTTAGGCTCGACATCCGTGATGAGAATGTCGATGGCATCGAACGGGCACACGCGGTGGAACAGTTGTTTTTCGAATTTGGCGCCATCCGCCAGGAGAATGACCTGATTCGCCCTCTTGATCATTTCTCGTTTGGTGTAGGCCTCTTCTTCCGTGGGCGCGAACAATCCTTCCGGCGAGATGCCGCACGTCCCGAGGAAAAGCTTGTCCACTTTGATATCCTGAAGCATTTCGATCGTACGAGGACCGTGAGCATATCGATGCCAAGTGTTCAATACCCCGCCGAGCAGATGAATGTTCGTTTGCGGTTTGTCGCAAAGCACGGCGGCGATGTCGATGGAGTTGGTCACGATGACATTATCTACGGTGGTCAAAAATTCCGCGATGTATTGAGTCGTGGTTCCCGTATCCAGAAGCAAGTAATCCCCGTCGTGAATGAGCGACGTCGCGGCAACCGCAATGGAACGCTTGTTTTCCGCATCGGTCAACCGCTCTTTGTAGCTGTTGATCTGCTTGGTCATGGAGGGCAGTATCGCACCGCCTCGCACCCGAACGATCAGATCGTCCGTCTCCATTTTGACGAGGTCACGCCTAGCCGTGTCGTAGGAAACCTTGTAAATCGAACAGATATCGTCCATGCTTATTTTCCCATTTAACTTCAGATAGTCCACGATCGCTTTGATTCGTTCCTCTTGATTCATGCCGAATGTCCACCCGCCTTCTACGCAACTTCTTAATCATTATAATTATTCTATAGCGTCTGATACAAGCGAAACCCGATCAGTGATCGGGTTTTTTGCAAGTTTTAAGCATTTAATAAGTATTATTATGATATTTTTAAGTTTAATAATTAATTTACTTGTAAAACATAATTAAAATAATTATAATAAAGATGAAAATGCGAGGAATTCAAGAAGTGGGGAGATGGAGTATCTATGAAGAAGCTAAACGTAGGAATCGCGGGTTTTGGATTGTCGGGACAAATTTTTCATGCTCCCATTATTCGGTCCATAGAGGGAATTGAAATCGTGAAAGTTTTCTCGAGTAACGCTCAGAAGGTAAAACAACATTTGCCGGACGCCGACGTCGTGTCCGCATTCGACGACCTGTTATCCGATAACGCCATCGATCTTGTCGTCATTACGACGCCGAATGACACTCATTACGACTTCGCGAAACGATCGCTGATCGCGGGCAAACACGTGGTGGTTGAGAAACCTTTCGTCATCACGTCGGAAGAGGCGAGAGATCTCATGGAGACGGCAGCCCTGCAAAACAGAGTGCTCAGCGTCTATCAGAATCGGCGATGGGATAACGACTTTTTGACCGTCAAAAGAACCGTCGATTCAGGCGTATTGGGAGACATCGCGTTATACGAAGCCCACTATGACCGATACCGTCCGGAAGTCACGGACAGATGGAGAGAGAAGGAAGGGCCCGGTTCAGGCATGCTGTACGATTTGGGGGCGCATTTAATCGATCAAGCGCTGTATTTGTTCGGGAAGCCGGCCAGCGTATACGCCGACGTATTCCCGCAGAGAATCGATTCGAAGGTAGACGATTATTTTCATATCGTACTGACTTACGGGAAGATGCGGGCGATTCTCCATAGCGGTTCTCTCGTCAGCAAGCACGGGCCCAGGTTTCAATTGCACGGAAGCCAAGGCAGCTTCACCAAATACGGGCTCGATTCGCAAGAGGACATGTTGCGGCAAGGGGGCACGCCTGGGAAAGCCGATTGGGGAAAAGACAGGGAGGAAGACTACGGCGAGATTACGCACATGATTAATGGCCGAATGATAACCGAGAAAGTAGAGACGTTGTCGGGTTGCTACGAATGTTACTATCAAGGCATTTATGATGCCATCATGTATAATGCTCCCGCACCAGTACGCGCGGAAGAAGCGTTGATTACGATCAAAGTCATTGAATTGGCGATGCGGAGCAGCGTGGAGAAGAGAACGTTACCTTTTGAATAAAAAACGGGAGGCTGCCCAGATGGAATCCTTGCAAGCATTGTTGGAGGAATTGAAAAAAGAAGAAGAGCAACTTCAATTCGAGCAATTCAACTACCGTACCGCTTATGAATTAGGAATGCAGATGACCGAAGAAGCCTACCGGAGAGGCCTTTCGATCGTGATCGACATTTGCAAGGGGGAGCAGCAGTTGTTTCACCATGCTTTGCCGGGCACCTCCAAGGATAACGACGAGTGGGTCCGGCGAAAGAACCGCGTGGTTAACCGTTTTCTACACAGCTCCTATCGCATGGGGATTTATTACAAATTGCACAACACGGACATCCGGGAAAAATCGTTTCTCGACCCCATGGAATACGCGCCTCACGGCGGCGCTTTTCCGATCATCGTCCGGAATGCCGGCGTGATCGGTACCGTTACGGTATCCGGTCTGCCCCAAAAGGAAGACCACGAATTCGTCGTCGGGATGCTGAGGCGATTTTTAAAAATCGAATTGTGATTTTCGGGAACTTGCCGCCGGAAGGGGGGGATGCTCTTTCTGCTTAACGGCTCGAATCCGATGATGGGGTAATGGAATCCTGTTCGCCAAACGGCGGACAGGATCTTTTTTTAGCACAAATGAATGAATTGACCAATCGTTCAACTAAAATAACCGCATAAAATCAATAGTTCCGAATTTCGCCATTTGAATTTTGACCGATCGTTCGATAAAATGTTCATCAGCGGTACAAACGTACAGAGAGAGGGATGGGAGAGCTTGAGAAGCACCATCGCATTTTCGCTTAAGAATAAGTTCGCTTTATGGATGATCACGTTGATCGTCGCTTTCGCCGGCCTGTATTCGGGCCTGAACATGAAACAGGAGAGCATGCCGAACCTGACGTTTCCCTTCTTGAACGTCACCACGGTATATCCGGGCGCCGCTCCGGACGGCGTCGTGGAGAAGGTGACCGCGCCGCTTGAGCAGCGCCTCAAGGGCATATCGGACATCAAGAACATCACGTCCACTTCGATGGAGAACGTGTCCAACATCATGATCGAATTCAACTTCGGCCAAGACATGGACCAAGCGACGAACGAGATTCGGGAAGCCGTGTCGGCGGTCAGCCTGCCGGACGGCGTTCAGTCGCCCTCGATCTCCAAGTTCTCCTTCAACTCGTTCCCGGTCATTTCGCTCAGTGCCAGCGACGCCAACAATCAAGGGCTCGAAGAGCTGACCCGCATCGTGTCGGATGATATTGAGCCGTCGCTCCAAGGCATTAATGGCGTCGCGTCCGTTCAGATCGCCGGACAATACGTGCAGGAAGTTCAACTGACCTACAATCAGGCAAAAATGGCCGAGCTCGGGATCACTCAGGATACCGTCAAAGGGATCGTACAAGGATCTGCGCTCAAGGCGCCGTTGGGCTTGTTCGAGATGGACAAGTCGGAGAAAGCCGTCGTCGTCGACGGACGGATCACGACCTTGGACGATTTAAAAAATCTTCAGATACCGGTGATTCCTGCCGGCGTAGGTTCCGCACCTTCCGCCGGTGGTGCCGCTATGCCCCAAGCGCAAGCGGGCGACAATGCCGCGCCGAATGCTGCGGCACCGAATGCCGCGCCGAATGCTGCGGCAGCCGCTGCAGCGGGTCTTCCGACCGTGAAGCTCAGCGATATCGCGACGATCGAATTGACCGGCAAAGCCGAGTCGATCTCGCGTACGAACGGCCGCGAATCGATCGGCATCCAGATCGTCAAGGCGAACGATGCCAACACGGTGGACGTCGTCAACGCGGTGAAAGATCAAATCCCGACCTTCGAGAAAAAGTATAACGGCCTGAAACTCGACGTCCTGCTGGACCAAGGGAAACCGATCGAGAAGTCCGTAGACACGATGCTCGAGAAAGCGTTGTTCGGCGCGTTGTTCGCCGTCATCGTCATTCTCTTGTTCCTGCGGAACATCCGCACGACGCTGATCTCGATCGTATCGATTCCGCTATCGCTCGTGATCGCGGTACTTCTTCTTAAGCAGTTCGACATCACGCTCAACATTATGACGCTTGGCGCGATGACTGTGGCGATCGGCCGGGTCGTGGACGATTCCATTGTCGTCATCGAGAACATTTACAGGCGGATGTCGCTGAAGAACGAGACGCTGACCGGCAAAGAACTGTTCGTCGAAGCGACCCGTGAAATGTTCATGCCGATCATGTCCTCCACGATCGTCACCGTGGCGGTGTTCCTGCCGCTGGGTCTCGTAACGGGGATGGTCGGCCAGCTGTTCCTGCCGTTCGCGCTGACCATCGTCTTCTCGCTTCTTGCTTCGCTAATCGTGGCCATCACGGTCGTGCCGATGCTGGGGCATATGCTGTTCCGCAAGGGAATCAAAGAGAGCAAGAAACACGTACATGAAGAGAAACCGGGCGCACTGGCCGGCGGCTACCGCAAGGTACTTCGCTGGACGCTGAACCATAAAATCATCACCTTCGGACTCGCCGTCGTTCTCCTCATAGGAAGCTTCGGACTCGTTCCGCTGATCGGCTCCAGCTTCCTTCCGGAACAAGAGCAGAAGTTCGCCATGATCACCTATACGCCGCAGCCGGGCGACCGGATCGAAGACGTGGAGCAGCGCGCGCTGGCGGCCGAGAAAATGATTTTGGGATCGAAGGATCCTGACCTGGTGAATCTCCAATATTCGGTCGGCGGCTCCAACCCGCTTCAACCGGGACCTTCCAAATCGGGATTGTTCTACCTGCAGTATAAGGATGAAACGAAAAATTTCGAAGACAAGAAAAAAGCGCTCGTAGCCAAGCTCCAGCAAACCGTTCCCCAAGGGGAATGGGCCCAGATGGACATGGGGGGCGGAGGCGTGGGCGGAAGCACGTTCAGCTTGAGCGTCTATGGGGAAAGCCTCGACGATATCAAACCGGTCGTGAGCGAGATCGCCGGGATGATGAGCAAGGACGCTTCCTTCGAAAACGTAGATACGAGTATGTCTAAAACGTATGACCAATACACGATTGCGGCCGATCAGGCCAAGCTGAGCAAGTATGGACTCACGGCGGGCCAGATCGCCATGAAGCTGAGTCCGGTCCGCACCCGTCCGGTGTTGACGCATGTGAAGGTAGAGGACAAGACCTACGACGTCTATGTGCACGTGGACACTGCAACTTACAATACGGCGGATGACATCAAAAAAGCGACTCTCACCTCCCCGCTCGGTGTACAGGTGCCGATCGGAGACGTCGCGACGATTGAAGAAGGCACGTCCCCGAACAGCATTTCGAGGGATGCTGGCCGCATGGTCGTGACGGTAAGCGGCGACGTCACGGTGAAGGACGTGAAGAAGGCATCGTCCGATTTCCTCAAGCAAGTCGATCAGGTGAAGAAGCCGGCTACCGTTGAAATTAAAACGGGCGGGGTGACCGAGCAAATCAACGACACGTTCTCCCAGCTCGGAATCGCGATGGCCGCCGCAATCGCCATCGTCTACCTGGTGCTCGTCCTTACGTTCGGCGGCGCGCTCGCCCCGTTCGCGATCATGTTCTCGCTTCCGTTCGCCATCATCGGCGGTTTGGTCGCGCTGTATCTTGCAGGAGAAACGCTGAGCGTCTCCGCCTTGATGGGCGCGCTCCTGTTGATCGGCATCGTGGTGACGAATGCCATCGTCTTGATCGACCGCGTCATTCACAAGGAGCGAGAAGGCATGTCGACCCGCGAAGCGCTGCTTGAAGCGGCGGGCACCCGTCTGCGCCCGATCCTGATGACGGCACTGGCGACCATCGGCGCTCTTCTTCCGCTGGTCTTCGGGATGGAAGGCGCGGGCATCATCTCCCGCGGACTCGGCGTCACCGTCATCGGCGGATTGATCAGCTCGACGTTCCTGACGCTCATCATCGTGCCGATCGTATATGAGACGTTGATGAAGATTCGCCGCAAACCGAAACAGACCACGGCATAAGAAGGAGGCGCAGCCGATTTTGCAGAAGAAGAAATTGCAGATCCTGGAGGCGGCCATGCGCCTCTTCGCCCGCCAAGGCTTCCACGCGACGTCCATCCAGGAAATCGTGGACGAGCTCGGCATGGCCAAAGGCTCCATCTACTTCTATTTCAAATCGAAAGACGAGCTGCTTCTGTCCATTTTCGAATACTACGGCGAACAGCTGTACAACGGAATGGCCGAACAACCGGGTGAAGAAGGGCTTTCTCCTCGTGAAGCTCTCCGAGTGCAGTTGGAGCGGCAAATCCGGTTCATTAGGGAAAACGTCGAATTCATCCAAATGTTGATCAAAGAGCCGCTGATCGGCGTCGACCATGTGCAGCTTAAATCCTTCGCTTTCCGCTTCAGAAGCCGCTATTTGAACTGGCTGAATGCGCGGATTCAAGCCATCTACGGGAATGAAGCGGAACGGTATTGGGCGGACGGCGTTCTGATCTTATCGGGCATGATGAACGACTTTATGCAGGGGCTGCTGATCGACCGCGACGCGATTCAGGACCGAAGACTCTCGGACTTTTTGGTTCGGCGTTTGGACGACGTGATGCGCGGCATGATGGAAGCGGGTGAACCTCCGATCATGGGGCAGTCGGGTTTCCGTAAAATGATCGGGTTCGGCACGCCGGACGGGGAAACGGAGCAGAAGGCGGCTATTTTGGCCGAAATCAAAGGATTGGCCGAAGGGACGGATTCGGAAGAAACCGTTGCGCTGCTCGAGGCGGAACTGAACAAAGCGGTGCCTCACCGTGTCGTCGTCCGGGCCATGTTGGCGTTATTGGAAAAGCAGGCTGAACCGGAGTGGAACGACACGCTGCAGCGTCTCGGACGAATTTTGGAAGCTTAAACTTTCGCATAGCAAAAAGCCCTTGGCGTTCACTTGCGCCAGGGGCTTCGTTCGTTTGTTGTCGGGCTCAGAGAGACACGTTTTTGCTAATGTTTCGCGGAGCTCTCTCCAGTTTTACGCCATAAGTGACAAAGACGATCCCTGCAACGACGAGGATGGGTTCCAGCCAATTCGCTTCCGGTCCGTTCGTAATCCGATGGAGTTGAAAAATCCAATGGAAAACGACAATATCAAAGCTAAGGAATAAACCCGTCGCCACGGTGAATCCGTTAAAAAATGATCTGGAAAAAAACTTGCGGAAGACCGCCATCAGAATCAGAAGAACGACGATGCCGAATAATACGGCTCCGATTCGTTCAGCCGGCGTGTCCGCTTTGATTCCAGCAGCAAAAGCATCCATGATATGAAAGCAAAATTCAGACAGAAGAAAACCTGCGAATGCACCGATATATTTCACCCGGAAGGCTCCTTTTCGTTCATAATCTTCATTAGGATTATACACTTGATTTTGTGAAATGGGCGATGTTGATGAATCTTCAAACCAAGGAAGTCATAACCAAGAACATCCTCACGGAAGCCAAGGGATATTTGGACGTCGGATTTACCCATTCCTTGAATCCCTACAGCGGCTGCGCGTTTGCGTGCAAGTACTGCTATGTGCGGGAGATGCCGATCCAGAAGTTCAAAGAAAAGCCTTGGGGAGAATGGCTGGACATCAAAACGAACGCGGCGGAAAAGTATCGGCAAGAGGTTATCAAGCTTCGCGGAAAAAACAAGCCCGTCAACATCTTCATGTCCTCCGCGACGGACCCTTACCAGCCCATTGAACGTGAGGCTCAAATTACGCATGGGATCTTAGAGGAAATGACGGTAAATCCTCCCGATTTCCTTCAAATCCAGACGCGAAGTCCGCTTGTCGCTCGGGACATTGCTTTGCTCGTCCAGTTGAAGGAGAAATGTGAACTTCTTGTATCCATGACGATCGAAACCGATCGGGAAGAGATCAAGCGGATTTTTGCCCCTTATGCGCCGGGCATCCGCCTTCGGATCAAAGCGCTGAAAGAAGTTCATGAAGCGGGGATTCCGACGCAAGCCTCGATATCTCCGGTTTTGCCGTTCACTCCTGACTTTCCCAAATTACTTACGGACATCGCGGATCACATCTGGATCGATACCCTGAACATCGGAGACGGAATGTTGGGCCGACGCTCGGAACGATTGGGGATGTCGGGATTGTTCGAACAACATGAACTTTCGCCGTGGTATGACAAAGACCTGCATGTCCGAGTCGCGAAATATTTCGGTCGTTATTTTCCGCACGATCGCATCAGGGTTTCGAAATCGGAAGCATTTCCGAACAGATAAGGAGACGCTCGCCAGCTCCCGTTCGGAACGGCTTGGGAGTAATCTGTGAGAACGACTTGCTATTCTTCCATATGATATCTATCCGAATTGGAGGGCATTGTATGGATCGGAAAAGATTGTTGCTCACAGCCATCATCATTTTATCAGGGGCAGGGTATTTGCTGGCGATGGCGGAACAAAGCATGACCATGCGATGGATCTTGAAACCGGGAACGATCTTGCTCATCATCGGACTCGCCTTAACGCTGCGCAATACCGCCAAAGCGTATCGCAACCTGGTCATCGTGGGATTGCTTCTCTCGGCCGCCGGCGATTGTTTCTTGCTGTTGGAAGGCAGCAAATGGTTCGTTCTAGGGCTTAGCTCCTTCTTGCTCGCGCACCTGACGTATATTGCGGCATTCGCGACGAGATGGCGGGGGTTGTCTCTCTATCGTCTATTGACGTTGATTCCCATTGCCCTGTATTCTGCTTGGCTGCTTAGCGAATTACATAAGGGGATATACACCGGAGGGAATACCGGACTGTGGCTTCCCGTACTGGTTTACGTCATCGTCATATCCGCCATGATCCTCAGCGCTGTGATCAGCGGCAGTGGGGTCGCTATGGCAGGCGCGGTCGTATTCTTCGTGTCCGATTCCCTGCTAGCCTGGAACATGTTCGTATCCCCGATCGATGGGGCCGGATATGCCGTCATGGTCACTTATTACGCCGCGCAATTCATGATTGCCAAGAGTATTGAAAACCATAAATATTCGACGGGGGCGCAAGGTTTAGCTATTCTTTGACTGAACCGCCCGCTACCAGAAAGGCGTATTCGACTTCGTTCAAGTCGAATACGTCTTTTTTATTTGCATGTGGTACATTTAATTTACGGCAAGAGATGAAGCAGTTATCGTGCGGGAGGGTGTTGAACGCGATGAATACGTTCCATTCGACCAGGACGGAGTATCCCCGTCCGGTACTTCGGCGAAGTGAATGGCTTAGTTTAAATGGAGAATGGGAATTCGCTTTCGACGATGAGAGGAAGGGAGAAAAAGACAAGTGGTATTTGGCGGATTCTCCGTTCAATCGGAAGATTCAAGTGCCGTTCGCATATCAAAGCGCGCTCAGCGGTATCGGAGATCCTTCTTTTCATGATGTCGTCTGGTATCGGAAAGTCGTCGAAATCCCGCAAGATTGGAACGATAGGCGAATCATCATTCATTTTGGCGCGGTGGATTACCTGACCCGAGTGTGGATCAACGGGGAATTGGCCGCGATCCACGAAGGCGGTCACACCCCGTTTCAAGCGGATATTACCGATTTGTTGACGGGTAACCGCATCGTCATAACGGTAAGAGTCGAAGATGACAGCAAGGATTTGACGCAGCCTAGAGGCAAGCAATATTGGGAAGAACGCTCTTCCGGCATCTTTTACACCCGGACGACGGGCATTTGGCAGAGCGTCTGGCTTGAGCCTGTCCACGCCGTTCATCTAAAGAAGATCAAATACAAACCGGATATCGACCGGAACGATATCGAGATTCGTACGTTCGTCACCGATCATCCCGCCGGCCAAGAAGTATGGTTGAAAATGAGGGTCACCTTCGAAGGAACGACCGTATCGGAACAACGATACAGAATACACGGCAGGGAAGAGACGCGTACGATCCGGCTGCATGGCGGCAACGATCATGGATTCGGCCGCTTGTGGACGCCGGAAAATCCGAACTTGTACGACATCCGTTTCGAGCTTTCTGTAAACGGTGTCACGGTAGACGAGTGCGACAGTTATTTCGGCATGCGGAAAATTTCGATCGAAGACGGCAAGTTTAAATTGAACAACCGGCCTTATTTCATGCGCATGGTGCTGGATCAAGGCTATTTTCCGGATGGTAATCTTACCGCTCCTTCACTGGATGCGATCGTTCGTGACGTTCAGCTCACGAAGGCCATGGGATTTAACGGCGTGCGCAAACATCAGAAAACGGAAGATCCGCGCTTCTTATAAGAGTGCGATCGGCAAGGTTTGCTGGTCTGGGGAGAATGCGCGAACGCTTACGTTTATTCGGATGACTACGTACATCGGATTACCCGCGAGTGGCAAGAGATTCTGGAGAGGGATTACAACCATCCTTGCATCGCAGCGTGGGTTCCGATTAACGAGAGCTGGGGCGTTCCCAACATCCAGATCGATGCGAGGCAGCAGCAACACGTCTTGTCGCTGTACCATCTGATCAAATCGCTGGACGATACGAGACCCGTCATCGGCAACGACGGATGGGAGATGCTGAAGACGGATTTGGTCGGCATTCACGATTACGAGTGGAGGGAAGACGTATTGTCCCAACGTTATGCCACGGCGGATAATGCGATTCAAGCCATGCCGGCCAATAGAAGAAGATTACTCGTGGGAGGCGCCGCGTACGAAGGGCAGCCGATCCTCGTCACGGAATTCGGGGGCATTTCTTTTCCGAAGAGAGGGGAAGGATGGGGGTATTCCGTGGCAAGCAACGAGCAGGATTTCCTTCGCCGACTGAAAGCCGTATTTCGTCCTCTGTACCTCTCTCCGGTCGTTCAAGGGTTTTGCTATACGCAATTAACGGACGTGGAGCAAGAAATCAACGGTCTGTTAACCTATGATCGTGTACCCAAGGCACCGATCGAGAAGATTCGGCAAATCGTTTGCGGAGAGTTTTAATGTTGCCACAGGGATTGTAGGCGGCTTTGCAGGTACTTTATTGCATATGATTACACCACATTCCCCGAACGTAACCAACCAATATAATCTGCAATCCCCCGCTCGATGTCGTATGCAGGCTCGTATCCCGTATCTTGTCGAATGCGAGTGATGTCGAGGCAAACGTCCAAACGGTGACCCTTGGGCAGAGAAATCTCTGCGTCCGGGATGATACGGTGGATTGCCGCGACGAACTCTTCATTCCGGATGATACGTCCCGAACCGATGTTGTAGGTGCTGTGGTTCAGTTGCTGAGCGGTTTGGAGGAGTGCAATGGCTCGGGCACAATCTTTGACGTAACACATATCGTACGCATCCAAGAGATGAGATGAAGCCGTGTTTGAAAAATTAGCCGGCATCCCGCTTACTGCAGCTTGGACAAGCTTGGGGGCGACGACAAGGTTGGCAGCTGACTTTTGCATAGGGCCCCAGATACCTGCGATTCGAAGGTTCACCACCTCAAAGCCCGCGCTACGGGCGATATAAGACGCGATTAGTTCGGAGCTCTTTTTGAAGGCCGTGAAGGGATTGTCTGCGGACATTGGCAGCGGCATATCCTCACGGAACGGGCTTTCACTCACGCCCATATAGACGCCAATTGCGCTGCTGATGCTGACCCGGGGGACGCCCCATTGATGAGCCGCCTGCAGAACGTTTTGCAGGCTTTCATGATGTGCACGAAGCTTATCAAAGAGACCGGTCACACCGGAACCCGGCATCGCCAAGTGGATGATTCCAGAAATGTTGCGGCGCTTACCGATCTCAAGGAATGCCGATGGATCCGTAATATCTACCTGCTCTATGAACGCGCGCTTGCCGAGTTCGCTTTTGATAAAGCTCGGGATATCGGAGGTTCGATACTGCGTAAGCACGCAGGTCTCGCCAAGATCAAGCAGTGCTCTTGTCGTGTGAGTGCCGATGAATCCTAAGCCGCCAGTAATTAGAATCATTCGGATTTCCCTCCAACCCGTCATTTTCCAGTGCTATACTGGAATTATGACAAAACCTGCATCAATCTGCCTTCCTGTGTTTTTCGTACGATTGGAAGTGTTAGGCTAAATGAGGTGGTTCATCGTGAAGGAAGGTTCTTCCCCAGAAACGCTTTCGTTAGGTGAGTTTTTGCGAGCACGTCGAGAACGACTTACTCCGGAAGATGTGGGGCTGCCGTTCTATGGCCGACGCCGGACGCCAGGGCTTCGCCGTGAAGAAGTGGCACAGATGGCCCACATCGGTACTTCGTGGTACACATCCTTAGAGCAGGGGAGAGTGTCCAATCCGTCCGATCAGGTACTGGACAGCTTAGCCATTGCGCTGCGATTATCAAGTGGGGAGAGACGCCATCTCTATACGCTTGCAAGGCCCGTGGAGCGGGAGCTTGTCCACGCGAGTCAAGAGGTGACGCTTGGGTTGGAACGTACGGTGCTTGCCCTCGATCCGAATCCTGCGCTCGTTTTGGGGAGTAGCTGGGACATGCTGCTATGGAACAAAGCGGCGGAGTTGGTGTTCAGACTGCCGGCATTCACGAAGGACAGGGTATTAAAACCGAATTGGCTGCGCAGATTTCTAACGGATTCCGAAACTAGGAGGAACAACCCGGATTGGGAGGCCAAAGCGCAGGTCATGATTGCCAGATTTCGTGCGGATTATGCGTACTTCCAACAAGATTCGAGGTTTAACGAGCTCATCGAGGAACTGCTGCGGACGAGTGAAGCGTTCCGTGAGCATTGGCCGAAGCATGACGTTCAAATCACAGTCGATTGCCATAAGCGATGGACGAACCCCAGTATCGGTGAAATGGAATTCGAGTATGTAACCTTGCAGCAGCCAGATCATCCGGGAATCAAAATTGTGATTTATACTGCTTCACCTGCAACGGGTCTTCGTCTGAAGGATTTGCTGGAAATGTAAAACGCGATGGTCGCGGCAAAAGGTTTTGTAGTACAATGGTAAGTAACAAAATAAATTCTGAAATCAATTCGATGGTTTCAGGAGAGGTTTTAGCACACCCTCTATAAAAAACTAAGGAAACGGTATCTCCTTAGATATCGTTTTTTTGTTTTGTTGGGTCAACGAAAGGAGCACGACATGATGAAACAACATAAAGCAGTCGTTGTTTTTAGCGGCGGTCAAGATAGCACGACATGTTTGTTTTGGGCCATGCAACGGTTTGGCGAGGTGGAGGCTGTAACGTTCGATTACGGGCAGCGGCATCGTCTTGAACTCGATTGTGCGGCTCAAATCGCGAAGGAACAGAAGGTACGGCATCATGTATTGGATATGGCTCTTCTGAATCAACTGGCGCCCAATGCTTTGACCAGGCAGGATATTTCCATTGAACATGATGAAGGGGCGTTACCGACGACCTTTGTGGATGGACGAAACTTGTTGTTTTTGACGTTTGCCGCGATATTGGCGAAACAGATCGGGGCGAGACATATTGTAACCGGGGTATGCGAGACGGACTTCAGTGGTTACCCGGATTGCCGGGACGTATTTATCAAATCGCTGAATGTAACGTTAAATCTGGCGATGGAGTACCCATTCGTCATCGAAACGCCGCTGATGTGGTTGACCAAAGCGGATACATGGAGAATGGCCGACGAACTCGGCGTGCTGGAATATGTGCGGGAGAGGACGCTTACTTGCTATAACGGCATCGTGGCCGAAGGCTGCGGAGAATGCCCGTCATGCCTTCTTCGTAAGAAGGGGTTGGAGGAATATCTTCTGAAGAAAAAGGAGGGGCTCAGTGATGATTCAACAAATTTATCCATCCGTCGTCCATCCTTTTTGCTATGAATTGAATAAGGATCTGCAATTTGCCGCAGCGCATTATGTGCCGTCCGACGCTGCGGGGAAATGCAGCCGTGTGCACGGACATACCTATTTCGTCAATGTCACGATTGCCGGCAACGATCTGGATGCAGCCGGATTTTTGGTTAATTTCTCGGAAATCAAGAAGCTGATCCATGACTGTTTCGATCATTCGCTGTTGAATGACCATCATGCTTATTTTAAAGATGAGGATCCGGAACGGTTCCCTACATCGGAGGTTCTGGCCAGAACGGTATACGAAATCATCCAGGCTTATCTTGACCGTTCCGAGAATAAGCCCCGGTGTTTACAGGTTTTCTTAAGGGAAACCCCGACAAGTTATGTGGTGTACCTTCCTAGAGCAGGTGATTCCTATGGCATCTAATCGGTTCCCAATCATGGAGATATTCGGCCCCACCATCCAAGGGGAAGGAATGGTCATCGGGCAGAAAACCATGTTTGTCCGCACAGCAGGCTGCGACTATTCCTGTTCCTGGTGTGATTCCGCCTTTACTTGGGACGGAACGGGCAAGCAAGACATCCGCATGCTGATGGCCTCGGAAATCTTCCAAGAACTATCTCGTATAGGCGGCGAGTCTTTTTCTCATGTGACGCTGTCAGGAGGGAATCCTGCACTTCTTCCTCAACTAAATGAACTCATTGATCTGCTGCACGAAAATGGGATTGCCGTTGCATTGGAGACGCAGGGCAGCCTATGGCGGGATTGGTTCCTCCAAATTGACGAGTTGACTTTGTCCCCGAAACCGCCCAGTTCGGGGATGCAAACCGATTGGGATATTCTCGACGAACTGGTTTCTAGGCTTTCGGACCATAACCGCTGCTTTTGTCTGAAAGTAGTTGTGTTCGACGACGCAGACATTCGATTCGCAGAAGAGGTTCACCGTCGGTATCCGGAAGTGTCCATGTTTTTGCAGGCGGGGAATAACGATATAATGGAAACCGATTCGACCGTATTGTTGAAGCGTTTGATGAAATGTTATGAATGGTTGGTCCAAAGTGTAATGGCATCAACGGTGCTTAGATCGGTAAGAGTTTTACCGCAGCTTCATACCTGGTTATGGGGCAACAAACGTGGAGTGTAACAGCGAGCCGTCAAGAAAACTTGCTGTTACAGACTGCGCGGTGAACCGTATCATAAGGCAAAATTATTCGCAATAATATCTATCAAAAAATGATGGCTCAACTCAGTAGAGTTGAGCCATCATTTTTGTTTGTGGACGACGAATTGAGTTTATGCCCTGTGGTTCTGGCGATATCCCCACAAGGTGAACAGTATGCCCGCGACAGTAACGAGGGAAGCGGTCCAAGGGACGGCTTCCAGCCCGCCGCCAATTCCGTATTCAATGACGATTCCACCCAGATAAGCGCCGAGGGCGTTCCCGAGGTTAAACGCCGCGATGTTTAGCGTCGAGGCTAGGGTCGGCGCTTCCTTTGCCGTGTTTAACATGTGAAGCTGAAGTCCCGGCACAGTTCCGAAGGCCGCTACTCCGAGGAGGAAAATGGCGATCAGGGTGGCGATTTTCCAGTGATCCACGGCCCCAAGCAGGGCAAGCACGGCGACCAAGAATACGAGAATGCCGATCAGAGAAGGCAACAGTTTGCGGTCGGCCAATTTACCCCCGTAAATGTTGCCAAGTGTAATCCCGACTCCGAACAGCACGAGAATGTAGGAGACCGAGTCGACCGGAAATCCGCTGATGTCCACCAATATCGGTTTAATGTAGGTGAACGCGGTGAATACGCCGGCGAAACCGAAAATCGTCATCAACAGCGCCACCAGCACCGCGGGACGTGACAATACGCCGATCTCCCGGCTCAAGCGGGAAGGCGCGGCTTGAATGCGGGGGACGAGAACCATAACGCCGATCAGCGCCACGATCCCGATGGCCGTGATGGCCCAGAATGTCGATCGCCAGCCGAATTCCTGGCCGATGAATGTGCCGATCGGCACGCCGAGGATGTTCGCGAGCGTAAGCCCGGTGAACATCAAGGCAATCGCGCCGGCGCGCTTCTCTTTCGTAACCAGCTCCGCAGCGACCACGGACCCGACCCCGAAGAACGAGCCGTGCGTTAGCGCCGCGACGATCCGGGCGAACATAAGCACTCCATAAGATGGAGCGAGAGCCGCGAGGGCGTTGCCCACGATGAAAATCCCCATGAGGAGCAACAGGAGTGCTTTTCGCGGCATTTTGTAAGTGGCGACGGTGATGAAGGGTGCGCCGAGGGCCACCCCGAGCGCATACCCCGTAATGAGAAGCCCCGCTTTCGGAATGGAGACGTTCAGGTTCACCGCGACTTCCGGGAGCAGACCCATGATAATAAATTCGGTCATTCCGATGGCGAATGCGCCAAGCGTCAGCGCGTATAAGGCAATCGCGGAGCTGCGTCGCGCAGAGGACGAACCCGCGCTGGTCAAGCCGTCCGAATTCAAGATGTAATCCCACCTCTTCGAAGATGATCGATCACAGCATTTGTGACCGCGACCGTAGATTGCGGATTTTGGCCGGTAATCAGATTGCCGTCGGATTCATAGTGGGAAGACCAGTTTGGAGCGGCGACGAAGATTGCTCCAAGCTCGCGGAGCCGGCTTTCCAGCAGAAAAGGGAGATGCGGTGCCAGAGCCGTCTCCGCCTCTTCCCGGTCTGTGAACGCGTTCACCCGTTTGCCGGCGACCAGCGGGCTTCCGTCAGACAAGAAGGTACCGACCAGGGCAGCAGGGCCGTGGCAGACAGCTGCGACCATTTTGCCGGATTCGTAGAAGTCGCGCAGCAGCGATTGTAACTTGCTGTCAGCCGGGAGGTCGTACATCGCGCCGTGCCCGCCCGGCAAGAAAATCGCGTCAAAGCTTTCATGCGTCAGATCGTTCAGCTTCACGGTGTTCTCCAATCTCTTCGCCGCTTCCTTAAATGACGGATTCGTGTCCTCACCTACACTTGCGGGATCCACTGGCGCTTCTCCTCCAAGCGGGCTGGCTACGACGATGTCCCAACCTTGCTCGTTGAACCCCATATAAGCTTCCGCAAATTCCGACAACCAAATTCCCGTCGTTTTGCCTTCGTGAATATGAGAGTGGCTCGTGACCACCATGAGTATATTTTTCGACATTGTTCCGAACCTCCTGAAGGTTTGATGTTTTTGGGTACAACGTTATTGTAAATCTGTATTTTTCATAAAACAAATTATGAAAATAGTGATTATACATAATAAAATTTATAGATTCGGTCGCATGAAATAAGACCAGCGCTCGATGAAAACTGGGCACTGGTCTTCAAATGTGTTCGCGAATGACCTTCATGATTTGTTGAATTTCGGGAATATGCTTGTGTTTGGTTTTAAAAGCTAAGAACAGTTCATTTTGCACGGCTAAGTCAGCATAAACGACTTGTACTTGTCCTTCTTTCGCCGGTTTTAGTAAATAGGTGGGAATCACGCTCAGGCCCGCACCTAACTCGACGAGATTGAGAATCATATGCAGATTCGGAACAACATAAGGCGTGGACAGCATAGGGCGCTTCTTAAAATGTTCCCTCCACAGTCTCCGGATCATCGGCAGCTCCGGCCCGTACGCAATCCACGTCTGTTTAGCGAGCCAGTGTTCTTGTGCTTTCAAGCTGTTTGCTTCAGGAACCACCCAATGTCCTGGCGCGACGATGGCGAACTCCTCTTCGCACAGCTTCAGGTACTCGACTCCTGATTTCAGGAATTTTTTGGAGGTAATGATGAGATCTACCTTGTCCTCATCCAGGTTGTCCAGAAGCTCCTCTGCTGTTCCGAAATGGGAAATCGAGCAGGTCCCGAATTTCGGCAGCAAGGGAAGGATTTTCTCTTGGTAGAACTCCGGCGCAGATCCTATTTTGATCCATTTCATGCTTGGAAGGGAGGAAGTTTTGATATCCGCGCTCGTCTGCTCCAGCGCTTCGACAAGAGGAGCCACCTCGGTATACAGCAGCTTGCCTCGCTCGGTCGGGATCATTTTCCGGGCTGTCCGGACGAACAGCAGCTCGCCGACCTCGGCTTCCAAGGAGGCAAGATGCTGGCTCATAGCCGGCTGAGTCATGAACCGGGATTTGGCAGCTTCGGACACCGAGTTGTGTTTATAGATAAAGACGAAGCTTCGATACCACTCGAAATCGATCACGTGTATGCCTCCCGTTTTGGGTATATGGGAATGATAGCACAGAGAAGGGCAGTCCGTGTCTGATTTCCATTCAATCCGGCGGTACAACAAAAAGGGAGGATTACGACAACAAGAACCGAGACAACAACTCTTACGACCGCCGTGGACATGCCAAAGTAATGGAGCAGCAACCTTTGCCGGCTCAATTGCTTCTTAATCCCGGTTTGCAGCCGCCTGTGAGAGAGTAATTTACGGTGCTGTCGGCGCTTTCTTGATGACGGATAACGATCCGTCCGTTTCCAGAATGGCGTATTCGACTTCGTTCAAGTCGAATACGTCTTTTTTGCGCAGCCCCTGTTCCAGCATGTCTTGCGTGTAAAGCGATTTTTTCAGCTGGTTCTCGAGAATTTTCCCTTTTTCTATCAACACTCTGGGCTCGCCATTGACCCATTTTCTGGTGTGGCTGCTCTTCATCGCGATGTAGCTGAAGGCTAGGATAATGGTGCTGAATACGGCCATCGAAAGCAGGAAGTAGCCGAACCGTATTTTGATATTGAAGATCAAATTGCCCGCAACGGATCCCAAGGTTATCGCGCCGATGAACGGGAGATATCCGTTTTGGCTGATCAACTGTTTGCCGATCATTGGCCCCAGCAGGATGAGGAAGACGAATGCGACGATTCCTCGTAAGATAATCTCCGTAACCTCGTGCACGACCCGACACCTCGTCCATTTTTTCCTATTGTTTCCTGGGGGGAAGGGGTTTAGTCCGTTTATAGAACCGCCGACAACTCCTCTTGAAGTTCCTCGGTAATCGGGACAAGCGGCAGCCGCACCCCACCGGAGGCAAGCATTCCGGTTTGGGCAAGCGCCCACTTGAGCGGGGCAGGATTCGACTCCCGGAAGAGAAGGCGGATGAGCGGGAGAAGCGTATGAAAGACCGCTTCCGATTCGTCATATAAACCTTCCGCCGCCAAGCGGTAGACGCTCAAAAAAGTCTCCGTGCGCAAATGAGCCGAAGCCAGCAAACCTCCGCTTGCGCCGCGCCGGAGCATATCGGTGAACGTGTCGTCGGAGCCGGCCAAAATCGGCTTTGTCGTACGGCCAGCTAATGCCTCCAGCAATGCGAAGCCGCCCGTCGCGTCCTTCAGGCCGATCACCCCGTCCAGTTCAAGGATCTGTCCCATCATCTCGGCGGACAGCCGAATCCCTGTCCGTTCTGGCACCTCATAAACCACAACAGGAACGCCGGTTTCGGCAATAGCTTGAAAGTGCTGGAATACCCCGGCCTCGGGCGGGCGGCTGTAATACGGAGTGACAACCAACACCGCATCCGCACCCCACTCGCCGGCTGCTTTCGTTCGCATCACGGTTGTTCTCGTATCGTTGGTGCCGGTCCCGACGATAATCGGCATGCGAATGCCAAGACTCCCGATGACCGTCCGAGAAACTTGAAACAGCGTTTCAACCTCGGCCCATTCCACCGTCGGCGATTCGCCGGTCGTTCCGTTTAGCACGATCCCTTGAATCGGATGTCGCAGCAGTTCCCTGAGATACCGTTCATAAGCAGGCAGGTCAAGTTCTCCATCCGGGGTAAACGGAGTGACGACCGGAACGTAAATCCCTTTTAAATCTTGCGCTTGAAGCATCCTATCTCCGCCTTTCGCGAATGCGAATCTCTTCATTTACGAACAGTTTATCATCGCGCTCTGCATCGTAGTTATCTATAATAGTTGATAACAAATATCAAAAAAATTGAAGTTGGGTGAAGATCATGGATCTGACCTATCTCCATACTTTCCGGGTCGTGGCACTTCATCGAAGTCTTACGCGCGCCGCGGCGGAACTCGGCTATGCCCAATCCAGCGTGACCATGCAGATGCAGAAGCTGGAGCAGTATTACGATGTGAAGCTTTTCGAGCGGTCGGGGAGAGGGCTGCGCTTAACGAGCGCGGGCGACGAACTGCTGAAGGTCGCTTTGCAGATGCTTGAGCTCCACCAGCTGTCGAAAGAGTCGCTGGCGCGACAGAGCGGCGGGACGCTGACCATCGGGACGATCGATTCGGTCGCCTCGTACATCCTGCCGAACATCATTCAAGCGCTTAGAGCAGAATATCCTGAGCTTTCGATCCGGATTGTAACCGGCCGTGAACAAACGATGATCAACGGCGTGAAAGAAGGGGAGCTGGACGTCTGTCTGCTGCTGGAGAATGGCCCCCCGGAGACGGATCTCCAATGGACTACCGTCAGGGAGGAGCCGCTTGTCTTTCTTGCGAACCCGGCGGAGACACAGAAGTTTCCTGAAACGCTACTGTTAGACGAACTTAAAGACACAGAATGGATCATGGCGGAAGAAAGCTGCAATTACCGCGTGATGCTTGAGCGAGTGCTTCGTAAGGAAGGCGTCTCCTATCGAATCGCCTTGGAACTCGGCAATCCGGAGGCGATTAAGCGGTGCTTGGCAGCCGGCTTCGGTGTCTCGCTTCTCCCGCGCATGGCGGCGGAGGAAGAAATCCGTCTCGGCAAGCTTGCCGTATTGCCCATTCGTCATCCCGCAATCCGGTTGGATTTGCTGCTCGGCCTGCGACCCAAAAAGTGGATCTCGCAGCCGCTGAGGACGTTTATGGAAATGATTCAGTCATAATTTTGCGCGACCGCAGTTCCGACGTTATGTTACAATAAACAGATAATTCTATGGTTCGAGGGGATAGAGATGAACTACATCAGCACGCGGGGCCAGGTGGCTCCCATTGGATTTATCGACGCCGTACTTATGGGGCTGGCGGATGACGGCGGATTGCTCGTACCCGAGCAAATGCCCCGCTTGCCGCAGGAGCAGCTTTCATCTTGGCAGCGACTTTCTTATCCGGAACTCGCGCTTGAAGTTTTCTCGTTGTTCGTGGGAGATGAAATTCCGCGCGGCGATCTGAAAAAGCTGGTTGACGACAGCTACTCGACCTTCCGTCATGAGGAAGTAACGCCGGTGCGCCGCATTCGGGACGATTTGCACGTGCTGGAGCTGTTCCACGGCCCGACTTTCGCGTTTAAAGACGTGGCCCTGCAATTCCTGGGCAACCTGTATGCCTACATTTCGGCGAAAACCGATTCGATCATCCATATCCTTGGCGCGACTTCCGGAGATACGGGAGCTTCCGCCATCGAGGGCGTTCGCGGTAAGGAAGGCATCCGGATCTGCATCCTTCACCCCAACGGCAAGGTGAGCAAGGTCCAAGAGTTGCAAATGACCACGGTGGACGACGCCAACGTGCTGAACTTGGCGGTGGAAGGCACTTTCGACGACTGCCAGCGCATCATCAAGGAAATTTTCGCCGAGGTAGAATTCAAACATAAATACCACCTGCGGGCGATCAACTCCATTAACATCGCCAGGATTTTGGCCCAGACGGTGTATTACTTCTACGCCTATTTCCGGCTGGCCGAGCAGGGACATGCCGGCAAAGTCAATTTCAGCGTCCCAACGGGCAACTTCGGCGACATTTTCGCGGGATATCTGGCACAGAAGATGGGGCTGCCGGTCGGCAAGCTCATTCTGGCGACGAACGAAAATAACATCCTGGAGCGTTTCGTGAAGGAAGGCGTTTATCAGCCCGGCGAGTTCCGCAGCACCTATAGCCCTTCCATGGACATTCAGGTGGCAAGCAACTTCGAGCGTTACTTATATTACCTCTACGGTGAGGACACCGCGGTCGTCAATTCCATGATGGCCGCGTTCAAAAAAGAAGGCCGCATCGTAATTCCGCAGGACAAGCTGAACCTCGTGCAAGCCGATTTCGCCGCGTATGGCGTGCAGAATGACGAATGCTTGGATGCGATCGCGAAGTACCACGAAGAGAGCAAGTACCTTCTCGATCCGCATACCGCTTGCGGTATCGCGGCAGCCGATGCGCTCGCGTCGGAAGGGCAAGTGACGGTCACCCTGTCGACGGCGCACCCGGCCAAGTTCGATGAGGCGATTCAACTGCGCAGCATCAAGCAGACGTTCCCGGATCCGATCCAAGCCTTGTTCGACAAGCCGCAGTTCCATACCGTCGTCGAGGGAAGCAACGAAGCGGTCAAAGCTCGATTGGAGAAGTTTTTCTAACTGATAAATTCGAATAGGTAAGCCTAAGAACCGGTGATCGTTCACCGGTTCTTTCACCTAGAGACGAGAGAAAAGCAGGAGAAGAGACCATTGGACAAACAAAACAGTCAGTATCGTTGGGTCGTTTTTGCCGCCGTATTGTTTACTTATTTGCTCATCGTGACGCAGCGTACCGCTCCGGGACTCATTTCCGATCAGTTGATGAACGAGTTTCATGTTACGGCATCCACGATCGGTTTACTCGCCAGTGTCCAATTCCTCGCATATGCGGGTTTGCAAATTCCGGTGGGGATCTTTTCGGACCGTTTTGGGCCGAACCGTTTCTTGATCGCGGGAACGCTCCTGAACGGAATCGGCACGATCATCTATAGTTTGGCACCGAATGAGTCGATTCTGTTGATGGCCCGATTATTGGTGGGAATAGGCGATTCAACCATATGGATTAATTTGGTGTTGATCCTCAGCCAATGGTTTAAGGCCAAGGAGTTTATCGGCTTGATCGGCATGGCGGGCGTGAGCGGAAGCCTCGGTTTTCTGACGGCTACCGTTCCTTTTTCTTTGTGGATCGCCGCTACGAGTTGGCACGTACCGTTTTTGATAACGGGATGTATCCTGTGTTTGGTCGGAATCCTTTTATACTTCGTGCTCGTCGTCAACACCCGCAAAATGACGAAGGCGACTCCGTCCAACATGGCTTCTTCCGGTAAAGAAAAATTAAAACGGGAACCCACTTTGGTTTTGCTGCGGCGCATTTTCGCGCAAAGGCAAACCTGGGCGACGTTCTTCTGTCATTTCGGCCTTGTCGGAACGTATGTCGGCTTTATTGGGTCATGGGCTGTGCCATATGGAATGCACGTCTACGGAATGAGTCGTTCGGGTGCCAGCCAACTGATCATGATCGGACTGTTCGGCGCGATCCTGGGGGCTCCGCTTTCCAGCTGGATTTCAGGGCGTCTCGGATCCATCAAACGTCCGTACACGGTCGTTCATGTTGTCGTCTTTCTAAGCTGGGGCATTATTTTCTTGTCGGGCGGAAAGCCGCCGTTTATGCTGCTTGCCGTGCTTTTCTTCCTGATTGGGTTTGGAAATGGGGCGAGCTCATTAACGTTTGGGGTTGTGCGCGAATCCTTTGCCGTTCAAGAGGTCGGTGTCGTTTCGGGTATCGCGAATACCGGCGGATTCGTGAGTGCGGTTCTGCTGCCAAGCTTATTCGGCAAAGTTCTGGACCATTTTCAAAGCAGCTCGGTCGTTACAGGCTACCGCTATGGGATTTTGATTATCGTCTGCTTCACCTTGATCGGCCTTGTCGGATCCGTGTTGATTAAGGAACGCACCTTAGAGGATCGCCAAGCAGCAGCATAAAGACAGCAAATCAATCGCGTGGAGCGCTCGGCTCCATGCGATTTTTTTCTATATCCTTGCGATACGCGTTAGGACTCTTCCCAAACCGTTTGCGGAACAAAGCGGCAAAGTGGTTATAGCTTTGGAAGCCGACGTCATACGCCGCTTCGGATGCCGTCCGGCCGGCATGGACCATCAACAGGGCAGCTTGTTCGAGCCTCATCGCATTCAACGTATCAAGCACGGAACCGCCGGTTTCCGATTTGAAGAGATGGGAGAGTCGGGAAGCGGACAATCCGACGGAGGACGCCAACTCATTCACGGAGAGAGGTTCCTTCATCCTCGCGCTAAGCAGGCGCTTGACCTGGCTGACTCTCGGATCCAGCTGTTCGGTCAACTGATCCGCGGTGA
The DNA here is from genome assembly GCF_003713065.1 of Cohnella candidum. Lineage (NCBI taxonomy): Bacteria > Bacillati > Bacillota > Bacilli > Caryophanales > Paenibacillaceae > Cohnella > Cohnella candida. The sequence goes on along the minus strand of NZ_CP033433.1, from coordinate 2,253,356 downwards.
GCAGCAGGATGCTGCTCAGTTGGTTCTCGCACAGCTCTTGCCAATAGCCGCCTCTCTCGCGGGAATCCCGGACCAAGGTACGGAAAATACGCAATATGCGCCTCTGAAGCTCGCCTGAAGGGATTTTGCAAATCAGCGCTTCTTCATCCGGCAAAAGCCCCGTTTCCGGCAGCCTGTCAAAATGAGCCCACATGAAATGCCAGAAGTTCCCCGGTTGCGTTCCATAAGCATGGGGCACTCCTTTCCGTAATAGGGCGATTTCCCCTGGACCGCAGCTTTTTTCTCCGGAAGGCGTTCGGAAGAAGCCTTCCCCTTCAAGCGTATACGCGATCAGCCAATTGTCCATTCCATCCGGCCTCTTTATCCCATAGCTGTCGTTTTCGTAAAAATGCCCCGTCATGATCCCGCCGTACGAATGTTCCTTCATTCCCTAGCCCCCAGTAATACGTCACCATCACTTACGAATAGACTAAGGGTTTTCCCGTATGGTCGTCTACCCCTATAGCAGGATCCAAGCAGTATTAAGCATGATTGAAACTTCCGTCTTTCCCGTGGAGGCCGTACCATGGAAGTAACTTGCAAGAAGATCCTTATAGAGGAGTGAGGATTATGCCAAAACTGCAGGCATTGACGGAAGAACAGATGAGGCAGTTCGAGACCGAGGGATATTTGATCGTAAAAGGGGTTTTTCGGCCGGAAGAGGTGGAGGAGATCCGGAAGACATTTGATGAAATTGCCCAAACAACCGTACCGGGTTACTTCGAACCCGACTTCCAAACCGAGACGGACGATCCCCTCAAACGGTATCCGCGGGTGCTGCACCCGCACCGGTTCAATCCTTTGGCCAAGCAATATATGCTGCACCCTGGCGTGCTGGCCATTCTGAAGGAGTTATACGGTGAGGAGGCGCTGGCGGCCCAAAGCATGTTCTATTACAAGCCGCCCGGCTCGCGAGGGCAGGCTCTTCATCAGGACAATTTCTACTTGAAAGTGGAACCGGGAAACTGCATCGCGGCCTGGACGGCCATTGACCGTTGCGATGAAGAGAACGGCTGTATGCTGTTGGTGCCGAAGACGAATCATTACGACATCGTCTGTCCGGAGACGTCGGACTCTGCGGAATCGTTCACGTCGCACTACGTGAAGCCTCCGAAGGAAGAGAAGCCGATCCCTGCCCTCATGGAGCCTGGAGACGTTTTATTCTTCAACGGCAATCTGATTCACGGCTCCTATCGCAATAAATCGAAGGAAAGATTCCGCCGTGCCTTCATCTGCCATTACGCGAATGCCAGCGCGACCCATATCGGACATTGGTACAATCCGATCTATCGTGCCGACGGTACGGAGTTGGAGCTGGAGAGCAATCCGGACGGCGGGCCTTGCGGCATTGAAATCCCACCCTACCATTAAGCGGTGGATAATGAAGGAATTGAACCATAACGGCTTCTCCAAATCGGAAGGATGAAAGGGAATGGATGGCTTGGAATCAAGGGTTTATCCCGGTATTTCCAAAGGTATGAATTCGATCGTTGCGGAAAACGCCACGCTGCGGACCGAGGTGATTCCGGAGCTGGGCGGTAAAATCGTTTCTCTACTGTATAAGCCGACGGGAAAAGAATGGATGATGGATTCGGGCAATCGTCCTCTGAAACAACCGGTTTACGGTTCGACCTTCACGAATTGGGACATGAGCGGATGGGACGAGTGTTTTCCTACGATTAACCCTTGCATGACCGGAGAGAAGGGGGATATTTCGTTGCCGGATCACGGAGAAATATGGTCGCTTCCCTGGGAAAGCCATACGACGGAAACCAAAGTGATCTGTTCCGTTCAGGGGAAACAGCTGCCGTACCGGTTTTCCAGGGAATTGTTGCTTGATGGGGATAAGACGGTTCGGCTGGCTTATACGGTAGAAAATACAGGCGATGCTCCCTTGCCATTCCTATGGACCGCCCATCCGCAATTCAAGATCGACGAACCGACGGATATCGTGCTTCCGGACGCGATGCGGAACTTGCTTTGCGTATTCGGCGGCGGAAAATACGAGACGGGTTCCTCTTATCGCACGCCGGAGACTTGGACAGTCGGTACGGAAACGGACGGAGACGGCAGGAAATTCTATTATCCGCATCCGGTAAGCGAGGCTTGGTCCGGCTTGTACGGACGAACAACCCGCAACTACCTGCTTTTGAGAACGGATGGCTCCCAAGTTCCGTATTGGGGCGTATGGATCGATCAAGGGATGTGCAATGACCGGACGACAATCGCTCTGGAGCCCGGAATCGGTTACTATGACTCTCTGGAACGAGCGGTAAGCAATGGTACCGCCGTGACGCTGGGGCCCGGCGAATCCGACTGCTGGGATCTGGAAATCATTCTCGGCAACGGGGATTGGCGCATCGGTTTGTAAGCCCGAGAAGGAGTTATCCTTTGGGGATGCTTCGGTATTCGGTAGGAGAGACACCCATCATTTTTTTGAACAGCCGGGAAAAGTAATAGGGGTCGGAGATCCCCACGGCACCGCAGACTTCCTTCACGCTCAGGTCGGTCAAGTCTAGCATTTGGCCGGCGCGTTGCATTTTCATCCTCAAGAAGTAATCGACGGGCGGACAGCCCGTTTCTTTTTTGAACAAATAGTTGAGATGCTGTTTCGAAAGACCCGTGTGCTTAGATAGCTCAGGGAGCGTTACGGAGTCGTTCAGCCGGTCGGTCATGTACCGGATGGCTTGCTCCAGATAACGTTCCCTTTTTTTGTCCTTTGTCGAGATGCCGGCGCTGATGCCTATAGCACTAAGAAGATGCCGCACGGTTTGAGAGACGTGAATTTGGCCGGGCAAAGAATACGTTTTGTCCGTCAGGAGAGCGAAGCATTGCTCGAAATGCTCCAGCCACTGAGCGTGCGTACCGAGCGGAAGAGACAGGGGACCTGAATCCATGCCGTATGCCCGAATCAGTTGCGTGGCATGATCTCCTTTCAAATGAAACCAATAAATGGTCCAGGGGTTGTCGGTGTCAGCACCGTAGCGGTGGGGCGTCCCGGCGGGAATGACGGCAAGCTGGCGGTTCCCGATCCGTACCTGCCGGTCGCCGCCGTTCCATTCGATCCAGCCTTCTCCTTCCACGCAGTAAATGAAGATATGGGAGTCGCAGCCTTCGTGTCTTTCCCGGTAATGAAATCGGGCCTGCGGAAAATAACCGATGTCGCTTACATAGAACGACCGGGTAAGCTCGTGGGTTTGAAGCTCGTTCTGCATGTATTCGGGCTGGATGAACAGTCTCTGCGAGTCGAAGCCTTCCGGTATCCGAATCGTTTCCATGATGCTCGGGTCCACTCCTATTTGTATATAAGAACATATTCCATTGGATATTTACACGGATCATTGTTAATCAAAATGAGGTTGTTGTGAATATAAGAATATCATCCATCAACTGCCGAGTTTCGTCAATTGGAATCCTTTCTTCGCCGAGGTAAATTTGAATCATCAAATGCAGGAGGGGAACCGATGAGTATTCAGGAGAAAATCTCGGCCGGCCATCAGGTCGTGCGCGTATGGGAAGAGGATAAAGAAATCCCGACGTACGGCACCGGCGAACCGGACAGAAACCCGATGTTCTTGGAGAAGCGTGTCTATCAGGGAAGCTCCGGCCGCGTATATCCGCATCCGGTTATCGATAAAATCGAGGACGAAAAAAAGCCGAAAGCTTACCGGCTCGCCATACTCGAAAACGAATACGTGCGAATTGAAATCATGCCGGAAATCGGCGGCCGGATTTATCGGGCGCTGGACAAAACGAACGATTATGATTTCGTCTATTACAACCGGGTGATCAAGCCTGCGCTTGTCGGCCTTGCCGGTCCTTGGATCTCCGGCGGGATCGAGTTCAACTGGCCCCAGCACCACCGCCCGAATACTTACGGACCGGTCGAATACCGGCTGGCCGAAAATGAGGACGGAAGCGCCACGGTGTGGGTAAGCGAGATCGACCGGATGTACGGCACCAAAGTGACGGCAGGCTTCACGCTCCGTCCCGGCAAAGCCTATCTCGAAATTTCCGCCCAGCTGTATAACCGGACTCCGGAACCGCAAACATTCCTGTGGTGGGCGAACCCGGCGGTGGCGGTCAACGACCACACGCAATCCGTATTTCCTCCGGACGTCACGGCCGTATTCGACCACGGCAAACGCGACGTGTCCCGATTCCCGATCGCGACGGGCACCTATTACAAAATGGACTATTCGGAAGGCGTCGACATCTCCCGGTACAAGAACATCCCGGTTCCGACGTCCTACATGGCCTATAAATCGGATTACAATTTCGTCGGCGGTTACGACCATGGCGTCCAGGCGGGTTTGCTGCACGTGGCAAACCACCACATCTCGCCCGGCAAGAAGCAATGGACTTGGGGCAACGGGGAATTCGGCCAAGCCTGGGACCGCAACCTGACGGACGAAGACGGCCCGTACATCGAGCTCATGACCGGCGTCTATACGGATAACCAGCCCGACTTCACGTGGCTGCAGCCTTACGAAGAGAAGACGTTCACGCAATATTTCATGCCTTATAAGGACATCGGCGTCGTTAAAAATGCTACGATCGACGCGGCAGTTAACCTGGAGGTCGACGAGTCCGCCCGCACGGCTATCGTGTTGGTGTATGCGACCTCCGTATTTAAAGAGGCGTCCGTTGAGTTGAAGGGCAAACGGCGGGTTTATGCGCTCGAGACCGTCGTATTGTCTCCGAATAACACCTTTAAGTCCATCTTGCCCCTGGATGAAGAAGATCTGGCGCATGATCTCAAGGTAACGGTCCGTGACTCGGAAGGCCGTATTCTGGTATCCTACCGACCCGCTAAACCTTCCATCGAGCAGGTTCCGGATGCCGCAAAACCGCTGCCCGAGCCGAAGGATCTCCAAACGAACGAGCAGCTTTACCTGGCAGGTTTGCACCTGGAGCAATACCGGCATGCCACCTTCGAACCGGAAGCTTATTATTTGGAGGGATTGAAACGCGATCCCGGAGATATCCGGATCAACGTGGCTTACGGAACGCTTCTGCTCCGTCGCGGACTGTTCGCACAGGCGGAAAGCCGCTTCCGCACGGCGGTCAAATCCTTGACCTGGCGCAACCCGAATCCTTACGACAGCGAGGCCTATTACCAGCTTGGAGTGTCCTTGAAGCTGCAACGGCGCCTGGACGAAGCATTCGCCGCTCTGTACAAATCCGTATGGTCCGCCGCTTGGCAGGATCCGGGCTACTTTACGCTTGCACAAATCGCAAGCGAGAAGAAAGCTTACGGCGAAGCGCTGGAGCTCGTGGAACGTTCCTTAATCCGCAATTCGCGCAACTACAAGGCACGGCACCTGAAGTCCGCGCTGTTGCGCAAGCTGGGCCGTTACGCGGAATCGATCGCATTTTCGGAAGAAACGCTGCGGCTCGACGTCGCCGATTTCGGCGCCGCCAACGAAAGAATCTCCGCATTGACGGCCGCCGGCCAAGTCGAATCCGCGGGCCAAGCGAGAGTCGAACTTGCGAGGCTCATGCGGGAAGATGCCCATAACTATTTGAACTTGGCGTCCGATTACGCTGGATGCGGATTGTATGAAGAAGCGGCGGACGTTCTCGAGCGGGTTGCGGCGTCGGTTGGAACCGATGGATACCCCATGCTGCATTATGCGTTGGCTTACGTGCTGGAGAGATCCGGTGACTCCGCGGAAGCCGCTGTCCAGCGCCGAGCCGGTCATGACGCGGTTCCGGATTATTGCTTCCCGAACAGCCTGTTCGATCTGCTTGTGCTCGAAAGCGCGGTTGCGGCCGATCCTTCGGACGACAAAGCCTGCTATTACCTGGCTAACCTGCTGTACGACAAGAAACGCCCGGAAGAATCGATCCGTTTGTGGGAAACTTCCGTTTCGCTGTTTGACGGCTTCGCGACCCCGCATCGGAATCTGGCGCTTGCCTACTACAATAAGAGCAATGATCCTGTATCGGCGCAAAAGGCATTGGAAAAAGCGTTTGCCTGCAATACCTCGGACGCCCGCGTATTTTATGAACTGGACCAACTGTACAAGAAAATCGGCTTCTCCGCAGCAAGCCGTCTGGAGAAGCTGGAGCGTTATAGGGAATTGGTCGAAAAACGCGACGATCTGTACGTGGAATATGTAACGCTGCTTAACCTGCTCGGAAGGCATTCGGATGCCGCAGCCGCCATTGCCCGCCGGAATTTCCATCCATGGGAAGGCGGAGAAGGCAAGGTGACCGGCCAATACGTGCTGGCCCATGTCGAACTCGGCAAACAGTCTCTCCAGCAAGGGATGTTCGAGCAAGCGGTGGAACTGCTTAGCCGCGCGCTGGTTTACCCGGACAACTTAGGGGAAGGCAAGCTGACCGGCGCACAAGAGAACAATGTTTACTATTATCTCGGAAATGCCTACGAAGGAATGGGGCAAACCGAAAAGGCAGCGGAGTGCTGGGCGATCGCTTCGCAAGGGCTGGAGGAACCGGCCAGCGCGATGTTCTACAATGATCAGCCGCCGGACATGATTTTCTACCAAGGCTTGGCTTGGCTGAAGCTGGGCGTCGGCAAGGAAGCCAAACGGCGGTTCAACAAATTGATCGACTATGCCGAGAAGCATCTGTTCGACGACGTGAAAATCGATTATTTCGCGGTCTCTCTGCCGGACTTCCTCGTGTTCGAGGATGACCTGAACAAGAGAAACCGGATCCATTGCCTTTACATGCTGGCGCTTGGATTGCTTGGCTTGGCGCGAACGGCGGAAGCAAAGGTGAAGCTGAGCGAAGTGCTCCAATTGGAAACCAACCATCAAGGAGCGCGGATTCATCAGGCCATGTGCCAATAAGGAGTATGGAGCGAAGGGCGGAGAATGATTTCCGCTCTTTTCCCATCTATTAGTAGGCGATACCTACGCGTGACTTTATATAATCGCTCGTTTTTATCTGGTTATATGTAAACTCCGCAGTATCCGAAACGGAGATTTCAACTCCGCCCTCAGGCAAGAAATCACGTTCTACGCGGTATTTGCCTATTCTTTCTCCGTCAGGCAAATACGTAGGACAGACAATGGTCCAATCCAGTGTCGATTGGTTAAGCAGATCGTAAACTTTATGATGTTCGAGCGCTGCACGGACGGATTTGCGCTTGGATTCACTGGACTGATAACGCAGGGAATCTGGGGTTGTTCTGCTTTGCAGAATGCCTGCAGTCCCTATCGTTATGATTCGTTGTATACCATCGTGTTCCATGGCTTCGATGATGAACGGCATGCTTTCCGTTAGCGTGGTTGTCCCATCCGTATTGAGCGCGCTAATCACGACATCAATCCCATGCATGGCGCGGACGATATCGTTTTTATTTAAAACATTGCCCTGTAAAATAGATAAATTTTCATTGTTGATTTGAATCTTTTCCGGTGTGCGAACCAATACAGTCACCTGATGTCCGTCATGCAGGGCATGCGTAACGATTTGACTTCCAACTCGTCCGGTTGCGCCTAAAATTAATAGATTCATAGAACGTGCCTCCTTGGGTGAATCAAAGCTATTATAACGTCTTTTTTGTGAAGTGTGATTTTTATCACGGGTTGAGTCCATGCCTGCCGTTACACTAAGCGACATGACTAGTGTAATGGAGGTAGATAAAAATGTTTTGCCATCAATGTGAACAAACGCCTTCCGGAGGCTGCAAGGTTATCGGGGTATGCGGGAAGGATGAGACGATCGCGAGTCTGCAGGATACGACTATCTTTGCGCTCAAGGGGATCGCGGCTTACGCGACGCATGCGAGACAACTCGGTTACTCGGATCCTGAGGTGGATCGGGTCACGCAAGAGGCGCTGTATTTGACGCTGACCAACTCCAACTTCAATTTGCAGGAACATCTCGACATGGCGATGAAAGTCGGGGGAGCGGCTGTCCGCATCATGGATGCGTTGGATCGCGCACATACGGAACATTTCGGCATCCCGCAGCCGGTCAAGGTATCCCAAAACAAAATCGAAGGCAAAGCCATCGTCGTCACGGGACACAATTTGTACGCCCTCGAGGAACTGTTGAAGCAGACGGAGGGCAAGGGGATCAACATTTATACGCACTCCGAGATGCTCCCCGCTCACGGCTATCCGGAATTGAAAAAATACGCCAACCTGAAGGGGAACATCGGCAAGGCCTGGTACGATCAGCGGCGTTTGTTCGAGAAATTCCCAGGCGCGATTTTGGCAACGACCAATTGCGTCATGCCGATCAAGGGTTCCTATGCGGACCGCTTCTTCTCCTATGAAGTTGCCGGTCTGGAAGGAGTAACGAAGATCGTCGGAGAGGACTTCACCCCGCTGATCGATCGAGCCTTGTCCCTGCCTGCCGCCGACATTGAATCGGATCAGGTGCTGACAACCGGCTATCACCATGAGACGGTCATCGGCCTGGCTCCGGAAATCATCGATGCCGTGAAGGCCGGTAAAATTAAGCGGTTCTTCGTCATTGCAGGTTGCGACGCTCCGGGCACCGGCGGGAACTATTACCGGGAGCTGGCGACTTCGCTGCCGAACGATACCGTCATTCTCACGACGAGCTGCGGCAAGTTCCGGTTCAACGACGTGGATTACGGAACGGTTGCGGACACCGGAATCCCGCGTTATATCGATCTTGGCCAATGCAACAATTCCGGGTCGACCGTCAAAATCGCCCTTGCCCTCGCAGACGCCTTCGGCTGCAGCGTCAACGAGCTGCCGGTCAGCATCGTCCTTTCCTGGTTTGAGCAGAAGGCCGTCGCGATCTTGCTCGGACTGTTCAGCTTAGGGATCCAAGACATCCGCATTGGGCCCAAGGCGCCGAAGTTTATCTCTCAAGGCGTGATGGACGTGTTGGTCGAAAAATTCGGATTGAAGCTCATCGGAGATGCGCAAACCGACATGGCTGAGATGCTCGGAATCCACTGAACTGATACAAGAAGAGCGTCCCTCACCAGGGACGCTCTTCTTATTCACGAGCCGACTCACCGAATTCTCGTCCAGTGAAAGCCGTCGTTCGAGATCGTGACTTTATGGTCGTCTCCATGTCCGATGAGCTTCGATCCGGCTTGCATGACATACATCCCGTTCGGAAGGGATTTATCCAGATTGGTCGTTTTCCACTTGATTCCGTCCGTTGAGGTGAGAACTTTAGAGCGAACTACGCCCGAACTATACCAGTATTTCGTAAAAATCATGTAGTTCTTGCCGATCTTGAACATCGGAGAACGGTCGTAGGTCGTGTTCAGCGTTTTCTTCATGCTTGTAAGCTTGAATGTCGTGCCATCCTTAGAGGTTAACCGGTTGCCGTATGCGTCGAACAAAGTAATGACGCCATTGGAGACCTGCTGCTCGGGTTGGTAACGGTAATCTGCCGAAGGGACATCGTTGACAGCAAACGTATAGTTCAAAGTAGCTTTAACTGCCCCGGACTGAAGCGCCCAGCCGCGAAGGTCGCCGGAACGATAGACGATCATCTCGGCATAGCGATTTTGGCGGCCTGCATCCACGATAAATTGATTTTTAGAGAGGGTCTTTGGCTTGCCGTAAAACGTGTACCCGCCTCCGAATGCCGAATAAACCTTGCCATTCCAAGTAATGAAGTCGATATCCGACGGAAGCGCGGCCGTTTCATTCCATTCCGTTCCGTTGGAGGACGTGAACAACGTCGTGCCGGTCCCGAATTGCCGGGTGAGCAGGAGGTATTGTCCGTTGACGTATTGGACGTTTGAGATCGTGCGAGGCCGGCCTTCGTCGTCATTCAGGTTGAAAGGGACCCACGACTTGCCATCGACGGACATGTACGCGTGAACGGCGGAATCGGGTTGGCTGACGTGAACGGAGGCCAAATAAAATTTCCCTTTGACGTAATGAACGCCGTACATCTCGTCCGACGGAAGGCGGTAAGTCACCCAGCTTTTGCCCCAATCGCGGGTCACGTTCAAGTAATCGAACGTCGTGATCATGATCGTTCCCTTATCGTCGGCGGCAATGGAAATGATCGTATCCGTCGTGGCGCGGTTGTACGCGACCTTCAATTGCAGCGAGTCACCGGAAATGCTTCCGCCAGCCGGCGCATCGGCTGCTTGCGTTGCTGCCGGCATGGCGCCGATCAAGCAGCCTGCCAACATCAAGAAAAGAAAAAACTTCTTCATGTTCCATATCACTCCACTCTTAGTTGTGGAGCCTATTATATAATTCTCTCTTGCTCTCTTACAAGAGAGGGTTGAGGGGCGGTACCGGGGCTTATCCCGGTTCCGCCATTTCGTTTTCGTGGACTGGAAAAGCTCCATTCTATCGAAGGATACCGAAGCATACTTCGTTATGAACTGGAAAATCTCCAGTTTATTCACGCAAAATCGAGGATCGGCGATAAATCGGTCCAACGAACTGCAGCTAATCCAGTCTACGGGCTATAAAGTGTCGGAAACAACGAATTATACTGCAGAAATTCCAGTTCATAACCATCGTCTGTAGCTCGTTTGGTCAAACTTTCGAGCGGGTTTGCGTGATTTTACGCGTCATGTGATCAACTTCACATTCAGAAACCGCGCTCTCCTCCATAATGGGGTTGTAAGGAAAACCAAACGAAACCCCGAGGGGAGATGACCATCATGGTCATGAAATTTTTCAAAGAAAACGTGTGGGCGGCCGTCGCGATTACGCTGCTGAGATTATACGTCGGATGGGAATGGATGCATCACGGCTGGGAGAAGTTGACAAGCGACTTCGACGCCGCGGCCTTCCTGAAAGGCGCGATCGCCAAGCCGGTCGCCGACAGGGCGACGCAAGAGGTGTTGTTCCCGAACTACACCTACTTCATCCAGCACTTCGCTCTGCCGAACGTGAAGTTGATCAACTTCATGATCCCGCTGGGAGAATTCCTGATCGGCGTCGGGCTCATCGTCGGCGGGCTGACGCTGACGGCCGCATTCTTCGGCATGATGCTGAACTTCCTGTTCCTCTTCGCCGGCACGGTCAGCGTGAACCCGTGGCTGCTGGTCCTGGGCGTGATCATCTTCACTGCAGGCGCCAACGCCGGACGCTTCGGACTTGACGGGTACGTGTTCCCGCATCTTGGCAAAGTGTGGGCGAAGCTGACACACCGGAAAGACAAAACCGGTAACGGCGGCATCGGCAAAGCCTTGCCTCACTAACGCAGCAGCGATGGAGGAAGGCCGTCCGAACGGACGGCTTTTCCAATTCTGCGCAAGCCAACAATACAAGGGAGGAACTTTTATGATTTATCATCACATTCTGGTTGCTTATGACGGTTCGGAAGCGGCGGATAAAGCGTTAAAGCAAGCCGTCGAACTGACGGAGAGAAATATGGGCAGCAAGCTGACGGTGGTCCATGTTCTGTATCGTTCGGCCTTGTCTTTCGAAGGATTCGTCGGCATCATCCCGGGCGACTACCAAGAAAAGCTGAGGGAATACGAAGACGCCTTGATCCAGAAGGCAAGCGAGAGGATTTCGGTGCTGTCTTACGCCGAAATCATCGTGGTCACCGGGTATCCCGCGACCGTGATCCTCGAAACCGCAGCGGATCGAAACTGCGATCTCATCGTGATGGGCAGCAGGGGACTCGGAGCCTTCAAGGAATGGATGCTCGGCAGCGTAAGCCATCACGTCGTCCAACATGCACGTATTCCGGTACTGGTGGTCAAATAAGGCGTACGTCTAAGAAAGGAGGGAAAACCGACATGAGCGAAGCGACCGTAACCGGAGCTCTCTTGTGCGGAGGCCCCCATTCGAAATTGTCAGGCATACCGAAGGCGCTGCTGAAGCTGGGAGATGAAACGCTCATCGACCGCCAAATCCGCGTCATGAGGGAAATTTGTTCGGAAATCATCGTCGTCACCGACAAACCCAAACTCCTGATTGACCATCTCGATCCCTCGGTTCGGCTCATTACCGATTATTTTATGGATTGCGGACCGGTCGGAGGCATCCATGCCGCCTTGCATCTCGCCCGCCATCCACTCGTATGGATCGCGGGAAGCGACATGCCGTTTCTGTCCGCGGAGCTGGCCCGGCGATTGGTCGGCAGCCGCACGGAAAAAAGCGAAGCCGTCATTCCGTTACTTCGGCATGAGCCGATTCCGCTGCACGGGGTATACGGCAAAAACGGCGCGGAGAAAGTCGCCAAAATGCTGGCCGCCGGGGAAACGAGCAAGGAGAAATTCCTGGGAAGGTTCCATTGGCTGGGCATCGAGACCGACTCGTGGTCGAAGGAACCGGAAATCGGGGAGTTCGATTTCGTCATCCGCGGCGAGGCGGACGTCGGGCGCGCCGGCGTGTTGAACTACTCATATTGAACGAGGGTGCCGAGTAAGCTTTAACACGGGACATGAAGACTGGGGGATGCGACCATGGACCAGGAGAGGACGCGTCTGCCGAAAGAGTTTTACAGCCAGGCCAGCCAAGTGCTCGGCGAAGATTTCTGGCAGGAGATCAGCGGGCTTATTCCGGTTCCGGGCCCGCGCGTCGATGTCTACCACGACACGACGGCCGTGTTCGTGCTTGCCGAACTGCCGGGCCTTCTATCCGCGGATCAAATCGGCATCCGATTGGAAGGGCAGACGCTCGAACTGGAAGGAGAGCTCCCTTGTCCCTATCCGGTGACGGAGAATCGGATCCTTCAGCGGGAACGGTTTTTCGGTCCGTTCAGAAGAGCGCTGGCATTGCCCAAACCGGTGTCGCCGGATGCCATCCGAGCGAAATATTCCAGAGGGCTGCTCGTCATTGAGCTTCCATTGCGGGAGCCCGCGGAACAAACCAAAATCAACGTGGAATTTTAGGAAACGGAATGTGTCTGAAAGGAAGCGGGACTATGGCGGAAATATGGTTCGGAGAGCTTCGCGTCGGAACGGTTTCGTCATCTTCGGGCATTTATGCCGGGAGCAATAAGCTCGCGAAATATTCGCATACATCCAAGCAAAACCAGGCCTTCGGCACGGTGAACGGCCAGCAGTGCAGCGTTATGGGGATCGTGAATGTGCTGGACGATCTTGACGAAACGGACATGGAATGGCACGGGAAGAAGACGATACGGTGAGAAATCCTTTTCGAAGAAAAACGCCGGATCAAAGGGACGCTTTCGTCCAAGAGTTGAAAACCCAGATCCGCGAAATGAACGTCCGGTTTCACCGGCTGGAGGAGAATCTGGAGCGGCTGAACGGCAAATTCCCGCAAGTGACGATCGAAAACGTGCACATCCATCAACCGGTATTGGAAAAGCTGGAGTTCCGGCTGGATGCTCTGGACATCGAGCAGCTGAGCGGTTCGTTGAATTTGGGAAACAATTTCGGCGCCAGAACCGCTCCCGAACGCGGCAGCGTCAAAAGTACGGCCGAGAAGGGGAAGCCCGGTGAAGCCGGCGGCGAGAACGTTTCCCCGCAGGAGTTTCCGGGGCTTGAGCGGACGCCGTCGGGTTTTCGTCTGAATAACCGGAGGTGACGGCCTTGTCCTCTTTTTTGTCTCCGCAGTTCGTGATCGGTTCCATCCGCATCGGTTCCGTCGAGAACGCGTCCTGCGTCAATTTGGGTAACAATTGGCCGACCGCGTTCGAAAGCCATCAGAAATTGACGCAAGGATTCGGATCGGTCAGCGGCGACCGCAATCTGGTGGCCGGAATCCGATCCCTGCTGAACGATTCCGATTTTCTGGATATGCTGAACGTGTCGGACCCGGAGGTTCCGGAATGGCTGCGCGGTATCATTTCGGATCGCCAAAACATAAAGTAAGGGAAAGGCGGATAACGGGAAAGGCAGTGAACCGGATGGACGACTGGCGGCAGCAAGGATGGGATTGGCAGCAATTCCAGAAAAGCTTGTTCAAGCAAATGCCGTTCATTGGGAAGGAAGTCGATTTGAAGGGTTTAGACCAATTCGTGCAAAAAGCGATCCAAAGCTACATGCCGGAAGCGATGCTGACGCAAGCAGGACTTCCGCCGATGATGGTAAGCTCGCTTGATTACGAATTGTTCGAAACGCATCGTTCCATTTTCGTACGATGCCGGCCGCCCGAGGCTTCGCTTAGGGGCGTAAGGTTTTTCGCCAACAGCCGGAAGCTCAGGATCGAGTTTGGCGATCATACGGAAGAAATCCCTTTGCCGAGCGATATCAATCCGTCCCGCACCATCGCGAGAATGGAAGACGGCGTGCTGGAAATCCGAATGCTTAAAGCGGGACATTCCGAACCGCTCCAGGAGATCTACGTCCGCGACGAAGATTGACTTGGGTTGGCGGCATACTAACCGATACCGTCCTTTCGCGCAGGTGCGCCCTGCTTGCGAGGGGGCGTTTTTATTTTCCGCTCCCGTACAGGCAACGGTCTGGGCGCTGCCGCATACATTATAGGCACCAGCCGGAGGATCGCGTCCGGATCTTCGAGAGGTGATGCGTGATGGAGCTGTCCGGACAGAGAGCGTGCGTCGTTTTTAATCGGCTGTCCGTCAACAACATCGAGAATTCTTCGGGAATTTTCATCGGAGTCAACCACGCGATAGGATGGAGCACCAGCAGCAAAACGAACTATGGGTTCGGCCACTTGAGCGACGCGGCCGTCACGAACGTCATCAATTACCTGAACGATTCGGATTTCGTGGACGCGAACATGCAAGACGTCCGGAACGTGAGTTTAACGGAAACGCCCAACGTGCTGCAGCAAAGCGCCGTCGATTTTCATTCCATTCATGCCAATGCCTTGAACAACGGTTCCGCGATCGATCTGGGGGATAACAAGCAGCTCGGGTGGCGCAATTCCCACAAGGTGAATTATGCCCAAGGCAAAAACCTGGGCAGCAATCAACTGACGCAATTCGCCAATTTCACGATGGATAACGACGTGATCGACGCGCCGATGCGGACCGAGGGGAGTATCGCGGATACGTCCGGTTGGGTGAAAAACATTCGGATCACGCAGGACACCGAAGAGCCCTAATCCGAATATCGTGTTCTATAGGCTCTTATCGGGGGTGAAAGCTTGGCTGTTTACATTACGTTGGCTGCCGGCGCCATCAACGTCAATGCCTTAAACAGGGGCAGCGCCATCGCGGTAGGGGAAATCGCCCAGCCCGGCTGGACTCAGAACGGCAAATCGAATTTCGGGAACGGCCAGATGTTCGGCGCTAACGTGCAATTCGCATTCGCGGCGACCGTGTTCGATAACGATCTCGTGGATAATCCGATCGGTGAGATTCAACCCACCGCTTCGCTGCAGAACCAGTCGCTGTAAGGGAAGGAGGGACTGCGTTGAGCAAAAAACCGGAGCTTTATCCCTGCATCCGATGCTTGAGAATGCCGCAGGAAAACGAGCGATTCTGTGCAGACTGCGGGACTCCCGTCCAGAACCGCTGTTCGGACGAACCGGGCATATTGCGCAGGGGCTGCAGGTTCGTAAATCCTCCGACGGCGGCTTATTGCGTGAAATGCGGCGAACCGACGGTTTACCAACGGAACGGCTTGATCGGTCCGCTGCATCCGAACGGAAGCAAGCCGTCGTTCCTGGGCTTCCAGTAGGAAGCCCTCTTTTTTTGCGGCAAGCTTGTCCGATTCCGGACCGGGATATTGGCTTGATTTGTCGGGATCTGTGCGTTCGTCCTGTCGCTTCGGCTATCGACTCCATATATTAGGGGGGTAATGACGAATTCCAATCCCTGACAAGGGGGTGATTTTCAATGGGTTTCAGTTGTGGAGGATTTGGCGGCGGCGCAGCTTTCGTTCTCGTTCTCTTCATTCTGCTGGTTATCATCCTGTCTGCCGGATTTTGGGTTTGATACAGAAACCATTAAACCTTGACCGTCTCGCGAACTTCGCGGGCGGTTTTCTTTTTATCGTCGCGCATAGGCGATCGCCAACACGGCGAAAGACACTCCTCCATATACCTATTTAGGCACGTAAACAAAGGAGGTTCATCGATGGAGTATATGGACTTGCTTTCGCGCCTCGGGGTGTCTTCCGCTCACCCGGGAGGCTTCCAGGCGACGCAAAGGCTGCTCGAGAAAGCGCTGAAACCGGGTGATCTTCACATTCTCGAGGTCGGCTGCGGCACCGGTAAAACGGCGTGTTATCTCCGCAGCCAAGGATACCGGGTGACCGCGTTAGACCAGCACCCCGTGATGCTGGAAAAGGCGAAACAGCGGGCCGAGAAAGAAGGATGGACGGATATCGAATGGGTCCAGGGAAGCGTAGAGGAGCTCCCCTTCGAGGAGGGAACGTTCGACGCCGTCTATGCGGAATCCGTCACGATTTTCACCGACGTTCCCAAGTCGCTCTCGGAATACTATCGGGTGTTGAAGCCGGGCGGGCGGCTGCTCGACCGCGAATTGGTTTTATATACGCCGATCCCGGATTCGATCTACAACGAAATCAAAGATTATTTCAAATTCGATAAGATTCTTTCCTTGGACGAATGGATGCCGCTGTTCGATCAAACCGGGTTCAGCTGCGACCGGCCGTCGTTCGACTCCTTCAGCAGCCATGAACGCGCGATTGATCCGACCGAAATCCAGGACCTGGACATCTCGGCGTTGTTCGATATGGAAGTCGTGGAGGGCATCGTGAAATACTCCGATCTCATGCTGGCTCAGGAGCAATATTTCCGGGTTTGCGACTTCGTTGCCGAGAAATCCTAGGCCGTTTTGATACGGGATACGGACAAACGCACAGGCCAGGCACCCCGGCTATTCATACAATATCATGGTCAGACGCTGAAAAACCAAAATCTACAAAACGGAGGATGATCATCCATGAGCGTAGGAGTCGGCCATTCTTGCGGAGGCTTCGGCGGCGGCGCAGCACTCGTACTCGTGCTGTACGTTCTGCTCGTCATCATTCTCGCAGGAGCCTTATTCGTTTAAACGAATCTCGCCGTTGCGACGAGAGGGCCGGTCAGGTGCCGCTGGCCGGCCTTTTCGTTTGTCTTAAATCTTCAATCCGCCGAGAAGCGGCATGATCCATCGCAGCATGCCGAAACCCATCTTGATGCCGGGTATGACTTTGCCGAGCATTCCCATGAATCCGCCGAAGCCCGCATTCCCTGCGGCATTGCCGCCTCCCGGGAATCCTCCTCCGAAGGGGAAGCCGCCTCCAAAGGGTAAGCCGCCCCCGCCTCCGCCTCCGCCGCCCAACAACGGAGACAGCATGCCCGGCAAAAAACCGGACACTTGCGCTTTTTCCGCTTCCCGAAGGAATGCGGGCGAAAGCTTGCCTTGGGCTTTGTGCCCCGTCAGCGTCAATTCGCCGTTGTCGACTCCGGATATCCAACCTACATAATGGCTCCCGTCCTTGAGGACGACGCAGACCGGCTGCCCCATCCAGCGCCTGACGTCCCCAGCCGTCCAATCCGCGTTTGCGTTAACGATGATTTTCACCTCATTCCGTCATTTGCTTCAATTTATTCAGGCGTTTGCGGGTCCGCTTGTACGTTCATTTGGAAAAACCGTATTTCATACGATGATAAACAGATTCGAATTAATGGGGCGTTTTCCATTCGGAGGAGAGGAGGTGCCATGTGCGGGATACGATCGTGATCATCGGGGAAGGACAGCTGGCCGAGCTCGTAAACCGGCAACTCGAAGGTTCGGTCTCTTTGGTGTGGAGAAGGGATATTCCGTGGAATCTGCCGAAATCGGCGAAGCTTTGCGTGACGATCGGCGAGGAATACCGGCCCGACGAGCTTGAAGCGGCGGAACGGAAGGTTCGGCAATTCGGCATTCCGTGGTTGAGCGGAAGGATCGTTTCCGGAGAAGGCGTCGTAGGACCGCTCGCCCGGCCGGACCTTCCTGGCTGTTTGTCGTGTGCGATGACCCGGATATGGAATGCGGGGTTCGATCAGGACAACCGGATGGCGCTGCAGCTTGAACTGATGAGGAAAGGGGTTATTAGGCGGAATCGATCGGTGTCGCGAAACGGGCTTGTCCTGATGAGTCGCCTGATTGCCGAGGTTGCGCGAAGAGGCCTGCAAGGGAAGCCGTCTGGGGGGGAGGATGCGGTTTATATCGTCGATTTCGCCACGCTGGGCGTGACCAGGCATGCCTTTCTACCGGACCCTCTGTGCTCCGTTTGCGGAGAAGTGCCGGATGACACCTCGGAAGCGGCACGTATCTTATTGAAGCCGAATCCGAAAACGGATCCCGGCTCCTACCGGGCGAAGCCGATCGAACCGCTCAAGCAGGCTATGCATCGGGATTATGTCGACGAACGCACCGGATTGATGAAAAAGCTGACGCCGGATCCGGATACTCCGTTCAGCGACGTGTACGTCAACGTTCCGACTCCCGCCGGGGTTGAGGTGACGGTGGGTCGCTCCCATCATTACAAACAAAGCGAACTCACCGCCATATTGGAGGGGCTGGAACGAATCTGCGGCACCATGCCGCGGGGCAAACGGACTTGCATTCTCGACTCATACGAGCGTCTACGGGACGTCGCGCTCGATCCCAGGACGGCAGGGCTGTATTCCGACGAACAATACGCGATGCCCGATTTTCCGTTCGAACCCTTCGATCCGACGATGAAGCTCCGATGGGTGTTGGCTTATTCCTTTCTTCAGGAGCGGCCCGTTCTGGTTCCGGAGCAGTTCGTTTATTACAGCTCGGGAATCGGGGGCTCTTTCGTCGACGAAGGATCCAACGGCTGCGCGCTCGGAGGCAGCCTGGAGGAAGCGATCCTGTACGGCTTGCTGGAGCTTGCGGAGCGCGATGCTTTCCTGTTGTCCTGGTACGCAAGGCTGCCCCTTCCCCGTCTCGACCCCGGTTCCGTGCCGGACACGGAGCTGCAATTGATGGTTCAGCGAATGGAGAAAGTAGCGGGGTACCGCTTATTTCTACTGAATGGCACGATGGAGCATGGCATTCCAAGCATCATCGCCGTGGCCAAGAACACGAAGAAGACGGGCGCCAACTTGATCTGCGCCGCCGGTGCACATTTGGATCCGATCAGGGCGGCGAAGAGCGCGATTTTCGAACTTGCCGGCCATACCCATTACCTGGATGCCTTGTTGGAACAGAATCGCGAGGAATACGCAGAAATGGCCGAAAATCCCGATCTCGTCAGCGAAATGCCCGATCATGCCTTGTCCTACACGGTGCCGGAAGCTGAGGCGCGGGTGTCGTTTTGGCTGGACCCGGAGAGGCCGGTACAACGATTTTCCGACGTATTCGCCCCCCGGGAGAGGCGCACGGATGTTACGGACGACTTGCGCGATTCGATCGAGCGTTTCCGGCGATTGAACATGGACGTCCTCGCGGTGGACCAATCGACGGTCGAAACGAGACGGAACGGCTTGTTCTGCGCGAAAGTGATCGTCCCCGGCTTGCTTCCCATGACGTTCGGGCATCAGCTTAGACGGGTGTCCGGACTGGAACGGGTGCTGAAGGTTCCGATGGAACTGGGCTACCGGGATCGACCGCTCACGCCTTCCGAGTTGAATCCCTACCCGCATCCGTTTCTCTGACGCGTCCGGCTTGTGCTAGATTTGGCCCTTGAAGTGGGATTGCGAAAATAGTGGGAAAAGTTCCCGTTAAATTTTACGAATTGTCTCTCAGCCGAAAACAGTGGGAAAAGCTCCTGCTAAATTGGCGCAAACTATGATCAAAGTCAAAAAAACGCCCATTTAGTGGGCGTTTTTCCTGTTATTTTTAACAAAACAGGAGTGAGCCGCGAAATAGTCGGACATTTTCCCATTATTGCTGGAAAGGCGGGTTGCTTTGACGCTGGTCAGAGAAGCCTATCTTTTTTATTTATATTTGATTCTCAAAACAAAACAAACATGTTATGATTAAAAACAGGCAAAAACAAAAACATTCGGAGGTTTTCAGGCATGGTTCAATCTTTGTGGGACTCATCAAAAGCTTCTCAGGCAACGAACGCGCTGGAGGAACTGGTTTACCGCTCGAACATCATCGGCGCCGATCGCCGCGTTTGCAATATTTACGGAGGCAATACGTCCGCGAAGACGGTCGTTCAAGATTTCCGCGGCCGCGACGTCGAAGTCATGTACGTCAAGGGCAGCGGCTCTGATCTCGGTTCGATGAAAGCCGGTAACTTCACCGGCCTTCGCATGGACGACATCCGTCCGCTGTTCGAGCGCGACGCGATGACCGACGAAGAGATGGTCGCTTACCTCGGTCACACGATGATCGACGCGAAGCATCCGCGCGCTTCCATCGAGACGCTGCTCCATGCCTTCCTTCCTTTCAAACACGTGGATCATACGCACCCTGACGCGATCATCAGCCTGTGCTGCGCCGACAACGGCAAAGCGCTTGCGAAGGAGATTTTCGGAGACCGCTTCGTATGGGTTCCTTATGTCCGTCCGGGCTTTACACTGTCCAAAATGATCGCCGAAGGCGTTCTCGCGAACCCGAAGGCGGAGCTCGTGCTGATGGAGAAACACGGCCTCGTCACGTGGGGCGAAACGTCCGAAGCGTGCTACGCGCAGACGATCAAAATCATCAATGAAGCGGAAGCGTTCATCGAAGCCCGCGTGAACGAAGCGAAGCTGTTCGGCGGCGTCAAACACGCCGCGCTGCCGGCCGAAGTCCGCCGCAGCATCGCGGCCCAGGTGATGCCGACGATTCGCGGCGCCGTGTCCGACGCCAAGAAAGCGATTCTTTCCTTCGACGACCAGGACGACGTGCTGGCGTTCGTGGGCGGCCAGGATTCCCCGCAGCTGTCCCAGGTGGGCGCCGCTTGCCCGGACCATCTCGTCCATACGAAAGTCGTTCCGCTGTTCATCGATTGGACGCCGAACGCCGACGACGTTGAAGGGCTGAAAGCAAAGCTGAAGGAAGGCGTCGCCGCATACAAGGAGCAGTACAAAGCCTACTTCGAGCGCAACAAGAACGAAGGCGACGTTATGTTCGAAGCCGCGCCCCGCGTTATCCTGATCCCCGGCGTGGGCATGGTCAACACCGGCAAGAGCTGGGCGCTGTCCCAGGTCAGCGGAGCCCTCTACCACCGCGCGATCTCGGTCATGCGCGGCGCGACCGCGCTCGGCCAATTCGTCTCGCTAAGCGAGAACGAGTCTTACAACGTAGAATACTGGCCGCTCGAGCTGTATAAGCTGTCCCTTGCGCCGCCGGAAGCCGAGTTCTCCCGCAAGGTGGCGTTCATCACCGGCGGAGCGGGCGGAATCGGCAGCGAAACGGCCCGCCGCCTCGTCTCGGAAGGCGCGCACGTCGTGCTCGCCGACCTGAACCTGGAAGGCGCGCAGAAAGTCGCCGCCGAAATCAACGAAAAGTACGGCGAGAACCGCGCGCTCGCGGTTAAAATGGACGTAACGGACGAAGCGGCCATCCAAGCCGCTTACGCCCTCACGACCCTGACTTACGGCGGCGTCGACATCATCGTCAACAACGCGGGCCTCGCGACGTCGAGCCCGTTCGACGAAACGTCGCTGAAAGAATGGAACCTGAACATGAACGTGCTCGGCACCGGCTACTTCCTGGTCGCCCGCGAAGCGTTCAAGATCATGAAGCAGCAAGCGATCGGCGGCAATATGGTGTTCATCGGCTCGAAAAACTCCGTATACGCCGGCAAGAACGCGACCGCCTACAGCGCCGTTAAAGCGCTGGAAGCGCATCTGGCCCGCTGCATCGCGGCGGAAGGCGGCGAGTTCGGCATCCGCGTGAATACGATTCTTCCGGACGCGATCCTGCAAGGCTCGGCGATCTGGAACGGCGCATGGCGCAACGAACGTGCCGCCGCCTACGGCATCGAGCCGGACCAGCTCGAGGAATATTACCGCAAACGCACGACGCTGCTCGTGAACATTTATCCGAAGGATATCGCGGAAGGCATCGCGTTCTTCGCCTCCTCCAAGTCGGATAAAACGACGGGCTGCATGCTGACGATCGACGGCGGCGTGCCTGCCGCATTCACTCGTTAATCGGGGAGGGCGTTTGCCTTGTTCAAAGCGATGGGAGAACGGCATTGGTTCATTCCGGACGGCTATATTCCGCCGGACAGCACGGGTGACCTGGTCAGCCATGAATCGGTCTGCGTGCTGAATACCTCGTCGGAAGACGCGCTTCTCTCTTTCACGGTATACTTCGAAGACCGGGAACCGATCGAGAACGTGCTGGTCGTCGTGCCCGGCAGAAGGTCCCGCCATATCCGGACGAGCACGCTGGCGAAGGAGGGGGAAGCGATTCCCCCCGGCGTGCCTTATTCCTTGGCCGTGAGCAGCGACGTGCCGGTCGTCGTCCAATACAGCCGCCAAGACGCGACGCAGGCCGCCAACGCCTTGCTGTCGGTCATGGCTTATCCGATCAAACCACATCAGAACGGGAGATGAAGGCAGTGGCGATTCCATCCGATATCGAAAAGAATTACGAAGAAGCGAAAAAGCTTTACGCCCGGCACGGGATCGACGTCGACAAGGCGCTTGAGCGGCTGACGGACATTAAAATCTCGATGCATTGCTGGCAGGGGGACGACGTACGGGGCTTCCTGAACCGCGATCAAGAGCTGACGGGCGGTATCAGCGTCACCGGATCGTACCCCGGCGCGGCCCGCACGCCGGAGGAGCTTCGCGCGGATCTCGAGAAAGCGTTCACCCTGATTCCGGGCAAGCACAAGGTCAACCTGCACGCGATTTACGCGGATACGGACGAGAAGGTCGAACTGGACCGGCTCGAACCGAAGCATTTTGAGCGTTGGGTCGATTGGGCGAAGGAACAAGGGCTCGGCCTGGACTTCAACCCGACCTGCTTCTCGCACGAAAATTCCAAGGACGGCTTCACGCTGAGCCATCCGGACCCGGCCATCCGCCGATTCTGGATCGATCACTGCAAAGCGTCCCGCAAAATCGGCGCTTATTTCGGCGAGCAGCTCGGCCAAACCTGCGTCACGAACGTATGGATTCCGGACGGCTTCAAGGACACGCCGGTCGACCGCATGGCTCCTCGCCGGCGCCTGAAAGACGCGCTGGACGAAGTGTTCGCGGAACCGCTGAATCCGGCGTTCAACCTGGACGCGGTCGAGAGCAAGCTTTTCGGCCTCGGCTCCGAAGCTTACGTCGTGGGCTCCCATGAATTTTACATGGGTTACGGAATCCAGAACGACAAGCTGATCTGCCTGGACGCCGGCCACTTCCATCCGACGGAAGTCATCTCCAATAAACTTTCCTCCCTCGCGTTGTTCACGAACGGGATTCTCCTTCACGTGAGCCGCCCGATGCGTTGGGACAGCGACCACGTCGTCGTGCTCGACGACGAGCTGATGGACATCGGCCGCGAGCTGGTGCGCCATGACCTGCTCGACACGACGTACATCGGTCTCGATTTCTTCGACGCCAGCATCAACCGCGTCGCGGCATGGGTCATCGGCACGCGCAACACGATCAAGGCGCTGCTGAAGGCGTTGCTCGAGCCGGTCGAAGCGCTGAAGCAAGCGGAGCTGGAGGGCGATTATACGACCCGCCTGGCCTTGACCGAGGAGTTCAAGACGTATCCGTTCGGCGCGGTGTGGGATTATTACTGCGCGAAGCAAGGCGTGCCGGTCCGCGAAGAGTGGATCGCGCAAGTGAAGCAATACGAACGGGAAGTGCTCCTGAACCGCGGGTAATCGCCTGCCACACCTATAAGGGAGGTTTCCGCCTTGTCCGGAATTCTCGCATTCGACCTCGGCGCGAGCAGCGGCCGCGCGATCCTCGGCCGGCTGAACGGCAGCCGCATCGAGACGGAGGAGCTTCACCGGTTTCCCAACGATCCCGTGCAAGTCGGGGATCGCCTGCACTGGGACATTCTCCGTCTCTATCACGAAATCAAGCAAGGGCTGCTGAAAGCGAAGCATGCCGGCGTGGAGCCTGCCAGCCTGGGGATCGATTCCTGGGCGGTCGACTTCGGCTTGCTCGGTCCGGACGGGGGTTTGCTGGGTAACCCCTTCCATTATCGGGACCGCCATACGGACGGCATGATGGAGAAGTTTTTCGAGGAAGTGCCATCATCCGAAGTATTCGCCCGGACCGGCATTCAGTTTCTGCCTTTCAATACGCTATATCAGCTGTACGCCATGAAAAGCGCCGGATCGCCGTTGTTTGATTCCGCCGAGCGGTTCCTCATGATTCCCGATCTTCTGCGTTATTTCCTGACCGGGGAATCGTTCAACGAATTTTCCAATGCGACCACCACGCAGCTTTACAATCCGGTGGAGGACCGTTGGGACGGCGAGTTGATCCGCAAACTCGGATTGCCCGCCTCCTGGTTCGGCGAAGTGCTTCAGCCCGGCGCGTCAGCCGGCAGCCTTCGGTCTTCGGTGCGCGAAGAGCTCGGCATCGGCGCCGTTCCGGTCGTCGCGGTTGCGGAGCATGACACGGGTTCGGCGGTCGTTGCTGTTCCCGCGCTGGACCGCTCGTTCGCTTATCTCAGCTGCGGCACTTGGTCGCTGCTGGGGACGGAGGTCGACCGGCCGGTCATCGACGATAACGCGCTGAAGTTCAACTTCACGAACGAAGGCGGCTTCGGCGGCACGTATCGGCTGCTCAAGAACATCATGGGCTTGTGGATTCTGCAGGAAAGCCGCCGCGAATGGGAACGGGCAGGAGTTTCCTATACGTTCCCCGAATTGGTTAAGCTGGCGGGCGAAGCGAAGCCGTTCGGCCTGTTCCTGGAGCCGGACGACGCGCTGTTCCTGCACCCGGGCGATATGCCCGCGCGCATTCGGCAATACGCCGAACGCTCGGGACAGCGGCCGCCGGAAGGGCCGGGCGAGACCGTCCGCGCCATTTTGGAAAGCTTGGCCTTCAAGTACCGATATGTGCTCGAGCTGACCGAGAAACTTTCCGGACAATCGTTCGGCGGGCTTCACATGGTCGGCGGGGGCATCCACAATACGCTGCTGTGCCAATGGACGGCCAACGCCATCGGCAAACCCGTATGGGCGGGGCCGGCCGAAGGCAGCGCGATCGGCAACCTGGCGGTCCAATGGATCGCGGGCGGCCAGTTCAAGGACATTTGGGAAGCTCGGGGCGCCATCCGCGAATCGTTCCCCGTCACGGTCTACGAACCGCAGAACGCGGACGATTGGAACGAGGCGTACGGCCGCTTCCTGCAAGTCACGGGGCTTTAATTTACATTTCAGACATCGGAAAGAGGATCGAACATGCTGGTAGCGGAACGTTACGATAAAATCGTGCAGCTGGTCAACGACAGGGGAAGCATCCGGGTCACGGAGCTCAGCGAACTGTGCGGCGTGACGGAGGAGACGATCCGCCGGGATTTGGACCGCCTGGAGCAAGCCGGCCGCCTCCGCCGTTCCCACGGCGGCGCGGTCAGCGTCAAGGACGATGCCGTGCAATCGGAAATTCCGTATGCCGAGCGGGAGATCCTCCATTCCGAGGAGAAGCGTCGGATCGCGGAAGCCGCGGTCGGCTTGATCCAGCCGAAGGACCGCATCCTGCTGGACGCGAGCACGACGGCTTGGTATATGGCCCGCAGCCTGCCGGACATCCCGCTGACCGTACTGACGAATTCGATCCGCGTGGCGTCTGAGCTCGCCGTCAAGGAGAAGATCGACGTCATCTCCACCGGCGGCCTGCTGGCGCAGCGTTCGCTGTCCTTCGTCGGTCCGCTCGCGGAACGAACTTTGGACGGGTATTACGTTGACAAACTTTTCTTTTCCTGCAAAGGCGTCCATCCCGAACGCGGCGTCAGCGAATCGAATGAACTTCAAGCCCGTGTGAAGCAGAAAATGATCGACCGGGCGGACCGCGTCATCCTGCTGGCGGATTCGAGCAAATTCGGCGTCCAAGCGTTTACCCACGTAGCCGCCATGGACCAAATCGACGAGATCATTACCGACCGCAAGCTGCCTTCCGAAATCCGCGGCCGGTTGGAAGAGCGCAGCTTGAGCTTAACGGTCGTATAGGAAGCGAGGTGCCGCAACATGAAAGTATCCTTGTTCATTACCTGCCTGAGCGATGCCATCTATCCTCGCGTAGGGGAAGCGATGGTCCGCCTGCTCGCCCGTTACGGCGTGGAATTGGAGTTCCCGCGCGTGCAGACGTGCTGCGGCCAGCCTGCTTATAACAGCGGCTACTGGGACGAGGCGCGGAAAACCGCGAGGACGATTCTCGACGCGTTCGACGACAGCGATTTCGTCGTGTCGCCTTCCGGTTCCTGCACCTATATGATTCATCACTACCCGGAACTCTTCAAAGACGAGCCTGCCTATCTGGAGAAGGCCGGCCGCCTGCAGGAGAAAACCTACGAGTTCACGCAGTTCCTCGTGCAGGTACTTGGCGTGAAAGACCTCGGCGCGAAGTTCCCGCATAAGGTCACTTATCATCCTTCCTGCCACGGCAGCCGCCTGCTCGGCGTGAAAGACGAGCCGATGGAGCTGCTTCAGCACGTCCAAGGCCTCGAGTTCGTGCCGCTGCCCTATGCCCAAGATTGCTGCGGGTTCGGCGGGACTTTCGCGGTGAAAATGGCGGACATTTCCGGCGCCATGGTGACCGAGAAGGTGGACCACGTCAAGGAGACGGAAGCCGAAGTGCTGGTCGGCCTCGACATGGCATGCCTCATGAATATTGCCGGCAATCTTCGGTTCAGGGGCGAGCCGGTGCGCGTCATGCACCTCGCCGAGCTTCTCTATGAAGGAGTGAAGGGTGCATGAGCGCGGCACAAGCTAAGGGAAGCGTCAAACAGCGCGCGGAGCTGGCGCTGAACGACGAGTTTCTCCGCAAGGCGGTCAAGTTTACGACCGAGCGTTTGCGCACCGGTAAGCTAGCTGCGGCTGAGCAGCACGGCAACTGGGACGATTGGCGCGAGCGCGGACGGCAAATCCGGCTTCATACGATCGCGCATTTGGATTATTATTTGAACCTGTTCGTCGAGAACGCGCGGGCGAACGGCGTGCATGTGCATTTCGCGCAAACCGGCGCGGAAGCGGTGCGCATCGCGCTCGCCGTGGCGCAAAGCAAAGCCGCCAAGACGGTCGTCAAATCGAAGTCGATGGTGACCGAGGAGCTGCATCTCAACCATGCGCTCCACGACATCGGCGTCGAAGCGATCGAGACGGACCTGGGTGAGTACATCATCCAACTGGCAGGCGAGACGCCGTCACATATCATCATTCCCGCGATCCACAAAAACCGCTACCAGATCGCCGAGCTTCTGTCCAAGGAAGCAGGCGAGACGCTGGAGGCGGACACGACGATCCTGGCGGGGTTCGTCCGCAAGAAGCTGCGCGAGAAATTCCTCGAAGCCGACATCGGCATGACCGGCTGCAACTTCGCGATCGCGGAGACCGGGTCGATGGTGTTGTTCGAGAACGAAGGCAACGCGCGCATGGTCACGACCGTTCCGAAAACGCAGATCACGCTCATGGGCATGGAACGCATCATCCCATCCTGGACCGACCTCGAAGTGATGGCGACGCTGCTGCCGAGATCCGCGACGGGGCAGAAGCTGACCGTCTACATGTCCGGCATTACCGGACCGCGGCGGGAAGCGGACGCCGACGGACCGGAGGAAATGCACATCATCATCGTCGACAACGGCCGTTCCAATCAACTCGGCGATCCGGAATTCCAGGAGCTGCTGAACTGCATCCGCTGCGGGGCTTGCTTGAACGCCTGCCCGGTCTATCGGCACATTGGAGGCCACGCTTACGGCGGCACTTACAGCGGCCCGATCGGCGCGGTGCTGACGCCGGCTCTGCAGAAGAACGTGGCGGAATGGGACGACATCGCCAACGCTTCCAGCTTGTGCGGCGCCTGCTATGAAGCGTGTCCGGTCAAGATTCCGCTGCACGACATGCTCGTCTACCTGCGGCGCCGCAAGGTGGAATCCGGGCACGGCAACAAGCTGGAATCGGCTGGCATGAAAGGCTTCGCGGCCGTCGCCGGGGGTTCCGGCGTCATGGGAGCGGCGGTCAAGCTCGGACAGATCGGGCAGAAGCTGGTCGTCCGCGGCGGAGGCATCCGCTTGAAGGTCGGTCCGCTGAAAGGCTGGAACACGTATCGCGTGGCGCCTTCGCTGGCGAAGCGTTCGTTCCGCCAGCAATGGGACCGATTGAAGCGCGAGACGACCGACGCGAGTAAGGCGATGGATCCCGCCGTGAAGGCGCGGATGGAAGCGATTCTGAAAGAAAGAGGCAAGGGAGGCGGCGGACATCATGGCTGAGACGCATCAAGAGCTGCTGGCCCGGCTGGAGAAGGAATCATGCGCCAAGCAGGCGGCTTTCATGAACGACATCGCGGCGAAGCTGAAACGGCCTCGCGTGACGGAGCCGCCTCAGCGCCCTTTCCGGGGGGCGCCCGAATTCTGGAACGCATTCGAATGGCAGATGGAAGAGCGGATCGCGAAGTTCATCGAGAACTTCAAGGCCGTAGGCGGCCATGCGCAACGGCTCCCAGGCATGGATGAAGCGAAGGCGTTCATCGCCGGCAAAGCGGCCGAGATGGGGGCGAAATACGTCGTCCGCCAGGACCAGCGCGAGCTGGCCGATCTCGGATTGGAAGCCGCGATCCCGGACGCCCACGTCTCCGTCTGGAACGAGGATCCGGCCGGCGACTGGAAAGCCAGGGCAGCCGAAGCCGACTTCGGCGTCGTGCTCGCCGACTACGCCGCCGCTTACACCGGTTCGATCACCGTGCTGTCGGATAAAACCAAAGGCCGCTCGGTCAGCCTGCTGCCGACCGTGCTGTTCGCGCTGATCCCGGCCGACCGGTTGAAAACCCGGCTCGGCGAAATCCTGCCCGACTTCGACCGGGCGGGGCGGGCCAACCTGCCGGCGGGCATCCACTTCATCTCGGGTCCGAGCCGTTCGGCGGACATCGAGAATGACCTGACGATCGGGGTACACGGACCGGGAATCGTCTACGCGCTCATCATCGGCTGAACATCAAACAGGGCTGCCCAAGAGGTCTCTCATAACCTCTCGGACAGCCCTGTTTTTATGTCATTCAGAATGAATACGCAAAAACCGTGTTAATGGGGTCCCGCTGGCAGATTCAGATCCTACAAACTTCCTTCGGGCAAGCGGGGCAGGCGGGGCAATGGCACATGCCTTTCAAGGCTTTCAGGTCCAGAATGACGATCCGGCCTTTGCGGATGTCGATCGTTCCTTCTTCTTTCAGGCCGTTCAGCATCCGGTTGACGCTTTCCCGGGTCGTCCCGATGAATTCGGCCAGCTCGGCGTTCGTCAGCTTCAGCGAAATCCGGATACCGTCCGCTCCCATGACGCCGTACGTGTTCGCCATCCGGATCAGCGTGGAAGCCAGAGCGCCCGGTTTGCCGTAGAGAAGCAGATCGCGGAATTTCGATTCGGTGACGCGGTGCATCAGCGCCATCCAGTTCATGAACCGGACGGCGAAGTCGCCGTGGCGGTAGAGCAGGATCTCCAGGTCTTTCCATTGCACGACGCCGATGTCCGCGTTCTCCATCACTTCGGCGCTGAAGCTGTGCACGGCGCGCATGCCGTCCTCCGGTTCGCAAATCATGTCGCCCGCCTGCAGGATGGAGAGAATGAAGTCTTTGCCGTCCTCGGTCGATTTCCGCAGCTTCACCTTGCCCGAACGGATGTAGTAAAGCTTGCCGGTCGGTTCGCCTTCCCAGAACAGGTAGCTGCCGGCTTCCGCGCGTTTGGGATACATCAGCTCGGCGATCCGTTCGAATTGCTCTGCCGAGAAGAAGCTTTGGATGCCCAGCGGATTCTCTTTCCGTTCCGTCGCTGCGCCGGCACCCTTCAACAATACCGTTTCGCTAATGGCCATTTTCGCCAACCCCTTATTTGCTGTTGAATCTATCTTACCTCCCGCAAGCCGTTTTCGTTATCGGGGAATCTCCTGAAGTTCGGGGAGGGTTTTCCCCGAAAAAAGTGTGAGGAATATCACACCCTACCCTAAAATCCGGCAATTCCCCGACGGGGGAATCGGGGAGTTCCCTGAGCCAAAAGAAAAAGCGGCCTTCGCCGCTTATGCTTTCATGCCATCGTCGAGTAACCGGAACGCCCGACGGAGATCCTCTTTCGGTAAATCCGCATATTGATCGCCCACGCTCATCTCGAAAGCACAGGTCGACTCGTCGATTTCCTTCAAATAAGAAGTAAATCCGATTCCCGTTGCCCGTTGGACCTCAGCCAGGATCGAAGCCGCCTTCTCTTTAGGGAGATCAATATGGACGTGGAACATGTTCGAGACGGGCACGACCGGCAGCGTGGAGACGCCATGGCAGGCGTTGAACGATGCGGCCAGTTCCTTGGCATCTTCGTAATACTGCCCCATTTTGGGAGCTCTAAGTTCGTAGTAGTAATCCGCCGACAGAATGTAGGGGTACAGGCTGATCAAGTCGCCGCCATAGCGCCTTTTCCATATTTTCGATTTGGAGAGGAACTCGGAATCACCCGCCAGTATCGCACCCGCGATTCCGCCGATTCCTTTGTAGAAGGAGAGGTAGACGCTGTCGAACAACGCGCACACTTCGGCGGCTGTTTTGCCGTAGTACGGCAGCACCTCGAGCAGCCGGGCTCCGTCCAGATGCAGCCCGATGCCTTTCTCCCGGCAGTAATCCGAGATGCCGACAAGCGTTTCGAAGCTCGGAAGCTGGCCGCCGATCTCGCGCTGGGGCAGCTCGAGCAGGATGCAGGCAACGTTTTCGGTCATGCCCTTCACGTCTTCCAACTCGATTACGCGGTCCCGATCCGCCAACAGTACCGTTTGAATCCCGTGCAGCTCCTTCAAGCCGTCTTGCTCATGGATTTCCAGGTGGCTCAGCGGATGGTAAGCGACCTTCTTCAGGCTCTTCTCGTCGCACCAGATCCGCAGCGCGATTTGCTGGGCCATCGTCCCGCTCGGGAAGAACACTGCCGCTTCTTTGCCGAGAAGGGCCGCCATTTTCGCTTGAAAATCTTCGATGACCGCTCCCGTCCCGTACCGATCGCTTAACCGGCTTTCCTCGATTTGCTCGAAGGCTTCCTTCAGCACCCGGATATTCCGTTTGCCGTGATGGCCCAATTGGCGTTCGCAAGAATTGAAAGTTTGTTCTAGAAATTCGATGGCGTTCATGATGCGCTCCCGTCTGCTTCTAAGCTGTCGTTGTCTTCCGTGAAAGGTTCACGGAGCTTTTGTTTGAATTGTTTCGGAGAACAGCCGTTGTAGCGGCGGAACATGTCGTAAAAATGGCCGAGGTTGGAAATCCCCGCCGCTTCCGCCGCTTCGGCGATGCTGACGTTCGACGTCAGGAGCAGCTGCTCGGCTTTTTTGATGCGCTTGTAGACGACGAAGTCCGTGAAGGACATGCCGACCGCTTTTTTGAACGTTTTGATGAAGTGCGTATAGCTCATGTTCATCCGCCGACTGACCTCGGAGACGGACAGCTTCTCGCTGAGC
This sequence comes from Cohnella candidum, assembly GCF_003713065.1. Taxonomy (NCBI): domain Bacteria; kingdom Bacillati; phylum Bacillota; class Bacilli; order Caryophanales; family Paenibacillaceae; genus Cohnella; species Cohnella candida. The sequence goes on along the minus strand of NZ_CP033433.1, from coordinate 2,221,992 downwards.
CGCTCTTCCACGTAATCGATCGCGGGCTGGAGACGCTCGAGCAGATGGCTGTCCAAATAATGCAGGCGCCTCTGATCGTCGTGCCGCAAGAGCAGCAGCAGCATGTCCTTGATGCGGGAAGAGACGGACAGCTCGTAGCCGATTTGCTTACGGTTCATTTCTTCGTAAATTTCACGCATAAGCGACGCCGTCCGGTTCTTGACGTCCGGGTTCGCCATGTACACGTAATTGAGCGCGCTGAGCGGCCGGATGACCTCGGAGAAATGCTGCATGCTGTTCAGGGTGCTGATATCCCAATATTTTCGAAGGTCGATTTGGAGCACAATGTAACTCAAGCGTCCTTCCGTCGTCTGCAGCGTCGTATGCGGTTCGGAAGAACCGAACAACGCGATATCGCCCGAGCGGAGCACAAGCTTCTCCTCCGAGCAGAAAGCCGTCAATTCTCCTTCCAGGATGAGCAAGAACTCCACTTCCTCATGGTAATGCCACTGGGAGTATTGCTTTTGCATCCATGCGGCTTCCGTTTGGGCGCGGACTTCTTTCACGGCGGGCATTGCGGTATCGATCTGCCATATCCGAATGGACAGGAACGGATTCTGATAGACGACTTGCTCGTGTCTCATTTCCATCTGCGCGTCCACCACCTTCAGCAGGATTACGTAAAGATATTTTAGCATAACGGCACATTGTTTTGGCGACGATGACAGAATACCGTAAAAAATTCATCGAATCTGCCATCGAACCGTCATAACCGGTTGACTACAATAGGGAAAGAACCGATTCCTCTGTGCCAAAGGAGCGTCAACATGAGCCAACCGATTAACGTTACGATTTGGAACGAATACCGCCACGAAAAAAAGAACGACAAAGTCGCCTCGGTGTACCCGAACGGCATGCATGCCGCGATCGCCGAAGGACTGGATGTCGCCGCGAACGTAAAGATCGCCACCTTGGACGATCCGGAGCATGGACTGACCGAAGAAGTGCTGAACGGCACCGACGTGCTGATCTGGTGGGGGCACGTGGCGCATGACGAAGTCCGGGACGAAATCGTCGAGCGCGTTCATCAGCGCGTCCTGAAGGGCATGGGGCTGATCGTGCTTCACTCGGGCCATTTCTCGAAAATTTTCAAAAAGCTGATGGGGACGTCTTGCGACCTGAAGTGGAGAGAAGCGGACGAGAAGGAACGCATTTGGGTCGTCAACCCGGCTCACCCGATCGCCGAAGGCATCGGGGAATATTTCGAGCTGCCGCAGGAAGAAATGTACGGCGAGCACTTCGACATCCCGCAGCCGGACGAGCTCGTCATGGTCAGCTGGTTCGAGGGCGGCGAAGTTTTCCGCAGCGGCTGCTGCTACTCGCGCGGTGCGGGCAAAGTGTTCTATTTCCGTCCGGGACACGAAACATATCCGACGTACTATAACCCGCAAGTGCGGAAAGTCATTTCCAACGCCGTCAAATGGGCCGCTCCGGTGAAGCGGGACTACCCGCGTTACGGCAACGCCAAACCGCTCGAAACGATCAAGGGGAGTGTATGACCATGTTGAAAGTCGGAGTCGTCGGAACGGGCGGCATTTTTAAATGGGCGCATCTGCCGGGCTGGTTGTCGGTTAAAGAAGCGGAAATCGTTGCGTTCTGCGACGCATTTCCTGGAGCCGCCGAAGCGGTAGCAAAGGATTACCCCGGAACGAAGGCTTACACGGACTACCGCGAAATGATTGCGGATCCGTCCATCGACATCATTGGAATCAGCACGCCGAACCTGTTCCATTCCGAAATCGCGATCGCGGCGCTTCGGCAGGGCAAACACGTTTTCTGCGAGAAGCCGGATGCGGTAAACCCGGTCGAAGCCCAGAAAATGGCGGATGCCGCGCGTGAAACCGGCAAAGTCCTGATGACGATGCGGAACAACCGCTTCAGCTCGGAAGCTCAATTCGTGAAGCGGCTGGCTGAGCAAGGCAAACTCGGCGACCTGTACATGGGACGCTGCGGCTGGATCCGTCGCCGGGGCATTCCGGGACGCGGCGGCTGGTTCACGACGAAGGAACTGTCCGGCGGCGGCCCGTTGATCGACCTGGGCGTGCACATGATCGACCTGGCCATGTGGATCGGCGGCAATCCGAAGCCGGTCACCGTCAGCGGTTCGACCTACCGCAAGTTCGCGGACCGTCCGGACGCGTCCGGCAACGTGCCGGCTGGCACATTCGACGTAGAGGACCTGGCGGCCGGATTCATCCGTTTCGATAACGGCGCTTCGCTGCAAATCGAATTCAGCTGGGCGTCGAACGTTGCGGCCGAGCAGAAGTTTCTCGAGTGGAGAGGCACGGAAGGCGGCTTCAGCCTGATCAACGACAAGCTGAACCTCTTTACGGAAACGGATGGGGTACTGCTCGATCAGCAGCCTCATCTGGAGACCGCCCAGCTTCCGCAGCACACGGCGAACATCCGCCATTTCGTCGAGGTCGTGCTCGGCCGCGAACAGCCGATCATCACCCCCGACCAAGGCGTGGACATGATCAAAATCCTGTCGGCGATTTACGAATCGGCCGAACTCGGCAGGGAAGTTAGATTGTAATCATAGCGTGAAGAGGCGATCACTTGGATCGCCTCTTTTTTCGTGCCGTGGAGCGGCATGGATAGCGGATTGCGATGCAATAGTGGGAAAACCTCCAACTAATTTCAATGTTTTTCTGATTTCTGGAAGAATAATTGGAAAATCTCCCACTAATATCGAGGGTGAATGCCAAGAAAGGCGTTCTGAACGAAATTAGTGGGAGCTTTTCCCACAAATCGGCGGAGTTCTTCATCTGGTGAAGGATTAGTAGGAGTAATTCCCACTAATGCCCAATGACTCTCTTTGTGGTGTCGGTTCTCGACGATTGCGCGGTACAAGGATAAAATGGAAAATAGTCGGGATAGAAGGGGCGCGATTAAGGTGGGAATCGAGTCTAAGAAAGCCAGCCATAACGGCATCGGCATTCACTACCTGGATTCGAATACGGACTCTTCGTTGGTTCCACTGTTGATCTGTCCCGGTTTATCGGAAACGGCGGAAGAATATTTAGATCTGATCGAATATGTTTCTCCGAGAAGATGCGTGGTGCTTTCCTTTCGAGGGAGAGGGCAAAGCGACACTCCAGAACAAGGATACGGCCATCAAGATCATCTCGCGGATATGGAGTGCGTCGTACAATCCGCGCAACTGAACCGGTTTCACCTTTACTCGTATTCCCGAGGAGTGTCCTACGCGTTAGGTTATCTAGAGAAGAACCAATCGAAAGTCGTTTCTCTGATCGCCCAGGACTATCCTCCAGAGCACCGAAAGATGCCCGACGGATGGGCGCAAGAATACATAGCACAGTACCTCGTCATAAGACCGGAGGCTGTGTGGGGCATTCAGAGAGAATCGGATTTCCTTGCATTCGATTTTAAAACTGACATCCGCATGCTCCTCTTAAGAGGAACACTCGAAGGCCGATTGTTAGAAGACAAAGGAATCGACGCCTATCGAAGGATTTGCCCGAAAGTTGCAGTTCGAAACTTCAAATCCTCCGGCCATGACATCCGAAACACCGAGAAAGACCTCTTATTTAAAACGATAAGCGATTTCATCAGCCAATCATAATGGGAGTGAAAGAGATGAACAAAACGGAATACGCATGGGTCCGGCAGACCCGCGGCATCCTTTTCGATTTTTGCGGCGGGCTGGAGCCCGAAAGCTTAACGCGTCCGTTGGACGGATTCGGGTACGCCAGCATTCGGGATATGCTGGTCCACACGGCGGATTGTTACCGCGCATGGATCGGTTCTTTCATTCTGTCGAAAACGAATAAGCCGCTCACGCCGAAAGAAGACATTCCGAATATCAGCTTGGACGGCATCCGAGCGATTTTCGACCAAGCGGATGCACTGGTGGCGGAACTGCTCGGAAGTCCCGATTCGTATATGGATGAACCGATCGACAAAGTGATTCCGTGGAGGACGACAGGCGAAACGCTGACCATCACGCCCCGTAAGCTGCTGATGCATACGGTCACCCACGAATACCATCACAAGGGCCAGATCGTCTCCATGATCCGTCACTTGGGTTATGTTCCGCCGAACACGGACGTGCTGGGAACGGACGATTAACTCGACTCCGAAGACGGTTCGGGAGACGGCTGGCAGAGATAGTTCCGGTATATGAACCGGATGATATCCCCCCGGCTGATGACGCCGGCCAAGCGGCCGTTCTGCTCCACCGGAACTTTTTTGATGTTTTTCTTTCCGAGCAGCGCGGCGATGTCCTCGATATCCTCGTCCCATTGGACTTTAATGACCTTGCGTTGGGCGATGTCCATCACCCCGACCTGATCCAGATTTTTCGAGCGAAGATCGAACGGGTTCTGGTCCCCGAGCACGTAATTGTAGTAAACGCCGAAGTCCACGACGATATCCTTATGTTTGCCGATGTACCGCATGATGTCACCGTCGCTGATGTAGCCGACGATTTGATCGAGGTCGTTGACGACGGGCAGTCCGCTGATCCGGTGCTCGACGAATTTTTCGATGACGTTCTTCACGGTGTCGGTTTCTTTCGCTTTATAAGGGGGCGTGATCATGATTTCACTTGCTTGTGCATTCATTGGGTCTCTGGCTCCAATCCTGTAGAAATACATTGTTAGTATCTTCCAAGCGGGAAGAACCATACACGTCGAATAGGCGTTTCGGGCTGCGGGAAATGTACCTTTATCCCATGAGGTAAAGGAGAGATTTGGCATGAATCAGACGACGGATACGCTGTACGCCAAGCTTGGCGGCCAAGAAACGATCGACAAAGTCGTGGACAAATTTTACGAGAAAGTGCTGGCCGACGATACGGTGAACGGCTTTTTCGAACATACCGACATGGCCAAGCAGCGGAGGCACCAAGCGGCATTCATCGGATACGCGCTCGGAAGCGGCATCGAATTTACGGGAAAATCCATGACGAAGGCCCATCGGGGAATGAACCTGCAGCCGGTTCATTATGACGCGATCGTCTCCCATTTAAGCAAAACGTTGGAGGAATTCCACGTCGCCTCGTCGGACATCGAACAGGTTTTGGGCAAAATCGGTACGCTGAGAAACGACATTTTGTATAAATAACCTTCCTTCCACCTTACATAGGGATGCCCCTGCCTCGAAAATCGGTTAAAATAAGAGATATACAGGGGCGGGGGATGGGGTGGAAACATGCAAACGGAGCAAGAGATCGTCGATCAACTTGGCCGGCCTTTGAGAGATTTGAGAATTTCGGTCACGGATCGATGCAATTTTCGGTGCCGGTATTGCATGCCGGAGGAAATCTTCGGTCCCGACTATGCCTTCATGAGCAAGGAGAGCATTCTTTCCTTCGAGGAAATCACCCGGCTCGCTCGGATTTTTTCGGGGCTCGGGGTAGACAAAATCAGAATCACCGGCGGCGAGCCGTTGCTTAGGCGAGGGTTGCCTCAATTGATCGCGGAAATCCGCCGCATTCCAGGTATCGAAGACATCGCGCTGACAACCAACGGCTCCCTGCTTGGCAAGCAGGCGGCGGAACTGCGGGCTGCGGGATTGGACCGGATCACGGTCAGCCTGGACAGCCTCGACGACGAGCGGTTCGGCGGCATGAACGGTGTCGGATTCCCCGTGGCGACGGTGCTGGAGGGCATTCGGAAAGCCACTGAAGCCGGGCTGAAGGTCAAGATGAATATGGTTGTCCAACGAGGCGTGAACGAGCAGGACATTTTGCCGATGGCCAGGTATTTTAAGGAACGCGGGATCCAGCTTCGTTTCATCGAGTTCATGGACGTCGGAAACTCCAACGGCTGGAAGCTGGATTCCGTCGTGCCGAGCGCCGAAATCCTTCGTTTGCTGCGGACCGAAATGCGTCTGGAGGCGGCTGAGCCGGAACGATTCGGAGAGGTGGCGGAGCGTTACCGGTATGAGGACTGCGGCACGGAGGTCGGCTTTATCTCTTCGGTGTCGCACGCCTTCTGCTCAACATGCACCAGGTCTCGGCTATCCGCCGACGGCAAGCTGTACACGTGCTTGTTTTCGGGTGACGGAACCGACTTAAGGGAACCTTTGCGAAACGGCAGCTCGGACGAGGAGATCGACGGACTGATCCGTTCGGTATGGGGGGCAAGGACGGATCGCTATTCGGAAATCCGGGGACTGCATACCCAGAAGCAAACGAAAGTCGAAATGTCCCGCATCGGCGGTTAACGCGAGGCCGCAGCATATCCGATACAGGGCCGAATCCTCGTGACGAGGGTTTGGCTCTTTTTGGTTTTACTGTTCCAATGCGATCGATTACACTTATTGACAGAGGAGGGATGCGACGTGGACAAGAAGATTTTTACGCTGGAAGAAGCCAACGCGCTCCTGCCGGAGCTGAAAGCCGATCTGCTGGAGTTGCAGCGATTGTCTTCCCGGTTTGAGGAGCTGTACGAGGAGCTGCGGGAGAAGAAGGCAAGACGCGCAGCATCTGCCGTTCAGACGGCGGAAGCGGGCGATCCTTACTTCGAGGAAGAGATTCGACTGGACTTCATGAAAATGGAAGTCGATTTGCTGATCGGAAACTTCGAACGGAAAGGCGTTCTGCTCAAAATGATTCGCCCCGGATTGATCGATTTTCCCGCGGTCATGGATGACGAACCCGTCCTGATCTGCTGGAAAGAAGGAGAAGAGCGCATTTCCCATTATCACGGTTGGAACGACGGATTCATCGGACGCAAGCCGATTCCGGGAGCATAAGGCGACAGGCCATGCGGTAAGCGTGATGAAGGTTTTCCCCATATGATGGAGTAAGAAAGGGATTTCATAAGGGGGAGTCCGTCATGATTTACCACCATCTGCTGGCTGCGTACGACGGCTCGGCATCTGCCGACAGAGCGCTGGATCAAGCGGTGAAGCTGACCGATCGGACGCCGGGGAGCAAGCTGACCGTCGTTCATGTCCTGCACCGTCCGATGCTGGTGATTGACGGATTCGGATGGGCGGTGCCCGAAAGTTATCTTCTAAAGCTGAGGGAGAACGAGGACGCCCTGTTGATGGAAGCGGAACGGAAAATCGCCGTTTTGCCTTACTCCCGCGTCGCGGTACTCTCCGGCAGTCCGGCTTCGGCGATTCTGAAATACGCTTCGGAAAATCTATGCGATCTGATCGTCTTGGGCAGCAGGGGTCTGGGGTCTTTCCAAGAATGGATGCTCGGCAGCGTAAGCCATCAGGTTGCCCAGCAATCCCGCGTTCCCGTACTGATCGTGAAGTAAAATCATTCGGAGGATTCTTCATGTTCGTTATCTCATTAAAATACAAAGTTCCGATTCAGCAGGTTGAACACCATTTGGAGGCACACAGGGCCTTTTTGGAAAAGTACTATGCCAACGGCCATTTCTTGCTGTCCGGACGCAAAGTGCCGCGCACCGGGGGATTGATCGTCGCTTCGGGAAGCGACCGAGATGAAATCGAAAGAATCATCGCACAAGATCCTTTTTACGTTCACCAAATCGCGGACTACGAGGTCACGGAATTCGAGCCGACCCAATGGGACGTACGATTGGATAGTATGATCAATTCGAAGGAGTGAATGAGCATGGCAGCCAACGCCGGAGTCAAACCTTTGAAGTTGGATATTGGCACCAAGGGAGATCCTTTTGTCGTGCATGCGTCCGTATTGTGGGATGAAAACGAATTGGTTTTGGTCGACACCGGTCTGCCGGGGCAGCTCGAGTTGATCCGCGAGGCCATGGAGCGAGAGTCCTTGCCGTTCGATAAACTGACGAAAATCATCATCACGCATCAGGACCGGGACCACATCGGCAGCTTGCCCGAACTGGTTCAGGCTTTCGACGGTAAAATCCAGGTATTGGCGCACGAGGTCGGCGTCCCTTATCTGCAAGGGGAAATCCCGCTGGTCAAGAGCGGTACGTTCGCTAAGCCCGTGAAGGTGGACGTGAAGCTTCAAGACGGCGTTGTCTTGCCGATTGCGGGAGGAGTCAAGGTCATCTTCACGCCCGGCCATACGCCTGATCATATGTGCTTGTACCACGAGCCCAGCCGTACGTTGATTACCGGCGATGCCCTCACGGCGGACAACGGCGTACTCATGCCGCCGAATCCGAAGGTAACTCCGGATTGGGAGGGTGCGATCCATTCTTTGTCCAAGCTGCTGGACTACGACATCGCAACGGCCATTACCTACCACGGAGGAGTGTGCACGGACAACATCCGCGAACGGCTCACCGAGATTTCCGCATCATGACGGGGAGGTTGCAGCATTGAACGTGAAGGAAGGCCATATCAAGGTCCCCGGTGGGCGGGTATGGTATGTGTGCATGGGCGCATGGGGCGAGAGCGAAGGCAAACCCCTCCTCGTGCTGCATGGCGGACCCGGCAATACCCATGGCCCGCTGAAGTCTGTGCTGGGCGCCTTATCCGAAAGCCGGCCGGTCATTTTCTACGATCAGTTGGGTTCGGGTTACTCCGATAGGCCGGAAGATCCGTCGTTTTGGCATACCGAACGTTTCGTAGAGGAATTGGTTTGCGTTCGAGATGCGTTGAAATTGGACGAGTTCCATCTGTTCGGCCATTCCTGGGGAACGATGCTGGCTGCCTCTTATTTGACCGAAAGAAGGCCGGCCGGCGTTCTCAGCGCCATTTTCTCCAGCCCTTGTTTGAGCGCACGGCGTTGGAAAGAAGACGCCGACCGCTATCTCGAGCAGCTGCCGGAAGACGTTCGAACGACGATCGCCTTCCACGAGGAGCAAGGGACGACGGGTTCGGAAGCTTACCAGGAAGCGATGAAGGATTATTACCGAAGGCATGTTTGCAGATTAGACCCGTGGCCCGAAGTGATGGCGGAAGCACGGCCTCTGGCGAACAAGGACATTTACCTGCAAATGTGGGGGCCTTCGGAGTTTTTTTCGACCGGCAGCCTGAAAACCTACGATATCACGGATCGCCTGCCTGAAGTTTCCGTCCCGTCCTTGTTTTTGTGCGGCCGTTATGATGAAGCATCGCCCGATTCCACTCGGTACTATCAGTCTCTGGTGCCAAACTCGGAAGGACATGTGTTCGATAATAGCTCTCACGTGGCCTATTTGGAGGAAACCCGGGAGTACCTGCAAGTGGTTAAAGAGTTTTTGAATAAAGTAGAAGGAACCGCGAGGGAATGAAGATTCCCTGGCGGTTTTTATTTGTTTGAGCAAGGGTTGTTATTTTTGCTTGAATTCGGAAATTTGCCGTTTTCGGCCAGCAGGATATTGCGACATTGTGCGGAATTGAAAAGGTTGGGTAAATGTCCGATGAAGGGTATTTAAATCTTTGGAAAAAAATGCGAAAAAAAAGATTGACGTCCGATGTCGGACAATCTATAATCAAGTCAGACAGCAAACGTTTACAAAAGTAGAAGATGGTGAAACTTCCGAAATTCCACCTTGCTTCTGTAGAAGGAGGAGACATTTTGAACCCGCTCAACGAGATCATGTCGACAGAAGAAGCATCCAGAATGTGGGGAGTCCACCAAGACCATGTCAAACGGTTGTGTCGCGAGGGTAAGGTCGTCTGCCGGAAATTCGGCAAAACTTACATTCTCGAAAAGAACCAACCGAAGCCCGGCGCTAAAAGGGCGATTTAAATCATTCCGTTTGGCGAAGGGAACTGCTTAGATGGTTTATGACGGTATCGTAATCGGGTTGATCGTCGGATTCATCCGCGCCGGTTGGCGCAATGGACTCGCGGCGCTCTCCCAGATCCGGATCAAAGGCGGATTGATTTTCCCGATCTTGCTGGCAATCCAGTTCATCCTGTATTTCCTGGCTGGAAAGTTCTCCTTCATCGAGCAATACAACGGTTACCTGTTCATGGCGGTCTATGTAGCAGGCTTGTATGTCCTCGCGATTAATCGGAAGGAAAAAGGCTTCTGGTGGATTTTCGCAGGCGTTGCCTTGAACTTTATCGTGATGCTAGTGAATGGGGGCAAGATGCCGGTATCGGTAGAGGCTGCATCGGTGCTGGATCCGGTTTACGTGGAAATGCTCAAAAGCGGAGATATTGTTTCTAAGCACGTTGCATTAACGAATAACACGATACTTCCTTTTCTTGGGGATATCATTCCGATCACCACTCCATATCCCAGGGATCAAGTCATTAGTATCGGTGACGTAATTATGAACTTCGGCATCTTCATCTATCTGCAGCATGTAATGGTAGGACACAAACAGAGAACTTCCTTTGTTGAGACAAAATAATATAAAAACATTATCCGAGAGGAGATTAATATTTATGAAAAAACTCGAAGGAATCAAAATCACCCGCATTCTGTTCAATGCCGTTATCGTTGCTTCGGTTATCATCGCTCTTACATCCGGATATAAAATCAATTAATGGAGGCATAATACATATGAAAAAACTCGAAGGAATCAAAATTACCCGCATTCTGATCAACGCCGCTATCGTCGCTTCCGTAATTATCGCACTCACATCGGGATACAAAATTAACTAAGAATGAGTTAATATGAAAGGGAAACAGGAAACTCCTGTTTCCCTTATCTTATTTTCAATAGAGAATGAAAGGTCGGAAACGGAAATGGGTGTCGCTCGCAAACTCTATACACAACTGCGTCAACCCGGGCACACCTATGCTTTCTTGGTTTGCCTTGCAGGCGTAAGCTTATTTTTGTTGACCATTAACGGATCTTTCTTCTCTTACACAATGTCCGATTGGGTGATGATCTATGCCATGGGCGCCGCAGTCATCATCTTGGATTATTTCATGTTTCAGCTTCCTCCGGAGGGTAACAGGCAGTCAATGGACTCTTCCGTCTTTTTGGCTGCGATATTTGTATATGGAGTAAGTTTTTCCTTGTTCGTTTTGATGATCAGTTCAGTTATCATCGCTTTGTCCAAACGTAAAGTGGCTTGGTGGAAACATCTTCTTAATTTTTCGATCTACGCGTTTATGATTGTTGGAGCGAATGTCTTTTACCACATGTTCGGCGGCATTACAGGAGCGTTTCAATTAGATCGTGCATTTGCTTATCTGGTTTCTTTGGCGGTATATTTCATCGTGAACGTTCTTTTTGTCGGCTACTATTACTATCTTCTCTATAAAGGCACTTTATACGAATTTATCAAAAACATATTAAAAGATACGCTATTCGCTTACTTGAGCACGTTATTGCTGTCCATCGTACTGGTAATTCTCCTGGTGGAAAGCAAGTCGTTCGGCCTATTCTTACTACTCGCGATCGCCATGCTATTGTCTCATGGATTCCGACAGCTTTTCTTGATGTATAATGCCGTAAGCGAGAAAGCGAATACCGATCAACGCACCGGGTTGTACAGCCACAGCTACTTCGAGGAAAAGCTCGACGAATACATGAAGCAGGCCAGGGAGCAGAACGTTCCGCTCAGTTTGGTCATGATTGACCTCGACGATTTCAAGAAATACAACGATGCATTCGGCCATCCTCAAGGGGACCGGCTGCTCGGTTTTTTCGGTAATCTCGTCAAAACGGAATGCCAGCCGAAGGATTTGTTCGCCGCGCGTTACGGCGGCGAAGAGTTTTCGATCATCATGCCGGGATTCACCAAAGCGCAAGCGAAAACTTTCGTAGACACGTTCCGCAAAAAAGTCAACAATACGCCTTTCGAAGGGGTTGAGGTTTTCCCTCACGGCTGCGTTTCTTTCTCGGCAGGCATTTTGGAAGTGAACAAAGAAACGTACGACAAGTCGCAGCTGATTGACTGGGCGGATCGGGCGTTGTACGCGGCGAAGTCCAAGGGCAAAAACACCGTGTTCATTTACGGGGAAGAGAGTCGGCTGCCGCAAAGCCTCGCGAACGACATCAATGAGCTGGAGCAGCAAATCAAGATTTTCCTTTCCAAAGACGTCTACACGTTTAAGCACTCCAAGCGGGTATTCTCTTATGCCGTCGACATGGCGGAGGTGCTGAACCTGAATGAGGAGGATCGCCGTCTTCTCGTATTGGGAGCGCTCATCCACGATATCGGCAAGCTGGAGATTCCAAGGGACATTTTGAACAAGAAGAGCAAATTGACCCATGAGGAATGGGAGATCGTCAAGAAGCACGTGTTGTGGGGCAAAGAGATCGTATCCGTGTCCGACAAGTTCAAGGATCTCGTTCCGCTGGTGGAGTTGCACCATGAACGTTATGACGGCAAAGGTTATCCGCACGGCTACAAGGGCGAGGAAATCCCAAGGCTCGCCCGCATGCTCTGCATCATCGATTCGTTCGATGCGATGACGACGGAAAGGCCATATCAGGAAACGAGATCGTTCGCGGACGCCCTGCAAGAAATCCGCCGGTGCGCCGGCTCGCAGTTCGATCCGGAATTGGCCGAGCTCTTCATTCGGTGCATGGAAGGGAAAGTGGCGATCGATTTTACGGAAGCCGCGGCTGCTCAAGAGCCATACGAACAGGATAGTTAGAACAAAAAGGAGAGCCGAACGGCTCTCCTTTTTTTATGGAAATCCTTAGGTAATCTTAGGGAAATGGTTTACATTTAATGGATATATGTACATCTAAATCCTATGAACCTCTTTTAGGCGAATGCTAAACTATGAGAAGGTAAGTTTCAATCGAAGTCGGAACGGGAGCGATAATGTGTACAAGTCGATGCTTAAATGGGTCGCCATCGGTCTACTTACCGTGTTCGGTATCTTTCTGCTGGGCAATGTCAGTAATTTGTTCATCAACGAATCTCCGGATCGCATTGCCTTAAAGATTTCGATGAGCGAAAAGCTGCAAACGGTTTCTTCCAAAATTCCGCATACCACGGTCGCTGACGAAGACCACGGGATCTTGTCGATTCCTTACGGAAGCGCACAGGAGTATATCGCGAAGGCAACGAAGGTATCCGGCGTCTACCAGGCCATGAGTGTCCCTCTCGAACATCCGCAAATTTCGCCCAGGTTCTATTTTTATACGTTAGGGAAACAAATGGTCAACTATCTGCGAGGCGATCTCGGAGTCGTCGTCACGGGCACGGGAAAGGCCAAAATTCCGGCAACGGAAGCGATCAAGGAAATGATCCCGAGGACGTTCCGCTACTTCATTCCTTCTTTGGTGACTGCACTGGTCCTGTCCATGTTGTTCTCCCTTCTCGCATCGCAAAATCGGAGGTCGGGCAAAGTGCTGGACGGCATACACGCACTGCTGGTCTCGGTCCCGGACTTTTTCCTCGTCACGTTGATCACGTTCTTGGCCATCATCGTCTATAAAAATTTGCACATTCGCCTTGCACTGGTCGTTCAATTCGGAGATCAGGTGCCGTTTCTGATCCCATTCCTCACGACCGCTCTCATTCCCGGCGTCATGATTTACGGCACGCTTCGGCTGGCGTTCCAGCGGGAACTGTCGCAAAACTATGTCGTAACCGCGAGGGCCAAAGGGCTGTCGCAAGCGGAAGTGCTGTGGAAGCACGTGCTCCGCAACGTTATGGAGGATCTGCTGGCCGTGCTGCCGAAAGCGACCACGGCCGCGCTCGCCAGCATGGCTGTTGCCGAGGCGGCCTGCGACATTCTCGGTCTTGGCGGATTCATCGTCAGTCCGAGAATGCAGGGAGTAAGCATGCTTCCCCTGACTTGCCTTGCGCTTGCCGTCGTGTCCATGTTGTTCCACGGGCTGTACGCCCTGCTTCGCAAGCGTTACGTCGTCAGCACGAAAGAGGTATCCGCATGAGGCAACGAAACCGAGGCACGATTTTATACTATCTCTCCTGGGTGCTGATCGTCTTGGTCGTCCTGACGGCTCTCCTCGGGAGCTGGATCAAGCCCCACGGCCTTTCGGACCCCGACAAGATCCATCTCCATCAGGAAATGGTCGACGGGAAGATGAAGTACAAATCGCCGCCGTTCGAGCCGAATGCCGACTTCATGCTCGGAACGGACCATCGGGGCTACGACGTCTTCAGCCTGCTGCTTAACGGAATGAAGTACACGCTCGGCTACGCTTTGCTGCTTACGCTGTTCCGTTTCCTGATCGCGCTGCCTTGGGGTGTATGGACCGGCACGACCGGCAAAGGCGGGGGGCTGCTGCGCTACATGCAGTGGGTCATTTCGGCCGTGCCCGCTTTTTTGTTCCTGTACCCTCCTTTGGCGGGAATGTATTACGGGCTCGGGTTAGACGCCGCGGCGAAAGCCGACCCCTCCTACAAAATGCTGTTTACCGTCACGTTTTACGTCATGGTTACGTTTGTCGGGGTATTCCCGCTGGCCTATCAACTGAGAGAAAGGGCCCGTTTCTACCACGACAAGCTGTACGTGGACGTTTCGCGCCTGATGGGCGGTTCGCTCCGCCATCGGATCGTACGCCATGTGCTGCCGAATATGCGGCTTGAGCTATTGTTCCTGTTCTTGAGCGAGTTCGTACAGGTACTGTTTCTGATGGGACAGCTGGCCGTGTTCAAAATCATGATCGGCGGCGCGGAGACGCTGGAAGTGGATCTCGGCGAATACATGGAAATTACGGCGACCGGGGAGTGGAACTCCCTGCTGGCTTACGGAATCGAATACATCCGCCAATATCCTTGGATCATCCTTAGCGCGAGCACGTCTTTGTTCCTGCTGATCCTGTCGGTCCAGTTTTTCCTGGCTCAGTTGAAAAGGCGCTTCGGCGGCGTGTAAGATGTAGGTGACTCGCCGGATGGGTCCATATCATCCCAATAGTGGAGGAATGACCGTGACGAACTTTTTGAAAAAGCTGGAGCAATACGCCGAAATCACCGTGAAGGTGGGTTTGAACATTCAGCCGGGCCAGGCACTCTGGATTAACGCGCCGATCCTTGCGCCGGAACTTGTTCGATTCATTACCGCCAAGGCTTATGAAGCCGGCGCCAAGGACGTTTATGTAGAATGGTACGACGATACGATCACGCAGTTGAAATATAAAATGGCCCCCGATGAGGCATTCGAGCAATATCCGGCCTGGCGTGTCCAAGCCGTCGAGGAGATTGCCGAAAACGTCGGCGCTTATCTCCTGATCGATTCTAGAGACCCGGAACTGCTGAAAGACGCGGCGCCTGACCGTATCGCGGCATACTCCAAAGCGGCGGGCAAAGCGCTGTCCAAATGGAGGCAGCATATGACCTCCGACAAGTTCTCCTGGACGATCATCGGCGCCGCCTCCCGGGCTTGGGCCAAGATGGTCTTTCCCGATCTTGACGGGGACGAAGCCGTTCAAGCCTTGTGGGAAGCGATCTTCCAAGCTTCAAGAGTGACGGGCGACAACCCGGTCGGAAATTGGGAGCAGCACTCCGCGTCCCTGCAATCGAAGCGGGAGTATTTGACCCAAAAACAGTACCGCAAGCTGCATTACCGCGCTGACGGCACCGAATTGACCGTAGAGCTGCCGAAAGGCCATATTTGGGCCGGAGCTTCGGCCATGAATGAGAAAGGGGCTTCTTTCAGCCCAAATATTCCGACGGAAGAAGTGTTCACGTCCCCGAGCCGCGAGGGAACGAACGGTTACGTGCGCAGCTCGAAGCCGCTTAGTTACCAGGGCAACATCATCGAGAATTTCGCGATGAAATTCGAGAACGGCAAGGTCGTGGACTTCCAGGCGGAGCAAGGCTATGAGGCGCTCAAAGGGTTGCTCGACCTGGACGAGGGCGCCCGTTATTTGGGCGAAGTGGCTCTCGTACCGCATGATTCTCCTATCTCGAATTCCAACCTCATTTTTTACCAGACCTTATACGACGAGAATGCTTCCAGCCATTTGGCCATTGGGCAGTCGTTCGCATTCTGCCTGGAGAACGGGAAGAATTTGAGCCCGGAAGAGCGGCTGAAGGCGGGGCTGAACGACAGCAACACCCACGTGGATTTCATGATCGGTACGGCCGACATGGACATCGACGGGGAAACGGCGGACGGACGGCTAGAGCCCGTATTCCGCAAAGGAAACTGGGCCTTCTAAGGAAGAAAGCCCTCAAGCCCGCATATGCATAGGCGAACGTGAATATAGAACGTCAGGGCATCACCATCGTAAACCGCGTCTTGATCACGTGAGGGAATGGGGTGGCCGAAATGTCGAGCACTGCGTTAGCGGCGTTTTTGTCGCGCAATTTGGCGGAGCTCAAGCAGAACGGGTTATACAATGAAATCGACGTACTGGAAGGGGCAAACGGGCCGACGATCCGCATCCGCGGGCGGGAACTGGTCAACATGTCTTCGAACAATTACCTGGGGCTCGCGGGAGATCCCAGGCTCGTCCGGGCGGCAGCCGAAGCCCTGGAGCGATACGGAGTCGGCGCGGGCGCGGTTCGTACGATCAACGGCACGATGGACATCCACGCGGAGCTCGAGGAGAAATTGGCCGCCTTCAAAGGTACGGAAGCGGCGATCTCGTATCAGTCCGGATTCAACTGCAACATGGCGGCCATTTCGGCGATCATGGATGACGGCGATGCGATCCTGTCGGACGAACTGAATCATGCGTCGATCATCGACGGGTGCCGGTTGTCCCGTGCGAAAATCATCCGTTTCCGGCACTCCGACATGGAGGACCTGGAGCGGAAAGCCCAAGAAGCCCGGAATTCCGGGGCGTATGGGAAGCTGATGGTGATCACGGACGGCGTCTTCTCGATGGACGGCGATATAGCTAAGCTGCCGGACATCGTGGAGATCGCGGAGCGATACGACCTGATCACGTACGTGGATGACGCGCACGGTTCCGGCGTGCTGGGCCGCGGAGCGGGGACGGTGAAGCATTTCGGCTTGTCGGATCGGGTGGATTTGCAGATCGGTACGCTTTCCAAAGCGATCGGCGTCGTCGGAGGCTACGTGGCGGGGCGCAAAGATTTGATCGATTGGCTCAAAGTGCGGAGCCGGCCGTTCTTGTTCTCCACGGCGCTGCCTCCGTCCATCGTCGCCGCGTGCATTGCGGCGCTGGACATCCTACAGAGCAGCGAGGACCTCCAGCGGAAGCTGTGGCATAACGCGGCCTATTTGCGGCAGGGATTGATCAAGCTGGGCTTCGACACGGGAAGCTCGGAAACGCCGATCACGCCGTGCATCATCGGGGAAGAAAAACTGACTCAACGGTTCAGCCAAGCGTTGATCGAGGAAGGAGTTTACGCCAAGGCGATCGTTTTCCCGACGGTGCCGAAGGGAAAAGGAAGAATCCGCAACATGCCGACCGCCGCCCACACCGAAGAAATGCTGGATCGGGTGCTGTCCGTGTACGGGAGGGTCCGGTCGAAGCTGCTGGATGGGACGCCGTCATGAAAACCATCCTGGTTACCGGCTCGATGGGCCAGATCGGCAGCGAACTCGTCCCTCGTCTCAGGCGCATATATGGTGAGGACCACGTAATCGCGACGGATATCAGGCCGCCGGACAAGGAGCAAGGACCTTACGTCCAGCTCGACGTGACCGATCGCCGTGCTTTTTACGATACGGCCAAGCGATACGGAGCCGATTCGATCCTCCATCTGGCGGCACTGTTGTCCGCGAGAGCGGAGAGGGATCCGCTGCTGGCTTGGGAGATCAACATGGGCGGTCTCTTAAACGCGCTGGAGACGGCCCGCGAACTGAACGCCCAATTGTTCACGCCCAGCTCCATCGGCGTATTCGGGCCGGACGCTCCCAAGGATCGGACGCCGCAGGTGACGGTCCAACGGCCCGTTACGATGTACGGAGTGAACAAGGTCGCGGGTGAACTGCTCTGCCAGTATTATTTTCTAAAGTACGGCGTGGATACCCGCGGCCTCCGGTTTCCCGGGCTCATCTCCCACACGGCGCCTCCCGGAGGGGGAACGACCGATTATGCCGTGGACATCTATTTCGCGGCCGCTAGGCATGGGGGATACGAGTCCTATATCGCCGCCGGCACTTTCATGGATTTTATGTACATGCCCGATGCGGTGGAAGCCGTCATTCAGCTTATGGAAGCGGATCCATCGGGGTTGGTTCACCGCAATGCGTATAACGTAACCGCGATGAGTGCGGATCCGGAGATGCTGGCCGCGGAAATCCGCAAGCATATCCCGGACTTTCGGCTGCATTACCGCGTGGATCCGCTTAAGCAGAGAATCGCCGAGAGCTGGCCGGATTCGCTGGATACGACGGCGGCGGAAAACGAGTGGGGCTTCCGTCCCCGCTTCACGCTGGAAAAGATGACGGAGGAAATGCTGGCTTTTGCGGGGGGACGCAACCCGCCGGAAGACGGTCCGCGCGGGAACTCGCCGTAATGCGCGGAACCGCACCTTTATTTTTTGCGCGGTCGCGCCATTACTTTTTCGGTTACAAACGGCCTATTGTCTCTTATCATAAGAAGTAATCCAAGCCAAGGCACCCAGCCCGCATGACAGTCATCTCAGAACCGGGTCCTTGGCTTGGTCTTTTTTTGTTGAGTCAGGAAAGCCAGGGAGTTTCGTCTTTCTTCTTGCGCTCCGTTTTATGCTTCTTGATCAGCTTCGGCAAATGCTTGATCCCCCGGATCATCTTCCCCTGGCACATGGGACACGCCGGCGCATCGGAAGCCGCCAGCTCGTCGCGGACCCATACTTTGCATTCCGGGTTCACGCATCTCCATATCGGCACGGGCGCCGTATCGGGCTTCGGCGTTTCGGAATCCACGTGTGACCACCTCCACCGAAGTAAATTTCCCCGAGCGTCGGGTTCCTAAACGGCGCAGCACGAATCGAAAATTGTAAAAACGAAGCGGACTTTGATACACTGGAGTCAGCTTTTTTTCAGTTGAGGATCGATGCGGGGGAGTGCGGGGAATGAGAAAATTATGGATCGCGGCGGGAGCGGTCGTCCTGTTCGGTTTTGCGGCCGGTTGCGGAGCATCGGACGGCCAGCCTGCGGCGCAGACCGCCGCCTCTTCCCAGACAGCGGTTTCGACGCCGGCGGTTTCCGTACCTTCGGCTCCTTCCGCAACGGCGTCTGAGCAGACGTCCCGATCGAAGCCGCCCTCTCCCTCGCGATTGGAAAAGGTGAAATTCCACAGCAAAGCGTTAAACGCGGACAAGCGTCTGCAGATTTACTTACCGCCGGGCTACGACGCCAGCCGCCGTTATCCCGTTCTCTATTTGCTTCACGGATATTTCGGAACCGAGTCCGCCTGGATGCCGGAGATGCAGACGGATAAAGCGGCCGACCGTTTGATAGAGGACGGCAGCATCGAGCCGCTGATCATCGTCGCTCCGGAAATGGACAACAGCTACGGTCTCAATTCTTCCGACGCCTATCGGCTGGAGACTCCGAAGGATCCGGTGCATTCCCGTTACTATGGGCGCTACGAAGATTATATGGTACATGACGTCATCGGCTACGTGGATTCGCATTACAGCACCGAAGCCAGTAAGAAAAGCCGTTATATCGGCGGCTATTCCATGGGCGGGTTCGCGAGCTTGCATATCGCTTTCCGGCATCCCGATCTCTTCTCCAAAGTCGGCGGCCACAGCCCGGCGCTGTGGACGGATTGGTCGAGCGTGCCGCGGATGAAATCGTGGCTGTATCCGACCGCGGCGGAACGGAAGCGCAGAGATCCGGTCCAGCTCGCCCGCACGGCGGATCTCTCCGGGATGTCCGTCTATCTCGACTGCGGGGATAAAGACGACTACAAACTGTACGTCGGCACGTCCCAGCTGTACGACGCATTGCAAGCCCGCGGAATTCCGTCGGAGTACCACTTGGGCAGCGGCAACCACAGCCGGACGTATTGGAAAAGCCATATCGAGGATTACCTGCGCTTCTATGCCGGAATCCCATCGTAAGGAGAAGGGCAGGAGATCCGCGTGCTGACGGAAATGGATAAACGCACCTTCGACGCCCTGGATGACGATACGCTGGTGACGGCATGCGTGCGTACGGTCATCGCGGCGTACAAGGAATCGGGAACGCCGGGAGAGAACTTCCATGCGGGTCTCTTCGAGCGGCTCACCCCAGGCCAGCAAGCCCTGTTCTGGTTCCGGGTCTATTACGATCACGTAATCGTGTCCGCCGACGACTTCCGCTGGTGGACCTGCTATTTTCTCCCGCAGGCGCGCATCTGGGCGAATATCCGGCATTCCCTTCGGTTTTTCGGCGACGAAGCTCTCGTCCTCTTGCTGGAAGAGCTGGAAAGATCGCTGAGGAAGAGGGCGGCCGGTCAAGAGGAAGAAAACGGGGAGAACGATCTCGATCCGGGCGAGCTGTATTCGGACCCGGCATTACAGCCTATTTTCTCGCATGCTTTCGAGCGGTTCCGGGAGCTGGCACCCGATGTATCTCGTCGGATTGCCGGATTCATCCGGACGAAGCCCGTACATTTTGTTCGATTCGTACGCGGGTAGCGTTTCATTCATCAAGCGGACGGGTAATAATGAACGCCGGAACGATACGTGATTCACGAACCACGATACGCGAACCATCCGAAGCGAAAAGGCAAACTTGCTGAAAAGCGAGGACGCAAAACCTCGGGCCTAAGGAAACGATGGAGTTTCTAAGGCGGCCGGGTTACCGAAAGAGGTGGGCTTTGCCATGTCCATTCCTTTCGGGATGGACTTTTTTTGCGCTTCGGAGCGGTGAGACAAGGGGAAATTCCAATGGAATACGGTTATGAAGGAATCACGACGGAATACCATCTCCTTCGAGACGCAGTGCAATGCTTTTTCCAGACGCTAAGGGAAATCATACCTGCCAATACGTTTTTCGTCGCTGCAACCCAGGAGAGCGCCTACGTGCTGATCAGCGTTTACAATGCATCCGAAACCCTCGTCAAAGAAGGGGACACGCTTGCCCTTCCGGTTACGGGAAAACTCGGCGCTTGCAGCTTCCTGGGCATTCCGATCGTCCTTCGGGACGGCAGGACATTCGGCCAGTTTTGCGCCTTGGACCGGAAGCACGCTTTCACCCGAGAGGATGCGAGATTGCTTGAGAGAATGGCCGAATTGGTCAGCCGCTTGATCGAGGTGGAGGAAAACGCGATTTTCGACGATTTGACGGGCGTGTACCGCAGGAAGTACATGGAGGGTTTGTTCTACCACTTACCGACGAATGCGAAGAAAGCGATCGTTTTTCTGGATCTGGACGATTTCAAAAGCATCAACGATACCTACGGCCACGAGATCGGGGACGAGGTGCTGCGAAAAATCGGCGCCATCCTGAAGGAAATCGCCGTCGTCCATCAATCGGCAGCCTGCCGATATGCAGGAGACGAATTCGTCATCCTCCTTCCGGACGCCGGAGAAGAAACGGTGCTTGAGGCGGTGGACCATCTCATGGACCGCTTGTCGCGCCCGCTGCCGATCGGGGAGATGGCTTTGACGGTCTCGGCTTCCGTCGGAATCTGCCTCGAGGCTAGGACTTTGCAGGAATACATCCAAAGAGCCGATTCCGCGATGTACCAGATCAAACGGGAGAATAAGCACGGCGTGCGCATATACGCCGGTTGAAACGGCTCGGCGCCGCTTCCATGGGGAAGCGGCGCTTTTTTTTATAGTCTTTTAAGACTAGCCTCATTGTCACATCTTGTCGGTCCATATACAATGAGAGAGACAAGATATGGAAGCGGGGTTTGCCCTTGAAGCGCATTCTCATCACCGACGATTCTCCCATCATGCGCAGAAACCTGAATGCGATTCTCTCGAAGGCGGGCTATGAAATCGCAGCGGAAGCGGCCAATGGGGAAGAAGCCGTTCACGCCTACCGTAAACACCGTCCCGACCTCGTGACGATGGACATTACGATGCCTGTCATGGATGGACTCGAGACCGTCAAAAGGCTGATGAAGGAAGATCCGGATGCCCGGATTATCGTCATCAGCGCATTCGACCAGAGAAACATGCTGTTCCAAGCAATGGAGAACGGCGCGAAAACTTATTTGATCAAACCGATCACGGCAGACAAGCTGCTGGCGGCCGTTCGCCAGCAGCTTGAACCGTTATCCCGGGAGGATGGCGGCGCCGGCGGTACAACCGGGTCGAAGGGCGAGCGCCGAGTTGACGGGGAGAATACCTCGTCGACCGCATCCGCGAATGAACCCAGTTTCGCGGTGGACAACCGCGGAGGCCAATTCGCCATCCGGCTCATCGATCCGCTTCGGCCGGGTCCCTATACGGAGCTGCAGACCGCCGTTCAAGGCCTGTTGTTCGTGAAGCCGATCAACATCGTCTTTCAATTCGGCGATGCCGGGAGCTGCCATCCCGAACTGGCTTCCGCGTTGGAGACGCTCATCGGTACGATCCGCGGAGCGGGAGGCAGCGTCGCCGTCAGCGCGACACGCGAAACGCTGGCCGCATCCTTGCGCGGCCTCTTGTCCGTTCCCATCGGGACGGAAGGCCGTCAAGCATGAAAGACATGGCCAAGGAGAAATTAGGCAGCCTCAAGAGGCAGTTAACGCTTGAGGCAGGCCTCATGATCGGTTTGCCGGTATTTATGCTCGGTGCCTTCGCTCTATTCGGCGCCGCGGGGAGTCGGGAGAATGGGGGATGGGGAGCGTTCCTGTTCGCGTTATCGCTCGGCGGAACCGTCCTCTTCGTCCTTACGGTTCGGCGACGCTTGCAAGTTCGAATCTATGAGCCGCTGGGTCATTTTCGCTCAACGCTAGAGGATATCTCAGAAGGCTTTATTCCGGACCAGGTGCCGGAAGAGCTCTTCCAACGGGCCGAGCCCGGCATTACGGAAGCGTTCCGTCAGGTGATCCACATCAACCGGATGCTGCTCAAAAACGTCGACAACCTCGAGCAGGGTTACGAAGAGGAGCGTCAGGCCAAGCTGGCCCAGCAGGCGCTCACCCGCTCGTATCAACGTTTCGTTCCTCAGGATTTCATCCGTTTCCTTCAGAAGAAGAGCATTACCGAAGTCCGGCTCGGGGACCACGTACGGACCGAGATGACGATTCTCGTATCCGATATCCGCTCGTTCACCTCGATGTCGGAAGGGATGACGCCGGAAGAAAACTTTCGGCTCATCAACGCCTATCTGTACATCATGGAACCGATCGTCAACGAACATCATGGCTTCATCGACAAATATATGGGCGACTCGATCATGGCGTTGTTCCATCGTAGTCCCGATTTGGCAGT
Organism: Cohnella candidum; assembly: GCF_003713065.1. Classification (NCBI taxonomy): domain Bacteria; kingdom Bacillati; phylum Bacillota; class Bacilli; order Caryophanales; family Paenibacillaceae; genus Cohnella; species Cohnella candida. The sequence continues at coordinate 2,198,949 of NZ_CP033433.1, read as the reverse complement.
CCGGGCAGCTCTCAAGATGTTGGAACGGCTGAGGGACTTCAACGGCGAACGGTCGGCGGCCGGACTTGACCCGCTGCGCATCGGCATCGGGCTGAACACCGGTTCCATGATGCTCGGCATCGTCGGAGGGGAGAACCGGATGGAAGGCACCGTCATCAGCGATGCCGTGAACCTCGCGTCGCGGATGGAGGATTTGAACAAGCAATACGGCACCTCCCTTTTGATTTCTGAACATACCTACCGCCGGTTGAACGATCCCGACGCGTTTGCGGTCAGGTTGGTCGACAAGGTACAGGTCAAGGGGAAGAAAGAAGCCGTTGAAATCTATGAAGTAACCGGCGAGCGTCCCTTAGCAGGGGGAGCCCGGGCCCATGACTCCGACGAAGCAGGTGAATCCGCTTGACCTCGATGCCTCAGCCCTCATTCCATTACTCGCCGCACGGTCACAAGAAGAACCGACGGACGCTCAAAAGACGGGTAAGACGCTTGTTCTACCTGTCCAACATGATCAACACGTTCTTGTTCGCCTGCATTACCTTGGCGCTGGTCGGCGTCATCTTCAAACCGATCACGGAAGCGGTGTCGACCTACATAAGCTCCTCTATTGCGGAAGAAATCAATTCGCCGTCTTTCCTGAAAGAAATGAAGCTGCAGAGGCTGGAGGATTTCGATCCGTCCACTCCCGAATCCCAGGCCTGGAAAGAGAGGATGGACCGAAAGGCGAAGATCGAATACTTCCTTCCGCTTTGGAAAGCCGATTATACAGCAAAGGCACAGGATTACACCGAAAAGGCACAGGAGCATGCCGGAGAAGTCCACCTCAACCTGAACGGCGGAGAAGACTTCTCGGATGAAATGATTTACGTTGAAGTCGAAATCGCGGGGAACACGGTTTACTCCAACAACCCCACGATGGCTTCCCCGACAGGGCTGCTCAAGTGGGTGGACCGGCTGTACCATTCCGAATCCTCCAAGCCGCTGCTGAACGCTTCCGGCGAGCCAATCGGGCAAGTGAAGGTCGGCTTCTCCCCGACGATCACGGCGGTCATGCTGATGATGACGATCGTGCTGTTCGCGGTCATGCTCGGTATCATGACGCTGTTCACGCTGCTCTTTAGCAAGCTTTTCTCGATACCGGTGTTGAACCCGTTGAAGCAGCTGCGGGACAACATTCAGGGGATTGCCCGGGATCGGTACGAGGATGTGGCGAGCAATCGGGTGGCCCTGAAACGTCCGCTTCGGGAAATCGAGGAATTGGCGGATTCGACGAACCTGATCATGCAGAAGATGAGTTCCTACGCCGAACAGCTGCAGAATCAGAAGCAAACGCTCGAAGATCAGAACGAAGAGCTCGAAGCTCAAAACGTAGAGCTTATGGAATCGAAGGAAATCATCCAGCGCGCCCAGCAGGAGATTTTGCGGAAAGAAGCGGCGCTGCGCAACATCCTGAACCATGCGGGACAGGGCTTCCTGACTTTCGGCGAGGATCTGTCGGTCCATCCGGTCTTCAGCATGGAATGCGTAAAGTTACTGTCGCCCGAAGCTCCGCTGGCCGGACAATCCTTCGCCCAGTTGATCTCGGTCGGTGACGAAGAACAAAGGATCTTCATGGAGAACATCCTCGTGAAAATCCTTCAGGATTCCGACCGCATGCGCCGCGAGATTTACATGCCGCTGCTCATCGATGAAGTGGAGATCCGCGGCAGGATCGTCAGCGTCGATTACAAAATCATCCCCGATCCGGAGAATCCGGCCGGAGAGATCTTCATGGTCGTACTGACGGACATCACGGAGAAGCGGGCGCTCCAATCGCAGATGGAAGCCGAACGGAACACGCTTAAAATGGTCGTGAAAGTGATGGTCCATTACGCCGATTTCTCCGCGAGCGTGAAGGACTTCCGCAAATTCCTCGATTTCGACTTGAAGCAGTTGGCCGCCAAAGACGAGCCGTTCAAAGAGACCATCGCCGTCGCTTTCCGACAGTTGCACACATTTAAAGGAACGTTTGCCCAATGGGGACTGCGCCACGTGACGGAAAGGCTTCATGAAGCGGAGTCGCTCATCTCCAGGCTCGGCAAGCTGGACGCCGGCGAGGCGCCCGATTGGCTGGCGGAGCTGGAGGGCATGCGCTTATCCGCCGCGCTGGACGAAGATATGCGCTTGCTTCGGGATACGGTCGGCGATGAGTTCCTGCAGGACCGGGACGTGCTGATGGTGGATAAAGACCGCTTGATCGAGATCGAGAAGAAGATGCTGGCGACCTTGTCGCCGGTGGATTGCAAGCTGCTGCTGCCGGACCTGCGCAAGCTTCGGTACAAGCCGTTCCGCGACCTGCTCAAGTCCTACCCTGAATACGTGGAAGGCTTGGCTTCGCGGATGGAGAAATCCGTCAACCGGTTCGAAATCAGGGGCGGGGAGTTCCTGGCGGATACGGACCAGTACGGCGACTTCGGACGCTCCTTGATCCATATCTTCCGCAACGCGGTCGATCATGGCATCGAAACGGCGGAGGAGCGGGAAGCGGCGGGCAAGGAAGTGTCAGCGAACCTGATCTGCCACGTATCCAGGGAAGCGGGCTCGATCGTCCTGTCGATCGCCGACGACGGCCGCGGCATCGATGCGGAGGCGATCAAGGCCAGGACGCTGGTTGCTGGACTTCATACGCAGGAAGAGCTTGATGCGATGGAAGAGTCGGAAGCGCTCGACCTTATCTTCCGCGACGAGCTTTCTACGAAGGAGCAAGTGACCGAGCTGTCCGGCCGGGGCATCGGCTTGTCGTCGGTCAAGGCTGAAGTGCTCCGCTTGGGCGGCAGCATCGAGGTGAAGTCGGAAGCGGGCCAAGGTACGCTGTTCCGGATCAAGCTCCCGGCGGACGACTTGTCCGATCTGCCCCAACTCGGCATGCCGACGGTTATCGAGCCGCTCGTCCGAACGACCGAACGCTTCTTCCGCGAACAGGTCGGCGTCCGGCTCGTCCCGGAAGAAATGATTCTCCTCCAGCAAAGCAAGCTCGATAAATTGGTCCTGAACAAAGTGACGACTTTCATCAACGTCAAAGGAGCCTTGGAAGGCATCTTCGTAATCACGGCCGACGACCTGTTGTCCCGCACGCTGTTGCAGCATATGGTCATCGGAGGCGTTCCCGAGGAAGAAGAAGACGCATTCGTCGAGGACAGCCTGGCGGAAGCGGCGAACATGATTTTAGGCAATTCGCTGAAGCAGCTTCAGAACCTCGAAGAATTCATTTTGATGGACCCGCCGATCACGATCCGCACGGAGGGAGCTTCCATTAAGTACGCCGATTCGGAAATTTGGACGTGCCGCCTCGATTCCGATCAAGGGCTGCTGCGGGTCGGTTTCGTCATTTTAAAGAAAAGCACTTTATCCTAGGAGGTCATACGCATGGCAAGAATATTGATCGTAGACGATTCCGTGATCATGCGGAGAAACCTGAAATCGATGCTCGTGCAAGCCGGCCATACGATCGTGGGGGAAGCATCCGACGGCATGGAGGCATACCGGGAATATTCGCGTTTGATTCCTGACCTCGTCACGATGGACATCACGATGCCGGTCATGAACGGGATAGACGCGGTAAAGAAAATCATGGCCACGTATCCGGACGCGAACATCATCATGATCAGCGCCCTCGACCAGCGGAACATGGTGTTCGAGGCGATCCAGAACGGCGCCAAACACTACATCCTGAAGCCGGTCACGGTGGAGAAAATCCTCGAGACGGTGAACGAAGTGCTGAAAATCAAATCCTCGGACCCGCACGGGCTGTTGGACGAATCCGGCAAGCAGAACGACGTGCCCCTGGCCATCGAGAACAAAAACGGCATTTTCCTCATCCGCATCGGAAGCGGGATCGGCGACGAGAAGCTCGACGAGCTGCAAACCGCGGTGCAAGGCTTCCTCTTCGTTAAACCGCTCCGCGTGGTCGTCGATTTCGGCGGCATCGGCATGCTGCAGGAGGAGCTGCTGCTCCGCATCCTGGGCCTGATGAGAAAGCTCCACGACGCGGGCGGGGCCGTGAAGGCGCTCAGCCATAACCACAACTTGATCGAATCGCTGAAGCAGCACAATCCCGACAGCTTCTTCCGGATCCATACGGAATGGGCGCAAGTCGTGTTTTAAGCTCGCTTCTCGTGAGTGCCGGCTGGCATCAGCCGGCGCTTTTTTTTACAATGGATGGAAGCAGGGGAGAGGAGGCGGTTCCTATCTATCGGACGAAATGGGTTTGGATCGCAAGGTTAGGAGGCTTTGGCGGGGCTTTGGGATATTATGTTTTCTATCTCGTAAAATACACCTCGAACGTGCCGCTGCCGGACGCCGTGATGATGTTTATGCAATATTATGCCGTATTCGGGCTCCTCTTCGGTCTCTTGCTCTTCTTGGCTTTCAGACTGCTCAAAACGGTTGCAATCCGCTCGCTCTTCATCGCGGCCATGCATGTCGCATTCGTTCCTTTGTTGTTCCATGAATTGAACCATCTGCCGGCGGGGAGCTATTTCAGCGGCTTTGCTCCGTGAAACGGGCTAGCGAAGAATAACGGGAAAAGCTCCAACTAAATCTGGCGAAAAGGCGTCCCAACCGAAAATAGCAGGAAAAGCTCCCACTAATATGGCACGTTTGTTGGTCAAACCCCATACAGCATACATTTAGTTGGAGTTTTTCCCACTAATACGGAGAAAGTGGGAATTTGAAGTGAATTAGCGGGACTTTTTCCTGCTATTGCCGGTTCGAAGGGTAGTCTGGGCGTTGAAGGGGTTGTGAGGCGTATATGGTGATTCGAAATTTGCTTTAAAAAAAATTTATAAAGGCCTCAATTTGTATGATTATACTTTTACCATGGAAAAAACGTGATTTCGGCGGTAAAAAATCGACAAGTTTTCGCAAAATTTTTGTTTAAGCGCTTTCATGGCAAAAAGCCATAAGATAAACGAAAAAGAGAGGCAAACGCCTCTCTTTTGTTGTGGGGACTAAACGAATGCAAAATCCATCTGTAAAATAGTGGATTACGCCCAGAAATATAACCCAAATTCTAGGGATTCGAAAACGCGAAATTTGTTTATGAATAAATGTTCATATTTATGAATTGTCGCGATTGGGAGGGGAAAAAACGAATAAAAAAAATTTTGCGATAATTTAGAAAAGTCGTTATGCTGTAAAAAGCATAGGGTTTCTATGCCAGTAATTGGTACATATTTGACGAGGAGGATGAAATCGTGAGAAAGAAGAAGTGGGTCTCCAGTTTCACCGTTTTCGCCTTAGCAGCCGTCCTAATCGCAGGTTGTTCCTCCAGCAACAAATCGTCGGAATCATCCTCTCCATCCGCCTCGGCGACGCCGAGCGCGACGACAAGCGCATCGCCCTCCGATTCTCCTTCCGCGAGTCCGTCCGGACAGCCCAAAGACGGCGGCACTCTGACCATCAGTACCTTCACCGACATGGTATCCGTCAACCCGATTTTCATTAACGATACGGCTTCCGGTGACCTGGACGCCTTGATTTTCGCCAAGCTGTACGATTTGGACCGTAACGCCAACCTCGCCGCCGAACCTTGGTCCATCGCGGCTGAACTTCCGCAGGTTGCGGCGGATAACATGACTTATTCAATCAAGCTGAAGCAAAACGCCAAATGGAGCGACGGCCAGCCGATCACGGCGAATGACGTCAAATTCACATTTGACACGATCCGTAACCCGGACGTAGGTTCTCCGGCCATCAGCACCCTCGACAAAATCGATTCGATTACGGTAAAGGACGATTACACGCTGGACATCAAGCTTAAACAGGTGTATGCGCCTTTCCCGTACTCCCTGTTCATTTCCATCGTGCCTGCCCACGTCCTCAAAGACATCCCGCCGAAGGAACTGAAGAACAGCAAGTTCGGCGTGGATCCGGCCCAAACCGTCTCCAGCGGACCGTGGAAATGGTCCGAATGGACGCAAGGACAGCATTTCACGATCGAGAAAAACCCGAACTACTGGGGTGAGAAAAAACCGCATATCGACAAGATCATTTATAAAATCTACGCGGATCAAAACACCGAAGTCCAAGCGCTCATGAAAGGCGACGTCCAGATGACGGAAGCGATCCCGCTGACGCAGATCGAAGCCGTCAAAAAGCAGGATGGCTTGAACGTTATTTTGGCGCCGGGTCCGCAGTACGAATACGTACAGTTCAACTTCAAGGACGAGAACTTCCCGGACAAATATTCGCCATTCAAAGGCCAGAAAACCCGCCAGGCCATCGCCTACGCCTTGAACCGCCAAGGCATGGTCGACAACGTGCTCAAAGGCTCCGGCGGTCTCATGAACTCTCCGTTCCTGCCGGGCTCCTGGGCGGATCCGGGCGACAAGGCCGTCAATTATAACTACGACTCCGAGAAAGCGAAACAGCTGCTGGCGGAGGACGGCTGGAAGCCGGGCAAAGACGGCATTCTCGTGAAGGATGGGCACCGCTTCTCCTTCGAGTTGCAATACAACTCCGGCAACAGCCGTCGTGAGCAAGTGTCCCAGATCATCCAACAGAACCTGAAGGACGTCGGCATCGAAGCGACGCCGAAAGGCATGGATTTCGCGACCTGGATCGATCAGAACATCACGCCCGGCAAGTTCCCGGCGATCCTCCTCGGCTGGTCCCTGACTAACCCGGATCCGGACGCGGAAAGCATCTTCTCGTCGAAGTACTTCCCGCCGGCCGGCCAAAACTCCGGCTGGTACGTGAACAAAGAGCTCGACGATCTGTGGGTGAAGGGCCAGCAAACCGTCGACAAAACGGAGCGCGCGAAAATCTATCAGGAAATCGGCGAGAAAATTTCCATCGATCTGCCGTATGTCTTCCTGTATCAATACGGTCTCCCGCAAGCCGTCAACTCCTCGAAGGTGAAATGGGCGGAAGACGATCGTCCGGAATCGTCGCTGGCTTATGGCTACCTGTTCCACGCCATCAACTGGTGGGTGGAGTAAGTCCTGCAATCCTACTCAACTTCATAAACCAACTGATTCAGGGGAAGGCCTTCGGGCCCTTCCCCTGTGTCAGGGACGGGAGGACACCGGATGACCGAGTATCTGATTCGCCGATTGCTGCAATCCGTGCTGGTGCTTTTCCTGATTACCATCCTGACCTTTGCCTTGATCCATGCGGCTCCCGGCGGTCCTACGCAAATCTTCCTGGCGCCCGGACTGTCGCCGGAAGCCGGTAAAGTTCAGGCCCATAACCTGGGTCTGGACCAGCCGGTTTACGTGCAGTACGGCAAATGGATCGGCGGGCTTCTGAAAGGCGACCTCGGCCATACGTTCAAAAACAATATCCCGGTCGGGGACATTCTGTGGCCGCGGATCAAAAACACCGTGGTCCTGATGGCGGCGGCCTGGCTGCTGTCGCTCATTATCGCGATTCCATGGGGGATCTACAACAGCACCCGGGAATACGGCATTTCCGACCACGCGTCCAACTTCGTTTCCTATCTCGGCTTTGCCATGCCGACATTCTGGTTCGGCATTCTTCTGCAGCAGTGGTTCGCGCTTAAATGGGATCTTCTGCCCTTGTCCGACATGTACGATATGGACAAGCAAGGAGACTTCGGCAACCTCATGCTGCATCTCGTGTTGCCCGTGACGGTGCTATCTCTCGGCTTTCTTGCCGGTTACGTCAAATATTCGCGTTCCAGCATGCTGGAGGTGCTGGGCCAGGATTATATCCGCACGGCCCGAGCCAAAGGACTGAAGGAAGGCAAGGTCGTCTTCCGGCATGCGCTCCGGAATGCGCTCATCCCCATCATCACCATCCTCGGACTTGACCTGCCCATTCTGGTCGGAGGGGCCACGCTCACGGAGAGCGTCTTCAACTGGCCGGGCATGGGACGATTGTTCGTCGAGATGGCCAACGCGCGGGAGTATTCCGTGCTTATGTCCATCACGCTGGTCGTTTCCGTCATCGTGATCCTTGGCAACCTGCTGGCGGACATCTTGTACGCCGTGGTCGATCCGAGGGTACAGTACGGACGGGGAGGCGGATCCGCTTGATGAGCGAAACGAACGTGCAGCCTGCCGAAACCGGCATTAACCGGAATACCGCACAAGGCGTGCCCGCGGGAACGCCGGTTCCGCCGGTGGAACCGCCCCCGCCGGGACCCTGGAGGACGGCGGCGAAAAAATTCATGCAAAACCCGTTCGCGGTGACGGGGCTGGTCATCGTGCTCATTTCATCGTGATCGCCTTATTGGCCAAGAAGCTGGCGCCTTACGACCCGACGCGGATCGACATGATGTTCCCCGATCTGCCGCCCGGAACGGAAGGCCACGTGCTGGGCACGGACGAATTGGGCCGGGATATTCTGTCCCGCTTGATCTACAGCAGCCAGATCTCGCTTACGGTCGGCTTTTCCGTCGCCGTGGTGTCCGTCGTCATCGGCTCGGCGATCGGCGCCATCTCCGGTTATTTCGGCGGCTGGATCGATACGATTTTCATGCGGTTCGTCGACGTGATGAACTCGATTCCCACGCTGTTCCTGAACATTTTGATTCTGTCGATTTTCGGTTCCAAAGCTTCCTATCTGATCTGGATTCTCGCGCTTACGAGCTGGATGGGCGTCGCCCGTCTCGTCAGGGGCAACTACCTGCAGCTGCGGGAAATGCAGTACGTGGAAGCCGCCAAAGCGATCGGCGTCTCGGATTGGCGGATCATTTTCGGACATTTGCTGCGCAACTCTTCGGCTCCCATTATCGTCACCGCCACCTTGATGGTCGGCAATGCGATCCTGAGCGAGTCGGCGCTGTCTTACCTCGGTCTCGGCATCCAATCTCCCGCCACGAGCTGGGGGCTGATGCTCAGCAACGCGCAGGAATTCATGCTGACTAACCCGATGCTGGCCCTGTATCCCGGCTTGTGCATCCTGATCGTCGTACTCGCCGTTAACTTTATCGGAGACGGAATCCGGGACGCGCTGGATCCGAGGAAAACGACGATTCCCCGAAGGAGGCTGGACCAATGGCGGAAAAAATTCTCGAAATCCGGAATCTGACCACCGGCTTTCTGACGGATCGGGGCATGGTCAAAGCCACCGACCGAATCTCGCTTGACATCGAGAAAGGGAAAACGCTGTGCGTCGTCGGCGAATCCGGTAGCGGCAAAAGCGTGACGGCGCTGTCCGTCATGCGGTTGATCGATTACGCGGGCGGCGTCATTACGGAAGGAGAAGCGTTGTTCGACGGAGAAGACCTCGTGGGCAAACGGCAGGAGGACATGATGAGGATCCGGGGGAACCGGATCACGATGATTTTCCAGGACCCGATGTCCGCGCTCAATCCTGTGTTCACGGTAGGCGAGCAAATCGCCGAGTCGCTGCGCACCCATAAGAAGCTGAGCGATAAGGAGGCGTGGCGGCAAAGCGTCGACATGCTGCGGAAGGTTCGGATCCCCGATCCCGAGGTGCGGGCCCGCCAATATCCGTACGAAATGTCGGGCGGGATGTGCCAGCGCGTCGTTATCGCCATGGCGCTGGCTTGCAATCCGGAGCTGTTGATCGCGGATGAACCGACGACCGCGCTGGACGTAACCGTGCAGGCGCAAATCCTCGATCTGCTTCTTCAGCTGAAGAAGGAGTTCCGGATGTCCATGCTGCTCATTACGCATGACATGGGCGTAGCCGCGGAGGTCGCGGACCGAATAGCGGTCATGTATGCCGGGGCGGTCGTGGAAGAGGGGACAGTCGCGGAAATTTTCGAACGGCCCCGCCATCCTTACACGATCGGCCTGCTCCAGTCCATTCCCGGACTCGAAGGAGAACGCGGGGGAGAATTGTACACGATCAAAGGCTCGATTCCTCCGATGAGCAAAATCCCGCCGGGCTGCCGGTTCCATCCCCGCTGTCCTTATGCGATGGATGTATGCCGCACGAACGAGCCGGCGCTGCGCCAGTCGCTGACCGGCCATAAAGCCGCCTGCTGGCTGGACGATACGGGAGCGGACGATCCGAGACCGGGCAAGCCCAACAACCGCGAAGCCAAAGTGACGATCGCCAGCCGGCCGGAGGTGGGGCAGCCATGACTTCGACGAACGAATATTTGCTGGAAGCGGTCAACGTCAAGAAGTATTTCCCGATCAAGACCGGGTTGTTCAACCGGGTCGTCGGCCACGTGAAAGCGGTAGACGACGTCACCTTCGGCATCCGCACGGGTGAGACGTTCGGTTTGGTCGGCGAGTCCGGATGCGGCAAATCCACGCTCGCGCGAGTGCTGCTGAAGCTGAAGCGGGCGACGGACGGCGGGATCCGTTTCCAGGGCCGAGACATCCAGCAGGTAAGCGCGTCCGACCTTCGCAAGCTGCGTCAGGAGATGCAGATCATTTTCCAGGATCCGTACGGATCGCTGAATCCGCGCTTTCTCATCAAGGACGTCATCGCGGAGCCGCTTCGGACCCATCGGAAAATGACGGCCAAGCAGGTGGACGAGCGGGTCGTCGAGCTGATGGAGCTCGTCGGTCTCGACGTGTCCCGGCGCAACCGGTATCCGCATGAGTTTTCGGGCGGTCAGCGCCAGCGCGTCGGCATCGCCAGGGCGATCGCGCTCAATCCGAAATTCGTCGTGGCGGACGAAGCGGTGTCGGCGTTGGACGTGTCCGTGCAGTCGCAGGTGCTGAACCTGCTGCAGAAGCTGCAAAAGGAGCTCGGGCTGACGTATCTGTTCATCGCCCACGGCCTGAACGTCGTCCGCCACATTTCCGACCGGATCGGCGTGATGTATTTGGGCAAAATGGTGGAGGTCGCGCGCACGGAGGATTTGTTCGCGAGGCCGCGTCATCCGTACACGCAGGTGCTGCTGTCCGCGATTCCGAAGCCGACTCCGAATCGGACGACGGAACGGATCATTTTGGAGGGCGACGTGCCTTCGCCGGCCAATCCGCCTTCCGGCTGCCGGTTCCATACGCGCTGTCCGTACGCGCAGGAGAAGTGCAGGCTCGAAGAGCCCCCGCTCGAACCGGCGGGAGACGACCGGCTGGTCGCTTGCCACTTTCCTTTATAAGAATTTCGAAAAGCGGAGCTTGGACCGGATTCGGTCTCAGGCTCCGCTTTTTATTGGGTCAGGCGGTCCCGGTTAAGGGTAAGTGTCTCAAGTGACAAAGAGAGGGAAACGGCGGTTGGACAGCGAGGAAGCATTCTTTTATAATATGAAAATGATAATCGTTATCATCGTTGATATTTTCCACAAAAGGTGAGTTCATGAATTCGAAGCTGAATGGCCGTTCCGATAAAAGGACGGACCCTCTCGCGGCGATGTTGATCGTGCTGATCGGAGGGTTCCTGCTTCTCCTCTTCGGCATCGCCGTCTCGATCTCGGTCGGCGCCGTGAAAATTTCCCTTGATACGGTCTGGCAAGCCCTGGTTCATTTCGACCCGGGGCAGAACCAGCATCTGGTCGTCAAGGATCTGCGCCTGCCGAGAGCGCTGGCCGGCGCCGTCACCGGCGCGAGTTTCTCCGTGGCTGGCGCGGTCATGCAGGGAATGACGAGAAACCCGCTGGCCGATTCGGGATTGCTCGGCCTGAACGCCGGCGCCGGACTGGTGCTGGCTTTATGCTTGGCATTGGCTCCGGGCCTGCCGTATTCGCAGGTGCTGGCGTTGTCCTTCGCGGGCGCCGCTCTCGGGGCGGGGCTCGTATACGGAATCAGCTCCATGGCGCGCGGGGGGATGACCCCCTTGCGCCTGACGGTGGCCGGGGCTGCGGTTTCCTCGCTGCTGCTCGCGCTGAGCGAAGGCGTCGCTTTGCTGTTTCGGATCGGACAAGACCTCGCGTTCTGGTATGCGGGCGGCTTGGCCGGCACGCAGTGGATGCAGGTTCGTTGGGCGCTGCCTTGCGCCGTCGCCGGACTCGCGGCGGCGGTATGGTATGCCAAACCGCTGACGCTGATGAGCATGGGAGACGAGGTGGCGACCGGTTTGGGCCAAAAAACCGGAAGGGTAAGAGCCGTCTGCACGCTCGCCGTCCTCGTTCTGGCGGGTACGGCCGTTTCGCTCGCGGGACCGGTCGCCTTCATCGGCCTGATCATTCCGCATGTGGCCCGCATTCTTGTTGGAACCGACTATCGCTTCGTCATCCCATGCTCCGCGATGATCGGAAGCCTGCTGATGGTTTATGCCGACATCGCAGGCCGGATGGTCCGTCCGCCATATGAAACGCCGATCGGCGCCCTGATCGCGATCATCGGCGTTCCCGTTTTCCTGATCATGGCCCGGACCGAAAAGAAGGTGTTTTAATGAATCGCGCGAAACGTGCCGCCATCGTCATGGCCGTCATCGGCGTACTCATTCTGATCGCGCTGATTTTCAGCTTGAATTCCGGGCAGGTCCGCTTGTCTCCCTCGGACGTATGGCAGACGCTGATCGGCCGGGGGACCGCCGGAGAAGCCTTGATCCTGTTCGACTTCCGGCTTCCCCGCATCGTCATTTCCCTGTTGGTAGGAGCGGGGTTTGCCGTATCCGGCTGCATTCTTCAAGGCACGACCCGCAATGCGCTCGCGGAGCCGGGCATCCTCGGCATTAACGCGGGAGCGGGTTTGGCCGTTATTTTGTATATTTCGTTTTATCCCGTTCAGACGGTGGCTCCGGTCTACCTGCTTCCGGCTATCGCTTTGATCGGAGCGGGCTTGACCGCAGCGGCCATCTATCTGCTCGCTTACCAGAAGCAAGGAGACGTGTCTCCCTCCCGTCTTCTCATCGTGGGCATCGCGGTCGCGGCCGGAATTTCCGCGGCCATGCTCGTGCTGACGATCCGGCTGGACCCGGCCCAGTATCAATTCGTCTCGATCTGGCTGGCCGGCAGCATTTGGGGCTCCAATTGGAAGTTCGTGACGGCGCTGCTGCCTTGGATCGTCATTTTGATTCCGGCGGCTTTCATGAAAGCCCGCGTGCTCAACATGTTCGCGCTCGGCGACCTGCAGGCGACCGGGCTCGGTACCCGAGTGCGTAAAGAACGGATCGGGCTGCTGGCGATGGCCGTGGGCTTGGCAGGCGCTTGCGTGGCGGTGGGGGGAGGCATCGCGTTCGTGGGACTGATCGGTCCCCATCTGGCGAGAAGGCTCGTCGGGCCGCAGCACCAACACGCACTCCCTGCGTCCGCGCTGATCGGCGCCCTGCTGCTCATCGTCGCGGACACGATCGCGAGAATCGCGCTGAAGTCCGGGGAAATTCCAACCGGTGTCGTCGTTGCGGTCATCGGCGCTCCGTACTTTTTGTTCCTCCTGGCGAGGGCCAAAAATTAAAAGCGAATTTCTCGACTTGACACTGCGATTGATAATCATTATCATTTGAAATGTCATTATTCGCGTATTCCATTGCGCTTATCCACGGGAGGAACCTACATTGATTTCGAAATCGGCCAAAACCCGCAAGAACCTCATCATAACCGTCGTCGCCCTCGTTATGGCGCTGACTTTATCCGCCTGCGGAGCTTCCAATAACGAAGGAGGCACAGCCTCTTCGCCGGCAAATTCTCCTTCTTCGTCGTCTGGGGCGCCATCGGATTCCGGGGCCGCCGAAAAAACCGTCACGGACTCCATGGGCCATCAGGTCACCATTCCGGCCAACCCGCAGAAAGTACTGGCGAGTTACCTGGAAGACCACCTCGTCACGCTCGGCGTCAAGCCGGTCGCGCAATGGTCCGTCGCCAACGGCATTCAAGACTACCTGTCGTCTTCGTTGAAAGACGTGCCGACGATCAGCTATGACCTGCCGCCGGAATCGGTGGCGAGCTTCGCTCCGGACTTGATCCTGATCGGTTCGGCTTCCCAGGTTCAAAACGGCCTTTACGACCAATATTCCAAAATCGCGCCTACATACGTGCTGGGCGACGACTTGATCAGGGACTGGAGACAAACGCTGCTGAAAATCGGCGAACTCCTGGGCAAATCCGAGGAAGCGAAGAAAGCGATCGAAGCTTACGACGCCAAAGCCGCCGCTGCGAAGGCCAAAGTCGAGTCCGCGATCGGCTCGAAATCGGTGGCCATCCTGTGGCTCGTGCAAAAGCAGTTTTACATGGTCGACGAGAAGCTGTCGAGCGGAGCCGTGCTGTATGGAGACCTCGGTTTGAAAGCTCCGAACCTCGTGACGGGCTTGCCGGAATCGGCCAAAGCTTCTTGGAACCCGGTTACCCTCGAGAAGCTGGCGGAGCTGGACGCGGACTACGTCTTCCTCGTCAACGGCGACAAAGGCGAAGGAGCGGAAACGCTCAAAAACCCGATTTGGCAAGGCATTCCGGCCGTGAAGGCGGGCCATGTCTATGAAATGAGTTCGACGAGCAGCTGGCTGTACAGCGGCGCCATTGCCGGGGAAAAGGTCATGGACGATCTGACGGCGTCGCTCGGCATCAAGTAAATTCGCATGGGAGGAGGGCATCGGATGACGGCGGAATGGGATTTCTCACTGACGGAGCGGTTTTTCAACATCTCGCCGGGCGGGGCTTCCGAGCCGTCGTTTCAGATGCCCGCCTCGGATTGGCTGCTTCCTTCCGAAGCGTTCCTTGCCCTCCATACGGCGGGCCGCATGTACAAGGCGATCGGCCTTACGCTTCCGGTGTCGTTCGCGGGGATCACGCTGTTTAATCTCGTGTTCACCAAGCTGCTGTTTCTCGCGAAATACGATCGGCTTTTGGATCTGGATCTCGGGAATTTGGATTTCCAGCTCGGCATCCGAAACGGCTACGTCTATCTCGGCTACCGGATTCGGGAAGTGCGTTTCGCGGAGTTGCCCGACTCCGGTCGGGAAGGAGTGCTGGAGGAGCATTGGCGCGCATATTTCGCCGACCAGATCAACCCGGCGATCGGCACGATGACCGCCGGCGCCGGCGTGAAGCCGGACCTCATCTGGAACCAATTCGGCGGCAGACTGGCTGCGATGCGGGAATACATGGCCGAGACCGAATCGGATACAGCGTTCACGGACAGGCTCGACCGGGAGTCGGAGGTATTGAAGGAACGGCTCTCGCCGGAGGCGTTCGGTCGGAGGAAAAACCCGTTCCATCACCGTCCGAGGTACGTCGACAACCCTTGGAAGCCCGGCGGAGAGACGATGCTCCGCTCCGCATGCTGCATGTACGACTGCCGGGAGGGCGGCGAAAAGTGTTATAATTGCCCTCGACTGACACCCGAAGAACGGGAACGGATGAAGGAAACGATTCTGGCTGCGGCTGCGCAGCGCTAAGATCATCTCGGCACGGAAACGGGGAATGGCCCAATGGTGAAAATCAACACGGAATTGCTGGACATCGCGTATATGGACCGGATCGTCGTGCGGAACTTGAATCTCAGCATCCCGACCGGCAAAATCACCGCTCTTGTCGGGGCGAACGGATCCGGCAAATCGACGATTTTGAAGGCGATGGCGCGCCTCATCAAACCGCAGTCGGGAAACGTGCTGCTGGACGGCAAATCCATTCATGCCTTGCCGACGAAGGAAGTGGCCAAACAGCTCGCGATCCTGCCGCAAAACCCGACCGCGCCGGACGGATTGACCGTTAACGAACTGGTCGGATACGGCCGGTTTCCGTACCAGAGCGGCTTCGGCGGGATGAGCAAGCTCGATTTGGACGTCGTGAAGTGGGCTTTGGAAGTGACCGGAATGACGGGATTCAAAGACCGGCCGGTTGACCAGCTTTCCGGCGGCCAACGGCAGCGTGCTTGGATCGCGATGGCGCTCGCGCAGAATACGCGGTTCCTCTTCCTGGACGAACCCACCACGTACCTGGACATGGGGCATCAGCTGGAAGTGCTGCAGCTGCTTCGCAAGCTGAACGAAGACGAGAAGCGGACGATCGTGATGGTCGTCCACGATTTGAACCATGCGACGCGTTACGCCCACCACATGGTCGCCATCAAGCAGGGGACCGTGGTGAGCGAAGGCCCGACCGCCGAGGTCATGACGGAGAACGTGTTAAGCGAGGTGTTCGGGATCCGGGCCGACATCGTTAAGGATCCCCGGACGGGCGTGCCGCTCTGCCTGCCTTATGCGTTGGCGGACGAACCGGTTGCGGCTGCGGCCGGCAAATAGGGAATTGCGAATTCGAAAAAACGTCGATATTCCCGCCTTCCAGGCGGCGGATCGGCGATTTTTTGCATGTTGAAGCGTCACGATTCTTAGAAGAGGGGAAAGAATACCATGCGTTTGAAATTGGAAACCCCGCTCTGCCGGCTGCTGGGCATCCGGTATCCCATTATCGCGGCGGGCATGGCGGGAGGCCCGTCAACGCCAGAGTTGGCGGCCGCCGTCTCGAACGCCGGAGGACTCGGCACGCTGGGAGCCGCCTACTTGACGCCGGACGCCATCCGCGAAGCGGTCCGCCGCGTTCGCACTCTAACGGACCGGCCTTTCGCGGTCAACCTGTTCGCGGCAAGCCCGATGTCCCAAGACGGCGTGCGGCCGGAAGAGATTCAAGCGCAGTTGAACCGGATCCGGGAAGAGCTGGGCATTCCCCGGGTTTCCGACGGTCCGGCGGCTGTTCCCGATCCATTTGCGGAGCAAGTCCAAGCGTTGCTCGAAGAGAAGGTGCCGGTCATCAGCACGGCCTTCGGCATTTTACCGGAACCTTTCATGACGCAGGCGAAAGCAGCAGGAGCGAAAGTGATCGCGATGGCGACGACCGTTCGGGAAGCTGAAATGGCCGAACAGGCGGGCTGCGACGCGATCGTCGCCCAAGGCACCGAAGCCGGCGGACATCGCGGTACGTTCGACGTGGCGTTGCACCCGATGGGTGCCAACGTGGGCACCTTCGCGTTGGTGCCGCAAATCGCGGACCGGGTTTCCGTTCCGGTTATCGCGGCGGGAGGGATCATGGACGGACGCGGACTGGTTGCCGCTTTGGCCTTGGGCGCGCAAGGCGTGCAAATGGGCACGCGTTTCCTGACGGCGGCCGAAGCCGGCACGCACGCCGCTTACCGCCAGGCGCTATTGGAGAGCTCGGAGGAAAGCACCGTTATTACCAAAGCCTTTTCGGGCCGGCCCGCAAGAGGCATCATGAACGCTTTCCTCCGTCAATGGGATGAAGCCGGGCTTCAACCGCTCGCTTTTCCATTGCAGAATACGGCGACGCGGGATATCCGCAATGCGGCGGCTGAACGCGGCGATGCCGGGTACATGTCCTTATGGGCCGGGCAGGGCACTCGCTTGCTGAAGGCGGATCAAAGCGCGGCCGGCATCGTGGAAGAGACGGTGAGGCAAGCGGAGGCCTTATTGTCGACGGATGAATAACGGATTTCCGATGGAGAAGACTGGCAGAAGAAGGAAAAACTCATTTTTTGTCGAATAAAATAGATAACGCCGAAATACTGGATATTTTCTCTTTTTCAGATTCGGATAAAGAAGTTATTTGCTTGTTTTTCGTTCGGCGATGAACTATTCTTTTACTACGAAGATCGTTAAAAAAGCGAGGTCATTTTATGGCCAGAGTGGGCCCGAAGCTGCAACAGTCGAATACACTCCTGATGATATCGAGCATTTATTCCTCCTTGACGAAAGCCGAGAAGAAAGTGGCGGACGTCGTCAAAAGCAATCCCGAGGAAGCGGTTCTGGCCACCGTGACGGATCTCTCCGAACAGGCGGGCGTCGGGGAAACTTCGGTCATCCGCTTTTGCCGCAAGCTGGGTTTCCGGGGATTCCACGAATTCAAGCTGTCCGTCGCGCAGGACCTGGTCGACCGTCCGCCTTCGGTTTCGAACATGGAAATCGACGAAGAGGACGACGTCATGACCGTCGCGCGCAAGTTGACGATGCAGCATGAGCGGCTGCTGAAGAATACGCTGGATCTCGTAAACGTGGACAACTTGAAGTTGGCCGTGGACAAAATGATGGCGGCGAACCGGATTTTCGTCTACGGCGTCGGTTCCTCCGGCATTACCGCGCTGGATCTGCATTACCGCCTGATGAGGCTGGGCATGAACGTAGAGGTTCACCGGGATGCGCATATCATCGCCATGTCCGCCGCTTTGGTGAAGAAGGGCGATCTCGTCTTCGGAATTTCCACGTCGGGAAGCACGAGGGATTTGGTGGATCCGGTTCGCCAAGCGAAGAAGAACGGCGCGGGCGTCATCTGCTTGACGAGCCACCTCCGTTCGCCGATCGCCGCGCATGCGGACACGGTGCTGCTCGTTCCCTCCCGGGAGATGCCGACGGAGGGCGGGGCGCTGTCGACGAAATTCACGCAAATCCATCTGCTCAACATTTTGACGACGCTGTTGTCCATGAAGATGGACACGGCCGCCGAATCGCTCGAGAAAACGGCGATGTCCGTGGCGGACAAGCTGTACTAAACCGCGATAAGCAAACGACAAGGGGAACGGTCCGAATCGGATCGTTCCTTTCGTTTTGTTGTTTTGGATATTTTTTTCTAAATGCGAATGAATAGTGGAGTAAACATTCTACCTATGTTACGATAATAGCGTCAAGGAAAACTGGAAGAGAAGGGCGATGGGAATGGGAGAGACGGCGGACGTTATCGTATTGGGAGGCGGCCTCGGCGGCTGCATGGCCGCTTTGGCCGCGGCGAAGACGGGACTTCGCGTCCTGCTCACGGAAGAAACCGATTGGCTCGGCGGACAATTGACCAGTCAGGCGGTTCCTCCGGATGAACATCCTTGGATCGAAAACTTCGGATGCACCCGCACCTACCGGGAGTTTCGCGATAGGGTCCGGAACTACTATCGGGATCATTACCCGTTGAAAGAGGATGTCCGCAGCCAGTCCAACCTGAATCCCGGAAACGGGTGGGTCAGCCGGATTTGTCACGAGCCGAAGGTTGCGCTGCGGATTCTTGAAGATATGCTGGCCCCGTACGTCAGCAGCGGACGTATTACGTTGATGTACCATTGCCGGCCCGTAAGCGCGGTTTCGAACGGGGACACGGTGGAGTCGGTCGACGTTCAGTCGGAAAAGACGGGCGTCGTCGTGACGTTGAAAGCGAAAATGTTCATCGACGCCACGGAGTGCGGCGACCTGCTTCCGCTCGCGGGCGTGGAATACGTTTCGGGCGCGGAGTCCCGTTCGGAAACGGGAGAGCCGCATGCCCCGGAACAGGCGGATCCGCTTGACATGCAGTCGATCACGCATGTTTTCGCGATGGACTACATAGAAGGTGGAGACTACACCATTCCCAAACCGGAGCAATACGAGTTTTGGCGCTCGTACGTGCCGCCTTATACAAGTGAACCGATGTTCGGTTGGTTGATTCCCAATGTCGCCAAAGAGGGAGAGATGAGGGAAATCCCGTTCATGCCGAACGGCAAGGACCCGATGCCGCTCTGGACGTACCGGAGAATCATCGACGCCGCACAGTTCGAAGAAGGATTCTTCGAGAGCGACATCACGCTCGTGAACTGGAGCCAGAACGATTACTTCCTGGGCCCGATCTATGGCGTATCCGAAGAAGAACGCCGGAAGAACCTCGAAGGAGCCCGGCAGCTCAGCCTTTCGCTCGTCCATTGGCTGCAGACCGAAGCTCCGCGGCCGGACGGGGGGCGCGGCTACCCCGGCATCCGGTTCCGCAAAGACGTGCTCGGAACGGAGGACGGGCTGGCGAAGCATCCGTACATCCGGGAGTCGAGAAGGATCAAAGCCGTACAAACGATCACCGAATTCGACGTCAGCAAAGAGCTGAGGGGGGATCAAGGCCTTCGCCGGTACGATGACAGCGTCGGCGTCGGTTTCTATTTCCTCGATCTGCACCCGACGACCCGCACGAACCGGATGTGCTATATCCCGAGCGTGCCGTATGAAATTCCGCTCGGCGCGCTGCTTCCGATCCGCGTGAAAAACGTGCTGCCGGCTTGCAAAAACATCGGCACGACGCAGATCGCCAACGGATGCTATCGTCTGCATCCCACGGAGTGGAACATCGGGGAGTCGGCGGGTTACTTGGCGGCTTACGCTGTGAGACATGGGATTGCGCCGCATCAAGTCCGTGAAGAAGCCATACATTTGGAATCGTTTTTGGAGCTCATCCGCAGCGAAGGGATCGAGAATCACTGGCCCAGCGACGATTTGCAATGGTGAAGGGGAGCCGCCCAGCATGAAGCAAGCGATCGGAGTCGATATCGGGGGGACGAAAATCCACTTTGCCCTGGTGGACGAACAAGGCGCGATTGTCCGCCGGCTCATCGTGCCCACGGATGCGCAGGCGGGCGCCGAGCGCGTCATGGCCAAGGTGCTGGCCGGCATCGAGGAGATTCTTACAGCAGCCGGAGGGCCGGACGCGGTGGAAGGGATCGGCATCGGCAGCGCAGGGCAAATCGATTACCGCACCGGTGCCGTGGAGTTTGCGGGAGAACAGCTTCCGGGCTGGACGGGAATGCCGATCCGCGAAATCGTGGAGAAGCGTTTCGGCAAGCCGGCCTGCGTCGATAACGACGTAAACGTCATTGCCGTCGCGGAAAAGATGTTCGGAGCCGGACGGGAATACGACAGCTTCGTCTGCCTGGCGCTCGGAACCGGCGTCGGCGGCGCGATCGTGGAAGCGGGGCGGCTGGTGAGGGGAACGTACGGCGGCGCGGGTGAATTGGGCCACGTGACGGTCGACTTTAACGGGCCCCGATGCCCGAGCTGCGGCAACAACGGCTGCATCGAGCTGTATGCTTCCGGAACCGGGATCGCCCGGCTCGGGAAGGAGCATTTGGAGTCGATGACCGCAGGGACGGAGGGGCGGCCCGCTTGGGCGCCGGATTCCCGGGAGGTCGTCCAAGCGTGGGTCGAAGGCGACGCGGCTGCGGCTAAGGTCATGGACACCGTGTTCCGGGCGCTCGGCGCGGCCGTTGCCGGATTCATCCATACATTGAACCCGCAAGCCGTTATCATCGGCGGCGGCGTTTCAGGGACGGGGCCGGTCTTCTTCGAAGCGTTGGAGAAGGAAGTAAAGGCCCGAACGTCTCCCGGCATGAGAAAGGTTTGCCGCTTGCTGCCTGCTTACGTAGGAGCGGATGCCGGCGTGATCGGCGCGGCGGCGCAGGTGTGGCTTTACGGAGCAAAAGGTACGGAATAAGATCATATTCAAGGGAGAGTTGGACTCATGAGCCAATTGAAGGTAGCCGTCATCGGTGCAGGTTCGATTTCGGAGGTGCATTTTGCCGGGTACGACCAGAATCCGGAGGCGACGATCGTCGCCGTCTGCGACTTGAATGAAGAACGGGCCAAAGCCAAAGCCGACAAATACAAGGCGGAAAAGGTATACACCGATTACCGCGAGCTGCTGGCCGATCCGGGCATCGACGCCGTCAGCATCTGCACGTGGAACAACTCGCATGCCGAAATCGCCGTCGCGGCGCTCGAAGCCGGCAAACACGTTTTGGTAGAGAAACCCCTGTGCAAAACGGTAGAGGAGGCGCTCCGGGTGCAAGAGGCCGTCCGCCAAAGCGGCAAAACGCTCCAGGTCGGCTTCGTCCGCCGGTACAGTTCGAACACGCAAATCGTCAAGCAGTTCCTAGAGGCGGGGGAACTCGGCGAAATTTACTACGCCAAAGCGAGCTGCCTTCGCAGGCTCGGCAATCCGGGCGGTTGGTTCTCCGACAAGGAGCGCTCGGGCGGCGGTCCGTTGATCGATTTAGGCGTGCATATCATCGATCTGTGCTGGTACCTCATGGGCCGGCCGAAGGTGAAATCGGTCAGCGGCAACACGTATAACCGGCTGGGCAATCGCGCGCACGTCAAAGGACTGTCCTTCTACAAGGCTTCCGATTACGATGCGAGCAAAAACACGGTCGAAGACTTGGCGAACGCGGTCATCCGTTTCGAGAACGGCGCTTCCCTGCTCGTAGACGTGAGCTTCACGCTGCATGCCCTGAAAGACGAGATTACCGTGAAGATCTACGGGGACAAGGGCGGGGCCGAAATCGAGCCGGAGCTGGCGATCGTCACCGAGAAGCACGACACGATCCTCAACATGACCCCGCAGGTGGATAACCTTTCGTTCAATTTCACGCAAGGCTTCAACAGTGAAGTCAACCATTTCGTGGACGCTTGCTTCGGCCGCAAGGAAACGCTCAGCCCGGTCGAAGACGGGGTCGAAATGATGAAAATTTTGTGCGGGATTTACGAGTCGGCCGAAAAAGGCCGGGAAGTTTATTTCGATTAATCCCAACATCGCAACCCCTTACTGAGAGGAGAGATCGCGTTGAAATTGACCAATAAAATCGGCGTTATCGTGGACAGCTTCCGTTTGCCGGTTCGGGAAGGGCTGCTTAAAGCGAAGGAAGTCGGGGCCGAGGGCGTACAGATCTACGCCGTGAGCGGGGAAATGGATCCCGCGAATCTGACCGGAACCGCACGCAAGGAATTAAAGGCCTACATCGAATCGCTCGGGCTCGAAATTTCCGCGCTGTGCGGGGACTTGGGCGGCCACGGCTTCCAAGACCGCCAGGCGAATGCGGCGAAAGTGGAGAAGTCGAAACGTATTCTCGATCTGGCGGTCGAGCTTGGAACGAACGTCGTGACGACGCATATCGGCATCGTGCCGGACGAGCGGAACGAAGTGTACGAAGCGATGCAGCAGGCTTGCGAAGAATTAAGCGGCTACGCAACGAGCATGGGCGCGTTTTTCGCCATCGAGACGGGCCCGGAACGCGCCGCCCATCTGAAATCGTTCCTCGATACGCTGAGCACCAAGGGAGTGTCCGTCAACTTTGACCCGGCGAACATGGTCATGGTCACGGGGGACGATCCGGTCGCCGGCGTCCGGCTTCTGAAGGACTACATCGTACACACGCACGTGAAGGACGGCGTCCGCTACCGTGAGGTCGATCCCCGCGAAGTGTACGGCGCCCTCGGCTTCGAGCCGATGGACCACGGCAAAATCGCCGAGATGGTCTCCTCCGGCCAAGTGTTCAAGGAAGTGCCGCTCGGTCAAGGCGGCGTCAAGTTCGACGATTACTTCGCCGCGCTGCAGGAGATCGGCTACAAAGGCTATTTGACCATCGAGAGGGAAGTCGGCGACCGTCCGGAAGAAGACATCCGGAAAGCCGTCCGCTTCATTCAGCGATACCGCTAAGGAGAAGAGGCTCGAGTCCGCCATGAAAATTCACTTTCTCGGCACGGCCGCGGCGGAAGGGTTTCCCGGCATGTTTTGCCGGTGCACGCACTGCTTGCGGGCACGCGGGCGGGGCGGCAAAAACATTCGCACCCGCAGCTCGGTCCTGATGGACGATATCCTGAAAATCGACTTTCCTCCCGACACCTACCACCATGTGCTGCGTGACGGCATTGATCTGGGCCAAGTGAGGGACCTGTTCGTGACCCATTCGCACTCGGACCATTTGCGCGCGGAGGATCTGGAGATGCGCCTTCCCGTGTTCGCCCACGAACTGAGCCATCCGCTGCGCGTGTACGGACACGACAACGTCGTCCGCAAATGCCGGGAAGCGGTCGGAAGGCCGAATGCCGAACGTCTCAGCATCAGCCGGATCGTTCCGTTCCAGACGGTGGATACGGGAACGGCCTCCGTCACTGCGCTGCCGGCCAACCATGATCCTGACGAGACTTGCCTTCTGTTTCACATCGAGAAGGACGGGCGCACGTTGTTTTACGGGCACGATACGGGGCTGCTGCCGGACGAAACGTGGCAATGGTTGACCGGCCGACGGTTGGATCTGGTCATTCTCGACTGCACGAACGGCAATTTGCCTTTTACGGGCAGCCATTTGAACATCGAAGCCGTGCTCGCGATCCGGGACCGGATGCGAAGCGAGGGAATGATCGATTCCGCCAGTCGGACGGTGGTGACCCACTTTTCCCACAACATCGGGCTGATGCACGAGGATTTGACGGCCATTTTCGATCCGGAAGGAATCGAAGTCGCGTATGACGGAATGGTGCTTCACATTTAGCAAGGGGAGTGGTAACGCCGAATGCCGCAACCGCTGGTTTTCAATGACGAAGGTTTGTTCAAAATCGTGCAATTCACGGATCTCCACTGGGGAGACGGAAACGAGAACGACATGAAAACCCGGCGCGTGATGGAACGGGTGCTGGAAGAGGAACGCCCCGATCTCGTCGTCATTACCGGCGACGTGATCGAAAGCGGTACCTGCACGACGCCTGCCCATTCCATTCGGGAAGCCGCGGCTTCGCTCGTGAAGGCGGGAACGCCGTGGGCGGTCGTATTCGGCAACCACGACGCGGAAGGCAACGCCACGCACGCGGAGTTGATAGACGCGATACGGGATCTTCCTCACGGCCTGACCGAAAGCGGCCCTGAAGAGCTCACCGGCACCGGGAACTACGTGCTGCGCGTCGCCGGCCGGGACGGCAAAACGGACCAAGCGCTGTTTTTTCTGGATTCGGGAGCTTACGCGGACGCCCCGATCGGGGGGTACGCCGCCTTCGCGAGGGACCAGATCGATTGGTTCGTCCGGGAATCGGAAGCCCTCGCAGTCAAGAACGGCGGCAAACCCGTTCCGGCTTTGGCCTTCTTTCATATCCCGCTGCCGGAATACAACGACGTGTGGGATTTCCGGGAATGCCGTGGACATAAGTATGAAGAAATTTGCTGCCCTCTGCTCAATACCGGCATGTTCGCGGCGATGGTCCAGCAAGGCAATGTGGCAGGCACCTTCGTCGGCCACGACCATGCCAATGATTTCGCAGGCGAACTGATGGGCGTCACGCTGTGCTATGGCCGCAAAACCGGCTACAACAACTATTCGAAAGAGGGTTTCGCGCACGGCGCCCGGGTTATCGTCCTGGAGGAAGGCGTGCGCGGCTTCCGGTCGTGGCTGCGCCTCGAGACCGGCGAAGTGATCGGCGAGCAGCCGCTCCATCGACCGGAGGGAAGGCCGGCAGGTCGATAAGCAACTTAGACATCGGTGGAGGCAGAGAACATGGCGGTTGTAAGCAGATTAACGACGAAAAGCGATTTGGAGCAGGCCGTCCGCTTGTCGGACGTTACTTTCCGCGACGCGGAGCAGCCTTCGATGGGCGGCGCGTTTCCGTATATATTCGGAGAGACTTCGCCGTATCTGTCGTTCGGGGCGTTCGACGAGGAGGGAAGACTGGTTTCGTTCATGGGGCTCGTGCCTTGGGAGATCCGGATCGGCGAAGCCAAGCTGCGGGCGTTCGCCCTCGGTTCGGTCTGCACCGATCCGGATGCGAGAGGCAAAGGGTACGCCAGCGAAATCCTGAGTCGGATCAACGAGTACACGCGCCGGGCTGGAGGAGCTTTGCTCCTCGTCTCGGGCTATCGATCACTCTATACGCGAACCGGTTGCGCTCCGTTCGGGCGGGTCCGCCGTTACGGCATGAGTGCGGAGCATGCCGAGAAGCTGGCCGCCGGCCCGGCGGGGGAAACGGTCCGGGAGATGAGCCCGGACGATCTGTTCGCGCTGCAGGAAGTCGCGGCGGCCCGGCCCGTGCGCTACCATCTCGGCGTGCTTGAGCTGGCCGCTTTGCTTCGCGCCGAAGCGCTGGCAAGCTGCATCAAAATGAAGCATCGGGTATTGGTCGCGGAGCAAGATGGGCGGGTGAAGGCATTCGCGGTGATCGGAGTGCCTATGAGCCCCGAACGCCGAGGCGTCGTCATCGAGCAGGCGGGGGATTCCGATGCGGTCGCGCGGCTGACGGGAGAAGCGGTTCGCCGATATGGCCTGCCAGGCGTCGATGTGCCCGTGCCGTGGCACGAAACCGGGCTTCATGCCGCGCTTGTCGAAGTGCCTTCGGCGCAGGAAGACCATCTGGGCACCGTGCGCATCGTGGACGGGGATGCGCTGCTGTCGCAGCTTCGTCCGTGGTTCGGGGAGGTTTGCCGCGGGCTGCGTCTCGTAGACTCGGGAGAAGGAAATTGGCGGCTGTCGGATGGAGAGGGGAACGCCGTGTCGTTGTCCTCGAAAGATCTCGTGAGACTCATTTTCGACTGCGCCAGCGCGGAAAACGAACCGTTGCCGGAAGGAGCGAAAGCATTCGAGGACTTGTTCCCGGTGCCGTTCCCGTACACCGCGGGTTTATGCTATACGTGATGGATATGGGCAGCTGATTCGGTCGATCCGGAGCGTGACGATTGCTATGCCATTCCTGCAAATGTGCATCTATTTCAAAAGCGCTATTCGAACGGGGCGCAATAGATGTAAATCTACATGTATTTCGGGGCAAAACGAGCGTACGAGCAGTCACGCAACGAAATTCCTGCAGAATTGCACCTATTTGCCTCGGATGGACAGATTCAGCTCAAAAAAATGCACTTTTGCATTTCTTTTATGTTCATGAACGAAACTGCTCGATAACAAAAAGGCGGAACCACACGGTTCCGCCTTTTTCGTGCTATTCCGCCGCCAAGCGCAGGTCCAGGCCGACCTCGAACATCCGCTTCCACGGCATGTATACCCGTTCCAGCCGGAACCGCTCCGGCTGCAGATCCTGCAGGTACTCGCCGATGAAGTCTTCCATCTTGGAACGGACCAACGCCGTCACCTCATCGTGAATGGCGGCGACATCGAAATAATTGCCGCCAAGCGCCGCCAGGTGATTCTCCCCTATATCGGAGCGGATGAGAGCCTGGTAGCCCCAGTCCTCCAGCAGGCGGGAGACGAAGAAAGTCTCGCTGTTCCGCGAGCGTTCGTTACCCGCTCGGCCTTCCTCCTTGCGATAATACGACTCAACGATTGCATGGGAGATGACCGTGCCCAGCGTGTTTCCGGTCGTATTCCATGCGGCGTAAGCGGACAGGGCAGGAAGCAAGCCGGAACCGGACAGCAGGTTCATCAGCGGACGGTCGGAGCCGTTGCTGGTGGCCACGTCTGCCAGGGCGACCATGTAACCTTTGTCCGCGTACCGGCGGATCGCTTGCGCGAACTCCCGCAGGTTCGTTTCGGAGAAATACGCGGCATGGCGATTGGCGTAGGGGAATGAGGTTTCAGCCATGTCGTACTGGCCGACGGGCGGCGAGTTCACCATAAGCACGAAATCGGCTTCCGACGCATGGTCGCCGATGAATCCGCCGGCGGCCGTGATTTGGCTTTTCAGGCTTTCGCCCAGGCTGCGGTCCTCGTATCGCGGAATCGCAAGCGGGCCGGCCGTTGCGGAGAACCGGACGTAGATTTCGGGCTTGTAACCCTTCACTTCGCAGAAAACGCGGGAGAACAGCGTGCATCCGATTTCGTCCGCGCCGGGGTAGACGTGGACGCGGTCCATTAGGCGATGCTCCTCAATCTGGAGCAGCAGCCGCCGCTGTTCCGTCGAGGTATATCCGTATTTGGCGTTATCGTCGAGCGGGATGATCAGGAAATCGATCGTGCCGTTCTTCACCGCTTCGATCGCCATCGCGTTCACCGCGGCGTTCAACCTGCGGCGGCCGGTGAAATCCTCCAGTACGTCCGCCGGCAATCCGGCCAGCAGCGCTTGCCACTCCGCCTGCTCCTCTTCGTTGAGGCCTTCCCGCGATTGCTTGTCCTGGAGCCACCCGTTCCGGGACAATTGCGCGCCGTAGTCCGCGTAATATTCGGGCTCTTCGTCGTTGCTGCTGTAGGCGGGAGCGCGCATGATCAGGTTGAAGCCGTAGATTCGGAGCCGGGGATTGTTTCTCCGGCAAGCCTCAAGCGTCGCCAACCGCGCGCGGCATTCTTCTAATGATAAAGAATGAAGCCGGGAAGGCACGATGCCTCCATAAATGAGCATGTCCAGGGAGACGATCAGCCGATCGGCGGATGCCGTTTGTTCCAGCAGCCAATCCGCGATGGAGGTGGTGTCGGCTGGCGTTTTTTTG
Source organism: Cohnella candidum (assembly GCF_003713065.1). Taxonomy (NCBI): domain Bacteria; kingdom Bacillati; phylum Bacillota; class Bacilli; order Caryophanales; family Paenibacillaceae; genus Cohnella; species Cohnella candida. The sequence goes on along the minus strand of NZ_CP033433.1, from coordinate 2,171,222 downwards.
GCTCCTAATATCGAATCGGGAGGAGTGACGAGCTTCAAATCCGTTGCTGCGGCGATCTGTACGGGATATACCGCGTTGCACGGCCGTTCGTCCAATGGCAAGTAAACGATAGATGTCATTCGTGCGCCTCCGTAAGGGGTCTTTTTACAAGCATTATAGCATAAGGTTTGAATTTAATATCCAAAATTAAAATCAAAATTGAAAAAAATATCTTTTATATTGCGATGCGGCTTGCTATAATGGGAACCAACAGGGAATGGAGGTGAATTTCACCTAACGTAATGAAAATGAATCCATACTCCACTTCAGAGACAGGTGAGTTCATGAGCGACAAATTGATTTCCAGCCTGAAAAACGGATTGATCGTCTCCTGTCAAGCGTTGGAGGAAGAACCGCTGTACGGCGCCGAAATGATGGTGCTCATGGCTCGCGCCGCGGAAGAAGGCGGCGCGGTCGCGATTCGGTCCAATACGCCGCAGGATGTCGCCGCCATCAAGAAGAAATCCAGATTGCCGGTCATCGGGCTGTACAAGAAAAACTATCCGGGCGCCGACGTGTATATCACGCCGACCCTGCGCGAAGTATCGGAAATCCTCGAAGCGGGAGCGGATATCCTGGCCGTCGACGCAACCCGCATGGCGCGGCCGGACGGTATCGAATTGGAGGATTTTTTCCGAGCGATCCGCGAGCGCTATCCCGAGGCAGTCATTTTAGCGGATATCTCCACTTTCGAAGAAGGCGTTAACGCCATGGAGCTCGGCGCCGATCTCGTGTCCACCACGATGTCGGGCTATACGCCATACAGTCCGCAGCACGAGAATCCTGACGTTGAACTGGTGACGCGGCTGTCCGCATTGGGGAGAGTGCCCGTGCTCGCCGAGGGTCGCATTTGGACGCCGGAGCAATGCGTAGCTTGCCTGAACGCCGGCGCGCATGCCGTCGTCGTCGGTACCGCGATCACCCGACCGCAGGAAATTACGCGCAGGTTCGTACAGGCGATGGACGGCGCTTTACAGAGAAGTCACAATTAAAGGATATTAATTTCATTAATGATCTACAAAAAGAAATAAATATCCAAAATAGTATTGACTTGAATTTGACCCCTATAATATATTATGGACATTAACACCAATCACTCCATTATATCTGAAAGAAAATTCCGAAAATTGAACGCGTTTCCAAAAAAAGAACGCGCGAACGTGATCGGAAGGGGGTCAAAAGCAAGGCAGTCCGCATTACGGCTTTACCGCTAGAACGCTGAGTCAACTACTTAAATGAAAAGAGGGACAAGCATGACCAGGAAAATCCGGGTTTCCGCACTGCTTACGGTTTGCGCTTTGGCTGTATCCCTGTTCTCGGCTTGCGGCAAGAGCAACAACGACGGAGGCGCCAGCAGCGCAAGCACTTCGCCTTCGGCATCCCCTTCGACCTCCGCGTCCGCGAGCCCGAGCGACGCTCCGAAAAAGGACGTCACGCTGCAGTTCTGGACGATCTCGCTCAGCCCGAACTTCGACGACTACATTAACGGGCGCATCAAGAAGTTCGAAGAAGCGAATCCGGGCGTCACGGTCAAATGGACCGACCTTCCTTACGACGCCATGGAAAGCAAGTTGCTCGCCTCCATCGCCGGGGGCAACGCGCCGGACGTCGTCAACCTGAACACCGGCATGACGATGACGCTGGCCGGCAAAAACGCGCTGGTCGACATGAACAAGGAAGCGACGGATGAGCAGCGCTCGATTTATTTCGAAAACCTGTACAATTCCGCCAAACTCGGCGACAGCGTTTACGCGTTCCCGTGGTACTACGGATTGTCCGCCTTCATTTATAATAAGGATCTGTACGAGAAAGCCGGCCTCGATCCGAACTCTCCTCCGAAAACGATGGAAGAGCTGAAGCAGCAAGCCGTCACGATCAAAGAGAAAACCGGCAAATACGGTTTCGTGCCGAGCTACAACCCGCCGGCCGACCTGTACTTCTCCGGCGTTCCGATGATCAGCGACGACAAGAAGAAAATGATCATCAATACTCCGGAAGCGCTCGAATGGGTCAAGTGGAACAAAGCTCTCTTCGACGAGAAAGTCGTGCCGAAGGAAGCCCTGTCCGCAGACGCCAACTACGCGACGGATAAATACCAAGGCGGCCAAATCGCCACGCTGACGACCGGCGCGCAATTCCTGAGCCGCGTCAAAACGAACGCCAAAAAAGTGTATGACAACACGCTCGTCGCTCCGATGCCGACGATGAAATCCGGCAAATACCATGCCGGCCTCATGAACCTCGTCGTTCCGACGGCCAGCAAGAACCACACGGAAGCCATCGCCCTCGCCAACTTCATGACAAACGACGAGTCTCAGCTGGAGTTCTGCAAAATCGTAAACATCCTGCCGTCCACGAAGAAAGCCGCCGCGGATCCGTTCTTCACCCAAGCGGGCGACGATCCGGAATCCAAGGTCAAAGTCATCGTGGCACAGGAAGCCGCCCAAGCGCAAGACTTCACGCTCGGCGTGAAGGATGAAGGCAAGATCCTCGAACCGCTGTGGAAGAACTGGCAGAAAATGCTGCTCGGCCAAATGACGCCGGAAGATTATCTGAGCCAGTCCGAAGCGCAAGCGCAAAAACTGCTGGACGAAGTCAACGCAGCCGGCTAATCGAATATTCGCTCTGATCGACAGGAAATAGGAGTGAGCAGGGCTCACTCCTATTTACCATAACGTCGGCTGTCCTATTTTAAAGCAGGGGGTGACCATGGTGTTCTCGAACAAGCTTTTGCGGCGGGAAGCGGCTTTCGCTTACATGATGCTGATTCCCGGCATCGTCCTGCTGCTCGTCTTTACGTTTTACCCGGTCATACGGGGGCTTCCCCTGGCCTTTACCGACTATTCCGTGATCGATACGACCCACTGGGTCGGCTGGAAAAACTTCAAACGGGCTTTTTCGGATCCGACATTCGGATTGGCATTGAAGCACTCCCTGCTTTACGTGGTGGTCGTGCCCGTGCTGCAGATCATTTCCATCCTGATGGCGATCCTGGTCAACAACAAGCTTCGCTTCGTGAGTTTTTTCCGGATCGCTTATTTCGTGCCGGTCGTCACCTCGATGGTCGCCGCGGCGATCGCCTGGAAATGGGTGTACGAAGAGCAAGGGATTTTGAACTATTTCCTGATGAAATTGCACATCATCTCCGAACCGGTCGTTTTCATGGTCGAGACGAAGCTCGCGCTGGTCGGCGTGATGATCGTAACGGTGTGGAAGGGCATGGGCTACTACATGATGATTTACCTCGCGGGCCTTCAATCGATTCCGAGCGAAATGCAGGAAGCGGCCCGGATCGACGGAGCGAATCGCTGGAGAGTCATTTGGCACATCACGATCCCGCTGCTCATGCCTTTCGTGCTGCTCTGCTCGTTGATGTCCGTCATGGGCGCGATCCAAGTGTTCGACGAGGTATTCGTCATGCACGGCCAACTCGGAGATCCCGCATACTCCACCATCACCACGAGCGTTTATTCGTACAAAGTTGCTTTCGCCGATTTCGAATTCGGATACGCGGCCACCATCGGACTGCTGGTATCGTTCATTATCATGGCGATTTCGATCCTCATGTTCCGCTATACGAGAAAAGGGGGTTTGACGTACTATGAGTGAAACCTCCACCGCCGTAACCGCATCCGCACCTGCAGCCCGCGGTTACCGCTCGAAGAAAACCTCTGCCAGGAAGGTTCTGCAAGCCGTCATTGTATACCCGCTGTTGCTGCTGGCGACCTGTCTGACGCTCGGCCCGTTCCTGTGGCTGCTATCGACGGCGCTCAAAAACGGGGACAACGTATATGCGTATCCTCCGCAGTTCATTCCGAATCCGATCACGTTCCAGAATTTCATCGACGTGTTCAACATCATGCCGCTCTGGCATTATATCGGCAACACGGTTTACATGACGGTCATGGGCGTAGGCTTGAATCTGCTGCTCTGCACCATGACGGCTTACCCGCTGGCTCGGCTGCGTTTTCCCGGCCGGAACATCATTTTCTTCGCGATGGTCAGCACGATGATCCTGCCGAACGCGGCAGGCATGATCGTCAACTTCCTGACGATCAAGTGGCTGGGTTTGTACAACTCGATGTTCGGCGTCGTGCTTCCGTCCGCGATCAGCATTTTCAACGTGTTCCTGCTGCGCCAGGCGTTCATCACCGTGCCGAAAGACATGGAACATTCCGGCCGGATCGACGGGGCGGGAGAATTCCGCATCTTCGCTCAAATCATGGTGCCGATGATCCGTCCTGCGATCGCCACCGTCGTCATTTTCGACTTCATGGCGTTCTGGAACAGCATGATTTGGCCCATGATCATCCTGGACGATCGCGCGAGTTATCCGCTCGCCTCCGCGCTGAGTTCCTTGAACAGCACATTGGCCTACAACTTTCCTTATATCGCCGCCGGCGTCATCATCTCCGTCATCCCGATCATCACGATCTTCCTCATCATGCAGAAGCAGTTCATCAACGGGATGGTCGGCGCCGTCAAAGGGTAAGCCGGAATCCGCGAAAGAAACATGTCTTTGCCCTGGAGCAAGGGCATGTTTTTTCGTTTGGAGAATATATTCTTTGTGTAAAGAGTAATTGGAGGATAATTTCATGCTATCCTCAACATTCATTTGGGAAGAGAGGGAATTCATTTGTTCAAAAAGAAGCTAGTCTTAAGCCTTGCCCTCGGCGTCGGCCTTTTCGGGGCCGGAACCGCGTTCGCCGCACAGGAAACGGTGCCGATCGAAACGCTGCAGCCTGCCGTGAACCTGGAAAAGCCGCAACTGTACGGAACGGGAGGCAAACTGATCCTCAGCGATTCTCCGGAAACGTTCGGCGGAACCGGAGCGTTCTACCGGGACGTCGTGGAAGGGGAGTTCCGGGTGTTCTGGCATCATCAAAATACTTCAACGTCCGCATACTCCGTGGGCGCAGCGGTCACCAACACGTCGTCGGATACGGTGAAGCTGTATACGAAGGGCAAGGGCGTCGGCGTGAACCTTTACGTAGACGTAGCCGGCCAGCTGGCGCTGTCGTCGTTCCTGACGACCGAGAAGGATAAGACGTTGGCGGCGACGCTCGCGCCGGGCCAAAGTTACGTCGTGTCCGCGGTGACCGATCCGGACCTCACGAACAGCGGCATCGTGCAATTCATCGCGCAGACGGCCATCGGAAACAAGCCGGCAGCCGTCACCGTCACGACGCTGAGCTACGACACCTTGCCGGAACGCCCGGACCAGGTGACGATCCTGCCGGAAGACTCGCATACTCGCGGTACGTTCCCGCATTTCGACCGCATCGGCTTACTGCAGTATGACACCGCCATGGGCAACGCCTTCCTGCGCGTCGATTCCGCCGCTTACGGGCAATGGAGCGACAGCATGCCGGGCGAGTATGAGGAAGGCTGGGATGCCGTCGGCGGCAAAGCCGTGATCAACAACGGCAACTACGGCGTCATGTACCGCTTCTCGGTCCAAGTCAAGAACAGCCTGCACGAACGCCGCACGACGAGCCTGTTCCTGAACCCGTCCGGCGGATACGGCCATTTCTCGCTGCTCTGGAATAAAGAGCTGTACGAGTCCGGGTTCGTCAGCTGGCAGAACGCCTGGCACGTTACCGATTTCTCCGTGAACCCGCACGGGGCCGTCTATTCGTCCGAAATGAGTTTGACCGGCGGGTCTGCGGGACCGCAAGTCATCTATTTCACCAACCAGGCGAAATGATAAGACGATGGGGTGCGGAATGAAAAAGAAACTCGTTCTGAACGTTCTGCTGGCGTTCGCCATTACAGGCGCCGGAACCGCATTCGCGGCGCAAACGACGGTTCCCGTATCTTCCTTGCAGCCGGCCATCCCCTTTGAAAAGCCGGTGTTGAGCGGCGCGGGCGGAAAACTCGTGCTGAGCGATTCGCCTGAAACCTTTACAGAGGCCGGTGCGTTTTACCGCGATCGTCTTGAGGGAGAGTTCCGCGTTTTCTGGCATCATCAAAATGAGGCACCGGAAACGTTGTCCGTCGGCGTTGCGGTGACGAACGAGTCGGCGGAACCGGTGAATCTCTATGCCAGAGGCCTCGGGATCGGCACGAATGTGTATGTGGACGTGGCCGGCCAGACCGCGCTCGCGGATTTTATGCGGACCCAGAAAGAAACGGTTTTGGCCGCTACGCTGGCCCCTGGCCAAAGTTATTTTGCAACCGCTGCCACGGCTCCGGATATCACGAACAGCGGGATCGTGCAATTTCAGGCGATGACGAAGAGCGGAAACAAGCCGGCCTCCGTCACGGTCACGACGCTTGCTTTCAACGGACAGCCGGATCATCCTAACCAAGTGGACGTCCTTCCCGGCGACTCCTTGACTCGCGGGACGTTCCCGCATTTCGACCGGATCGGTACCCTGAAGTACGATACCGCGATGGGGAACGCCTATCTGAGCGTGGATTCCGACGCCGTCGGCCCTTGGAGCGGCGACGCCATGCCGGGAGAGTACGAAGAAGGCTGGGATGCCGTCGATGGGATCAAGGTGATCAATAACGGGAATTACGGCGTGATGTATCATTTGACCGCGGAGATCACGAACAGCGATCATCGGCCGAAAACGGCGAGCCTTTACATGAATCCGGCCGGAGGTTACGGGCATTATGCGGTGGAACTGAACCGGCAAATCTATGAGTCCGATTTCCTCAGCTATGAAGACGCTTGGAACATCGTGAATGTTAAACTGAATCCGAACGGCGGCACGTACAAGACCGAAATGAGCCTTACCGGTGGTTCTTCCGGGCCCCAAGTGTTTTATTTCACCAACCAGGCCAAATAACAAAAAATGCGGCACCTGTTCCGTTCATTTCGGAAGGGTGTCGTATTTTTGTGTCCGAGTTCGTTGAGTTATTGCTTTCCGACGCTAACTCCGAGGAGATGGGGCGATTTGAACGGTTTTTATTGCTTTTGGACACTAAAATGGCGTATTTCCCCTGAAAGTGATAGTTGAGGCGCCGAGTTAGTGTTGGTAAGCAATAATTTGAGGGGGTTAACCGCGAATTCGCTCAAGTTAGTGTTCTAAAGCAATAACTCCAGCCAGGATCCCCACCTGGAAGTCCGCGGACAGGCGGCGGTTTTTCAGGTCCCCGGCCAGCGATCGGGGCGCTTTTCGTGGTATGATGGGGATCAAAAGCTGAACGAGGATGGAGCCTATGGCTTTCGGCATCAAAAGAGAAGAACTGCAAGCTTGGAAAGACGCGGTGGCGCGAGGCGAGATCGCCTTCATTACCCACTATTGGCTCGAACCCCGTTTTCCCGGCATCCATACCGTCACCAAAGTCGGCTGCGCCGACCTTGACCGCCTGTCCGAATGGTGCGTCGCCAACGGGCTGAACCCCAGATACATTCACAGGAGGCAGCCGTTTCCGCACTTCGATCTTATCGGCCCGAAGCAGAAGGAGATCCTTGCCCGAGAGCGTCTGTGGGAGCAGATGCGGAAATTCGGCATGCTGGACGACTAACAGAGCGGAAAAACGTCAAATCCTGTCGATCATTCGTTAACGCTCTAGTATAATGGACAAGATAAGATCGGCATGGAGGGACATCGTTTGGCACAGCTCTACTACAAATACGGCACGATGAACAGCGGCAAGTCCTTTGAAATCATTAAAGTTGCGTACAATTACGAAGAACAGGGCAAGCCGGTGCTGCTCTATACGCCGGCCGCGGACTCCAGAAACGGAACGAACCAAATCGGTTCGCGCGCCGGGTTCACCCGGGACGCGATTCCGGTTTACGAAGAGACGAATCTCTATCAGAGCGTCAAGGACTACCTCGCGGAACAGAAGTACTACTGCGTGCTGGTCGACGAAGCTCAGTTCCTGAAGAAGAAGCATATTTTGGAGCTGACGCGCGTGGTGGACGAGCTGGGCGTTCCCGTCATGGCGTTCGGATTGAAGAACGATTTCCAAAACCATCTGTTCGAGGGCAGCTACAACTTGCTGATCTACGCGGACAAGATCGAGGAAATCAAGACGATCTGCTGGTACTGCGACCGCAAAGCGACGATGGTGATCCGGTTCAAGGACGGCGTCCCCGTCAACCAGGGCGAACAGTTCCAGATCGGCGGCAACGAAGACTATAAGCCGGTATGCCGGAAGTGCTACAACAAAGCGTTTTCCCCGAAAGAATAAAACATGGGGCCATGAGGAAAACTTCGGACGGTGATCCGGGGTTTTCCTTTTTTACTGGTATTATGCTTTTTATTTCGTTTAAAATCATGGTAACATAGTCTTTATATTTGTTTGACAATCTGCGAGCAAAGGAAGGTACAAGCATTGAAACCTACGGCATTGTCAGGGCTGAAACGGCCTCAGCCTTTTTTTGTTGCTTTCGTGCTGTTGTTCGTGAAGGCTCTCCTGCTTCGCCACTTTATATTCGATCATATCGCTTGGGGACAAGTGGCGTCCGACGCCGCTTCGCTTTTGTTTCTGACCGCATTGTTCGAAGCCGTTTCGCCCGATAAATCCAAAAAATACGTGTTCTGGGGACTGAATTTGGTCGTCTCCTTGCTGTTCTTCGCTTCCACGCTGTACTTCGGGTACTTCAGCACGCTTCCGACCTATACGGCGCTGGATCAGCTTCATCAGGTCGCCGGCGTGCAAGACAGCGTCAAAGCGACGATCCAATGGAAAAACTACCTGTTCTTCCTGGACGTCGCGATTATGGCGGTCGTATGGGCGGTATTGCGGTTCACGAAACGGAAGGCGGCTCCCGCCCGCCAATCGGGCCGCATTTGGAAGCTCGGCGTCATCGCGGCGGCCGTCGTCGGCTTGTTCGTTTCTCAACTGTACATCCGCAGCGCTTCCTCTATTGAGAACGAACTCGCTCAAGCGGATGAAATCGGCTTTTTCAACTATCAGGTTTCCGCGGCGCTGAAGGCCAACAAGGCGTACGCCAACGTGAAAAACGTCGACGTCAATCAGCTGACGAAGCAGGTTGACCAACTCGAGACTTCGAATCCGGATGTCCAGACGGGTACAGAGGACAAAAAACCGGCCAATTTCGGCACGATGAAAGGAAAGAATCTGATCATCGTCCAGATGGAAGCATTCCAGAATTTCCCGATCCATCTGACGCTGAACGGCCAAGTCCTGACGCCCGTGTTGAACGGACTCGCGGACGAAGGTTATTATTTCCCGCACTTCTTCCAGCAAATCGGGCCCGGCAATACGTCGGACGCCGAGTTCATGTCCAATACGTCGATCTATCCGACGGCCAAGGTCGCGATGTCGACCGGCTACGGGGACCGCGCGCTGCCGAGCCTTCCGAAGCTGCTCGAGAAGCAGGGATACGCCGCGGAAACGTTCCACGTCAACGACGTCACGTTCTGGGACCGCAACAAGCTGTATCCGGCGCTCGGTTTTGACAAGTATTTCGACAAGCCGTCTTTCACGAATGACCATTTTAACGGTTTCGGGGCTTCCGACGTAGAGCTGTACAAAACGGCGGTCAATCGGATGACGGAGCTGAAGAACGAGAACAAGCCGTTCTACGTGCAAATGATCACCGCTTCCAGCCATCATCCGTTCAAAATCCCGAAAGACAAACAATGGCTGAAGCTGCCGGCGGACATCGAAGGGACCCAGTTGGGCGATTATTTGCAAGCCGTCCACTATACCGACTACGCGGTCGGCGAGCTGATTAAGTCGCTGAAGGCGAACGGCCTGTACGATAACTCCGTGCTCGTGTTCTACGGCGACCATTTCGGTTTGCAGCCGCAGGACAACAAGCCGGAAGACGTAAGCAAGAAACTCGGCATTACGTACCAAGAACGGATTTCGCGATTCAATATCCCGTTGATCATCCACGTGCCGGGGGCTCCGAAGCAAGTGGTCAAAACCGTAGGCGGTCAGGTCGACATCATGCCGACGGTCGCCAATCTGCTCGGGATCGATCTCAAAGCCGAGAACTATACGGCCTTCGGGCATGACCTGCTCAACGCGGATAAAAACGTGTTCGGCATGAGGTATTACTTGCCGACCGGTTCGTTCTTCAACAACGAAGTCATGTTCGTACCGGGGAAATCGTTCGAGGACGGCACGGCGATATCGCTGGACACGCTGCAGCCGGTGACCGACATTGCCAAGTACAAAGAAGATTACGATTACGTGCTCAAGCTGGAAGGGCTGTCCGACGCATTCGTGCAGTCGCTCCCGAAACGATAACAAGCATTCGCGCAAAAAAGCCCTTCACCCGGCAGTCGGGTGAAGGGCTTTCGTGCGTTCAGAAGAGAATCGCCCGTTCGAATTGCTCTTGCAGTTGACGCGTAACGGGGCCCGGCTTTCCGGCGCCGACCGGCGAACCGTCCACGCTGATGACGGGCAGGATTTCGATCGTCGTGCCGGTAAGGAACGCTTCGTCCGCGGCGCGCAATTCCGCAAGTGTGAAAGGGCGTTCCTCCACGGGGATGGCGGATGCATGAGCCAGCCTGAGTACGACGGCACGGGTAATGCCGTGCAGGATCAGGTTGTTCGCCGGGTGCGTGACGAGCTTGCCGTCCGAGACGATCATTACGTTGGACGCGCTGCTTTCGGTGACGATCCCGCCGCGGTGCAGGATGGCGTCGGCCGCTCCGCGGTCGGCCGCGTCTTGCTTGGCGAGCACGTTGGCCAGCAGGTTCAGCGTTTTGTAATTGCAGTGCAGCCAGCGGATATCCTCCGCCGTCACCGCCGCGCAGCCCGCCTGCATGGCGGCCAGCGGCCGTTTCACCTCCGTGCAGTAAGCGAGAGTGACGGGTTCGGCTGCCGGAGGGAACAAGTGAGCGCGGGGAGCGGTTCCCCGGGTGACCTGGAGGTAAACGGTGCCCTCCTGCAGGCCGTTGCGCCGGACGAGCTCTTCCAGCCGGCTTTTCAGCGTTTCCAGGTCGTGAGGAAGACGGATCCGGATGCCGTCGGCGCTTGCCTGCAAACGGGCGAGATGGGCGTCGGCCTCGAACAAGGCGCCGCCGTACACGCGGAACACCTCGTAGACGCCGTCGCCGAAATAGTAGCCGCGGTCGTCCGGAGAGATCCGGACTTCTTCCGCGGGAAGCCAGCGGTCTTGGTACCAATAGATTGGAGCCATCGCGGTTCCTCCCGTCAGGATCCGAGGACGTCCTGCATGAGCTGCAGTCTCGGAATGATGGCGGCCGGAATGTGCTCATGGCCGAAATAGCGGTAAACGCCGATTTCCTTCTCGCAGGAAAGATGGTTATAAACGGCGAAAACGGTAGAAGGCGGCGTGATTTCGTCGATCAGCCCGATGCCGATCCAGGTCCGGCAGGCGATCCGCGGCGCCAGGTTCATGATATCGAAATAGCTGAGCGTTTCCTTCGCGCGTTCCTCGATCCGGGGATCGGAGGAGTGGCGGCGGAAATATTCGTTCAATTCGCCGTAAGGTCCGGCCGGGGCGACGTCAATGGCCCGCTCGAAATGGGACAGGTACGGGTAATCGGACAACGCGAGCTTCGGAATGTCGGACAGCGCGGCAGCCGCCAGCGTGAGTGCGCCGCCTTGGCTGCCCCCGGTTACGCCGATGCGGTCACCATCCACTTCCGGCAGATCGCGGAGAACCTCGAGGGCGCGTACGGAGTCCATATAGACGGCACGGTAATAGTATTCTCTCGGGTTCAGGATGCCTTTGGACATCCAGCCGGCGACGTGGCCGTTGGAGGAGACGACGTTGTCCACGCTCTCGCTCTGCTGGCCCCGGCAAATCATTTGAAGGACGGCATAGCCTTTGAGGGCGAGATTCACCGTGTCCAGCAGCTGGTTGTCCCATGCCCAGTTATAGCCGTGGTATTGGACGATGCCGGGAAGCGGCTGCGAGCTTTCGGGCAGGGCAAGCCAGGCTTCGATTCGGGAATGGTTGAAGCCTTCGTAGAACATCCGGTACACCTTCAAGCCTTTGACCGGGTACGGAAACGGCGTCCGCTCGTAACGGAGCGGGACTTGCGCGAGCTCCTCGAGCGATTCGCTCCAGAAGGCGTCGAAATCCGGCAGCTTGGTCAAAGCGGGCTTGTACGCCCGGAGCTGCTCGAGGGGCATGTCGTAAGGCTGCTGCAACGTCGATCTTCCTCTCCAAGTAAGTTACACATCCAGTGTAACCCGGCTATGGAAACCGTTTCAATAAGCAAGCTTACAAATCGATTTCGGCGATCTCCCGATACCGGCCGCTTTCCGCCCGGCATTCCAGCACGGTGCCGTCGGTCGTCCATTCGACGCTCCGGAGTTGGTCCATCCGCAGCAGCTTGACTCCCTGTTTGCCCCATTCTTGCATGTTGTGCATGAAACTGGGCCGATGATCGACCACGACTTCGTTGCACGTGATCAGGATGAACGAAGCGTCGCAGAGCCGGTTGAACTCGGGGGTTGCACACTCGTCGCCGCCGTGATGGGAGGCCTTCAGCACGTTCACGGACTCGATCAGCTTCCGATAAGGAGACCGCAAGATGAGCTCCGCCTGCGCGTTACCGCAATCTCCCGAGAACAATGCGCTGAAGCGGCGGAAATTCAAGCGGAGCACAAGGTTCAGATCGTTCAGGTTGGCGGGTTCGCCGAAGGGCATCAGCGAGTCGTCCGGCACGGCCGCGATGTCAAAGACGAGTTCCCGTCCGAAAGCCAGCTTGGATCCGGCATCCGCCGCTCCCAGCGACCGGACGGATCCGGCTTTCTCCTTGAGAGCCTTCAATTCCAGCCAAAACCGATAGTTTTCGTCATTGTCGGATATCCGTACGGTTTCATCCGAAACGGGTGCGTAAATGAACTGCTCCACCGTAATCTCCGGATCCTTCAAAATATCGATCATGCCCCCGAAATGGTCATTGTGGGGATGGGACAGGATCATCGCATCGATGCGGGTGATTCCGTGCTCCTTCAAATAGGGGACGATGACGCGTTCCGCTTGTCCTTTTTTGCCGGCGTCCAGCAGGATCGTCCGGTTGTCGGATCCGTCGTCGTATCGGATGAGAAAACCGTCCGCGGGATTAAGCGCCGGGATGCCGATCGGGCCGTTTTCTTTGGTATTCAGGTCGAACGCCGTCAAGCGAAGGCGCGGTCCGGATGACAAATTCGCCAATGCAGGTTCCTCCTTGGGATTCGATTTACAAAAACGTTTTTGCAATAGCGCGAGGATATCCTCCGAAATGTTAGGTTTAAGCCGTGTAAGCGATTATATAACCCCATGTAAATTCATTTCAAGCTCATAAGATTATTTTTCCAAAAGCATTGACACCGCTTTCACATTGGGTTATCTTGGTTACAAAATCGTTTTTGCAAAAACGTTTTTAAATGTCATGAAACGAGGAAGATGGCGATGGCCGTAACGATTAAGGACGTGGCCCGCGAGGCGGGCGTAGCCGTATGTACCGTTTCGTTCGCGATGAACGGTTCGGCGCACGTGGCGGAAGAAACGAAGAAAAGGATTTTCGACGCCATCGAGAAGCTGAACTACCGCCCCAACCAATCCGCCCGCGGATTGGTCACGAAAAAAACGAACAACATCGGCCTGGTCGTCGAAGAGACGGCGGAAGGGCTGGAGAATACCATCCTGCTCGATGTGATCAAAGGGTTGGGCCAGGCGCTTGGAAAAAACAACTACGATCTGCTCCTCTCTTTCCAGAAGCCGCAATCGCGCAAGCTGGATGAGCACGTTCTGGACGTTTACCGCAAGCAATCCGCCGACGGCCTCATCCTGATGGGGACGGCTTCGAGCGAACGCCCATACGAAGAGCTTGTTTCCAAGCGCTTTCCGTTCGTGCTGCTCGGCCGGCCTTACCAAGAGAAAGTGTGCCACAGCGTGAACGCCGATAACGAGCAGGGGGCCTATGACGCCGTCCAGTATTTGGTTCGCAAAGGACATCGCCGGATCGCGCTGATCACGCCGTGCTCGCTCGAAGTCGACGCTTCGCTGGACCGGTATAACGGCTACATTCGCGCCATGGAGGAGCTGGGGGACGGCTTCGACGAAAGCCTCGTCGCCATCGGAAGCTTCGATCCGGACAGCGGATATGCCGAAACGGAAAAGCTGCTCAGCCTGAAACAGCGTCCGACCGCCATCGTCGCGGGCCGGGACGTCATCGCTTCCCGGGTTATCGAGAAAGCGCAGGCGCTCGGCTACAAAATTCCGGACGATCTCGCCGTCGTCGGATTCGACAACACCGTCGTTTCCCAATTGGCCCGGCCCTCGATCACTTCCGTGGAGCTGCCGATGCGGAGCATGGGTTTCGAAGCCGCGTCGCTGCTGATCAAGCTGATCGAAGGCGAAATCCGCTACGACGACGTGCAGACGATCGTGCTTCCTTGCGCGATCCGGGAGAGAGAATCCGCCTGACATCCAGAATCGGCTTCATTTTTTTTGGCATCAAAAACGTTTTTGTACCTCACTTGCGACCTTCTTTGAGAGGAGTGATGCGTCACCGGTCTACTCGCTTGGAATGGGCAAGAAGCGAAAATGAACAGGGGAGAGTGTCAAGCATGAAACGATCGAAGTTTGGCATTACCGCAAGTTTGCTTTTGACCGTCGTTCTCGCTTTAGGAGCTTGCACGAAGGGCACGGGGACCGACAACGCTTCGCCATCTGCTTCATCCTCACCGCCATCCGCATCGCCGTCCGCGTCCGCCAGCGCTTCCGCTTCTCCGAGCGAGGAAACGAAGCAGCTCAGCGGCACGATCAATATCAACCTCCGGGGCGCTTCCGCCGAAGTGTGGAAGAAGGTCGCGGATTCCTACACCGCCCTTCATCCCGACGTGAAATTCAATATCGACATCAAGCCCGCTGAAGGGTACCGTGATTGGCTCCAGGCCCAATTCGCGGCCGGCGAGCCGGAAGCCGACTTCGTCATGAACAACGAAAACGCCCAACTCATGGCCGACCACAAATTCGTGGATTTCAAGCCTTTCATGGAGCAAACGAATCCTTACACCGGCAAGGCATGGAAAGAGAGCTTCAACCTGGCCGGCATGGGCGTCAATCTGGACGACCCGAGCCTGACGGAGCTGAATAACCTTAACTTCGAATCCGTGCAGATCCTGTGGCTGTACAACAAGGAAATTTACGAGAAGGTGGGCATCAAGCCGCCGAGCACCTTCAACGAGATGATGGCGAACTTCCAAAAGCTGAAGGATGCCGGTTACACGCCGTTCGCGATCGCCGGAAACGCGCAATCCATGTGGAGCGGCCAGGCGGGATGGCTGATGCGGATTTATCCGGACCAATATTTCCGGGATTACGCGAACCAGGTCAAATCCCAGCCGGGAGATTACACCTATCAACCGCAGCTTGACGACAACTGGAAATACGATCCGACGGATCCGTATAACGACGCCAAATCCAAGATGACGAAAAACGAGCTGCGGATGCTGAAAGCGATCCATGAGCAAACCGGAGATTACAAGATCGAAGGGAACCCGGCTTGGAAAGCGGTATTCGAAAACTTGAAAAAGCTGTTCAGCTACGCTCCCCAAGGTTTCTTCGGCATGAACGAAGAGCAGGCTTACAAGCTGTTCCTGACCAGCAAGGCCGCTACGGCCGTCGCGCTGCCTTCCTCCTTCTGGCAGCTGCCGAAAGACCTCGCGGACGCCGAAAAAACCGGCGGCGCGGTCAAACCGTTCGAATTCGGCTACTTCAACATGCCGTCGATGGAAGGCGAGCTCGTTCAGGCGCCGGCGCGCACGATCCATATCTACACCGGCTTCTACAGCTTCGTGAAGAAGGACGCCGAGCAAACCGCGCTTGACATCGACTTCATGCAATACGTAACCAGCCCCACGGGCTACAAAGTCTATCTGGAAGCCATTCAAAACGCCAAAGACGCCGCGCTGAACGGAGCGCCGCTGCTGAACGACATCGAGCTGCCCGACGAGATGAAGAAAGCTTTCGAATCGTTCAAGGCAATCGGTAACACCGAAGGCCAGCCAAGCCCCGGCAATACGCTGGCGCGCGGATTGAGCGATTACCAGCCGGCTCTCCAAGCTTATGTCGGCCTGGTCTCCAAGTACTTCAACGATCAGATTTCCGCCGACGAATTCTTGAAGCAATTCCAAGGCAATATCAACAAATATTTCG
The DNA here is from genome assembly GCF_003713065.1 of Cohnella candidum. Taxonomy (NCBI): domain Bacteria; kingdom Bacillati; phylum Bacillota; class Bacilli; order Caryophanales; family Paenibacillaceae; genus Cohnella; species Cohnella candida. Next base: position 2,155,120 of record NZ_CP033433.1, on the reverse strand, counting down.
AACCGATGCTCAAACAAAAGAAACTGGAGCTGTCCGACCTGGAGCATCCGGAGCGTCAGCCTCCGGTAAGGCAATAACCAGCCGCACGGAAGGCGCTGTGCTCCGCGGTTGACCGCGGAGCACGGCATTGCCGGAGGACGGACGGGAAGGGGAAATCTATGGGGAAACGCGCTATCGCCTGGCTGGCTGTCGTCGTTTTATCGCTCATTTTCTCGCAAACGGCTTTTGCGGATCCATTGTGGAAGATGGACAAGGAGCTTACGATCAATGCTTTATCCGTTTCGGAGGACGGTCAGCGCATCTCGGCCGGCACTCAGGACGCGACGGCTGTGGTCGTGGATCCTTCAGGCAAGGAGATTTCGTCTTTCGCCGCCAAAAACGTCGTGACCGGCGTCTCGCTGCTGAAGGACGGGCAATTATTGGTTTCGTCGGATGATTTTCACGTTTACTCGCTGGATGCCCAAGGAAAGACGGTCTGGGACAAATCGTTCCCGAAAATGGTCAAGCGGTTGTCGGCATCCCCGGACGGGTCGACCATCGCCATCTCCCTGTACCGAGCCAATGCGGTCACGCTATTGGACCGGCAGGGCAATATATCGAAAGAAATCCCGGTCGGGATTGAGATAAAAGCATTGCGGGTTTCCCCGAACGGCCAATGGATCGCGGCGGCGGGGGCCGACCAATACGCGTATTTGTTCGACGCCTCGGGAAAAGCGAAGGCCAAAGTCCCGCTCCCCGGCGATATCGCCGACATCTCGGTGTCCGACGACGGAGCTTGGGCCGCCGGTCTTATGAATAACAAAGCGCTGATTTACGGCGCAGACGGCTCGAAAACGGGAGAACTGGCCACGAAAGACGTCGTGACTTCGGTGGATCTGTCACGTGACGGCGCCTATATCGCCGTGTCGGATTATTCCGGCAATTTCTACGTCGGCAATGCCGACGGCCGTATTCTATGGACCCATAGAGAAGCGGGCGCCGGACAGCAAATCCGTCTCGGAGCGGAAAGCAAACAACTATATGCCGCTACCGACAAAGGCGCCCTGTTCCATTATGAGATGGAAAGCCTGCTCGCAAGCGGGCGGAAAGCCGCCCAGCGGCAAGAAACGATCCGAATCACGGCCATCGTCGCGGTTGCGGCCGCGCTGCTTTTCCTGGCGTATTGGGCATGGAGAAGAAAACCCCAGACGCTGCTCCGTATTTGGAAGGATAAATACACCTATTTGATGCTGGTGCCGAGTTTTACGCTGATCTTCTTATTTTTGTACTATCCGTCGATCTCTGGCCTCTTTCATTCTCTCTATCACTGGAATCCGGGGGGAAGAAGCGTATATGTTGGCCTCGAGAATTTCAAACGCATGGTGCACGATCCTTACGTCTCCAAAGGCGGTTGGAATCTGCTCATCCTGATCGTTACGGGATTGATCAAGACGATCGTACCGCCGCTTCTGGTCGCCGAACTGATCTATCATTTGAAAAGCAAGAAGTCGCAGTATTGGTTCCGAACCGCCTTCGTCGTCTCCGTCGTCATTCCGACGGTAGGCGTGCTGCTGGTGTGGCAGGATTTGTACGATGCCCAGCTCGGCCTCATCAACCAGATCTTGCGGGCAGTGGGACTTGGCTCCTTCGCTCATGCCTGGCTAGGCGACACTTCTACCGCCTTATGGGCCGTCATTTTCATCGGATTTCCGTTCGTCGGCATTCTGCAGCTGCTCGTTCTCTATTCCGGCCTCATCGGCATTTCCGAGGAGATCATCGAAGCGGCCCGCATGGACGGCGCGAAGACGTTCCGGATCATCCGTTCCATCCATCTTCCGTTGCTGGCCGGGCAATTCAAGCTGCTCATCGTGCTGGCGATGATCCATATCATCCAGGATTTCGGCGGCATTCTGATCGTGACGGGCGGAGGACCTTCCGACTCCACCTACGTGCCGGCCCTGCAGATGTATTACGCGGCGACCAAGTTCAACGATCTGGGTTATGCCTCGGCGCTGGGCGTGGCGATGTTCGCCATCATCCTGGTCATTACCGTCATCAACATGAAGTTCATGAAATCGGCCGAGGAGTAGGGGGTGCGGGAAGATGAAGAAAAAAGCCTTAATCGCGCAGCAGACCATCTTGTTCGCGATACTCGCGATTTTCGTCCTGCTGACGTTCGTCCCTATCGCATTTACGTTTCTGTCATCGTTTAAAAACAATTCTCAGATCTTGGGCGGCTTCTGGTCCTTGCCCATTCCTGTTCAATTCGGGAATTATGCGGATGCCTTCTCCGCGATCTGGAGATACACGCTCAACACGATCGTATACGCCGTCGTCGGCAGCGTGCTGGTCGTCATGCTGTCGGCGATCTCCGGCTACGCTTTCGCCAAGAAAAGCTTTCTGGGCAAGGAAGTGCTGTTCATGATGATGCTGGCGATCATGATGATTCCCGGGGTGCTGACGCTTATCCCTTCCTATGTGCTGTACGCCAACCTCGGCCTGGTCAATACGCCATGGGCCATCATCCTTGCCGCGGCGGCAGGCGGTCAGATTTTCGGAACCTTCCTGTGCAGGAGCTTCATGGGCGGGATCTCGAACGAACTGTTCGACTCCGCCAAAATCGACGGGGCCGGGGAAGTGGTCGTGTTCACGCGGATGGTGCTGCCGTTGTCGGTGCCCGTCCTCATGACCTTGTTCATCATGTCTTCGGTCGGGATCTACAACGATTACATTTGGCCCCTTCTGACCATCAAGTCCAGCAGCATCCAGATGATCGGCGTCGGCCTGACGCAGTTCACCAACCAGTTCGGGATCGTCAACATGGGCGTGAAATTCGCCGCGTACGTCATTTCGTCCCTTCCGCTTGTCGTCCTGTTCAGCTTCGGCATGAAGTATTACATCCAAGGCATGACGCGAGGCGCACTGAAAATCTAAAATAAGCAGACAGAGACGGAGAGAAACGATGAGCAACGTAGCGAAACAGGGACAGATTCCCGAGTGGATCTGGCATCCGGATCGGGAACGCCGGCCGTCGGTTGAGCTGCAAAAACGTTTCACGCTGCAAGAACCCGTGGAGGAAACCGCGTTCTATTTCGCCTGTACGGGGTCCGCTTCTATCGAACTGGACGGCAAGCCGATCGGCCAATGGGCGGAGAGCCCCAGAATGGCGTACGCTTTCTCCCGCGAGGAATCGTTTCCTTCCAGGCTGGAAGCGGGCGATCATACGCTGACGCTCCGGCTCGCCTGCACCCGGCCGATGCCGATCGAAGCGATCAACATCCATCTGGCGGACCAATCGGTCGGCTGCGCCGCCTTCCTGTGCGGTTCCGGTCTGTGGATCCCGACCGATCGCACCTGGGATGCGGGAGATTCTTTCGCGGATCTCATTTGCGTAATGGGCGAGGAGCCGTTCGGAGAGCCGGGCAACGCGCCGGATTGGTTTATCGCGGGGGGATACGGGGATATCGAAGTCGACCCGGTCGAGGATTATACGCTGATAAGTTCGCAGGGGCTGGACGTAGATAGGAGTGGGGGATTCGTCACGCTCAGCGGCAGCGGGGCGGGCACGCTTGCCTTCGATGACGGAAAAGCCAGAGACGAGCTGTATCTTTTCTACCATTTGCTCAAGCAGAACGAATGGAAGGAACGGAGAAGCCGTCAGCTCGGCATGGACATGGCGTTATACCCCCAGGCGTTGATCGAGCTGCCGCGGGAAATGAACGTCCGCATCCGGCTTACGAACCGAGGGGGCGAGCCCGCAACGGTCTGGTGGAACGGCGCCGAATCGCTCCGGGAATTGGACGGCTACGAAGCCTGCATCACGGAGCAGCTGACCGCGGCCCCGGGACGGACGGACGTGTCCGCGCCGCAAGGCCTTCGGTACATTCGCTTGTTCGTCGGCGCGGAACCGGGGAGCGATTTCCGGCTGGAAATCGCCGTGGAAGCCGCGGGCGTGCCGCTGCGGCAGATCGGATCCTTCGATTCGGACAGCGTCCTGATGAACCGGATCCACGAGGTTTCCGTCCATACGAGCCGGGTCTGTCATCAGATCGGTCTCTGGGACGGCATCAAAAGGGACCGCTTGAACTGGGGTTACGACGTCTACATGGCGGCGAAATCGGATTATTCCCTGTGGGATAATCTCGAGGTGCTGCGGCGGTCGATCCGGGAGCTGGGCCGAACCCCTTACGGATATTGGATCAACGGGCTTCCTTCCTACACGCTGTGGTGGTTGTGCGGCATGTGGGACTATTACTTGGAAACCGGAGACCGGCAGTTCGTGCTGGAAATGAAGGAAGACATCCTCAAGCAAGTAGCATGGGTCAAGGCCAACACGGATCCTGTCACCGGCTTTTTCCTGCCGGGCGCCCGCAACGAGTTGTCTTTCATCGAATGGTCGCCGATGGGCGAAACCGAGTCCTGGTTCGGCCTGAACGCGATTTTCGCGATGGCGAAGCGGCAAACGAACCGGCTGGCCGCTCACGTGCCGGAACTGGGCCTCGATTGGCAAGGCGAACCGCCTTTCCTAGAAGAAGACGTATTCCTGAAGGATTCTCCCGCTCTGCTGACGACGCTTCTCGGGATCATGGGCGGCTATGTAGGGAGAGACAAGGCCGTGCGCTTTCTGAGCGAAAGCGCCTTGAAGGATCCCGTAACGCCTCTCACGGCTTACTGGCTGGCTGAATGCTGCTCGGAATTCGGCCTTCATGACAAGGCGTGGCAGGCGATCCGGACGGTATGGGGCTCCATGCTGGAGACGGGCGCCAGCACGTTTTGGGAAGGCGTCGTGCTGGACCGCGGAGAGGATTTCCATCGCGAGCTGACCACCTACACGGCTTACGATTCGTATCGGATGAGCCTCTGCCACAGCTGGTCGAGCACGCCGGTCGTCTGGATCAACAAGCACGTGCTCGGGATCCGGGCGACGGAGCCGGGTTACAAGGAATTTTCGTTCGAACCGCATGCGGTGGAGGGGCTGACGCGGTGCCGCGGAGTCGTCCAATCCCCGAGGGGACCGATCGAAGCCGAATGGAGCCTGGAAGGCGGCAACATGGTCAAACGGTTGACCATGGAGGCGGTACAATCCGCGGGAGGCCGATCATGAGCGAGCGATGGAACGGCGCCTGGATTTGGAACTCGCTGCCGCCGGGGACGCCTAATGTTTACCTGGAGGCGAGAATGGAGTTCGACGCGCCGCGCAGTCCTGACCGGGCGAGCTTGAAAATCTCCGCCAACCAGGAGTATCTCGTTTGCCTGAACGGCAAGGAAATCGGCAGAGGGCCTTCCCCCGCCGACTTGGCATGGAAATATTACGACGAATATGAGCTGGCCGCCGAATTGACCGGCGGCCGGAACGCGCTGGCCGTCGTCGTCTGCAATTTCGGGACGACCGACATCGTGACCGGTCAGATGCAAGGTCCGGGCGGGTTGATCGCGGAATTGGAGCTTGCATATGGCGAGGAGACGCATACGGTCGGCACGGACGCGGCGTGGAAAGTCCGCCGGTCGCCCCGATGGGTGGAAGCCGTGTCCCGCCAGCACCTATGGAACGGTTACCGCGAAATCCATTTGGCCGACCGGGAAGACGGGTGGCAGCTGCCGGGATATGACGACTCCGGCTGGGAAAACGCGACGGTGGTCGCCCGCCCCGGCGAACCGGATTGTCCTTGGCCTCGGCTGCTGGAGCGGGAGATTCCCCGCCTTTACAGTGAACGCGTCAAGCCGGGGGCGATCGTGCGAACCGAAGCCAATTTCGGGAGCATGCAGAACGAGGGGGCGGTTTTGGCGGACGCGGACGGCGAAGCCGGGACATGGACCGTCGACGCGTCCAAAGCCGGCTCGCTTCCCGGCGTCCTGTTCGATTTCGGGCGCGAGATCGTCGGTTATCCGGAATTGGCCGTCGCAGCCCCGCAAGGGGGCGTTCTCCAACTGCGTTACGGCGAGTCGCTGGATCTGCAGCTGTACGACACGTTCAGGCTGAAGCCGGGCGAGAATCGATTGAAGCCTTTCGGCAGACGGGCTTTCCGCTTTCTGCACGTTTCGTTTCAGGCGGCGCCGGCACCGATTTCCGTTCGGCGCTTCGAGGTCGAATCCGTCCATTATCCTTTCGATTTGTCGGGCTCGTTCCAATGCAGCGACCCGCTGCTCGAAAGGATTTGGGAGACGGGCGTGTACACGACCGTCGTGAACAGCCAGGATCACCTGGAGGATTGCCCGCTGCGCGAGCGGGCGTTATGGGTGGCCGACGCGGTCGTCATGGGCAAAGTCATCTACCAAACGTTCGGAGACGATCGGCTGCTGAGGAAGTGTCTGCTGCAGGGAGCGCGGATTCAGAACGAAGACGGTTCGATTCCGGGCACCGGTCCGGAGCGCAACAAGTTCCTGCTGCCGGATTTTTGCGCCCATTGGCTGTTCGGCGTGTTTGAGCATTGGCGGTTCACCAAGGACCGCGCTTTCGCCGAGGAAGCATGGTCGGCCGTGGAACGGCTCCTTGAGTGGTTCCTAAACCAGGAGGACGGCGACGGGCTGTTCGCGCGGGCCGATCGGGACGGCTGGTGGTGCTTTATCGACTGGGCCGATTACATCGACCGGCGGGATCGCGTCACCGCGGTGTCCTGCTTCTATTACAAAGCGCTTCTGGCGGCGTCGGAGATGGCGCGCGAAACCGGCCGAGAAGACCAAGCTGCGGAATGGTCGGAACGTGCCGTCCGGTTGCGCGGGTCAATCCGTACGCATATGAGGCAGCCGGACACCGGGATTTACGCGGATTGCGTTGGTCCCGAGGGATTGTCTCGTTCGGTGACGGCGCAAACGAACTTCGCCGCCGCATGGAGCGGCGTTATGAACCGAAATGAATCGGCGGCGTTCATCGCGGAATGTTTCGAACCCGGCAAGCTGCCTGCGCTCAAAGGCGCATTCTTCTACCATGTCGTCCTGGAAACGCTGGTCGATCAGGGGCGCATCGGGCTGGCGCTGGACATCATCCGCTCCTATTGGGGCGGCATGCTGGAGCGCGGCGCCACCACTTGGTGGGAAACGTTCGATCCCTCGACGCCCGCATGTACCGTACCGAGCCCGTATCAAGGCAATACGCCCACGTACCTGATCGACCATATTCCGGTCAGCGCCTGCCATGGCTGGGGAGCTTCGCCAAGCGATATCCTGTCCCGCTTCGTGCTTGGCGTCAATTTGCGCCGGCTGGGCGACGGAATCGTCGAACTGAACCCCCATCCGGGCGATCTCGAGTGGGCGGAAGGAAAGATCCCGACGAGGTACGGCCCCATCGAAGCCGGGTGGCGGAAACACGCGGACGGAACGATCCGTTTCGAGGCCAAAGTTCCCGAAGGCATCCGGGTTGAGGCATCGTCGAAGAACGTGGAAATTATCCTCGCGGGAAAGGATTGAACGCGAATGCCAGCACTCGACAGCCGGGCCAAATGGATTTGGAAAAAAGGGCCGACCGCGATCAACGACTACGCCCTGTTCCGGCGTTCCTTCCGAACCGAAACCGGAGCGGCTCGCGTCGTGATCCGGGCTTCGGCGCACCACATCTATCATTTGTACCTGAACGGGCAGCGGATCTCGGGTTACGTTTCGCCCGCGCCGACTTCGCCGCCCCGCTCGAAATATTACGTCCACTATGAAATCGATGCCTCCCTGTTGTCGGGGGCGATACGCTTGCCGCCGTCGTGCACTACCTCGGGGGAGGCGGACAAAACTACGTGGACGGATATCCGGGCTTCTGGTGCGAAATGCAATGGACGTTGCCAAGCGGAGAGGTTCGCCGGGTCGTGACGGACGAGAATTGGGAGGTTTGCCCGGTTTCTCCTTATGAATCCGGCAGGCCTTACCAGCAAAACCGCCGGATGTCCGCTTCCGAACTGTACGACGGAAGGGAAACCGCCCGGACGAACGCGTGGCTGCGCGGAGAAACGGAAGGGCTCGTCTCGGACCGGGCCGTTCTTTCTCTCATTGAAACCGCGGATCCCGCCTGGAAGCTGGTACCGCAGGAAATGCCCGAAGGGCGCGAGGAAGCCGCCCTTCGTCCGACGCTTTGCGGCATTCAGCGTCCCGGGCTTCAAGTATTCGACGCGGGCCGCATCATCAGCGGTTGGGTGAGGATTTCGCTGCCGGGCATCCGCGACGCCAAAGTAAGGATCCGTTACTCGGAAGAGTTGGACGAGAGCGGATTGGTCGCGCGTTTCATCGCGAACGAGCCGGCTGACGGTTATTATGACGAATACGATATGGCCGGCGATCCCGAAGGGGAAACATGGCAGCCCGATTTCTCCTACAAAGCGTTCCGGTTTTTCGAAATTACCGGGTATCCGGACTGGATCCGGGAAGAGAACGTGGAAGCGGTATGGGCGCACACCCCCTTAGGAGAAGAAGGAAGCTTCGAATGCTCCGATCCGCTGCTCAACGCGATGTTCGAAGCCTGCATGCGCACGCAGAAAAACAACGTGCTCGGGCTCGTCACGGATTGTCCGCACCGCGAGCAAGCGCAGTATTTGGCCGATTCCGACCTGCAGGCCGAGACCTTGACCGGCTTGTTCGGGGGAGGCCGGCCGGTGCTGCGGAAGGTGCTGACGGATTTCCGGGACGCCATGCTGCCGGACGGCGGATTTCCGTTCGTCGCGCCGGGCAGCACGGAGCGGCCGGAGTTCAATATCCGCATCCCGGAATGGGATCTTCATTACGTCAGCCTGCTGTGGAAAGTCCATTTCGCTTACGGCGATGAAGGCATCGTGAAAGATTGCTATGGGACGGCCCGTAAGCTGACCGAATCGCTGCTCTCCCAGAAAGACGCGGAGACTTCGCTTCTGCCCAAAACCGCGCATTGGCATATCAGCGACTGGCCTTACCCGACCGTCGACCAAGAGGGGCCGTTCTTGACCGTCCATAACGCCAAATTCTACCGGGCGCTGACGCTCATGACGAAGCTGGCGCCGATCGCGGGATGCCCGGAGGACGCCTCCCGTTATGAAGCGGCAGCGGAGATGCAGAAAGCCGCGATGCAGCGGCATCTGTACGTGCCGGAACGCAAGCAATGGCGGGATGGCATGGGCTCGGAATCCTTCAGCCAAGGAACGAACGCTTTGGCGGCTCTCTGCGGGCTTATGCCGGAGGAGGACTTCGAAGAGGCGGTCTCCCGGCTGACCGGAGAATGGAAAAGCAGAACCGTGCTCTCGCTGGAGCTGTTCCGCCTCCTGTTCGAGAACGGCCATGCGGAGACGGCGATGGGTTGGCTATCCCGCGCGGAATATCCCGGTTGGGGATACATGATCGCGCAAGGCGCCAAAACGATGTGGGAAGGCTTCGAGGACATCGAATCCCACAGCCATGCGTGGAACGGTTATCCGGCGAGGCTGATGGCGGATTACCTGCTCGGCGTGACCGCTTCGGAGCCCGGTTTCGGCCGCGTCCGGATCTCGCCGTATTTCTCACCGCAGCTGAGGTATGCGCAGGGGACGGTGATCACCGTCCGCGGGAGCGTACGCGTGAGGTGGGAACGGAACCGGCAAGGGAGCATTTCGCTGTTCGTCGCGCTGCCTCCCGGTGTAGAGGCGGACGTAGAGCTGCCGGCGTCCGGCGGTTCGCTGTGTTTGCATGCAGGATCCCATTGCCTGTTGATGAAAGAAGGGGAGGTTTTCCGCCAATGAGGAACGATTCCGCGATATTTCTCGCCCCGGCGCCCAAACGCCTGGATCGGGTGCCCGGCTGGTATGCCTTGTCTGCCGGGGACGCCATCCGTTATGAAGACGGGGAATGGCCGACGGTACAGCGGGCCGCGGAAAGGCTCGTGAGGTTGCTGGAGAAGGAGCTTCTCCTTGCTCTTCCTTTGAGTTGTAAGGGTTTCCAAAGCGGAACGGAAACGGAAAGCGCCGGCATCCGTTTTGTTCCCGACCGCTCGATCCGTGCCCAAGGCTACATGCTTTGCGTCAACGGGAACGGCGTCACGATCCGATACGGAGACGGAGAAGGAGCCTACCACGCCGTCAGCACGCTGAAGCAGCTTCTGAACCGGTCCTCGGGCGGATTTCCCGGCGTCCTGATCGAAGACGAGCCCGATTTTCCGGTTCGCGGCGTCATGCTGGACATCAGCCGCAACAAAATTCCGACCATGGAGACGTTGTACCGGCTGATCGACCTGCTCTCGGATTTTAAAATCAACCATTTGCAGCTGTACATAGAGGGCTTCTCGTACGCCTATCCGAGCTTTCCGCAAGTTTGGGAGGGGCGGACCCCGATGACGGGTCGCGAGATGGAAGAGCTCGACCGCTATTGCCGGGAGAGATACATCGATTTCGTGCCGAACCAGAACAGCTTCGGGCATATGACCGCGTGGACGGCGCTGGAGGAATTCAAGCCGATCGCGGAATGTCCCGACGGCTTCGACATGCCCTTGGGCCGGTTTCCAAGCTCCATGAGCTTGAACCCCCTGTCGCCGGACAGCCTCTCCTTCGTCGAACGACTGTATGACGACCTGCTTCCCCATTTTACGTCTCCTTACTTCAACGTGGGCTGCGATGAAACGTTCGACCTCGGTCTCGGGCGAAGCCGCGAGGAGTGCGAACGGCTGGGCAAAGGCCGGGTGTACCTGAATTACTTGATGGAAATTTACAAGCTCTGCAAGGCCCGCGGCAAAACGATGATGTTCTGGGGTGACATCATCAAGGAGCATGCGGAGCTGGTGCCGGAGCTGCCCCGGGACGTCATCGCCATGGAGTGGGGGTACGGCGCGGATCAGCCCTCGGAAGCGCAATGCGAGCGGTACGCCAGATCGGGCATTCCCTTTTACGTCTGCCCCGGCACGTCGAGCTGGAATTCGATCACCGGCCTGACGGACAACATGAAGAGCAATATCCGGAACGCAGCGGCTTACGGCGCGAAACACGGCGCGCGCGGTTTGATCAACACGGATTGGGGCGACGCGGGCCATTGGCAGCCGACGCCGGTCAGTTACACCGGCTTCGTATACGGCGCGGCGATGAGCTGGGGCGCGGCGCAGAATGAGGAGCTGGATCTCGGCGAAGCGTTGAGCCGGTTCGTGTTCCGGGATGCCGCCGGCCGGATGGGCCGGATCGCGGTCGACCTCGGCAATTATTCCAACGTCGAGCGGCCTTCCCGGTTTAACGGCAGCGGCGTTTTCCGGACCTTGTACTACCACCAGTACGACGATACGAACCGGACGCTCGATTTCATGAAGCTTCAACCGATGGAAGGCTGGGAATTCGAAAACGTCAAGGAGTACGTCGGCCGCCTGCTCGCGGAATTGGACGAGGTGGAATTACGGTGCGACGACGCGGAATTGGTCCTGGCAGAGTACCGTCAAGCTTGCCGCCTGATCCTGCTCGGCGCGGAGCTGGGGCTGATCAAACTCACTGGAAAGGAGGTGGTGGAGAGACGGGAGCGTCTGGAAACGTTGATCGCCGAATTAGAGGTGAATATCGGGGCACTGAAAGCGAATTGGCTGGCCCGAAACCGCAGCGGAGGGCTGGAAGACAGCATGGCCCGTCTGTATTCTTTGAAGGATCAATTGCAGCAGGCACAGGGATGCACGGCATGATGGGAGGAAGTTGACGTCTTTTGGTTGGATTTCACATGACCTGGAGGAGGAACGGATAAATGACCGCAAGCCGACCCGGCATCATGAAACGTTTCGTTTGCGCCGCTATTGTTTTCGCTCTCTTGCTCGGCGGGCAAACCGGATGGTACGTCAAGACGGCGGCGGCGGAGGGCTCGCCTTCCGTCAGCTATGAGTTCAACGAGGACGGAAACCTCGAAGGATGGATGAAAAACTACCACAGCGTCGCCCAATTCAAGGTTCAAGAGGGTTCGCTCCAATTGAAGCTGGACCAGACGGACCCGTTCTGGTACGCGCCGACGCCGGTCGGTCTTCAGACGTCCGCGGATCAAACGCTCACGGTGCGGATGAAGACGAACAACGGAGCCTCTCTCGCCATTTATTTCGACACGGACGTGAATCCGGGACTAGCGGAAGCCAAACGCCTCGTGATCCCGGTCAAGGCGGACGGGGAGTTCCACGAATATACGGTGAAGCCTTCGCTGAATTCGTATTGGAAGGGCACCGTGCAGAAAATGCGTTTGGACTTGGAGCCGGCGAACAGCGTTCCGGCCGATGTCAGCATCGATTATTTGAGAATCGCCGAGCATTCGGATTACGGCTTCGAATTCAACGGAACGGCGGACGGCTGGAGTTCGCTTCAAGACTTGTCCCCTCTGCGGACGGGCACGTCCGGCGTGAGCGCGGACATTACGGGAAGCCATCCTTCCGCCGTATCGGGAGCCATTGGGCAGCCTGCCGAGAAGCTGGGCGAAATGAAGATCCGGACCAAGGTGTCGGGCAATTCGGCCCAGACGCTGACGGTCGGCTTTAACGGGCAAGCCGGATCCGGATTCCCCGCAGAGGACGCGGTCTCCGTACCGCTGAATCCGGACGGCCAATATCATGAGTACACGGTGAAATTATGGGAGCACCCGTCCTGGATCGGCAGCATCGGACAGATCAAGCTGAGTCTGGACGGCGCCGCAGAGCCTGCCGGCGGCACGTGGGAAGTCGACTACGTGCGGTTCCAAAGCGTCGCGCTGCCTTCTTACGATTGGAACACCGACGGGAATGCCCAAGGGTGGCTGCCGCTGCATGACTTCACGCCCTTCGAAATTTCGGGCGGCGTGCTCCGTACGAAGGTAGCGGGCAGCGATCCTTACATTGCCAATGAGAACGTCGAAGGCGTCATCGGGGAACGGGACAAAACGCTGACCGTCCGCATGAGCGCGACGGCCGGCAACTATGTGTCCATCTTTTTCGCGACGGATTCCACTCCGTCCTATGCCGAAACCCGCCGGATCGATTTCACGATCCAAGCGGACGGCAACATGCACGACTACACGATCGCCGTCGGGGATCATCCGCAGTGGAAAGGGAAAATCATCAAGCTGCGGCTGGACATTGAGGGCGGCGACCGAAGCGCCGCGGTTTTGACGCTGGACGAAGTGAAATTCGTATCGAGTCCGGCCGGAGGGCAGTTGTCGGTGAAACGCTCGAAGCCCGCGCTGCATGCCGGTGACGAGGCGGATGTTTCCGTCGAGATCGCCAATACCGGCGGGAAGAAGTTCTTCCATGCGCAGGCCGAACTGGTTGCTTCGAATGGACTTGAGATCGTCGGGGAAGCCTTGTCCTCGCCGCTGGGTGACCTGGCGCCGGGCGGCAAAGCCGTGGCGACGTGGAAAGTGAAGGCGACCGCGGAAAGCCCGGCTTCGGTCGAAGTGAAGCTTCACGCCGCGGGATATGATCAAAGCTACTCCGTTTCCCTGCCGGTGTTGAAGGCGACCGAAGCGCCAGGAAGTTCGTCCGATCGCCCGAGCGCGGCACGGGCATTGGTGGATCCGGCAACCGGAGACGCGGTTCTCGAGAATGCGACTACGCGTTTCGTCGCGCCGAAATCCGAATTCGGCTACGGGCAATACCAGGTCTACGCTTGGGATGATGTCCAAGGCTGGAAGCTGATGGCCAGCGCGCAGCCCTTCGCGGCCGCGATCGTCAAGCAGGACGGCAACAAGGCGGAAACCGTCGGCTTCTACCCGGCAACGGTGACGGCGGGTTCGCCTAGCGGCAAAGCCGGATTGACGTTCCAAGGCACCGCGACGGATTCGTCCGGCAGGGTCTGGACTTATTCTTTCGATTTCGCGTTGGGAACGGGCGACGACCGCATCGTCACGGGTCAAAGCGTACATGCCGACCGCGACGCGCAGCTGCTGAACATGACGGGACCGGTGCTGACGGTCGGAGAAGGCAGCTTCGGAGCCGGCAAAGACGAGGCGCTGTTCCCCGGCTTGGAATGGCTGACGGGAGGCGAGTCTTCCTCAAGCCAGCTGGACGTGCATACGCCGGCATACTTAAGGCTCGTTCCCCATCCTTACAAAATCACGGTTCCGCTCATGGCCGTGCGGCAAGATAAGCATATCGTCAGCTTGTCGTGGGACCCCAAGCAAAAATGGGACGGCGAGCATGACCTGCCCGCGGCGAAGTTCGCTTCGCCGAACTGGGTCGAGAACCAGAATAACCACGTCATGGGCCTTTCCGCTTTGAGCGTGCCGACCTATGTCAAGGAAAACCAAGAGCTTGCCGAAACGGCTTACGCCTTGCCGGCCGGCCGCGATCTGACGCTGAAAGCGGGCATTTCGACGATCGAAGCGGATTCGGTCGCGGAAGCGGTCAGCGCGTACGTGAAGGACAACGGCATCCCGTCTGTGCCGCAAGTCCGTTCTTTCGAAGAGCAGGTCGATCTCGGGCTCGACGCGTATCTGAGAACTTACTGGGATCCGGTGACCAAAGGCTGGCGCCACGTCAACATCCCGTCCTGGGGGACCAATCAATTCCCGGCGGACATGGTGAGCCTGAAGCTTCTCGGCACGGCGGCACCGGAGCGCAAACCGGAAATCGAAACGGTCTTGTCGCAAGCGCTCGGCGCCATGGCGGATAAGAAAAAGCTGGGCGATCCGGACTACCATATTCCGCAGTTCCAAGCGCCGTTCCTGGTCGGATACATGGACCAAGCTTTGGCAGGGTTAAAGAAGGAGATGGATGCGCTGATCGCGGACCAAGATCCGTCGGGAGCCTGGCTGTATAAGAATGCGGCCGCCTATAACCCGCCGCTCGGCGAGAACGGCACGCCGATGTTCGGGCAAACCGCCCAGAACGTCAAGCATCTGCTGAAATACGTGGCGATGACCGGCGACAGCCAAGCGAAGGAGGCCGGCTTCAAAGGGCTGGCGGCCATCGAAGGCATGGGCGGCGTTCCCCGTACGAGCCAGCCGTGGGAAGTACCGCTCCACACGCCGGATATCCTGGCTGCGGGGCATGCGGTCGGCGCGTATTTGGCAGCGTACGATTTGACCGGGAAGACCGAGTATTTGGATAAGGCGAAAGAGTGGGCGAAGCGGGGACTGCCGTTCGTCTATACGTGGGGCGTGCAGGATCGCCCGCTCATGGAATACGCCACGATCCCGATTTTCGGCGCCTCCGCTTACATCAATCCGTGGTTCGCGGTGCCGGTGCAGTGGAACGGCCTCGTGTACGCTTACGAGCTGCTGGATCTGGCCAACTATGACGGGCAAGGGCCATGGAAGCAAGTGGCCGACGGCATTCTGGCCAGCGCAGAAATCCAGCAGGCGTCCGGTTCGGACGAAACCTGGAGAGGCGGATATCCGGACAACTGGCGGCTCATCGCCAACAGCCGCTCCGATACGGTCATGCTGAACCCCGAGGAAATCGTGAAGGTGCTGTTCATGCAGCGGTTCGTGGAAGGCAAAGGACCGAACCCGGATATCCGGACGGTAGCCGTTCCCGGCTGCCCGAACCCGGATGCCGAGGGCAAAACTTGCGCCGAAGCCAAGGTGACGTCGCTGGCCGACATCCGCGACAAGTCTCCTTCGAACACGCAGCATTTGCTCTCCTTCGGGCTGAAATATCCGGCAGGGGAGACGACCTATTCGCTCGTCGCCGGGCGGGAAGCGCCCCGCATGGTGACCGTAAATGACGTTAAGCTGTCCGAACAGGCCGATCTTACGAACGCAGACACCGGCTGGTCGTATTTAGGCGACAGCGGGATGCTCGTTCTGAAAATCCGCCATTCGGCCGCCGACGACGTGAAGATTCATTATTGAGTAGAGGTTAATTCCTTGACCGACCGGCGGACGATGAGCTCCGCCGGAAGGACGATTTTCTTCCAGGGCAAGGGCTGTTCCTTCTCGCGGATCCGCTCGATCAGCATTTGAATGCCCATGTAACCGAATTGGTATGCTTGCTGGGCGGCCACGGTAAGGAAAGGGTCGAATTCCGCGTAAGGGCCGAGATCGTCGAAGCAGACGAGCGAAACCTCGTCCGGCACGGCAACGCCGCGATTGCGCAGCACGCTCATCACTTCGAGCGCGAGCACGTTGTTGCCCGCCACGATCGCCGTCGGCAGGGAAGGCATGGCGTCCAGCCACGCTTCGATTCCGGAAAGGTCGGAGCGAGGTCCGAAGCTGGTTTCGTACACGTCGCCGTCGGCGCAGGGAAGATCGTTCAGCTTCAACGCCTCGCGGTAGCCCTGCAAGCGCAGCCTGGCGCTGGAAACGGAGGATGAACCGTTGATCATGGCGATGCGCCGGTGCCCCCGGTCGATGAGAAGCTGGGTGAGCCGGTGCCCGCCTTCCTTGCTGTCCCCCAGCACGACGTCGCATTCGATGCCGGGAACCTCGCGGTCCATCAGGACGAACGGCACCTTATGCGCCCGAAGTTTTTCCAGGTGGGGCAGCGAGGGATCCCCTGCGGGAGCCACCAATACGCCGTCCACGCGGGCGGACAGAATCGTCTGGACATACTCGTTTTCTTTCTCAAGGCTTTCGTCGCTGTTTCCGAACAGCAGGCGGAAGCCGTTTTTCGTGGCCGCGTCTTCCGCGCCGCGGGCTAAAGTCGTATAGAAAGGGTTCGTGATGTCGGTAATCAGCAGGAAAAGGATCCGCGTTTGCTGCAGTACGAGGCTGCGCGCGGTCTGGTTCGGAACGTAGTTCAGCTCCTCCATGACGCGTTTCACTTTCGCCCTCGTTTTATCGCTGATTTTTCCCGTGTTATTGATAACCCTGGAAACCGTCATCGCGGATACGTTCGCTTTCTCCGCGATATCGTAAATCGTAACCATGAAGTCTGCTCCCTTATGTCGAATCATTGGTTCTATCTTACCGAACAAAAGGATTGACAGCAATACGGTTTCCTTGGTAGCGTAATGTTATCGATAACATTATAAGCGCTTTCAATGCGCGGGAGGCAGGCGACAAATGGCGGATATCGCAACGCGTTGGGCAGGCGGGTTTCCGAAAATCGGCATCCGGCCGACGATCGACGGGAGACGCAAAGGAGTCAGGGAATCGCTCGAGGAACAGACGATGAACATGGCGAAGGCCACGGCCCGGCTGCTGTCGGAGAACCTGCGGTATCCGGACGGTTCCCCGGTAGAGTGTGTAATCGCGGACACGTGCATCGGGGGCGTCGCGGAGGCGGCGGCTTGCGCGGACAAATTCGCGAAGTCGGGCGTGGGGGTATCGATAACGGTAACTCCATGCTGGTGCTATGGGACCGAGACGATGGACGCGGATCCGACGATTCCGAAAGCGGTCTGGGGCTTTAACGGCACGGAGCGGCCGGGTGCGGTATATTTGGCCGCCGTGCTGTCGGGTTACGCGCAGAAGGGACTCCCCGCTTTCGGCATTTACGGCGAACAAGTGCAGGACGCGGGAGACCCTTCGGTACCGGAAGACGTGCGCGGCAAACTGCTCGCCTTCGCGAAAGCGGGTCTGGCGGTCGCAATGATGCGGGGCAAAGCGTATTTGTCCATGGGCTCCGTATCGATGGGGATCGCGGGTTCCGTCGTGAACGATGCGTTCTTCCAGGACTATCTCGGCATGCGCAACGAATACGTGGACATGACCGAGTTCGTGCGCCGGATAGACGAAGGCATCTACGATCCGAAGGAATACGTTAAGGCGCTCGCTTGGGTGAAAGAAAATTGTCCGGAAGGGCCGGACAACAACCCGCCGCATCTCGTGACTTCGCGGGAGCGGAAAGACCGGGACTGGGAAACCGTCGTGAAAATGACGATCATCGCCCGCGATCTCATGGTCGGCAATCCGCGGCTTGCCGAGCTCGGGTTCGGCGAAGAAGCGCTCGGCCACAACGCGATCCTGTCGGGCTTCCAGGGGCAGCGGCAATGGACGGACCATTTTCCGAACGGGGATTTCCTCGAGGCGATGCTCAACTCCTCCTTCGATTGGAACGGCATCCGCGCCCCGTACCTGGTCGCGACCGAGAACGACAGCTTGAACGGAACCGTCATGCTGATGGGTTATCTGCTGACGAATACGGCGCAAATTTTCGCCGACGTCCGGACGTATTGGAGTCCTGAGTCGGTGGAACGCGTGACCGGCCATCGGCTGACGGGGGAGGCGGAAGGCGGCATTTTGCACCTGATCAACTCCGGCCCCGCGGCGCTTGACGGAACGGGCGAGCAGACGAAGGACGGCAAGCCGGCGATGAAGCCTTTCTGGGAAATCACCGAGGAGGAAGCCCGCAAATGCTTGCAGGCGACTTCTTGGCGCCCGGCTTCCGTGGAATATTTCCGCGGCGGCGGGTATTCGTCCGACTTCCTGACCCGCGGCGGCATGCCGATGACGATGTCGCGGATCAACTTGGTGAAAGGTCTCGGGCCCGTCCTGCAAATCGCGGAGGGGTATTCCGTAGACCTGCCTCCGGACGTTCACGACATCCTCGACAAGCGGACGGATCCGACCTGGCCGACGACTTGGTTCGCTCCGATCTTGACGGGCAGCGGCGCGTTCCGCTCCGTCTATGACGTGATGGACAATTGGGGAGCCAACCACGGTTCGATCAGCTACGGGCATATCGGCGCGGATTTGATCACGCTCGCGTCCATGCTCCGGATTCCGGTCAGCATGCACAACGTGTCCGCGGAACGCGTTTTCCGTCCGAGGGCTTGGGGACTGTTCGGCACCGACGACGCGGAGAGCGCCGATTATCGCGCCTGCGCCAACTTCGGCCCGCTGTACGGTTAAGGGAAGGAGATATCGAGATGATGTGCAACAGCCAATCCATACGCGAAGAATTGTGCGTTTACGCCCGGAAAACCGTCGCGAACAAACTCGTCGTCGGCCCCGGAGGCAACGTCAGCGCCCGTTTCGAAGGCAAAATGTACTTGTCGCCCAGCGGGTTTGCCCTGGACGAAGTGAAACCCGAGCATTGGGTCGAAGTGGATATCGCGACCGGCGAGATCAAGGATATCGGCCTGCGGCCGTCCTCGGAAGTCCTCATGCATCTGTACGCTTACCGGGCCAACCCGTCCATCGGCGCGATCGTGCATACGCATCCGCCGCATTGCATTGCCTTCACGCTCGTCGAACGCGAGTTGCCGATCATGTTCCCCGACCAGGCGGCGCTCGTCGGACGGACCGTGTACGTTCCCTACGTGCTGCCGACGACCGACAAGCTGGCGGACGCCGTCGTGGAGAAGGTGAACGAAGCGAGCTCGATCCTGCTCGGCAACCACGGCTTGGTGACGACCGGCCGCAACTTGCGTGAAGCCTACTACCGCACGGAAGTGGTCGAGGAAAGCGCAAAAATTTATCTGATCGCGAAATCCGTCCGGGAACCGAAGGTGCTGACGCGCGAGGAATTCGAGGAAATCGCCTCGCTCGAAAGCGAAGCGTACCGTATCCAATTGCTTCAGAAAATGAAATGAGCGAAGCGGCGCGGAGGTGAACGGGATGGACGGGGAGAACACGGTGCTGGCGTTCGATTTGGGGGCCGGCAGCGGGAGGGCTTTGATCGGCATCCTGTCCTTGCAGGAGAGCGGGAGCCGGCGGCTGCGCGTGACGGAAATCCACCGATTCCCAAACGAAGCGATTCAGGTGGGGCGGCATCTGCATTGGGATATTCTGCGGTTGCTTCATGAAATTAAGATCTCGATCCGCAAGGCCTTTCAGGCAGGGTACGCTCCGGCTACCTTCGGCATCGATTCTTGGGGCGTCGACTTCGGGCTGTTGGACGTTCGCGGCGAGCTGCTCGGGAATCCCTACCATTACCGGGATCCGCAAACCGAGGGCTTGATCGAAGAAGTAAACGCGATCGTCGGCGAGGACGAGTTGTTTCGCCAAAGCGGCCTTCAGTTCATGCCGTTTAATACGCTGTACCAATTGTATGCGATGAAGAAGGCCGGTTCGCCGAAGCTCGCCCTCGCCGAGACACTGCTGCTGACGCCGGACCTTCTCGTCTATTTGCTGACGGGATGCCGGAGCTGCGAGTTCACGATGGCGACCACGACCCAGCTGTTCCATCCGGAGCGGCGGGCATGGAACACGGAGTTGATGGACCGGCTCGGCATTCCGTCCGGGTTATTCCTCGAACCCGTGGAACCGGGCAGCCGGATCGGCCCGCTGGCCGCGGAAGTATGCGAGGAGCTGGGCGTGCCGCCGATGACGGCCGTCTCCGTCGGCACGCACGACACGGAGTCGGCGATCGCGGCCGTTCCGGCGAACGACGGACCGTTCGCTTATCTCGTCTGCGGCACGTGGTCGCTGCTGGGGACGGAATTGGACCGGCCATTGTTGACGGCGGAAACGATGGAGCTCCAGTTTTCCAACGAGGGCGGCGTTGGCGGCACGTACCAGCTGCTCAAGAACATCATGGGCCTCTGGCTGCTGCAGGAATGCAAACGCGAGTGGGATGCTTCCGGCCGTGCAATCGGTTACGGGGAGCTTGTGGAAGCGGCGGAAGCTGCCGAGCCGTTCCGCAGCATGGTGAACCCGGACGACGCCCGGTTTTACGGGCCGGGTGGCATGGCGGGCAAGATCGCCTCCTATTGCGTTGAAACCGGCCAGCCGGTGCCGCGAATCCAAGGCGAGTTTGTCCGCTGTATCCTGGAGAGCTTGGCGCTGAGGTACCGGGAAGCATTGGAGCAGGCGGAGAGGTTGACGGGCCGCTCGTTCGGCGGGCTCCACATGGTCGGAGGCGGCATCCAAAACCGGCTGCTGTGCCAATGGACGGCTGACGCGTTGGGAAGACCGGTATGGGCGGGGCCGGTGGAGGCGAGCGCGATCGGCAACATGCTGGTCCAACTGATCGCGCAGGGGAGTTGCGCCAACCTCCGGGAAGCGCGCCGGCTATCGGCAGAGTCGTTTCCGGTGGACACCTACGAGCCTTCTGCCGATACGTCGCGGTGGGATCAAGCCTATGAGAAGTTCCGGAATCTGAGTCTGATAAGTTGAAAAGGGAGCGAAAAGTCGTATGTTGATCGGGATTCCTAACATACTGTCCCCGGAGCTGCTGAAGGTGCTGATGGAGATGGGTCACGGGGACGAAATCGTGCTGGCGGACGGCAATTTTCCGGCGGCCAGCCATGCGCGGCGGCTCGTCCGGTGCGACGGGCACCGTCTGCCCGAGTTGCTCGACGCGGTGTTGAAGCTTTTTCCGCTGGACACTTATGTGGATAAGCCGGTCGCGTTGATGGAAGTCGTGCCGGGGGATCCGGTGAAAACGCCCATCTGGGACCGGTATGCGGAAATCGTGCGGCAGAGAAGCGGGCTATCGGATCCGTTCGAGAAGGTCGAGAGATTCGCGTTCTATGAGCGTACGAAGCAAGCTTACGCGGTCGTCGCGACCGGCGAAAGCGCGCAGTACGCCAACCTGATCTTGAAGAAAGGCGTGATTCGGGAAACGGAATAACGACTTTGGAACGCCTGGCCGCCACAGACGCAGCCGGGCGTTTTCTTCACGCGGTCTCGGCGGATTTAAGTAAACGAGCATTACTTATTTGTGTGCGGATCCTGGACTGCGGCGGGCTTTAGTAAACGAGCATTACTTATGTACGCGTTGATCCGGGGGCGCGTCGGATTTAAGTAAAGGAGAGTTACTTATATGTTTGTGTGGAGAAGTTATGTAACTTACTTGCATAACTCGCCTCAAAACGCCAATCAAACGAGCAGTTATGCAACTTTCTTGCACAAATCTGCACCCTCAACGCAAAAACCGCCGCAAGCCGGGTTTTACTCCGAGCAAGCGGCGGTTTTTCATTTTACAGTAGAAGAGAAAGCCACTCTTCCCGATCGACCGGACCGAACACCGGCTTCAGGTCGACGCCTTCCAGCGCTTCCCGGATCGCTCCGCGTTCGTAGCGGACACCTGCCAGCTTGTCCGTCACTTCGCTTACGTCGACCGTGCCGAAGAAATCGCCGAAGACGGAAGCTTCCCGAATGACGCCGTCCACGACGTCCAAACGGACATCGTACGTGCCTGCGCCTTCGATCCGTTTGACCTGCCGGACGTTGAAGGAGGGCGAGCGGCCGTAGTTCCATTCCCAGTTCCGGTAGCGCTCGTCGGCGAGCCGGCGTACGGCCTCCCAATCGGCTTCGGTCAGCTCGTAACGGGGGATATGTCCTTCGCCGAAGATCGACTTGAGCAGAAAACGCTTGAAAGTATCCAGCGTCATCGGTTCCTTCAAAAATTCCGAGATGTTGGCCACCCGGCTGCGCACCGATTTGGTCGCTTTGGACTCGAATTTGGCCGGGTTCACGTTCAGCGCGGAAACGATCGCGTCGACCTCCGAGTAGAACAGCAGCGTGCCGTGGCTGAACATGCGGCCTTTGGAAGCGAATTGGGCGTTGCCCGATATTTTGCGTTCGCCGACCTGCAGGTCGTTGCGTCCGGTCAATTCGGCTTCGACGCCAAGCTTGCGGAGCGCTGAGACGACCGGCTCGGTGAACTTGCGGAAGTTGTGGAACGACTTGCCGTCGTCCTTGGTGATGAAGCTGAAATTCAGGTTACCTAAGTCGTGGTAAACGGCGCCGCCGCCGGACAGCCTGCGCACCACGTGGATCCCGTTGTTCCGCACGTACTCCTCGTTCACTTCTTCGGCGGTGTTTTGGTTTTTGCCGATGATGATGGACGGTTCGTTAACGTAGAAAAGCAGGTAGTCATGCTCCGCCGGAAGGCTTCGCAGCGCGTATTCCTCCAAGGCCAGGTTGAGAGCAGGGTCGTGAATGTTGCCGTTGTCGAGAAATCTCATCCGATTCTCCGCCTTTATGGTAGGATGGGTGAACGAGGTGAAAACGCAAAATGCATTGCGAGTTGTCGCAAGGTTCGATCCATTATGAAACGTTCGGTGAAGGAAAGCCGATTCTCGTCCTTCACGCCATGGGGACCGATCATCGGGCGATGAGCGCTTGGATGGAGCCCATATTCGACGGAACCGCCGACTGGAAAAGAATTTACTGCGATCTGCCCGCGCATGGGAAAAGCCGGATCGATCCGTCGGTCCGAGGCACGGAAGATTTCCTCGCCATGCTGCTCGAATTCGTTGACCGGGTGCTTCCCGACGAACGGTTCGCGATCGCCGGCATGTCCTACGGAGGGTTGCTCGCACAAGGAATTATACACCATCGGCCGGAACGAATCGACGGGATTTGTTTGATCGCGCCGAACGTGCAATTGGCCGAAGGGGAACGCGACCTGCCCGCCAAAAGGGTTCTTGAAAAAGACGATACGCTGTTGGCGACACTGGAGCCGGACATCCGAACGGCGTTCGAAACGCTGTTCATCCTTCAGAACGAACGAAGCTTCCGCGCTTTCCTGGAGCAGATCCAACCCGGCCGAGAGCTTGCGGACCGGAACTTCCTCGGATCCGATTGGCGGAAACACCATTATTTCTTCCGCGAGGCGCCGACGATCCATACGGAAGTTTCGAAGCAGCCGGCGCTGATCGTTCTGGGCAAGCATGACTCCATTGCCGGGTACGGCGATCAGCTCCGCTTAGCCGAACGGTTTCTCCACGCCACCACCGCGGTCCTCGACCAAACCGGCCACATGATCCCGATCGAGTGCACCGCATTGTTAAAAAGCTTGACCATAGATTGGCTAGACAGGATGGCCAAGCGTCAGAAGGGCAGCTCCGTTTCCATATAAGAGATGCCGAGCCGGGAGAACCAATCGTTCAGCCCTGTCCACAGCTCCTCGCAGAGTCCATAAACGCGCTCACGGTCACTCAGCTCACCGGCCGTAACCGCCGTAGCCAATGCCGAGAATCCTGCCGGTTTCGACGCCATGGCCGCAGCCTCTGTTAACGTCCGGGCGCGCGTCGAGAAATAACGGCGGTTGGCGAGTCCGATCAATTTCGCCGTCTGCCAGGCGAGGTCCGTCGCACCCGTCGGAAGGTAGCCGAGGTTGCCCTCCGCGCGGTTCGTCCGGATTTTCGCGACCGTCTCGTACGGCTCCCAAATCATGAACTGCTTCATCGTCTCTTTGACGGCTTCGTCCGAAACCGACAAGGGGATTTTTTTGACCTCTTCGAACAAGGATAACGGATCGTGAAGCGGATACACGTCGACGTACGATCCCGAGCGAATGGGCCAATAATCGTCGATGCGCCGGGCTTTCTCCCTAAATTCCGTCACCGTCGCGGAGCTCAGTTCCAATTTGAAGGGCGGCAGAATGAACTCATGCCCCTGGATAGGTACGTTGTCTTGCGTCACCACGTGCAACTCGATGTCCGAATAAGGGCCGTCCGTGCCTCTGCCCAGCGACCCGTAAATGCCGATCGCCAAAATCGCGTCACCATGCAAGCTCAGCAATCGGTCCTTGACGCTTCGGGCGAACGCGAGCTTCTGCTCCCGCGTGGTGGGAACGGGATACGGCTGCATGCGAGGGTCCTCCTTGACTGGCATTTTCCCCCAGTATATCACCTTGACTTTTGCCGGGGGATAGGTACGCTTGGAAGGAGACGACAGAAGATGAATACGGGAGCGAAAACGCATGATCACACGTAAAGTCACCCCTTCGGAGAGCGGCAAACGGCTTCACAGATACTTAAGGACCCTGATGCCCAACATCCCGCTTGGACAAATATACAAAATGATCGACCAAGGCAAAGTCCGCGTCAACGGCAAACGGAAAAACCAGAACTATGAGCTGGCCGGTGGCGATGAAATCGTTCTTCATGTGGAGGAGTCCGCTTACAAGGAGGCGAGCGCGGGACAGAAAAAACCGAAGTTCGTCGGCGTCAGCGCGAATATCGACGTGGTGTTCGAGGATGCCGAGCTGCTGATCGTCAACAAACCGGCAGGCACGCTGACCCATCCCGATCAAGCGCATCAGAAGGATACGCTGATCGGGCGGGTTCATGCTTACTTGTACCGCAAAGGCGAGATGGACAGCGCGCTGTTCCAGCCCGCGACGGCCAACCGGCTGGACCGCAACACCAGCGGGCTCGTACTCGTGGGCAAAACCGCCGGCATGCTGCATCAACTGAACCAGTGGATTCAAAAAAGGGAAATGGAGAAGTATTACGTCACTTTGGTGGAAGGCCGGCTCACCGGGGAGGGCACCATCGAAGGTTCGCTCGTCCGGGACGAGAAGAGCAATCGGACGATCGTCGTCGGTTCGAGAGGTGGTCCGGCACCAGACGAGGGACGTCCCGGTGAGAAAGAGGCGACGACCCGGTACAAAGTGCTGCAGACCGGCAAAACCCATTCGCTTGTGGAAGTCGAGTTGATCAGCGGCCGGACGCACCAGATCCGCACCCATTTTCAAAGCATCGGCCATCCTTTGCTCGGCGACATCAAATACGGCGGGCATGCGCTTGGCTCGATCAACCATCAGCTGCTCCACGCCTGGCGGATGGTGCTGCCGGACGGCCGGGAATTCCGCGCGCCGATGCCGCCGCTCCTTCGCCAGACGTTGGACAAGGTCGGCCTAGCATTAAATTAAACCGTTCATATTCCGTTCATATTGCGGGCATAAGCTGTTGGGTATGGATTTAGGGGAAGGAGCGATCGCTGTACATGTTCCGTTTGTTCCGTTTTTTGAAGCCTTACGGCTGGACGGTCTCCGCCGTGCTGCTGTTCGTTTTGCTGCAGTCGCTGGCGGAGCTTTACCTGCCGACGCTCATGTCGGACATCATCGACAAAGGCGTGGTCACGCAGGACATTCCTTATATTTGGCGGATCGGCGGCTTCATGCTGCTCGTGACGGCCGGGGGGGCGGCGGTGGCCGTCTGCGCGAGCTTTTTGTCTTCCAAAGCGTCCGCGGGCTTCGGCCGCATCGTCCGGGAAAAAGTGTTCGGGCACGTCGAGAAATTTTCGCTGCAGGAGTTCGATAAGATCGGCACGGCATCCCTGATCACCCGTACGACCAACGACATCAACCAGGTGCAGCAGGTGCTCATGATGATGCTCCGCATGATGGTCATGGCACCGATGATGTGCATCGGCGGCATCATCATGGCCGTTTCCAAGGATCCGACGTTATCGCTCGTGCTCGTGGCGATCATTCCGATTCTGGGCGGCGCGATTTTCCTGATCGCCGGGCGAGGCATTCCGTATTTCAAAGTCATGCAGAAAAAGCTGGACCGGCTCAATCTGGTGCTTCGGGAGTCTCTCACGGGCATCCGGGTCGTGCGGGCGTTTAACCGCATCGATCACGAGACGAGAAGGTTCGACGACGCCAACCGGGACTTGACCGACACCGCGGTGAAGGTCAACCAAATCATGGCGTTCATGTGGCCGGTCATGATGCTCATCATCAACTTTTCTTCAATTGCCATCCTGTGGTTCGGCGGATTGCGCATCAACAGCGGCCACATCCAGGTCGGCGATTTGATGGCGTTCATCCAGTACGCCATGCAAATCATGTTTTCTCTCATGATGGTATCCATGATGTTCGTCATGGTGCCCCGGGCTTCGGCATCCGCGGCGCGCATCAACGAGGTGCTGGACACCGCTCCCCTCATCAACAACCTGCCGGGCGCCCGCGATGAAGCACGGAATGCAGGCACCGTCGAGTTCGACAACGTAAGCTTCAGCTATCCTGGCGCCGAACAGCCGGCGCTCGAAGGCATCACTTTCACGGCGAAGCCGGGGGAAGTGACCGCGATCATCGGCGGCACGGGTTCGGGCAAATCGACGCTGCTCAGCCTCATCCCCAGGTTCTACGATACGGACGAAGGCGCTATCCGCGTCGGCGGAACCGACGTGCGGGAGCTGACGCAGGAATCGCTGCGTTCCCTCATCGGATTGGTGCCTCAGAAAGCTGTCCTGTTCACCGGCACGATCGGCGACAATATCCGGTACGGCAAAGAGGACGCCGAGGAAGAAGAAGTCCGCCGCGCGGCGGAAATCGCGCAGGCGACGGAATTTATCGGCGGCATGGCGGACGGCTTCGACTCCGTCATTTCGCAGGGCGGTACGAACGTCTCCGGCGGCCAGAAGCAGCGGCTTTCGATCGCCCGGGCGATCGTCCGCCGTCCGAAAATTTATCTGTTCGACGACAGCTTCTCCGCGCTCGATTTCAAGACGGACGCGAAGCTGCGTGCCGCGCTCCGCAAAGAAACGGCGGACGCGACCGTGCTGATCGTCGCCCAGCGGGTGTCCACCGTCATGGACGCGGACCGTATTCTCGTGCTCGATAACGGCCGCATCGTCGGAAGCGGCACGCACCGCGAGCTTCTCGAGCACAACGAAGTCTACCGGGAAATCGTCGAATCCCAGCTGTCGGAGGAGGAGATCGCATGAGCGAACAGGGCAAAGCGAATCCCGGCGGCAGACCGGGAGGCCCGGGAGGCCCGGGAGGCCCAGGCGGAGGGCCGGGCCGCGGTCCGATGCCGTTCGGCGGCGGCCCCGGCATGATGATGATGCCCGGCCAGAAGCCGAAAAACTTCAAAGGTACGTTCCGACGTCTCGCCGGTTACCTCAAACCGTACCGCTGGAAGCTGCTCGCCGTTCTCGTGACCGCAATCGTCAGCACGGTGTTCAGCATTCTCAGTCCCAAAATCATGGGACGGGCGACGACGAAGCTGTTCGAAGGCATGATGGGGGCGGGAATCGATTTCCACGGCATTTGGCTGATCATTCTTCAATTGGCAGGGCTGTACCTGGTCAGTTCCGCGTTCATGTACGTCATGCAGTTCCTGATGGCGGGAGTCGCCCAGAAAACGGTCTATCTGATCCGGAAAGAGGTCAGCGACAAGCTGAACCGGCTGCCGCTCAAGTTTTACGACGCCCGCACGCACGGCGAAATCATGAGCCGCGTCGTCAACGACGTGGACAATATCAGCAACACGCTGCAGCAAAGCCTGACGCAGCTGATCACGTCGGTCGTCACGATCCTCGGCGTCATCGTCATGATGCTGACGATCAGTCCGCTGCTGACGCTGATCCTCATTCTCACGCTGCCGCTCAGTTTCCTCGTCATCAAGGGCATCGCGAAACGCTCGCAGCTGTATTTTAAAGGCCAGCAAAAAGAACTCGGCGAGCTGAACGGCCACGTCGAGGAAATGTACACCGGCCACAAAATCGTCAAGGCGTTCGGCCGGGAAGAGAAGTCGATCGCCAAGTTCACGGACATCAACGGCCGGCTGTACGAATCCGGCTGGCGAGCCCAATTCATTTCGGGCATCATCATGCCGCTCATGAACGTGATCAACAACATCGCCTACGTGCTGATCTGCGTCGTCGGCGGCATTCTCGTCACGCGCAGCATCATCAATATCGGGGATATTCAGGCCTTCATCCAATATGCCCGGCAGTTTTCGATGCCGCTCGCCCAGACGGCCAATATCGCGAACGTGATCCAATCCACCATCGCATCGGCGGAACGGGTGTTCGAACTGCTGGACGAAACCGATGAGGTGCCGGAAGCTCTTGAAGCCGCCACGATCAGCGCGCCGAAGGGCGACGTCTCGATTCAGGGAGTCTCGTTCGGTTATTCGGAAGACGTGCGCGTCATCGAGAACATGAACATCGACGTCAAACAAGGGCAGACCGTCGCCATCGTCGGGCCGACCGGAGCGGGGAAGACGACGCTCGTCAATCTGCTCATGCGGTTTTACGAGGTGAACGGGGGCCGCATTACGATCGACGGAACCGACATCGCTTCGATGAAGCGGGGCCATCTCCGCAAGCTGTTCGGCATGGTGCTGCAGGATACGTGGCTGTTTAACGGGACGATCCGCGATAACATCGCGTACGGACGCGCCGGCGCGACGGAGGAAGAGATCGTGGGGGCGGCGAAAGCCGCGTTCGCGGACCATTTCATCCGCACGCTGCCGGACGGGTACGATACGGTGCTGAACGAGGAAGCCTCGAACATCTCGCAGGGCCAGAAGCAGCTGCTGACGATCGCGCGGGCCATTCTCGCGGATCCCGCCATCCTGATCCTCGACGAGGCGACGAGCAGCGTCGATACGCGGACGGAAGTTCAGATCCAGAAAGCGATGCACCGGTTGATGAAGGGGCGCACGAGCTTCGTCATCGCGCATCGGCTCTCGACGATCCGGGACGCCGATCTGATCCTCGTCATGAACAAAGGCAACGTCATCGAACAGGGCACGCACGCGGAGTTGATGGAGCGGGGCGGTTTCTACGCCGATCTGTACAACAGCCAGTTCGCGGAGGAAAGCCCGGCCGTCAACGCCGTATAAAGAAGCAAGCCCGTTTCCTCCCCAGGGAGAGAAACGGGCTTTTCGTTTGAAATGCGGTTCACCACTCGATCGTTTGTCCCAGCTTCATCGTCCACAGCTTGTCCGGCGACAGTCCGCGCTTTTCCCATTCGGCATGCAGTCGGTCCAGCGCCTCTTTCGGCGTATCGTCCGCCAGCCGGAAAGCATCGTAATGCATCGGCACGAAATAGCCGGCCCCCACGTCGGCGAAGGTTTGCACCGCTTCTTCCGGCGACATGTGCGAGTCGCGCATGAACCATTCCGGCTCGTACGCCCCGATCGGAATCAGGGCGACGCGGATGTCGCCGTACTTCTCGCCGATTTCGCGAAACAGGCCGGCATAGCCGCTGTCACCGGCGAAATACAGGCAGTCCGCGCCATGACGCATCACCCAGCCGCCCCAATGCGACGTGTTCGTATCCCACGGCGTCCGCCTCGTCCAATGCTTGGCGGGCACGAAGCCGAACGTGACGCCGCCGATGGCTTTCTCGGACCACCAGGAGAATTCCTCGACACGGCGGAAGCCCTTGCGGCGGAACCAGCGGCCGAGGCCCTCCGGTACGAGCGAGACGAAGTCCCCGGGAAGGCGGCGCAGGCTGTCCAGATGAAGGTGGTCATAGTGCGCGTGCGACAGGATGACGACATCGATTGGCGGCAAAGCCTCGATCGGAACGCCGGGCGGCGTCAGCCGCGACGCGAATCCCATTTTCGACGCCCATACGGGGTCCGTTACGATGTTCAACCCGCCGAGTTGAACGAGGAACGTCGAGTGCCCGATGAACGTCACGGTCGGCTTTTCCCGGTTGCGGGCAAGCAGCGCGGTATCCGGCTCGACGCGCGGCACCGCGAACGACAAGTCCTTTTTCTTCGCCCGCCGCTCCTTCTGCCACTGGCGCAACTGCGCAAACGACTTGATATTGGAAGATCCATCCGCGTTTACATATCTTTTCGCCATTCGTTACTTTTTCCGCTCCTTCCGGCCTGCATAGCAATATTCTACCACCCGCAGAAGGGGGAATGGAGCGTTTTGTCGAAAATGATAATATGAAGATAAGATGGAAGGGGGTGCGCCGCATGGCGTTCGTGCTGGTCGCGCTTTGGAGCGTCGCGGTTCTGCTGCTCCTCGTGGACGGGCGTTCTCCGGCTTCGCGCCTTCTCGCTGCCGTCTGTTTTTTCGGGGGAGCCGGCGCCCTGGCCTCGCTGCTGGACAGCACGCTCAATCCGAGCGAGAGCAGCGGGCTTTACGCGGTTCAGGCGGCTTCCTCGGTGGCTTCCTATTACGGAGTTCCCTATTTTTTCGCGTTGTTCGCATTGGCTTACCGCCCCGTTCCGATGCCGCGGGAATGGCGCAAATGGCTGCCTTTGCTGTTGTTTCTACCTGTCGCGGGCTGCCTTCTGTTGACGCCCGGTTACACCGAAACCTTTCCGATTTCATTCCGCGTCGCCGTATGGTGGGCAGTGCCGTATTTGCTTGGGGGCTCCTCGCTCATCCTGACCAAACGATCCACCTACCGGGGATTCGACCGGACGCACGGCGTCGTCTGCCTGGCGGTGCTGCCGCCCGCATTGTTTTTCATGACGCTGAACTACTTGCTGCCGAGCCTCGGGTACTTACGCATGTACGTTTACAACACGTTGATGGTCCTGCTCGGCTTCGGCATTTTCCTCGTCGGCTTGTTCACTTACGGATTCCTGGGCGTGCGGCTTGCCATAGACAGAAGACGGATCGATTCCACGCTGCGAGCGGTCACCTCGGGCACGGCTATCCTGAATCACGCGATCAAAAACGACGTCGGCAAAATGCGGCTGTTCGGAGACAAGATCCGCGCCTACGCGGAAGCGACGGACCAGCCGGAGCTGCTCGAGGACATCCGGACCGTTCTGGCGGCGTCCGGGCACATCCAGGAAATGATCTCCCGCGTGCACCATCGGACCGAAGATTTGGCGATCCGGCCGTCCGCGACGGATTTGGGCGTTCTGCTCCGGGACACCGTTCGGTCGTTCGGGCCGAGGCTGCAGGGGATCGTCGTGAACGAATCCGTGCCGGAGGGCTGGGTCTGCCGGATCGACGGAGCGCAAGTCGGCGAGGCGATCCAGAACGTCGTCGCGAACGCGGCGGACGCGATGGAGGGCGGAGGAAAACTCGGCGTGCGGCTGTTCGAGACCAAACGCGACTGGCGCGTCGAAATTTCGGATACCGGACGGGGCATGGACAAAAAACAGCTGGCCCGGGCGCTGGAGCCGTTCCATACGACGAAATCGGGACAGGGGCTCCATTTTGGGCTGGGTCTTCCGTACGCTTACCATGTCATGCGCAAACATGGAGGAGAGCTGCTGCTGAGAAGCGCACCCGGCGCCGGGACGACCGTGTGCTTCGTGCTTCCGAAACGCGCGGTCGGCGTCCATCGGGCTGCCGTTTCTTTAGCGGAGAGGAGGAATGCGGATTCCTGACATTCGTGTGTGGATCGTCGAGGACGATCCCGATTGGCTGCGGGGGTTGTCCGCTTATTTGGGCAGCCAGCCGGATTTGAACGTCGTCTTTCGCGCGGAGAACCCGGCGGCCGTCCGGGACGCGCTGGCCGAGGGCCGCGCCGATGCCGACGTGGTGCTGATGGATATCATGCTGCATGGCGTTCCAGTGGGCATCGAACTGGCGGAAGAAGTGGCTGCGCAAACCGGCGGCAGGGTCATCATGCTGACCTCGATGGAGGAGAAGGAGTTCATTTTCCGGTCTTTCCAGGCGGGCGCGATCGACTATCAAATCAAAGCCGATTACGAATCGCTGCCTGCGGCAATCCGCTCGGCATATGCCCGGCGGGCTTCGATCAGCCCGGAGGCCGCGGAACGCATGCGGGAGGAGTTCCGCAGGCTGAAGAAGCTGGAGCGGGAATTCGAGGTCCGCAAAATGCGGGATCTCATCACCCCGGCCGAATTGCAGCTCCTGGAGCTGGTCGACCGCGGATATTCGCAGTCCCAGATCGCAGACCGGTTGTTCGTTTCGATCCGTACCGTGAAGAACCATATCAACCACGTCCTCAAAAAACTCAACCTTCCCGGCTCCAAAGAAGCCGCGAATCAAGCGAAGGAGATGGGCTTGTTCGAGCCGAAGGACCCCGGGCAAGACGGATAGTACCATGCGAAGATGGTACTATTTTTTTTATGCCCTTTTTCTACAATGAAGGTGTGATCTCCGGAAATCACGCCGACGAAACCGAAACGGAAAAGGGATGAGTTCCATGACGTTCGAACCGTTTTCACCCGCCCACTGGGCGGCTATCGCCTTCACGGCGGCCTTCGCAGCCGCGATCCTCGGGTTCCGCCGCCGGCTGGCCGGCAAGTCCGCCGACCGGGCGGTGCGCTGGGGGCTGGCGGGAGTGCTCGCCGCAAGCGAGGTTTCCTTGTACGCCTGGTACACCGTGACGGATAACTGGGGGCTCTACGCGCTGCCTTTTCAGCTCTGCACGATGACGCTGTGGCTTTCGGTCGCGGCGCTGCTCACCCGCAATGCCAGACTAAGCGAAGTCTCGTTTTTCCTCGGCATTCTCGGGGCTCTGCAGGCGGTGCTGACGCCGAACCTCGACGAAACGTTTCCGAACTTCCGTTATTTCCATTTTTTCGTCGCGCATGCCGCGATTATCGGGTCGGGCGTCTACCTGGCGGCCGTTCAAGGATACAGGCCGACTTGGCGGTCCGCGCTGCGGGCATGGGGGTGGCTGAACGTCCTCGCGGTTCCGGCAGCCGTCGCCAACGCCGCCGCCGGCGAAAACTTCATGTTCCTGGCTCGCAAGCCGGACACGGCCTCCATGCTCGACCTGCTGGCGCCTTGGCCCTGGTATATCCTGCAGTTGGAGATCATCGCGGCAGGATTGTGCCTCCTGCTCGCCGGAATCGTCAAGTTAACCGTTAACCGCTTTACCATTCGGAAGGAGACGACGGGATATGAACGCTAATCTGAGCAAACATTGGACTTCGCTGCTTGGCGCCGCTTTGGTCGTATTGGCTTTCATTACGGCCTTCCAATATTCGATCGACGAGGGTTGGATTTCGGACGCGATGAAAATCGGCTTCGGCTTGCTGGCGGGCGCGGGGATGTGCGTAGGCGGGCTCGCACTCGCCTTACGCAGGCGTCAGGCGGCTGCGGGCGAGATCGTCATCGGCCTTGGGACCAGCCTGCTGTACGCGACGTTTTCGTTTGCGGGGATCTATTATGCGATGTGGGATTCCTCGGTCGTCCTGCTCGGGATGATCGCGGTGACGGCGGCTTTGACCGCGTATGCCTACCGTTTCGACTCCCGGCTGCTCATGAACATTTCGCTGGCGGGAGGGCTGTTGTCCCCGCTGCTCATGCAGCCGGAGACCGACCAAGTATTCCAGCTGTTCCTCTATCTGCTCGTGCTGAACGCGGCATTCTTCTTCCTGAGCATCGCCAAAGGCTGGAGCGAGCTGCGCATCGTGCCTTTCGCCGGCTCGTGGCTGCTGTACGCCGTCTATTTCATCCACTTTGATCCGCCGATGGAAGGCTTGTGGAGCATGCCGATCCGGTACGCGCTTGCCGCATTCGTCTTCTATCTCGTCGGCCTGCTCGCGGCTTCTTGGAAAAACGACCGCTGCTTCGACGGCTGGAATTTGTATCTCGGATTGGCCAACGGCGTGTTGTTCGGATTTTGGGCGCTGTTGATTTTGGAAGGCGACCTGCATTTCGCTTACATTCTCGGGTTTATGGGCATCGTTTATTTGGCCGCCGGGCTGTTCACGTTCCGCATCACCGGAAAGACGGGATTGGCCTCCGTCGTCCCGGCCTCTCTAGGAGCACTGCTGCTTCTGCTCGCGTTGTGCCAAGTCGGCAGCGGAATGGCGGCGAAACCTCTCGTGAACGTGTTCGTCTGGGGCGGCTTGACCGTATTGCTGCTGGTTGCAGGAAGGAAGACGGGCAAAGTCGGGTATACGCTGGCCGCCGTGCCGATCTGGTTCATCGTCGGCTTGTACTGGTACATCGTGACGTGGGATACGCCTCGCGGCGAGTGGTTCGGGGTTTACCTTCCGTTTTTGAATACGGGAGCCGCGGCTTGGATGCTGCTCGCGGGTATCGGCTTCTATCTCTCGGTCACCGGGGTCATCCCGGGGTTGGCGAAATCGATGGAAGATTACTTGTCCCACGTGACGGCATTGCTGTCCCACTTGATCGTCGGCGGATTGCTGACCTTGCAAATCATGAACGTGTTCGACGAATACCCGAAGGTTCACTTCCCGCTTGGTTTAAGCTTAACGCTGTCCGTCGTATGGGGGATTTACGCGCTGCTGCTGTTCCTTTGGGGCGCTTACCGCAGGCAGAAGCTGTTCCGCTTATTCGGCTCCGCCGTTCTCGTTCTGGTTGCCTGCAAGGCCGTATTCTTGGATCTGAGCGGGGAGCAGACCCTCTATAAAGCGTTGGTGCTGCTCGTGCTCGGCGGAATCTCTTTCTTGGCCACGTGGATCAACGGAAAATGGAAGGCGGACAAAGAAGCGGTCGGCTCTTAATCCGTGCGAGGCTTTGGCGGAATGGTAGAATCCGTTCCCCGGGTGGTAATACTTATGGATGTCCGCCCTTCACGGAAGGGCGGGAACTTCCATTCCCGAGGAGGAATCCGAATGCTTCGAATCGCCATCATCATCGGCAGCACGCGCCCCGGACGCAACGGGGAAGCCGTCGCCAAGTGGGTGCACGAGATCGCGGCCAAACGCGGAGACGCCGAGTATGAACTCGTGGACATTGCCGAGTACAACCTGCCGTTGCTGGACGAGCCCGTTCCCCCGTCCATGGGCCAATACTCCAAGGACCATACGAAACGGTGGGCGGAGAAAATCGCGTCGTTCGACGGATATGTGTTCGTGACGCCGGAGTATAACCATGCGACTTCGGGAGCTCTCAAAAACGCCCTCGACTTCATCTATGCGGAGTGGAACAACAAAGCGGCCGGTTTCGTCGGCTACGGAAGCGCCGGCGGGTCCCGGGCGATCGAAAATCTCCGGCTGATCATGGGCGAGCTGCAGATTGCGGACGTCCGCGCCCAAGTCGGACTGTCGTTGTTCACCGACTTCGAAAACTTCAGCGTGTTCAAGCCGGACGAACGCCACGTTTCGTCCGTGAACGGGATGCTCGACCAGGTTGTCGCTTGGAGCGGGGCGCTCAAACCGTTGCGAAACGCTTGATCGTGGGCGTGTAACGACCCTGAAGGCTGACGGCCTTCGGGGTTTTCTTTATATACTTACTTTTTTAAAGTAAAAGAAGTATAATTGTTCTACATAGAAGGAGGGACCCTTATGTTTCGCAGAGAGATCAAAGACCAATGGGCCGTACGGTTTAACGAGAGAGGATCCCCTCATGTGCAGCAGGCTTTCGTGCTGCCTCCGGACCGCATGCTCGAATACGATCCGTTCCTGATGATGGCGGAGGATTGGTTCAAATGGGGAACGTTCTCCGACCATCCGCACCGCGGCTTCCAGACGATCACGTACGTGATCGACGGCCGGCTGGAGCATGTCGACAATGCGGGAGGACGCTCGATTTTGGGGGCGGGGGATCTCCAGTACATGAACGCGGGAAGCGGCGCCCGGCATGCGGAGGAGGCGGTGGGAGACGACATCGTCCACTCGCTTCAGCTGTGGTTGAACCTTCCCAAAGCGCTGAAAAACACGCCGGTCGCTTACCAGGACGTTCTGTCGGAGGACGTGCCGGTCGTCACTGAAAGCGGAGCCAAAGTCAAGGTGTATGCCGGCGAAACGGCCGGCGTCAAAGGACCCTTGAATAGCTTGGTCCCGATTACGCTGACGGAAATCAGCTTGCCGGCGGGAACGGAATACGTCCATTCGCTGCCCGCAAACCATAATGCTTTCCTATATGTGTTAACGGGAGAGATCGAAGCCGGCAGCGAACGGACGAGGCTGCCCGCAAAGACGACGGCGCTTCTGACTTACGAAGAGAACGGAAAAGAAGACGAGCCGAGCGTGTTGGTTATGAGGGCGGTCGGGCGTTCCAAATTGCTCGTGTATTCGGGGGCACCGATCCGGGAGCCGGTCGTGGCCTACGGTCCTTTCGTCATGAACACGATGGACGAAGTGCAGCAGGCGTACCGCGACTATCAGGCGGGTAAGTTCGGACCACCGGCTGAGTGACTGTGGGCGCACGAAACGAAAGAAGAGACCGGGGAGCCGGTCTCTTCTTTCGTATGTACCGCTGCGATTACAGTACACGTCTCGCGGTGACGTAATATTTCACGTAATAGGAGGAATCGAGGTCGGAATATTTGACGCCGCCGGTGGCGCTGTGCAGGATTTTGTTGTCCCCGGCGTACACGGCGACGTGGCCGATGCTTTGGGCGCGTCCGGGATCCTTGAAGAAGACGAGGTCGCCGATCTTCAGGTTCTGTTTGGTGATGGGAATGCCCAGGGAGGCTTGTTCCGTCGTCGTGCGCGGCAAGGTGATGCCGATTTGCTTGTACAAAAACTGGGTGAAGGACGAGCAATCGAATGCCGACGTAATGCCGGACGGCGCTCCGAAGCGATAAGGGACGCCGAGATACCGGTTGCCTGAGGCGATGACTTGCTCGCCCGGGTTTAAGGTTTCGGCTACGGCAGACAATTTGATGATGCGCACGGCGGCGGCATCCGCTCGGTCGGCATGTCCGAAACCGAAAGCGGCGAGGCCGACGGAGGCCAGAAGACCGGCGCGGATCACGGGGCGAAGGAGCGTCGAGAAAGCGGTCACGAGTGAAATCCCTCCAACGTTCATACGCAAACGGTATTTTTCCCCAACTATAACAGATGTAAAACCGCCTAAACTTTTCCACTTAGAGGGAGATCGCAAGAAGGGAGGGGGCCGGCGGCTTGTATGAGAAAAGAATGAGAATTCGTTAATCCGGAGTTGACTGTGACACTAATGTTACGGTTTACACTGGTAGAGATCGAATGGAGACGGAGGCGAACAATTTGGATCAACAAAGCCATGTCATTTTAGGCCTGTCCGGAAGTCTTCGAAAACAATCGTCCAATACTCGGTTGCTTTCGACCATCGGAGCCATGTTGCCCGCCGGCACGGAGTTCCGAATTTATCAAGGGCTTGGTTCTTTGCCTCATTTCAGTCCCGACTTAAATGATGACGAATCCCAAGCGCATGAGACCGTTCGCGAATGGAGGGAGGAGCTGCGGGCAGCGAATGCCATCGTGATCTGTACGCCGGAGTATGCCCGGGGAGTGCCCGGATCGCTCAAAAACGCGTTGGATTGGGTCGTCTCTACGGGCGAGTTCATGAACTTGCCGACGGCGGTCATAAGCGCATCTCCGCATCCGGATGGCGGCGCAACGGCACTGCAATCATTGATCGTCACTTTGAAAATGATGAGCGCGACGATCCCTGACGAAGCATCGCTTGCCGTTCCGTTTATCGGCAGGATGAGCGGGCCGGATGGCGGCGTGACGGACTCGAATGTCTTGTCCTCAATGCGCAGCCTGGTTCAAGCGCTGACGCAGGCCATCCCGAATAACGGTATGGACGGGCCCGCGACCGTTTAGTAAAATGTGGGAAACATTCGCGTATTTGCGGGAGGGCACTCATTTGGCATACCGGAACTTATTTTCGACCGAAACCCTGGACATTCATGCGGATCCGAATAAGAAAACCGTGCAGATCGAAGCCGCAAGCAGCGGCTACCGTCCGCGTTACGTCACGGTCGAAATCGAAAGTCTGGCGGAGTTGGACCAACTGATCGAAGCGCTGACCCAAGCTCGGGAGTATATGAAGCCTTAAGGGATTTGTGCGCCGCAGCGCGATATCCGGAAAACCCGAGTATCTCGGATGTGCATGAGCTTGAACTGGCGAATTAGCCGGGTGTGAACGGTCAAGGTTCGCTGTTTAATACGCAAAACCCGTGTAAAATTGGCGCACGGCTCGGTTCGGTTGATTTAATACGCAAAATACGTGTTATAGTCGGCGTCCTGCCCGGTTTGCCCTATTTAATAAGCAAAAAGCGTGTTACCGTATGTTCGCCCATTCATAGACCCCTACCACCAGCAGGAGCGCCAACCGGCGCTTCTTTTTTATGTCGTCTTAATGAAAATCCAAATTATATATTGTGTCATATATATTTATATGTTATACAATATACAAAAAGGGGATCCGGAGCGATCCCGTGGAGGTAACCGGCATGGAGAGAGAATTGGCGCTGGAAATCGTACGCGTGACCGAGCTTGCGGCATTGGCCTCGGCGCCGTGGATGGGCAGGGGCGAAAAGATCGGTGCGGACGGCGCGGCGACCGATGCGATGCGGGCGATGTTCGATACGGTGTCCGTACGCGGAACGGTCGTCATCGGCGAAGGAGAGATGGACGAGGCCCCGATGCTGTACATCGGGGAAGAGGTCGGCAGCGGCATCGGGCCGGAGGTCGACGTCGCGGTGGATCCTCTTGAAGGCACGAACATCGTCGCCAAGGGACTGAACAACGCGATGTCCGTCATCGCGGTGGCGGGCAAAGGCCAGCTGCTGCACGCGCCGGACATGTATATGGAGAAGCTGGCCGTCGGCCCGCAGCTCGCGGGTAAAGTCAGGCTGACGGACTCGCTGGAAACGACGCTGTCCACGGCAGCCGAAGTGCTCGGCAAAGCGGTGTCGGATTTGACCGTCATGTTGCTGGATCGGCCGCGCCACGAGGCCATCGTAAGAACGCTGCGCAGGGTCGGCGTGCGGATCAAATTCCTGAGCGACGGCGACGTGGCCGGCGCGATGGCGCCCGCGTTTCCGGAAACGGGCATCGATTTATACGTAGGTTCCGGAGGCGCGCCGGAAGGCGTGCTTGCGGCAGCTGCGCTGCAATGCCTGGGCGGCGAGCTGCAGGGAAGGCTGATGCCGGCGGACGGCACGGAATACCGGCGCTGCGTCGAACTCGGCATCTCGGATCCGTACCGTTTGCTGACGATGACCGACCTGATCGGCACGGGAGACGTTATTTTCGCCGCGACGGGCGTCACGCCGGGTGAATTTCTGGGCGGCGTCCGGTACATGCCCGACCAGCGGGCCGAAACCCATTCGATCGTCATGAGGGCCAAGACGCGCACGATCCGTTTCGTCCGGACGATTCATTATTTGCCGGGCAAGCCCTATTTTCATTCGCTTCGGCACAGCGAAACGGCCGCGATTAAACAGGCTTGAATTATGGGAAACTAACCTGTCGAAACGCAAAAATGGTGTCATAAACGGAAATGTGCTACAATAATGGCCATCGGACAATTCCAGCCAGGATCGAAAGGATGAGAGACCTTGAAGTTCTATTTGGATACCGGCAACGTCGAAGAAATCAAACGCATCGTCAAACTCGGGCTCGTGGACGGCGTCACGACGAACCCGTCGCTGATCGCCAAGGAAGGCCGCGTGTTCAAGGACGTGATCAAGGAGATCACTTCCATCGTCAGCGGGCCGGTCAGCGCCGAAGTCGTCGCGCTTGACGTCGACGGCATGCTGAAGGAAGCGCACGAAATCGCTCAGTGGGCGCCCAACGTCGTCATCAAGCTGCCGATGACGGAAGCGGGTCTGGAAGCGACGCACCAGCTATCCAAAGAAGGAATCAAGACCAACGTTACGCTGATTTTCAGCGTGGCGCAGGGACTGATGGCGGCAAAAGCGGGCGCGACGTACGTCAGCCCATTCGTCGGACGTCTGGACGACATCGGAGTGGACGGGATGAAGCTGGTCCGCGAGCTCCGCGAGGTGCTGGATTTTCACGATCTGCCCGCGCAGATCATTGCGGCCAGCATCCGGACGCTGGGGCATCTCGAAGCGGCGGCCCTGGCCGGCGCGCATATCGCCACCATCCCGGGCTCGCTCCTTCCGTCGCTTTGGAAACACCCGCTGACCGACGTGGGCATCGAACGATTCCTGAAGGACTGGGAGAAAGTCCCGAAATAAGGATGCAGCGGCAGCCGCTTCGATCCGAAGCGGCTTTGCCGTGCCCGGAGGAGAGGAGGAGCCTTTTATCGAACTGACGCCTAGACAGCTCGAGATCGTGGACATCGTGCAGAAACACGCGCCGGTGACCGGAGAACAAATCGCCGAAACGCTCGGGGTCAGCCGGCCCACCATTCGATCGGACCTGTCGGTGCTGATCATGCTCGGCCATCTTGACGCCAAACCGAAAGTCGGCTATTTTCTGGGGAAAACCCAGACGGCCGACGGCAAACTCAAGGACATGCTGGTCCACCTCAAGGTGAAAGACCGGATGAGCCGGCCCATCGTCATTTCGGAGCAAGCGACGGTGAATGACGCCGTCATTACCTTGTTTATGGAAAACACGGGAATGCTCGCCGTTACCGACGCCCAAGGGTTGCTGTCCGGCATCGTATCGCTGAAGGATCTGCTGAAGGTCACGCTCGGGAATCCCGGCGCGGCCGGGATTCCGATCAACATGGTGATGACCCGGCTGCCCAGAATCGTGACGGTGGGACCGGAAGACACGTTGTGGGAAGCCTCGAAAAAAATGCTGGAGCATCAGGTCGGCGGTCTGCCGGTCGTGAAACCGGCGGAAGGATCCGACGACCGCAGCCGGCTGGAAATCGTCGGCCGCATTACGAAAACAAGCATGACGCAGGTGCTCGTGGACCTGTCGTCCGAAATGTAGCCGGGGCAGGGGGAGAGGGAATGCCGGAAGTTCGGCCGAAAAAGATTTTCGTGTGCTCGGACGCCGTCGGGGAAACGGCGGAAGCCGTAGCCAAAGCGACCGCCCGCCAATTCGCGGCGGAGCAGGTCATCATTAAAAGGTACGGCAACATCAAGGATGAAGAGGAAGTCAAGGCAATTATTCGCGAGGCGGCCAGGGAAGGCGGATTCATCGCTTACACGCTTGTACAGCCTGAGCTGAGGGATACGATGCGCGAGGAATCGATCCGTGCGGGCGTTCGCTCCGTCGACGTGATGGGGCCGATGATGCAGGCGTTCATCGACACGTTTAACGACGCGCCCAAATACCAGCCCGGTTTGCTGCACGAGATGGACGAGTCGTATTTCCGCAAAATCGAAGCGGTCGAGTTCGCGGTCAAATACGACGACGGCAAAGACGCCAGAGGGTTCCTGGAGGCGCAAGTCGTCCTGGTCGGCGTCTCCCGGACATCGAAAACGCCGGTCTGCATTTACCTCGCGTCCAGAGGCATCAAAACCGCGAACTATCCGCTGACGATCGAGGTCAAACCGCCCGAGGAACTGTTCAAACCGGCATCCAAGCGCTTGATCGTCGGTTTGACGATGACGCCGGAGCGGCTGCTGAAAGTCCGCGCGGAGCGGCTCAAATCGCTCGGGCTGCCCAGCCAGGCGAATTATGCTTCGTTGGAGAGAATTTCGGAAGAACTTCGTTTCGCGGACGAAATCATGAAGCGGCTCCATTGTCCGGTCATCGACGTCACGGAGAGGGCGATCGAGGAAACCGCGGGGTTGATTTTGGAATTCATGACGCCTTGAAACCGCCATCCTTTCCTCCTACATAAAAAGAAAAAAGAGCGCCGGTGCGCTCTTTTCGTTTTACCCGGACGATTTGGCGGAAGTCGACAGCAAATTCATGATCATCTGCTGTTTCCGTCTGGAGCAGGGAATCCGTTTGCTCGTATCGTCGAAAATGATGGCGTCGTTCTCCATGCGGATGATTTTGCCTGCGTTAACGTAACAGTTGGAATCCAGGCGAAAGAATGCGGCATCCGACATCAGGCGTTTTCTCTCATCGGGCGAAAGTCTCTTTTTAATATTGTAGTTTCGGCCGTGAAAGCTGACCAGATCGTGCGAGGAATCCACCTTGAAAAACAGCGTGTCCTTTCTCGGTTCGAAATCCTCGTATACGTTCTTGTCCTGCAGCGCTCCGTTCATGTCCATCAAATCCCCCTTCGGAAAAGATGTTGTTTTGGTAGCGCTTACAGTATAGCACAATTTTTGGTTCTTGGGATGGATTTGTACAAAATATTTTAGAAAAATCTCCAAAAAGCGTAATGCATCGTTTCAGCTGACTTGCGGCAACCTAAGCGCGGAGGTGTTCCGTCATGGATAACGCGAACCAGCCGCCGCAAGTCGTCGCGGTGCGTAAAAACGGCGATGGAGACATCGTCGAGCTCAAGTTGTCGTCCGGGCAAGAGGTCGATTACAAAACCGCCCAGCAAATGGCTAAAAACAACCAAATCGCGAACGTGAACGTCTTCAGGGGCCGGGATGGAGACGAGCACCTTCGTTCCGATCCGGACGGCCGGAAGGACAACAACCTGGACAACCTCCCGCCGTTCTGACGCAGGAGGAGCACTGCCGTTCTTGCCGGAAAACCGCCGACGCTTGAAAAAAGCGGGCGGTTTTTTTCTATTTATAAGGCATTTCCGTGAACTGAAATTTTTTGATTTTCCGCCCAATATATTAGAATTAAGGATGAACTTTTTCAAAGGATTGGCTATAATGGGTGTAAGTTTAATGTCAATTGTTAGATATCATTACAATCAATTGACATTTCTCGCGAATCGCCGCCTTGTTCTTCCTTCATTCGACACTGAACGACAGGAGGTGACTTCCCTTGTCCGCCCCACCTTCCGGCATTTCAATCGACGATCTGTATCTGTTCAACACGGGGCAGCTGTTTCGGGCCTACCGCACGTTGGGGGCGCATCCTGCGGAATCGGACGGCAGGGAAGGAGTACGTTTTGCGGTTTGGGCGCCCCGCGCCCGCGCCGTATCCGTCGTCGGCGACTTCAACGGCTGGAACGGCTCGGACCACCGGATGGCCATGATCGGCACGACGGGGGTTTGGGCATTGTTCGTCCCGGGGATCTACGAAGGCGAACGGTACAAATTCGAATTGGTCGACGGTCACGGGGAAAGGCGCCTGAAAGCCGATCCCTATGCTTTCCGGAGCGAACGCAGGCCGAATACCGGGTCCGTGGTGGCCCGCCTGGACGGCTACGATTGGCAAGACGGGGATTGGACGGCCCGCAAACGCCGCAGCCCGCCGTACGGCAGACCGATGCTCATTTACGAGGTGCATCTGGCCTCCTGGCGCATGGACGCCCCCGAGCAATTCCGCACTTACGACCAACTCGCGCACGAGCTGGTCGAGTATGTCTCGTCGATGGGCTACACCCATATCGAGATTCTTCCCTTGACGGAGCATCCTCTTGACCGTTCCTGGGGGTATCAGGCGACCGGCTACTATTCCGCGACAAGCCGCTACGGTCCTCCCGAAGGGTTGATGAGGCTCGTCGACCGGTGCCACCAACAGGGCATCGGCGTCATCCTCGATTGGGTGCCCGGCCATTTTTGCAAGGACGATCACGGCCTTCGCCTCTTCGACGGCACCGCCCTTTACGAGGATTCCGATTACCGCCGGGCGGAGAAACCTCTCTGGGGAACGCTCGCTTTCGATTTCGGCAAACCCGAAGTCCGAAGCTTTCTCATCTCGAACGCCCTGTTCTGGATGGACGCGTACCATATCGACGGACTCCGGGTCGATGCGGTCGCCAGCATGATCGACCTGCATTTCGATAAGCCGGAGAGCATGAAAACCCTCAACAAGCACGGCACGGCCGAACACCTGGAAGCTCTTCACTTTCTCCGCGAATTGAACGAAACGGTTTTTCGCCATTATCCCGAGAGCCTCATGATCGCCGAAGATTCTTCCTCCTACCCCGCCGTCACTTCACCTACCTACCTTGGAGGCCTCGGATTCAATTACAAATGGAACATGGGCTGGATGAACGACCTGCTCCGCTACATGGAAACCGACCCCGACCGCAGATCCGACGTCCACTCTCTGATTACCTTCTCCATGTGGTATGCCTACTCGGAAAATTACGTCCTGCCTTTCTCCCACGACGAAGTCGTTCACGGCAAACGCTCCCTGCTTCACAAAATGCCGGGCTCTTACCCGGAAAAATTCGCGAATCTCCGTCTGATGTACGGATACTGGATCACCCACCCCGGCAAAAAGCTGCTGTTCATGGGCGGCGAATTCGGCCAATTCGACGAATGGAAGGATTTCGCCGGCCTCGATTGGATGCTGCTTCAGTATCCGGCCCACGACAGCATGCACCGCTACGTCCGGCAATTGAACCGGCTTTATGCCGATTGGCCGGCCCTCTGGCGCAGCGACCACTCTTCGGAAGGCTTTACCTGGATCGACGTGAACAACGCGGAACAATCCGTTCTCTCTTTCCTCCGCAAGGGGGACGCGTCGGATCCGCCCGTCGTCGCCGTCTGCAATTTCTCGAGGCGGCCGTACGGAGCTTATCGGATCGGCGTGCCGTGTCCCGGCCGATACCGCCTGCTGATGAACAGCGACGAAGCGGATTTCGGCGGCGCGGGGATGTCCGTCCCGCAGGAAGCCGTCGCCGCGGATCGGCCCATGCACGGACAGTCCTACAGCATCGAAGTTCCCTTGCCCTCGCTTGCGATCCTCATATGGTCGCCGGCGGATTGGAATCAGGCGAACATAGATTGGCTTTCTAAACCTATCATGGG
Source organism: Cohnella candidum (assembly GCF_003713065.1). NCBI lineage: Bacteria > Bacillati > Bacillota > Bacilli > Caryophanales > Paenibacillaceae > Cohnella > Cohnella candida. Next base: position 2,110,581 of record NZ_CP033433.1, on the reverse strand, counting down.
GAAGGAGTGACAGGTATGCGGCGCAACGAGTGCATCGCGATGCTGTTGGCGGGAGGGGAGGGCCGCAGGCTCGGCGTCCTGACGAAGGATTTGGCGAAGCCGGCGGTTTTTTTCGGAGGGAAGTACCGCATCATCGATTTCACCTTGAGCAATTGCGTGCATTCCGGCATCGAGACGGTCGGCGTGCTGACGCAGTACCAGCCGCTCGTGCTCAACCAGTATCTCGGCATCGGCACTCCCTGGGGGCTCGACCGCCGCGACGGAGGCATGCACGTGCTGCCGCCGTTCGTGCGGTCCAAAGGCGGCACCTGGTACAAGGGAACAGCCAACGCCATCTACCAAAATATCGGATTCATCGAGCGCTACGATCCCGAGTACGTCCTGATCATTTCGGGGGATCACATTTACAAAATGGATTACGACCTCATGTTGGAGGCGCATAAGCGGAACAGGGCCGACGCCACGATCGCCGTCATTACGGTGCCCTGGGCCGACGCCAGCCGTTTCGGCATCCTGAGCGTCGACGAGGAGGGGCGGGTAACCGAGTTCGCGGAGAAACCGAAGAAACCCGCCAGCAACCTGGCTTCCATGGGCGTTTATATTTTCTCTTGGCCGGTGCTTAGGGATGCCTTGATTCGGGACGAAGCCGAGAAGGGCTCCTCGAACGATTTCGGCAAAGACATCATCCCGACGATGCTGCGCGAGCAGGCTCGTCTGTTCTCCTATCGCTTCGACGGTTATTGGAAGGATGTAGGCACGATCGAAAGCTTGTGGGAAGCCAATATGGACCTGCTGGCCGATGAACCGGATCTTCGTTTGAACGACCGTTCTTGGCGGATTTTCTCCGTCAATCCGAACCAGCCCGCCCAGTACGTCGCGCCGGAAGCGAAGGTGAACAGCTCGCTGATCAACGAGGGCTGCCAGGTGAGCGGGGAAGTGAACCGCTCCGTGCTTTTCCATGGCGTCACCGTCAAAGAAGGCAGCCTCGTGGAGGATTCGGTCATCATGCCCGGGGCGACGATCGGAGCGGGGGCTCGGGTCATCCGCGCCATCGTGGGCGAGAGGGCGGTCGTCGGCGACGGGTGTCAGGTCGGAAGCGTCGATTCGGTGGACATCGCGGTCGTTGGAAGCGGGGAAGTGCTCACGGACGAAAACAAATTGCGGGAGGCGGAGCCGGTATGAATCTACCGATGCTGGGCGTCATCAACTTGATCCACGAAACGGACGATATGGGCGGGCTGACGGCGAACCGCTGTCTGGCGACCGTCCCGTTCGGCGGCCGGTACCGCCTGATCGATTTTACGCTCTCTTCCATGGTCAATTCCGGCATTCCCCGGGTGGCCGTGTTCGCGCATACGAAATTCCGGTCGCTCATGGACCATATCGGATCGGGCACGAATTGGGATCTGCACCGCAAAGGGAACGGCCTTTTCGTACTGCCGCCTTCGATGGAGGACCAAACCGATTTCGGCAAAGGCGACCTGTACCATTTTTACCGTCACCGCGACTATTTCACCCGCAGCAGTCCGTTCGAATACGTCGTCGTATCCCGGAGCCATATGGTCAGCAACGTAGACTTCGCTCAGGTGCTTGAAGACCATCGGCAGCGCGGGGCGGACATTACCGTCGTCTGCAAGCGGGATCCCGGCGGATTCTCTGGGCTCGCCCGCAAAGTAATGGTGAACGAAGCCGGCCGGATCACGGACATGCAAGACCATTACGGCCGCCTTTCCAGCGACATCGCCTCGATGGAAATGTACGTGCTTTCCAAAGAGCTCCTTCTCGACCTGGTCGAATCGTCCTTGGCGCGGGGGCAGGACCACTTCGTCCGCCAGGCGATCTTGTCCAACTTGGACCGATTGACCGTCAACGCGTATTTGCATGAGGGCTGGCTGGGCATCGTGAACAACATTTCGGGCTATTACCGGCACAGCATGGAGCTGCTGCGGCCGGATGTTTGGCATGAGCTGTTTTTCCGCAGCGGACCGATCTACACCAAAGTCAAAGACGAACCGCCGACCCGCTATCATCGCAGCGCGAACGTCAGCCATTCCTTGGTCGCGAACGGCTGCGACATCGAAGGGACGGTTTACAACAGCATCCTGTTCCGAGGCGTGAAAGTCCACAAAGGGGCCGTCGTGCGTAACAGCATCGTGATGCAGAACGGCATCGTGGGGGAAAACGGCTCGCTGGAAAACTGCATTTTGGATAAGGAAGTGGAAATCCGGCCGCTGCAGCAGCTTCGCGGCGCCGAGGATCTCCCGTTCCTGGCCGTCAAGAGAAAGGTCATCTAAACGACCGGTTCGCGGGGGTGCGAGATGAAAATTTTGTTCGCGGCATCGGAAGCGATGCCGCTCGTGAAAACGGGAGGGCTGGCCGACGTCGTCGGCGCCTTGCCCAAGAGTTTGGCCAAACGCGGTTTCGACGTCACCGTGATGCTGCCGAAGTACGGGGAAATCCCGAAGGAAATCACCGACTCGGCCGTTTATTTAGGCTACACGTTCGTGAACATCGGCTGGCGTCGCCAATATTGCGGCTTGTTCGAGTGCGTAGTAGACGGCGTCCGATTCCTGCTGCTCGACAACGAATATTACTTCAAAAGAGGTTATCTGTACGGCTACGGAGAGGAGGAGGCGGAGCGATTCGCCTTCTTCAGCTTCGCCGTGCTCGAATGCCTGGAGCTGCTCGACGAAATGCCGGACATCCTGCATTGCCATGACTGGCAGACGGGGCTCATTCCGCTGCTGCTGCGAACGCGTTATGCGAACCGGCCGGGTTATCGCGACATCCGCACGGTATACACGATCCACAACTTGCAGTACCAAGGGGTGTTTTCCCGCGGTTTGCTGCAGGATTTGCTGGCCGCCGGGGACGAATTGTTCTCGTCCGACGACGGCCTCGAGTTTTACGGGGCGGCCAGCTGCATGAAGGCCGGTCTTCTCTATGCGGACAAGCTGACGACGGTTAGTCCGACATATGCCAATGAAATTCAGACCGAAGAATACGGAGAGAAGCTGGAGGGCGTGCTTCGCCGCCGTTCGGGGGATTTGACCGGCATCGTGAACGGAATCGACACGGAAGTGTACGACCCGATGCGCGATCCGCATCTGGCCGTGCCTTACCGCGATTCGCGCGAGAAGAAGAGGCGGAACAAAACCGCCCTGCAGCAGGAGCTTGGACTTGAAGTGGACGAGCGGGTGCCGCTGATCGGCGTCGTGTCGCGGATGGCCGGGCAAAAAGGCTTCGATCTGATCGGCGAGGCGCTCCCGGAATTGATGGACGAGCACGTCCAGCTCGCCGTTCTCGGCTCCGGGGAACCGCGCTTGGAGGCCATGATGCGTGAAGCGGCGGCCCGGTACCCCGGGCGGATGACGGTTTGGTTCGGGTTCAACGAGGGATTGGCCCGGCGGATCTACGCAGCCTCCGACCTCTACTTGATGCCGTCCCGCTTCGAGCCTTGCGGTTTAAGCCAACTGATCGCGCTCCGTTACCGGTCGGTGCCCGTCGTGCGGGAAACCGGCGGACTCCGGGACACGGTCGAATCGTTTAACGAATATACAGGTAAAGGGAACGGTTTCAGTTTCGGACCGGCAACCGCGCATGACATGCTGTTCACGGTGAAGAGGGCGCTGACTTTCTACCGGGATGAAGAAGCATGGGCGAAAATATTGGCAAACGGCGCCAAACGTCACTACGGCTGGGAAACTTCCGCGCGCGAATACGAACGGCTGTATCGCGGGCTCGCCGGTGAAGCAAGAGCGGGATAGGGCTCCAGAAGCCGTTTTCCGGCCGAATCGGCCATCAGGGAAGGAGTGAACCGGCATGGCTAGACATCTGGTCATCGGTAACGGAAAAATGTTGATCAATTTGGACCGCAACGGATTCATCAGGGACCTCTATTTTCCTTACGTCGGGCAGCTGAACCATGTGGGGGGCCAAAGCTGCCGGTTCGGCTTGTGGGTGGACGGGGCGTTCTCCTGGCTCGACGACCCGGCTTGGCGGATCGAGCCGGGCTACGTCGAGGATTCCCTCGTCACGAACGTGACGGCCCGGAACGACAGGCTCGGCATCGAGCTTCAAGTGAACGACGGCGTCCATCAGCGGGACAGCATTTATTTAAAACGCGTCGTGGTCCGGAACTTGTGGGATTCGCCCCGGGAGGTTCGGGTGTTTTTTCATCAGGACCTCATGATCGACGGCAACGAGGTCGGCGATACGGCGGCGTTCTACCCCGGCAACCGGACGGTATTCCATTACAAGCGGTCTTCCTATTTCATGTTTAACGGGAAAACCGATTCCGGCGGGATCCACCAATTTTCCACGGGGATCAAGAGGTTCCATTCCGCCGAAGGCACCTGGCGGGACGCGGAGGACGGGGAATTGGCGGGGAACGCCATCGCTCAAGGCTCCGTGGACAGCGCGATCAGCTTCCGGGCGAGCCTCGCCCCGGGAGGCGAAAGCACGGTCTATTATTGGTGTTCCGTCGGCTCCGACCTGGAAGAGGTGAAGGCGCTCGACCAGTACGTGCAGGACAGTCACCCCGAGAAGCTGCTCAGCCGGATCGTCATTTACTGGAACCACTGGCTGTCCCGGGTCGGCAACAAGTTCGGCGATTTGCCGGCCTCCGTCATCCATCAGTTCAAGCACAGCCTGCTCATCGTGCGGACGCAAATCGATGACAGGGGAGCGATTCTGGCGGCGAACGACTCCGATATCCTGCAATACAACCGGGACCACTACAGCTATATGTGGCCGCGCGACGGCGCGTTGATCGCGGACGCGATGTCGCTCGCGGGCTTCCACGGGACGATCGCGCCTTTCTTCCATTTCTGCGCGCGGGTGCTGTCGCCGGACGGCTATCTCTACCATAAATACAACCCGGACGGAACGGTCGGCTCCAGCTGGCATCCTTATGTCGTGCAAGGCGTGCCGCGGCTGCCCATCCAGGAGGACGAGACGGCCCTCGTGCTGTACGCGTTGTGGATGGATTACGCCCGCCATGGGGAAATCGAGCTGCCGCAATCTCTGTATAGCAAATTCGTCCGTAAGGCGGCCGAATTCCTCTGCGACTACATGGAACCGTCGCTCGGCCTGCCCCGGCCCAGCTATGATCTGTGGGAGGAACGGTTTGGCATCTGGACGTACACCGCGGCTTCGGTCTACGGCGGTCTCATGGGAGCGGCTTACTTCGCCGACCTGTTCGGAGACTACGATCGCAGCGACCAGTACCGTGCGGTTGCCGACCGGGTGAAAAGCGGCATTCTCGATCATCTGTGGGATGAAGAGGCGGGGAGATTCGCCCGCGGGTTGGTCTGGCGGGACGGCAGCTGGGTGAAAGACATGACGCTGGAAAGCAGCCTGTTCGGCCTGTTCGAGTTCGGCGTTCTCCCCGCGGAGGACGCGCGCGTCGCGTCGACGATGGAGGCAATCGCTACGGGGCTCTCGGTCAAGACGGAAATCGGAGGAATCGCGCGTTACGCCGAGGACTACTATTTCCGCGTTTCCGACGACCCGAACATCGCGCCGGGTAATCCCTGGGTCATCTGTACGTTATGGCTGGCGAAATATCGGATCGAAACCGCCCGCGGTCTGAACGATCTGGAGGAGCCGAGGCGGACGCTGGAGAAAGTGGCGGCCTATGCGCTGCCCGGCGGCAACCTCCCCGAGCAGCTGCATCCGATCGACGGGTCGCCGTTGTCGGTCGCCCCGCTGACCTGGTCGCACGCCACCTATGTCCAAACGGTGTGCCTCTACGTCCGCAAGCGGGAGCAGCTGTCTTCGTCGGCCGCGCCTGCGGAAAGGGAAACCGGCGTTCCTTGGGCATGAAAATTTAGGTTTGGTTTTGGAGAAAAGCCGGCGCGCGACTGCGCCGGCTTTTCGTCGTATTAACGAATGGGGATGACTTGGACCTTGGGCCATATGCTCTTCCAGTTTTTCTTCGCGAGGCGCTCCTCGTAGATATAGGCTTGCTCCGGGTTATTCTCGAAGCAGGGAGTCGGTCGGACGATACAGCGAACCGCATCTTCGATCCCCCACGGGGCGGCAAGGAGGATTTCGTCCCGCTCGTCCAAAGCAAGTCCCAGAGCGGTTGCGGTTTCGGGGAATTTCGAGATGGCGTCCACGGCAGAAGTATACGGTGGAATACCGTTTACGGCATGCATTCTCGCTTCGTTTTTGACGGACCACGGAATCTCGGGGCTCAAGCGCCGCAGTTCGCCTTCCCATTTCTTTTCCGTCTCTTCCGAGATGTCATGAGGATCGAAATAGACGACGTCGACATCCGGTAACGGCGTTCTGGGGTCATAGCCGTGCAAAGTATCCCAAATCTTGGCGCGCACGAAACCCGCGCATACCCACCAATCCGGCAAACGGAGCGTTTTGGCGGTTCGAAGCACGTCCATCATCCATCCGTCATCACGCACGAGCAGGATGATTTGTTGCGGTGATTCGATTTTCATGCTTGCGCCTCCCGAACATATATTCTGATTATAACAAATCTTGCAACCGGAGGAGAAAATCGTTATCGTGGGATTAAGTATACGTAATGTATCATTTTGCATCGCGGAATGGAGGAAATCGGATGGCGGGCAGCCCGATCGGTGACTGGAACGTCCAATTGCAGCAATGCATGCAGGACCTGGAGTGGAAAAGGAAACGCGAGAGGAGCTTGGCGCGGCTGGAGGCGGATATCGGAAAGCAGCGTGAAGTCGTGGAATCCAGTTTCCGGAGATTCCAGCGGGAAGAAGAGGAAGCGAAGGAGCTTGCGGCTTCTATGTTCTCGCAATATTGGTTCAAGCTGTTCGGAAAATGGGAGGATCGCCTTGGCACGGAAGAGAAGGAAGCAGCCGAGGCCAAGCTCAAATACGATGCGGCGAGCGATTTGTTGTCCCGTTTGGAGAAGGAGAGGGAGGAGCTCGCATCTGAGCTGGCGGAAGTGGCTGATGCCGACCTGAGGCTGGATTCGCTGAAAAGAGCGAAGGAATCTTGGATTCGGGAGCATGACGCGGTGACGGCGGCGGAGATGGAAGCGTTGTCGGGGCGGATCGGGGAAATCGGCGCCGAACTCCGGGAAATCGGCGAAGCGGAACGTGCCGGGGAACAAGCCAAACAAGCGCTTCTCCGCGCGGAAGATCGGCTGGAATCCGCGAAAAATTGGGGCACCTACGACATGCTCGGCGGCGGCATGATCGCAACGGCGATCAAACGCGGCAGAATGGACGAGGCGAGCGATCATATCCATGAGGCGCAGTACCATTTGCGCCGTTTCGCCGAAGAACTGAAGGATGTCCGCATGACTTCGGAAGTGGGGGTTCCGCAGGTTGAAGGGTTTTTGTCGTTCGCGGACTACTTTTTCGACGGGTTCATCTCGGATTGGATGGTGCAGGGCCGGATCCGCGACTCCCTGGACTCCGTCGGCTCCCACTTGGATAAAACGACGGAAGCGCTTCAGAAGCTGCGGCTGCAGCGCAAAAGCCTGGAGGGCGAAGAAGCGGAAAAACGAAGCCGATTCGACCGCATTGTGGAAGGCTACGGGGCTTAGAGGAGGAGGCGAGTCATGTCCGACCGGAAAGAACATTCCCGCGGTGCCGGCTTCGCGGATCCCATAGAGCTGCCGACGTACGGAATCATCGCGGGGATATCGGCGCTTTGCGTAATCTTGCTCGCTATCCGCATGATACGTACGGAGGAGGAGCCGTTCGGCTTTATGCTGTGGAATCTTTTTCTCGCTTGGCTGCCGTTGATCGTGTCCTTGCTGGGCATCCGATTCGCCAGAATGCGGGGCGGCGGCGCCAAAATCGTCCTGCTTACGCTTTCCGGCATCGCCTGGCTGCTTCTGTATCCCAACGCGCCTTATTTGACCACGGATTTCATCCATCTTATTTTTCGCCGCTATGACCCGGACGGATTGATTCTCTGGTACGACCTGGTCGTGTTTTTCCTGTTCGCTTGGTGCGGCCTGCTGCTCGGATACGCCTCCATGCGCCATTATCACGAAATCGTCCGGCGATATGCGAAAGCCGGCGCAGGCTGGCTTTTCGTCGCGACGGCGTCCTTCCTCGGCGGCTTCGGGGTGTACTTGGGCCGCGTCGTTCGGCTCAACAGCTGGGACGCGCTGTTCAATCCGTTCCGCCTGATCGAAGGCGTCTTGGTCGGGCTGAATTCGAGTGCGTTGATCTTCACGCTGCTCATCGGAATTCTAATCTTGATCGTCTACGTTTCGCTGTATACGATGCAGCGAGGACGGGCGTGAGGTTGACAAAAAAATAGCGAACCCTAGGTTCGCTATTTCTTGCAATCTCGCCCAATCGAACAGAATAGCGAACCTCTGGTTCGCTATTTCACATAAACTCGCTAAACCGCTGCTGCACGTACCTGTTATGGAACGAGGGCAGCGGCTTTTTTATGTTTACCTTGTTCCAGAAAGAATTGTGTAACTTTATTGCATAACTCGCCCACTTTAACACAAATTCGGAGGAGTTGTGTAACTTTCTTTCATAACTCTGCCTCGCAGTTGCACAATCGGAAGAATTGTGTAATTTTCTTTCACAACTCAGTCTGCGCCCGATCTCCTCAGTTGAACTTCGGAAGCCAATCGCCGTGGGCTTCGATCAAATCGTCGCACATCGCGACGATGTCGTCGATGGACAGCTCCGCGGAGGTGTGGGGATCGAGCATCGCGGCATGGTAGATGTGGTCTTTCTTGCCGGTGACGGCGGCTTCGATCGTGAGCAGCTGCGTGTTGATGTTCGTGCGGTTCAGTGCCGCGAGCTGCGGCGGCAAATCGCCGACGTACGTCGGCGTGACGCCGTTCGCGTCCACGAGGCAGGGGACCTCCACGCAAGCTTCGCGGGGCAGGTTCGTGATCAGTCCCGTGTTCATCACGTTGCCGCCGATTTTGAACGGGTGGTTCGTTTCCATCGCTTCCATGATGTGAGAAGCATACTCGTGGGTTCGCTTATGCGTGAGCGTTGCGTCGTTCACGAGAGAATCGCGCAGCTTTTTCCAGCTCTCGATCTGGCCGACGCAGCGCCGCGGATATTCGTCGAGCGGGATGTTGAACCGTTCGATCAGCTCCGGGTAATTCCGTTTGATGAAGTACGGGTGGTATTCCGCGTTATGCTCGGACGATTCCGTCACGTAGTAACCGAAGCGCAGCATCAATTCCAGTCGGACCATATCGTGGTGCTTTTCCTTCTGCCTCAGGGCGGCGCGGCGTTTGATTTCCGGGTACAGGTCGACTCCGTCCTTGGAAACCTCCAAGAGCCAGGCCATGTGGTTGATGCCGGCGATTTTGGATTTGACCCCGGTATCGTCCATGCCCAGAACATCGAACAAGCTCTTCACGCAAACTTGCACGCTGTGGCACAAGCCGACGGTTTTTACGCCGCCGTAGGTGTTCATCACGTTGGTAAGGACGGCCATCGGGTTCGTGTAATTGAGGAACCAGGCGTCCGGGCATACCTCATTGATGTCGCGCGCGAAATCCAGCATGACCGGGATCGTCCGGAGGTTCCGGAAAATGCCGCCGATGCCGACCGTGTCGGCGATCGTTTGGCGCAGGCCGTATTTTTTGGGAATTTCGAAATCCGTAATGGTGCAAGGATCGTATCCGCCGACCTGGATGGCGTTGATGACGTATTTGGCGCCTCGCAGCGCTTCCTTACGGTCCGTGTAGGAACGGATCCTGCACGTGCTCCCGGAGGTCTGGCGGATGGTGTTCAGGATCAGCTCCGAGTCGGCCAGCCGTTCGGGATTGATGTCGAACAGGGCAATCTCGAAATCTTGCAAAGCGGGCGTGAGCATGCTGTCTCCCAGTACATTTTTGGCAAAGACGGTGCTTCCAGCACCCAAAAACGCGATTTTGGACATGGCGGCGTTCCCCCTCGAAAAGACGATTGTATGAAGCCCCTTCGCGTTTTAGAATAGAGGAACCGGCGGTCTTCCCGCTATGGAAAGATCGAGCTATCGTATGGAATAATGTAGTTTGTTGAGAGGGGCGGGCGCATGATTAAACCGTTCAGCACGACGTCTGTGCATCCCGATCCGCAGGAAGCGGAGGAGCTGGCCGTCTTATTCGCGGGCCATTCCCAGACGGTGCCGGAGCATCGGATGGGTCCCCAAGTGCTCGACTATTATTTGGTCCATACCGTGGTTGAAGGAACCGGCACTTACCGGTGCCGGGACCGTCTCTATGAACTCAAAGCAGGGGACAGTTTTTTCATCTTTCCGGGAGAACTCCATGTCTACCAATCCGACGCGAAAGAGCCGTGGCGATACCGCTGGATCGCGTTTCGAGGCCGCAAGGCGGCGGCTTGGCTTCAATCCGCCGGCATCTCGGCCGATCATCCCGTGGTAAACGGCGGTTCGGAGGAGGCTCTGAAATCGGCACGGGAGATCGAGCGGAGCTTTCGCGACGGCGTTTGGACCGCCGATTGGGAAGCGGGCGGCTGGCTCCGGCTGGCTTTCGCGGCGTGGGCGCTTTCCCGGCGTCCGGAAGGTCCTCCGTTGCGCGGGCAAACGGGCATTGCCGCGAGAGAAGCGGACCGGGCCGCCCGCTGGATGGAAGCCCAGCTTGCCGGACCTGTCTCGATCGGGCGTCTTGCGCGCGAGATGGGCTACCATCGGACCTACCTGACGAAGATGTTTCGCAAGGAGATGGGCATGGCTCCGATTACCTATCTGCAGAAGCTCCGCATGGAACGGGCCAAGGTGCTGCTTCGGGAGTCTCTTACGGTGGAGGAGGTAGCATCCTCCGTCGGATACCCGGATGCTCTCTATTTCTCGAAATCGTTCAAAAAATGGACCGGATGCACGCCGACCGACTATCGAAGGAGGACTTCGGCTCAGCCATAGGCCCCTGGTTGCACGCCAAGCTGGCGATTCGGGACCAATGTCCCCGCGATATCCGTTCGGGGAACCATGATTCGGCAAGCGACGTATGAGATAATAACTGTGAAGAAGGAGGCGTTACGATGAGTCTGTTTCGAAAAATTACCGAGACCGTCAGTAAAGGCGTGTCGACGGCAACCGAAAAAGCCCAGCAAACGGTGGAAGTCACCCGGCTGCACTCGCAAATTTCCGGTAAACGCAGAGAAATAGAGAAATTGTACGTGAGCATGGGAGAGGCGGTATTCCGCGGCTACCTGGACAAGGACTTGTCCCGTGCGGAGACGAAGGTCATCCCTGCCTGCGAGGAGATCGTCGCCATCCGAGGCGAAGTCGAAGCGCTCGAAGAGCGGATCATGCAGCTCCGAAACGAGAAAGAATGCGTATGCGGCCGCAAGGTGCCTTACGACACCCGGTTTTGCCCGTCTTGCGGGCATCCGTTCCCGGAACCCGCCATACCGGCGGCAGAGGACCCGCTGGAAGAGTTCGACCGGCAAGAAACGGAGCCGAGCGGTCTTTCTTCGGCCGACCCGTTCGTGGAGCCGCCGGGCTACAAGGATCCGGGAGAGGCACCCTCCGCTTCGGATTGGGCGGACGTCGGCAAGCCGGTGCTGGAAGAAGTGCCTTCTGCGTGGAGCGACGCCGGCCAAGCGACGCCGTCGTTCCTGGATGACGCCGATGCGGTGGGCGCCGAGAGAGCCGATTCCGCGAAATGTCCAGGCTGCGGCACGGCCGTGGGTACGACCGCGAAATTTTGCCCGTCCTGCGGAACACCTCAGCAATAAAATCGATCGATCCAAGAAAGCCGTAATCCGTCAACCATGACGGATACGGCTTTTATGTTATTTTATATTACATAAATCCTGATCTTTATGAAAATCATTTGATATTGATGTTATATAATATTACAATAAATACAACGTGAGATGTTCTAGTGATAGAAATTGTAAGAAAACATTACACAATATGAATGCAACCAAGGAGGGATACCCATGGCCATGAATCCGCGCATGGAACCGTTTCAGGGTAAACCGGCGATTCCGCCGACAGAGGGAGGATCCGAATGGATGCAGAATGAAGTGGCTTCCCAGATGGCCGGCCTTCAAAGCCGGATCCAGACGATCGCGCGTCTCTTGCTGGAGGGAAGCGGGATCGAACCTTTCCTGGACGCCATGGAAGTGGTGCTCCGCAATCCGGCCGCCATCCTTCGGGAGAACGGGAAAACGTGGATGTCCATCGGTCTTCGCGGCAAGGAGCCGGCCGAAATTTGGCCCTTGATGCAATCCCTGTCGATCCGCCATGCCGGCAAGGTATCCGGGAGCGGGTATGTTCAGACGGCTGGAGAAGGCCGTGCCTACGTCCATCCGATCCCCGTCCGGGGCTCGAAGCAAGCTTACCTCGTCCTGCTGGAACGCGATCATGAAATCACGACGCTCGATACGTTTTCGATGGAGCGCTTGTCCGCTTTAGCCGGCCTGGAAATGGCGAACATGGATGCCGTGCGTGACGTGGAAGGGAAATACCTTGAGCTATTCCTGCAAGATTGGCTGTCTGGCAAAATCCCGACGGAAACCGACTGGAAACGGCGCGCGGAAGTTTCCGGCTGCAGCCTTGCCGTCGGAATGCCCCTATGCGCAGTCCAAGTCGGTTGGCACGTGCCGGGCCCGTCGCAGGAGAAGCTGCACGAATACACCCGGCGCCTTCGTGCCGAGCGGCTGCGGGGAATCGAGGGTCTGCTCGCCGCTCCGTCCGGCAAATCGCTGGCGCTGATCGTGCCCATGTCCTCCGCAAACCTTTCCGACGGCGAAGAGGCGATCGATAAGATGCTTTCGCGATTGATTTCCGAACTGCGTCCCTTCCTCGAAGACCGTGACATCCGGCTGTATGCCGGAAAGATCGCGCAGGGCCCGGAAGGGGTTCACGGGAGCTGGATGCAGGCCATGCGAACCCGCCAGATCGCGGAAACATGCGGCATGAAGGAGGAATATCTCTCTTACGGCAAGCTCGGGGCTTACTCCCTGCTGTTCATGATTCCTTCGGGCACCGAGAGAGAGCAGTTTCTGGAGAGATACTTCCACCCGCTTCGACAGGCCGACCACAAAGGGGGAGGCCGCCTGGCGGAGACGCTTGAGATGTTTTTCCGCTGCAACGGCAACATCAAGCTGACGAGCGAAAAACTGTCCGCCCACTATAACACCGTTGTATACCGGCTCGAGAAAATCCAAACCCTGCTGCGCATCTCCCTGGACAATGCCGAAGACCGGCTGCAGGTGCAGCTAGCGATCAAGCTCGGCAAAATTCCCGTCAATTCGAACGTCTAATCCGCCTCAAGACCGCGGCTGAGGTATCAATCCCGAGCGCCGGGACATAGAGTAATGGAGAAGATCGAAGGAAAGACGGTGAGGGGATGAACCGTCCGCGGAATCAGGGGATGGATTGGACGGAATTCCAGAAGTCGCTGTTTAAAAAACTGCCTTTCATGGATGAGATTCCAAACGCCAAAGGGATCGAGGACTTCGTGAAAAAAGCGATCGATTCATTCATGCCCAAAGCCCTGCCGATTCGAGAAGGTCTTAAGAAAGTTCTCCCGGGCCCTCTTGATTGCGAAGTGTTCGAGACCCATCGGTCCGTATTCGTCCGATGCAAGCTGCCGCGAGGCGTTTCCCGTCGTGACGTCCGCTTTCACGCAAACCGGAGAAAGCTGAAAATCGGTCTTGGAGAACGTTCGGAGGAAATCCGGCTGCCGAGCGATGTCCAGCCGTCTCGCGCCTCCGCGTCCGTCCGCGACGGGATCGTGGAAATCCGGCTGCCGAAAAGCGGAGGAGCCGAACCCTTCCGGGAAATTTTCGTCCGGGACGGCGGGAAGTAAACGGGAATAACGGCAAGACAAAAGCTGAACCGCCCCTTGCGGGAGAGGGATCTCCCCCGCGTACCGGGCGGTTATTTGCGCGGTTTAATATGAACTTTCGGCGGTTTCGGGCGAGAGGACGCCGGTCTCGCGGAATCGGGGGGGTCATGCGGATCCTTCGTTTTTACGAACGGTGGGAGCTCGTCCGGGGAATGCGGTTCGCCCCGGTAATTCAGCCCGATGTTCAATTGTCCTTCCAGCGAATCCACCTCCAGGGTCCCGAAGTGGTTGCTGTAGACGACTCTCTCGACGACGACCCTATCGGCGTGTTCGATGAAAACGTGCGGCGTCTCGGAGCAACGGTCTTCGGTGAGCTTGTCCAGCCGTCGTTCGATGTCGGCAAGCCTCGCGGCGAGAGCCGGATAGGGATCCGGAGGATGGGGGGAAGGCGACAGCCAACGGGACAACCATTGCGGGAAGGGCATGGGTCACCTCGCGGTCAATCGATCGGAATCGATTTCGTCCAAGCCGGCGGCACGGGAATCCGGATGATTAACGTGCCGTGGCGGAACGCGGCATGAATGTTGGCATTTTGGCCGTCGATGCGCGTCGGCAGGCCGATCGGCCGCTCGAACGTACCGGAAAACCGCTCGGTCGAAACCGGCGTGTGCTCCGGATACAGGGGGTTGGACTGCCCCTTGAGATAGAGGACTTCATCGCTGACCGTCAAATGGATATCCTCTTTGGAAACGCCGGGCAGGTCCACGAGGATCAGGATCTCCCGGTCCGAAGTCAGCACGTCCACAGGCGGGAATAAGGCTGCGGACTCACCGGTTTTGCCGGCATGCGATTTCCGGGCAAAGGACTCCGGAGCCGGCGATTGATCGAACACGTCCGACCAAAAGTCGTTTCCGGCAAAACTTCTGGCCAGTTCCAGCCATTTATTGAGTTTGTCGGGATTCATGCGGCAACAACCCTTTTCTACGCAATGTGCCGTTGTTTCAATTTATGGTTGTCCATTCAAGATCATTCCGAAGGCGACCAAAATGCGGCAACGGTTCATATTGCGGAGATTCCTCGAGTATGCTGTAAGACATGCAAGACACGGGAGGGGGAGCGCCGTGTTCGGGCCGGTGCAAATCGACATCAAGGGCATGAAAGTCAATAACGCCGACCATGCCGGGTTCATTTCATTCGGGAGAACCGTACTGACCAATCGCAACGTGGCTGCCAAAAAAACGCAGGGCTTCGGCCAGCAATTCGCCGACGGCGTCGTTCGGCTCTGTACCGTTCAGTATGTTCAAGACGACGAAGTGGAAGATTTCAGGTCGGTAAAAGAAAATCGGATCTAAGCGATCGGGAGGGGATGGGTTCGTGGCCAATCCGCCTTGCTTCATCATCAATATCCAGATGATCAAAGTGAACTCTTTCGAAAATGCGTCCGCCATCAACGTCGGCCAGAATTTGCTGGCGGAGTGGCACAATTCCGACAAGAAGACGATGGGTCTCGGACAAAACATGGGGGACGGCGCGCAGTTCCTCGGAACGCGCAGCTTCGTGGACGATCGGGACTGTGTCGACGCGCCGTCGACATTCGTGTCGGATCGCGTGGCCATTCCATGAGAGGGGGCGGATACATGAGTTTCGCACCTGTCACGGTGAACGTACTGGGGCTGAAAATCAACGCGATCGACCACTCCGCGGTGCTGAACATGGGGGCGAGCCAGCATATCGATCTCTTCGTTTCCTATAAGCGGAGTCAGGGAATCGGGGAACAAAACGGCGATTTTTCCCCAATCATATTGGCCTTGAGCGGAGTGTCGGATTGCGACCTCATCGACAGTCCCGCCGCGAAATACAGCTTCCTATGACGACCGATAACGAACTGTCAAGGGGGAATGCGGAATGCTTTTCTTCGCGCCGACGGCCGTGAATTTGCTCGGTTTCAAGGTCAATTCCGTCGACAACTCAAGCGTGATCAACGTCGGGCCGTTGCAGTACATCGACCAATTCGTTTCCTACAAGCGGAACCAGGGATTCGGGGAACAAAACGGCGATTTGTCTCCTTCGAACATCCCGCTGGCGGTCACCATCGATCCGGACATCAGCGACAGTAATTCGATCAAAGCAAGCGCGGTTTAGCCCATCTGTGCATTCGCGGAATTCCCCCGGGACTGTGCGTTCGTCCTTACCAAACATTCGCCCCCCGTCATATGCTGGGGGTGTGGTGACGAATCACAATCCAACTCAGGTGGTGATTTCGATGGGTTTCGGTGTCGGAGGCCTCGGATACGGCGGAGTCGGATACGGCGGCGTCGGATATGGCGGCGTCGGCTGCGGAGTCGGGTTCGGCGGCTGGAGGGCTGCCGCATTCGCGCTCGTGCTGTTCGTTCTACTGGTCATCATCCTGCGGGCCGGTTTGTTCGTTTAATCGGAAATTCGCGCGCATGAAGTGCGGAAGCAAACGGCAGGACGGGAGAGATCCCGTTCTGCCGTTTTTTTCATAGGCCCGTTCTGTCGTTGTATTGCCGGATGTGCTTTACCCGAGATTCGGCGACGATCTCTCGCGCGGACCCGATCCGGATGAGCGACGATGCGGTCACGGAGAGCGCGTGGATGGCGCCGACCCGGATATCGCCGGTTTCGCTCCGGCTGACGATCGTTCCCTCGGGTCCGCCGACCAATTCGCGCAAGGGAAGGAAGAAGATCGGGTAGGCTGCAAAACGCGTCTCGTCGCCGAAGAAATCCGGAATCGCCCGTTGCAGGGCGATCGTCCGGTTAAACAAGACGGACGAGTCGTTATCGCCGAATTGAGCGATGGCGCCATGGAATATCTGATTAATCTTGAAATAACCGACCTTCGCGACGCGCCATTCCACGCTCATTCGACGTCTTCCCCCGGAAGCGGCGGAAATGGGGCGAGCGGGCCGACGATGACGGACTCCGCGGGCGTATCGAAATAGGAATACAGAGTGAGCGAATCCGTGTCCCCGACCAGCAGAGCCGCCGAGCTCGCGATACCGAGCACTCTGATGGCGCCGACGTAAACCGGGCCGTTGACGACTTGGAGTAGGACATCATCCGCCATTGCGGTTTTCCCCCTCGTTTTGCAAATTGATTTTCCACCCTTGCAAGTAAGCCGTAAGAGCGGCTCGTACGTCCCGGAGAGTCCGCTCCTGGATCGACCGGCTCCAGGACTGCCTGTCATTCTCGGAACCGGCTGCCGGGTACGGGGTCGTTTTGGCATAATAGTGAACCCGCTCTTTTAATTGGCTTCTCACGTCCGCCAATAACCGCATGCGATGCTTGTCGTCCAGCGCAATGGCGTTCTCCCCCTCCAAGCCGGCCAGCAGGGCCGGCCCTTCCCGATCCAGGTAGGTTTCCATCTGCTGCTGGAGCGGAGTGATCGGTTCGATCGTCCCCGTCCCCGCCCCGCCTGGGCCCGATGCGACGGACCATTGGCCGAACGGGGACTCGAATGAATCGATGCCCTGCACGCCTTGGGGAGACAACCCTACGTTTAAGGTACCCTTGAGTTCGTTCACCTTGAGCTGATCGAAATGATATTCGATATGGAGAGGGGGCTTCGCCCGCATTTCTTCGCCTAGGCGCTCTAATTGGTCCAATCTTTCCGTAAGTTTAGTGATGGTTTTCTCCGCCGCCTCCAGCCGCTGCTGGATCTCGCATATCTCTTGCGGCGGACAAGGGTAGGGATAAGGCCAATTCCAACCGTAAGACATGGCAGAGCCTCCTTCATTCGGACGGTTCCGGAAGACGGATGAGGGAAACCTCTGTCGGGCTGGGGCCCAACTGCGGGGCCGGTCCCGTGAATCCGCCGGTATTGAACAACTGGGACAAAGATCGGATGCTGCCCGCACTGCCGATCTGCAGGACGGAGGAGTTGGTTACGGCTTCGACGCGGATGTAGTTGATCGTGATGTTCTGGTAGATTTGCCAGGTCATAACACGGTACCTGCGGTTCCTCCGCCAGCTTGGTTGGTGGAAGAATCCTGAACGTCGGGGTCATTCGTATTGGTGGCACTTACGGCGTTGTTGGAGCGGGACAGATCGCCGGTTAAGAAGGAACCGGCTCCGGCGTACGTTTTGGAAGTGCTGTTGGGACGAATTTGCAGGGTATCTCCGAACTGGACCACAGCGCCTGTCGCAATGCTGAGGATTTTAACGGCACCGACGATGCTTGGCATAAGCGCAACGACTCCTTTGGCCTGGGGTCATGGTTTATCATATGACGGCGCGCGCCCAGAGGTTCGGATGGAACAGGGCACGCATGCGGGAAAACGGAATATGCTGGGGGAAATAGGCGATTTCGGGAGGGGTGTGCATGTCGTCTTTTTTCGGAAGCGGTCCATTGCCGGACTGGTCGGAGTTCCGGAAATGGCTCGGCAAGGAGATTCCTTGGAAACTGGTCGAACAGTGGGACCAAGCGGAGAACGGCGAGTGGCTCGACTCATTCGTGCGGGGAATGATGAAGAAAGAAATCCCCGAAACGCCTAAAGCCGAATCACGGTCCCTCTTTCAAATCGATACGGTCAAAAACGCCAAAAACCTGACGGTTACGATGCGGATCCCGCCTGGTACCCACATGCGCGACCTTCGTCTGTTCGCGACCTCTGACCGCCTGAGGATTACGGGGCTGTCCGGGCAGCGGTCCCATAACGTACGCTTTCCTTGCCGGGTTTTCCCTCGATCGGGAAGAGCGGAGCAATCGGGCGACCGTGTCACGATGGTGTTCAAACGGCGGCCGTCGGACGGTCAGGAAGTCGAATTGTTTATCCGCGGTTAAATCGGTATAATGCAAGAGAATAACCGGATGCGGATAAAGGGGATAGGATCGTGGATTTGGTTGACGTTTCAAACGTATCTCCCGCGCTCTTCGTAACGGGTGCGGTTTTCATTTTGCTGATCGGTTCGTTTCTGAGCCTGGGCGTCGTTCGCTTTTTCCAGCTGCGTAAAGGACAAGGAAGCTTGTTTTTGGGTTTGTCGGCCTTGAGCCTGGCGGCATTGATCTGGAGCGTGAATACCTGGTTCGTCTAAAGGAGTCGGGAAAACGACGGCCGTTTCTCTCCACCGGGAGGGGAACGGTTTATTCGCGTTGTGCGGTTCGATCGGGGAGTTTCCGGTTTGACGCGGTCTCTCGGATGAGGCATATTGATAATAGAATTCATCAGGAGAGGATGCCGAATGGGAGAAACCGAACAGATCGTCCGTCAAATGTCGGAAAAAGGGCTGCGGATTACGGAACAGCGGCGTACCCTCGCGCAGTTGTTCGCGGAAGCTCCCGGCTATTTGACTCCCAAAGACGTCTACGATCACATGCAGCGCTTCTACCCGGGCCTCAGTTTCGACACGGTTTACCGCAATTTGAGGGTGATGCTCGATCTTGGCGTCGTCGAACAATTCGCGTTCGAGGAAGGCGTTAAATTCAAGCTGAGCTGCGAAGAGCCGCACCACCATCACCATATGATCTGCCTGCAATGCGAGAAGACGCTGCCGATTCGCTCCTGTCCGATGCCGGCGACGGACGTGCCGGGCGGATTCCAGGTCGTCAAGCACAAGTTCGAGGTTTACGGGTATTGCAGCGAATGCCGCGAGCCTGAAGGAGAGTCGGCAGTCGCCGAAGGAGAGAAGGCGTGAAGATCGTCCGAAAATCGCTTCAGGCGCCGATCCGGTTCTACCGCAAATTCATCTCTCCGCTGAAGCCGCCGACTTGCCGCTTCGCCCCGACCTGCTCGGCGTACGCGCTTGAGGCCATCGAGGTGCACGGCGCCCTTAAGGGGTCCTATTTGGCGGCCAAACGGATCTGCAAATGCCATCCGTTCCATCCGGGCGGATTCGACCCGGTTCCGCCACGCCGGGGTCCGGCTTGACACGGCATGCCGGCTCCGGTATATTGTGGGCAAGAACTTCCATACGTCCATCCTATGAAGGGATAAGTACGTCGCGATCGCCCATTTCAGAGAGCCGGGGCAGCTGAAAACCGGCATGGGACGGCTTCGGAACATGGTCCCGGAGGATTCGGCGGCGAGCGCGAACGTTAAATCGTTCCGTAAGCCGGCGGCGCGGCAATCCGGCGTTAACGGATTCGGTCGAATTCGACCGGCTGAGCCTTCGTTCGCGAGAACGGAGGAAACTTGGGTGGTATCGCGTGAGCAGCGGCTCTCGTCCCATACGGACGGGGGCTTTTTTGTTTTTTCGGAAGATCAGATCAAAGAAGGATGGGTGGACCATGTCGGAAAACAACGCAAAACGTACCTTTTACCTGACGACCCCGATTTACTATCCGAGCGATAAGCTGCATATCGGTCACGCTTATTCTACGGTAGCCGGCGACGTCATGGCCCGCTACAAACGGCTTCGCGGATTCGACGTCCGCTATTTGACGGGTACGGACGAGCATGGGCAGAAAATCGAACGCAAAGCGAAAGAAGCGGGCAAATCCCCGCAGCAGTTCGTCGACGACATCGTGAAGGGCATCCAGGATTTGTGGAAGAAACTCGACATTTCGAACGACGATTTCATCCGGACGACCGAACCGCGCCACAAGGAAGCCGTCGGCAAGATTTTCGCGCGGCTGCTCGAGCAAGGGGACATTTACAAGGGCACCTACGAAGGCTGGTATTGTACGCCGGACGAGGCATTCTTCCTGGAACGTCAGCTGGTGGACGGCAAATGCCCCGATTGCGGCCGACCCGTGGAATGGGTGCAGGAGGAAAGCTATTTCTTCCGCATGAGCCAGTACGCGGATCGTCTGCTTGCCTACTACGAGGAGCATCCGGAGTTCATCCAGCCGGAGTCCCGCCGCAACGAGATGATCAACAACTTCATCAAGCCGGGGCTCGAGGACCTCGCGGTATCCCGCACGACGTTCGATTGGGGGATTCCGGTTCCGGGCGATCCTAAGCATGTCATTTACGTCTGGATCGACGCGCTGTCCAACTACATCACCGCGCTCGGCTACACCTCGGATAATGAGGAACTGTTCCACCGTTATTGGCCGGCCGACGTCCACCTGATGAGCAAGGAAATCGTCCGCTTCCATACGATTTACTGGCCGATCATGCTGATGGCGCTAGGGCTTCCTCTTCCGAAGAAAGTGTTCGCGCACGGCTGGCTGCTGATGAAGGAAGGCAAAATGTCGAAGTCCAAAGGCAACGTCGTGGACCCCGTGACGCTGATCGATAGGTATGGGCTGGACGCGCTGCGTTACTATTTGATGAGGGAAGTTCCTTTCGGCTCCGACGGCACCTTCACGCCGGAAAACTTCGTGGAGCGGATCAACTACGATTTGGCGAACGATCTGGGCAACCTGCTGAATCGGACGGTCGCGATGATCGACAAGTATTTCGGAGGCGAAGTGCCGGCTTACGAGTCCGGCGCGACCGCATTCGACGCCGATTTGGAAAGCTTGGCCGTGCAGACGGTCGAGAAGGTGGAAGCGGCGATGGAAAACATGGAGTTTTCCGTGGCTCTGACCGCCATCTGGGCGCTGGTGGGCCGCACGAACAAATATATCGACGAAACCCAGCCTTGGGGGCTCGCCAAAGACGAAGCGGAGCGCCCGGCGCTGGCTTCCGTCATGGGACATCTCGCGGAGACGCTTCGCATCGTGTCCGTGCTGATCCAACCGTTCTTGACGAAAACGCCGAGCCGGATGCGCGAGCAGCTGGGCATCGCGGAAGGGGATCAAACGGCTTGGGAGTCGCTGAAAACGTTCGGCGGCTCGCTGGCGGGAGTCCGCGTGAACAAAGGCGACCCGCTATTCCCCCGCCTGGAGATGGCGGACGAAGTCTCCTGGATTGCCCAGGCGATGCAAGGAGGCGCTCCGGCACCGGCCTCGGAGAAGCCGGCCGGTGGGGATGCTTCAGAGGCGGCTCCGGCTGCTCCAGCTGCGGAAGAAGCGCCGGAACTGAAGACGGAAATCGCGATCGACGATTTCGCGAAAGTGGAGCTGCGCGTGGCGCAGGTGACGGCTTGCGAGCCGATTCCGAAGGCCGACAAGCTGCTGAAGCTGCAGCTCGACCTCGGCTTCGAGCAGCGGCAGGTCGTCTCCGGCATCGCGCAGTATTACAAGCCGGAAGAGCTCGTCGGCCGCAAGGTCATCTGCGTGACGAACCTGAAGCCGGTCAAGCTGCGGGGCGAGCTGTCCCAAGGCATGATCCTGGCCGCGTCCAAGGACGGGCAACTGACGATCGCCACGGTGCCGGACAGCATGCCGAACGGCGCGATCGTGAAATAATCGGGCGAAAGCCGGGCAGTTTATTCGTAAATTCTACGAATAAACTGCCTTTTTCCGTTGACAGCCCATTCCTTACGGATCTATAATCTTAATCATAATGATTACGATTAAGGAGATGCACATGGATTTTCGCCCGAAATTCGGCCGCCGTTCTCGTTCGGCCGCCGCTCTCGTTTTGTTGGCCGCGCTTGCGGTCGTACTGTCGCTCAGCGCCTGCGGCAAAAACGGAAACTCCCTGGTGAAAGGCAAAATAAACGTCGTGACGACGTTTTACCCCCTCTATTACATGGCCCATGAAATCGGGGGAGAGGACGCGAACGTCGTGAACCTGGTTCCCGCGGGTGTCGAACCGCACGATTGGACGCCGAAAAGCCAAGACCTGCAACTGGCCTCGCAGGCTCAACTCTTCGTGTATAACGGAGCCGGGCTGGAAGGGTGGACCGAAGATTTTCTCGGCGGTGCAGGCTCCGGCGATAAGCTTCTGAAGGTGGAAGCCAGCCAAGGCGTGAAGCTCATTAACGGCTCCGGCGGGGAAACCGGGGAAGGCGGCTTGTCCGTCGATCCGCACACCTGGGTGAGCCCGAAATCCGCCGTCGTCATGGCCGGCAATATCCGGGACGCTTTCGTGAAGGCGGACGCCGCCCACGCGGCAGCTTATGAAAGCCGCTATCAGGCGCTGAAGGATAAACTGGACGCGCTCGATGCCGAATTCGCGCAAGGCTTGGCGCCCTACCGAGGACGGGATATCGTCGTCTCCCATCAAGCGTTCGGTTACCTGTGCCGGGACTACGGCCTTCGACAGACGGCGGTCATGGGGCTTTCCCCGGAAGCCGAGCCCCGTGCCCAGGACATGGTGAACATCATCAAATACATCAAGGAGCATAAGATCAAAGCGGTTTTCTTCGAGGAGCTCGTCTCCAGCAACCTGGCGGATACGATCGCGAGCGAAACCGACGCGCAGACGCTCGTGCTGAACCCGCTCGAAGGGCTGACGAACGAACAGGAGAAAGCCGGGGAGGACTATATCAGCTTGATGAAGCGAAATTTGCAAAACCTGCAGAAGGCATTACAATAAAAAGAAACGTCCGTCCCAGACGGGCTTACAGGAACGGAGGAGGTCCCGCATGAATACCGCCGCTGCCGCGATGCAACCCGGCTGCCATCGCGAAATGATTTCGATTAACCGGGTATCTTTCTCGTTCGGGGCCAAGCCCGTTCTGTCGGACTTGTCTTTCACGATCCGCGAGCGGGATTTCGTCGGCCTGATCGGTCCGAACGGCGCGGGCAAATCGACGCTGCTCCGGCTGATCGTCGGCTTGCTGAAGCCGGAATCAGGTTCGATCGAGCTGTTCGGCACACCGGCCGACCGATTCAAGGATCGCCATCAGATCGGTTACGTGCCGCAGCGCAGCCAGTTTAATCCCCTGTTTCCGGCCACAGTGCGCGAAGTGGTGCTCTCTGGGCTGTTCGGACGCAGGAAGCTGTTCCAGCGGTTGACCCGGCAGGATCAACTGCGCTGCGACGACGCGCTGGAAACGATGCAAATCGAGGATTTGGGAGACAAGCTGATCGGGGCTTTGTCCGGCGGGCAGCAGCAGCGCGTATTCCTCGCCCGGGCGCTCATCAATAATCCGAAACTGCTGATCCTGGACGAGCCGCTCACCGGCATCGACGCGGAGACGCAGGAGAATTTCTTTCACCTGATCCGCCACATGCACCAGAAGCATGACATGACGTTCCTCATGGTGTCTCACGATATGGAGATGGTACGGTCGTATCTCGGACGCGAGCCGAAGGAAACCGCGGGCAAACTGTCCTTCTACGTCCGCCACTCCCACGATGTCGAGGATTGCGCCGAAACGGACTTGTTCCACACTTTACGGAAAGAAGGTTAACCCCCGTTGGATCTGCTTACTGCGGAATTTTTCCAGAGAGCGCTGATCGGCGGGGCGCTGATCGCGGTGACAGCCCCGCTCATGGGGCTGTTTCTCGTGCTGAGGCGCCTCGCGATGATCGGGGACACGCTTTCCCACGTCAGCATCGCCGGCGTGGCGCTGGGCTTCCTGCTCGGCGTCTATCCGATCGCCGTCGGGCTGCTGTTCGCGATTATCGCCGCTTTCGGGATCGAGAAACTTCGTCGAACGTACCGGACCTATGCAGAGCTCTCGATCGCCATCATCATGTCGGGAGGCATCGCGCTCGCTTCCATTTTCTTTACGCTTGGAATCAGCTACAACCTGAACGTGAACTCCTATTTGTTCGGCAGTATTTATACGTTAAACTCGGTCGATCTGCTCGTGATCGCCATCGTGACGGTCGTCGTTTTGGCCATTGTCTTGCTCCATCGGAAAGAATTGTTCCTGCTGTCCTTCGACGAGGACGCCGCCGCGGTCAACGGGCTGCCCGTGCGATACTTCAACATCCTGATCAGCATTCTGACCGCGCTCGTCATCAGCGCGGCCATCAAAATCGTCGGCGCGCTGCTCGTGTCCGCGCTGCTGACCGTGCCGGCGGCGTGCAGCCTTGCGTTATCCAGAAGCTTCCGGCAAGCGATCGCGATCGTCGTCATCATCGGCGAAGCAGCCGTGCTGGCCGGCCTCTGGATCGCGGGCATCTGGAATTTGGCGCCGGGCGGCACGGTCGTGCTGCTGCTCATCGCGATACTGGTTTTGTCGCTGACGGTGAGAAGACGTTTGACGCGCGTATGAAAGGAGGACACAAGCTTTGGCAGACGTAAACGTAGGGATCGCTTTCGCGGCCGGGTTCGCTTCTTTCATTTCCCCGTGCTGCTTGCCGCTTTATCCGTCCTACCTTTCTTACATAACGGGCGTTTCCGTTACTCAGATCAAGACGGATACGAGCCGGCAAATCCGGGTCAAAACGATGACCCACACGCTTTTTTTCATTTTGGGATTCTCGATGGTGTTTTTCGCCCTCGGGTACGGAGCCAACGCTTTCGCCGAAACGTTCCGGGAATACCAGGACGTCATCCGTCAGATTTCGGCCATCCTGATCGTGTTGATGGGCTTGTTCCTGCTCGGGATCTTCCAACCCCAATTGCTCATGAAAGAACGCAAAATGGACGTATCCACGCGACCTGCGGGATACGTCGGTTCATTCGTGTTCGGCGTCGGCTTTTCCGCGGGCTGGTCGCCTTGCATCGGACCGATCCTGTCGTCGATCATTCTGCTCGCGGCGAGCAACCCCGGCACTTGGGCCGGGCTCACTTCCGCTTATTCGCTCGGCTTTGCCGTCCCTTTCTTCGTGCTGGCTTTCTTCATCGGTTCTACGCGGTGGATTTTGAAATATTCGAACGCGATGATGAAGATCGGCGGCGCGCTCATGGTCGTCATGGGGCTGCTGCTGTTTACGGACCGGATGATCGTCATCACGATCTGGCTTCAAAGCATCACGCCGGACTGGCTCAAGTTTTAAGGCTCAGGTGAAATATTCGATCCGGGCGGACGGGAAGGTTCCGAAAATCCGCTCGGTGAGAAATTCCCGCAGGGCATCGGCTTGTTCGTCCGGATACACGTACTTGTGCTGCCCCCAGCGTCCCCATTTTTTCTTCCGCTTTTCCTCGTCCATCTCCAGCTTCGTCTTCGGATACCTTTTCTGGATGACCGTTTTCGCCGTTTTCGTGAACCTGTGCTGGATTAGCTCGAACGTTAAGTCGTTAGACGCCTCCGGAGGCAGGGCTTTCCCGAGTTTCTCGAGCAGCTCCGCGTATCCTTCCTGCCAGCCGTCGTACCAGATGATCGGCGCAATGATGAACCCGAGCGGGTAACCGGCCCTGGCGATTTTTCCGGCGGCTTCGATCCGCTCCATGAACCGGGACGTCGCCGGCTCGAAGTGTTTGATCACGTAATCCGAATTGACGCTGAACCGAATCCTCGTATTTCCGTTGTGGGCCAGCGGCAGCAGCGAATCGACGTGGTGGAACTTCGTGACGAAGCGCAGCCGGCCGAGCGGCTGCTTCGCCATGAAGAGGATGGCATCGGCCAGCGAGCCGGTAATGGGCTCCAAACCGACGGGGTCGGACGTACACGCGGCTTCGAAGCGGGTGATTTCAGGCGCCCTTTCGTCGATGTACCCTTGCGCGGCTTCGAGGATTTCATCCATGTTCACGTATACGCGCACATACGGCTTCGCGCCGAGCGTCGTCTGAAGGTAGCAATAATGGCAATGGCCCATGCAGCCTGTCGCAAGGGGGAGCGCGTATTCCGCCGAAGGCTTGGACGTATCGAACTTCAGCGTTTTGCGGACGCCGACGACCAATGTCCTTTTGGCGATTTTGTATTGTTCGAGCTCCGTTTCGCCCGGCAGGTCCGTAATGCGGTTATGGGAAGTGGTCGTCCGGTAAGGAAGTCCTTTGCTTTTCACGTATTCCAAAATACGCTGGCCTTTCGGATAATCCAGAGCGGCAGGTTCGAAATACACCAGCTCAGGCAGAAATACGGACGTTTCTTTCGGCGCCGCGCGCTCGGCTTTCGGGGGATCCAGGGTAACGGTGCTCAAAGCGCTGAACCTCCTTTTCCCGTAGTGTTCGCGCGCGAATCCCGCGTCATGAGAGGGGGCTGCTGCCAGAAACGGACTTGCCCGCCGCCTGCGGCTAAGTGTATGATACTTAGAGCAAGCGACCGCATGGGAAAGGGGGATTCGGCGTGCCGACCCCGAGTATGGAAGATTATTTGGAGCGGATCTACAGGCTGATCGACGAGAAGGGATACGCCCGCGTATCGGACATCGCCGAAGGCCTTGAGGTTCATCCCTCTTCCGTCACGAAAATGATCCAGAAGCTCGATAAGGACGATTACCTGATTTACGAGAAATACCGCGGGTTGATCCTTACGCATAAGGGTAAACGGATGGGCAAACGGCTCGTCGACCGCCACCATCTGCTGGAAACGTTCCTGAAAACGATCGGCGTGCTGGAGGAAAACATTTACCGCGACGTGGAAGGAATCGAGCACCATTTGAGCTGGGATTCCATTACGTGCATCGAGACTTTGGTGGAGTATTTTAACCGGGACGAATCACGGAAAACGGAACTGCAGCGGATTCGCTCCGAACTGGATAATGAATGACCGAAGAAGCTTTTCCGATGGCCGGAGAAGCTTCTTTTCGTTTGTTCCCCTGAACTTAGAAAAGTCCTAACGGCCGGAAGCCCCGCATAGGATGGAGCAGAAGACGGAGCGAAAAGCGGCGGGGGGATGACCCATGGAAACGACGCTCGTGAACGCGGTTTTCGAAGGCGGGGGAGTGAGGGGCATTTCGCTGGCCGGAGCCGTAAGGGCCGCGGAGCTGGCTTGCGTCCGCTTCCACCGGGTGGCCGGTACGTCGTCCGGCAGCATCGTGGCGGCATTGGTTGCGACGGGATACACCGCCGTCGAAATGAAGGAGATCATCGGTTCGACGCCGTTCCGGACGTTCATGCAGAGGGCGCCGATTTTCAACGTGGGGCTCGTGGGACCAGCCGTTCGTATGCTCCTTAAGAAAGGGCTTTACTCCGGTGACGCACTGGAAGCTTGGGTAGCGGGTCTCCTAGCTGCTAAAGGGGTGCGGGTGTTCGGGGATTTGCCGCCGGGCAAGGTACGGATCATCGCTTCGGACATTACGAACGGCAAGCTGCTCGTTTTGCCGGACGACATCGCCGATTACGGTTTGGATCCGGCTCGTTTTCCCGTCGCCAGAGCGATCCGGATGAGCACGAGCATCCCGTATTTTTTCGATCCGGTTGTTCTGCGGCAGCCGCTTCGCCCGAGAAAGGCCTATTCCAAGGAAATCCTCCGCGCCAAGTTCTCTTATATCGTGGACGGCGGGCTGCTCAGCAACTTTCCGCTCTGGCTGTTCGAGAAAGACATGTTGGAAGGAAGCCCCGTGCCCGTGGTCGGATTCCAAATGATCGGCCGGTCGGAAGTGAAACAGCATCGGATCAGCGGGCCGATCACGATGTTCCAGGCCATGTTCGAGACGATGCTCGGCGCGCACGACGAGAGATACATCGAAGAGCAGAAGTGGCTTCGCACGATCCGCATCCCCACGCTCGGCGTCGGCACGACGCAGTTCGATTTGAAGCCGGAAGTCAGCTTAAGCCTTTACGAAGCGGGACTGGCGGCGGGCCAGAAGTTTTT
Source organism: Cohnella candidum (assembly GCF_003713065.1). Lineage (NCBI taxonomy): Bacteria > Bacillati > Bacillota > Bacilli > Caryophanales > Paenibacillaceae > Cohnella > Cohnella candida. Next base: position 2,082,455 of record NZ_CP033433.1, on the reverse strand, counting down.
CAGCCGTTGGGACCGGCGCACGGGGAAGCAGAGGACGGAGTTGCCGGGCACCTTTATGAAATGAAGGCAAAACGAACGCCTCCTGCCGAATCGGCGAGGAGGCGTTCGTGATTTCTTACCTGTCAGTGATAGCGGGGCGGTTCTTCTTCATCCTGGCCTTTACGGCCTTCGATGACGCGAAATGGGGAAGTTTGGCGTTTGTTTTTCGGCTTCTCCGGCTGCCTGCGGGTCTGCCGCGGCGAAACGCGGGTTTGCCGCGGTCTGTAAGAACGTTTCTGCATAAAGAAGGATAGGACGAGCAGTACCGCGATAATCGCGATCGGAATCACCAGGGATCTGACAAGCGCCTCGAACTGAGTCGCAAAACCCAAAACGGCAAGCGGCAGAATCACGTAAAACATCGGGTGGAAGCGGCTTTGCATGGCGATTCCTCCTCTCGGATTTACACGGGATTGACTTGTTTGTCCAGCTCTCTCATGCGGTTGAAGGATGCTATCGACACGGCGACCTGGTCGTCGGTCGGCTCTTTGGTCGTGAGAAGCTGAAGCCAAAGGCCGGGATAACCAAGCGCGCGGAGCACCGGGATGTCGCGAAGCGCGTTCGTGCCCCGGAGAACCTCGTACGAGACGCCAAGCACGACGGGGAGCAGCAGAATCCGCTGGAGCAGGCGTTCGGCCATCGAGTCCCAACTGAAGAAGGAATAGATGATGACGCCGACGATGACGGTGAAAATGATGAAGCTGCTGCCGCAGCGGTAGTGGAGCCGGCTTTGTTTCTGCACGTTCTCGACGGTTAAATCCAGGCCGGCTTCGAACGCGCTGATGACCTTGTGCTCTGCGCCGTGGTATTGGAACAGCCGTTTGATCAGAGGCGTCTGCGAGATGCCCCAAAGGTAGGCCAGCAGCAGGATGATCTTGATCACGCCTTCGAGAAGGTTGTGTAATATTCTATTCTGAAATGCGTGTCCGAAGAGCAGGCTTTCCAGCGCGGCCGGCACCAGCGTGAGCACGAATTTCCCGAGCAGGAACGACAGCACGCCGACCACGGCGACGCCGAGGATCATCGTGAGGTTCCATTTTTCCTTCGGCTTCTCCGCGGGCGCTTCCTGCGGATCCGTCTCGTCTTCCGCGTACGCTTCTGCAGAGTACGTCAAATGCTGCGAGCCTTTCGCCGCGGATTCGATAATGCCGACGATGCCCCGGATGAAAGGGATCTTTTTGACGGTTTTCAAAAAGGACGAGGACGCGCTCCTCGGGACCTCGTAAAAGGTGATTTCTTGGTTTTTGCGCCGGACCGCCGTCACGTTCACGTTCCTTCCCGCGAACATCACGCCTTCGATCACGGCCTGTCCGCCGTAAACGGCGGGGGATTGGGACATTCCTGCTCACCTGCTTCGTATGAAATGTACTTCTATTTTACTAGATCGGGTAGGAGATTGCCACAGGCAAGCAACGGCGCCGGACGCGGAGTAAGGGAACCTGCCAAAGGGTAGCCTAACGTTTAACTTTGGCTGAGGTGCTGGAAGGAGGTGGGGGCGTTGGAGCGCCATTCCGCGCAGAAGCGGCAGGGGGACCGGAACGTCACCGAGCCGGTCGTTTATTGTCTTAAAATCGGTTTTTTCGCGGGGGTGATTTGGGGGGCCGTCCGATGGCTCGCCGTCGCCATGAACTTCACCCGGGTCCCGCAGGCATTCCTGGTCGACCCATGGGTAAGGAGAAGCGCGTTGTACCACGTGACTTGGCAGCTCGTTGGTTATGCCCTGTTCATTGGGATGTCGATCGTGGCGGCGTTTGCCTATTATTTGGTGTTCAGGAGGTTCCGCGGGCCTGCGGCCGGTATCGCGTTCGGGCTGGGCTGGTGGGCTTTGCTATATCTGTCGATCGGTCCGATGATGAAAGCCGTCCCTCCGCTGGGCAAAATCGGTTGGAACAGCTTGATCACCGATATGTGTCTGTTCACGGTATGGGGATTGTTCATCGGCTACAGCATCGCTTACGAGTTCAATGACGATTCGCGCCGGGAGTTCAAGCTCGCCAACGTCTGAGGAATAAGGCACAGCCTGATTTTGGGGTTAATTTCCGCTTTCCGCTGTGATACAATTTGCTGGTGATAAATACCGGCATCGCGGCGGTCAAGGTGATAACGTCGGTTTGCCGGAAGCGGAAGGAACGTGCCCATTATGCCCAGTATTCTGGTATTGAACGGACCCAACCTGAACATGCTCGGCATCCGGGAGCCGGGCGTCTACGGGTCCATGACGCTGCAGGAAATCGAAAACCGTTTGAAAAAGCATGGGGAGAGCCTGGGGGTGGAATTGGAGTTTTTCCAATCCAACCATGAGGGAGCGCTCCTGGACGCCATCCATGCGGCATACGGAAAACACGACGGGATCCTCATCAATCCGGGCGCGTTGACCCACACGAGTTATGCGCTGAGAGACGGCCTTTCGTCGGTGGGGCTGCCGGCGGTGGAAGTTCATCTGTCGAACATCCATAAGAGGGAGGCGTTCCGCCACGTCTCGGTCACGGCCGCGGTGGCGGTCGGCCAGATCTCCGGCTTCGGGGCCCTCGGGTACGAGCTCGGATTGACCGCGTTGCTTCATCATATCCGGAATTAAGGGAGAGATCGGGATGCCGAACGAAAGAGTGCGCAAGCTTCAGGGGAAAATCGCGGAAGCCGGAGGACAGGCCATGCTGGTGGGCAGTGACGTCAACCGCAGGTATTTGTCCGGATTTACGGGTTCGCACGGTGTATTGCTGATTTCGGAAGACCGGGCGGCTTTGATCACGGACTTCCGGTACCAGGAACAAGCTCCGAAACAGGCGGCGGGTTACGAGATCGTCGTGCACGGAAGGGACATCAACGCGACGATCGCCGATCTGCTCAAGGAGTGGGGAATCGGGAAAATCTTATTTGAGGACAGCCGCGTCACGTTCGCGGAGCACGCCGCTTGGACGCGGGCGTTCGTTCCGGCGCAGCTGCTGCCCGCGGGCGGCATGATCGAGGATCTGCGCGTCGTCAAGGACGCGTCGGAGCTGGCGATCATGCAGGAAGCCGCCGACCTTGCGGACCGCACGTTCGAACATATCCTCGGCTTCATCAAGCCGGGCTTGTCCGAGCTTGAAGTCGCGGTCGAAATGGAAACGTTCATGCGCAAGAACGGCGCTTCCGGACCGTCCTTCGATACGATCGTCGCATCGGGCGAACGCTCGGCGCTGCCGCACGGCAAAGCCAGCGAGCGGATCGTCGGCCGCGACGAATTCGTGAAGTTCGATTTCGGCGCCCTCTACAAAGGGTATTGCTCGGACCTCACGCGAACCATTGTCATCGGCAAGCCGTCCGACAAGCATAAGGAAATTTACGCGATCGTCAAGGAAGCGCAGCAATACGCGCTGGACCACCTCAAGCCCGGCATGACGGGCCGCGAAGGGGACGCCTTGACGAGAGATATCATCACAAGGTATGGTTATGGTGACCATTTCGGCCACGGGACAGGCCACGGCCTCGGGATGGAAATCCATGAGGCGCCCAGGCTTTCGCTTACCGGCGACTTCGTGCTTCAACCCGGCATGGTCGTGACGGTCGAGCCCGGCATTTACCTTCCCGGCTTCGGGGGCGTAAGGATCGAGGACGACGTCGTCATCACCGAAACCGGCATTCAAATTCTTACACGCTCCCCCAAAGAACTCATCGTATTGGACTAAGGAGCGACGTTTCCACAGGAGGGAACTTTCAGTGATTTCCGTTAACGATTTCAAAACAGGCCTTTCCATCGAGGTAGACGGAGACATTTTCTCCGTTACCGACTTCCAGCACGTCAAGCCGGGTAAAGGCGCCGCTTTCGTACGTTCCAAGCTCAAAAACCTGCGCAACGGCAACGTCGTCGAGAAAACGTTCCGCGCGGGCGAAACCGTCGCACGCGCCATCATCGAAAACCGCCAGGTCCAGTACCTGTACAACTCCGGCAACGAATACACGTTCATGGACAACGAGACTTACGACCAGTTCGAGCTGGACAAGAAGCAGCTGGAGTGGGAAATTAACTTCCTCAAGGAAAATATGAACGTGAACATCTCGAGCTACCAAGGCGAGATCATCGGCATCAGCCTGCCGAACAGCGTCGAGCTGACCGTTACGGAAACCGAGCCGGGCATCAAAGGCAACACCGCGACCGGCGCCACCAAAAGCGCCAAAGTCGAAACCGGCCTGAACGTTCAAGTGCCGCTGTTCATCAACGAAGGCGACGTGCTCCTGATCGACACGCGCGAAGGCAAGTACGTTTCCCGCGCGTAATTCGCCGATTTGCGATAGGAATCCCCGCTTCGTCCGGCTTGCCGGCGGCGGGGATTTTTCGCGTTTGCAGGCAGGGAGGGGGCGAGTATTTTGGGAGTGGGTCGGCGGATGGTGGGAGTGCGTGCGGGTTTAAGTAAAGGTGATTTCGGAGCGAGTCTTGTTACGCTGGAGTGCCGATTACGGTCTCACCGTCTTGGGGAGTGGATTTGGTTACATTGGCGTTACCGAAGACGGTCCCACCGTCTTGCGGGGGAGATTTGGTTAGTTTGGAGTTGCCGAAGACGGTCTCACCGTCTTGCGGGGCGGGTTTGGTTACTTTGGCGGTACAGAAGACGGTCTGACCGTCTTGTGGTGCATGTTGACTAAATGGTGGGAGTGCGTGCGGGTTTAATTAAACGAGGGTTACTTAAGTCGGCGGATGGTGGGAGTGCGGCGGGTTTAAGTTCTGTCGGCGGATGGCGTGGAGCGCGCGGGTTAATCGGAAATTCCTGCTAACTTACCGTACATCCCTGCGAATAGGGAGCCGATAACCGGTTTTTCCGATTAACACATTAATTCCTGTCCTAAATCATCCGAGTTAACCTGGTTTTCCGATTAATTCACCCTACAAAGCCCCAAATAAACGGAGATAACCGGAATACACGATTAACTCCACGACTCACCACCCCAACGCAGCGACCATAACCGGAATTTCCGGCTATCGCACCCCTCCGCATGCCCCCGAATGAGCCCTTGGAATCCCCTCTATTTCACTGAATTTTTATGCTTTTTGCACCCCGGGTCCTATGTTATAATATTAGGCATTATGCAAATGTTTTAACTTGAGGAGTGAACACCGTTGGCTTTGATCGTGATGAAATTCGGCGGAAGTTCCGTCGGGACCACGGAGCGGATGGGACGCGTCGCGCAGCGCATCGTCGACAAGAAGCTGCAAGGCGACCGCGTCGTCGTCGTCGTATCGGCGATGGGAGACACGACCGACGACTTGATCGACAAATCGAAAGAAATCAACGATAATCCGCCCGCCCGGGAGATGGATATGCTGCTGACGACCGGAGAGCAGATTTCGGTCGCGCTGCTGTCCATGGCCATCCACAAGCTCGGCCACCCAGCCAAGTCGGTCACCGGCTGGCAGGCGGGCATCCGGACCGAAGCGGTTCATGGCAAAGCGCGGATTACCGATATTACGCCGGACCGGCTGCACAAAGCGCTGGACGAAGGCAACATCGTGATCGTCGCCGGCTTCCAAGGCATGACGGACGACGGGGAAATCACGACGCTCGGCCGGGGCGGTTCGGACACGACGGCCGTTGCCTTAGCAGCCGCTGTCAAGGCGGATGTCTGCGAAATTTACACCGACGTGGACGGGATTTACTCGACCGATCCCCGCATCGTCAAAAACGCGCGCAAGCTGGATGCCATTTCGTATGACGAAATGCTCGAGTTGGCTAACCTGGGAGCGGCCGTGCTGCATCCCCGAGCCGTGGAATACGCGAAACATAACAACGTGAATTTGGTGGTGCGTTCCAGCTTTACGCAGAACGAAGGAACGCTCGTGAGGGAGGAAGCGGAAATGGAACAAGGGGTCGTCGTTCGCGGCATCGCTTATGACAAAAACGTGGCAAGAATCAGCATTTTGGGCGTGGCGGATATTCCGGGCGTCCTGGCGAAAATTTTCACCGCGCTGGCGGAAGCCGGCATCGACGTGGACATCATCGTGCAAAGCGGCGTACAGAACGGCAAAGCGGATTTCTCGTTCACCGTCTCCCTTGCGGATCGTTCCCGCGCGATGGACGTCATTGGCGGCATTCGCTCCGCGGTGCCTTATGACGAAGCGACTTACGAAGAAAACCTCGTGAAAGTGTCGATCGTCGGTGCGGGCATGGTTTCGAACCCCGGCGTTGCGGCTCGCATGTTCGAAGCGATCTCCAAGCTGGGCGTCAGCATCAAAATGGTCAGCACGTCCGAAATCAAAGTGTCCTGCGTCATCGCAGCCGAGCCCGTGCAAGAAGTCGTTCGCGCGCTGCACACCGCTTATGGCTTGGACACGGCGGATACGGCCTTCGTCGGAGGCCCCCAGGATCGCCGTTAATTCAACAAGCACATAGAACAATCGAAAGCCTTCGGAAACCGCTGGATTCAAGCGGTCGCCCGAAGGCTTTTTTGCGTCGGATCCCGGATCATTTGCCGGCGATCAGCTGCACGATTTTGAGAATGAGCGCGGTTAATCCCGCTGCCATCAGCGGTCCTACGGGGATGCCCCGAAGCATGACGATGCCGATGATCGAGCCGATGACGAGTCCCACGATGAGCTGCGGATCCACCTTCAGCAGGTCGAGGCCTCTGCTGTTCAAATAGGTGGCGACGGCGCCGCCGAAAAGCGCCACCCAACCGGTCCAGCTGGTGAACGCGGCGGTGACGTCCTTCACCTGCATTTTCCCGGAGGCGAAAGGCACGAGGACGGCGAGCGTCAGGAACAGCAGGCCGAATTCCAGGCCGCGCCGTTCGATGACCGGCAAAAACCGCTGAAAATGGATCAGCTTGACGATAAGCAGCAGGCAGGCTGCCGTCGTGATGATCGGGGAACGGCCCAGCAAGCCGATGATGATGAGAGCGACGAGCACGATTTCACCGTTCATTGGACGAAGCACGCTCCCGGTTACGGATTGGTAAGCCGCGGCGAGCATGCGGCGTCTTGTACACGATATGGAACAAGCCTGCGAAATAGAACGAGAAAAGCCCCGCGGACCCATCCGCGGGGCTTTGCCGTGCCGTTCGTCAAATCACGTAATCGGAAAACGCGCCGCCCAGCTCGAAGGTATCGGAGCGAAGTCCCCTGCGCATCGTTTCCAGCGCCATCACGTCATGGACGGGAATGTTGCCCAGGTTGACCTCCGGCCCGATCGACTTGATCAGCGCGACTTGCTGTTCTTTCTGCGGCGCTTCCCACAGGATTCGGCTCCGGTTGGGGATGATGCGGAGCATTTCGCTCAACGTCTGCTCGCGGCAGCTTCCTTTTTCGTCAAACAGACCTACGCCGACGCCGGACTCCCTCGCTTCCACCGTCACGAGCTCCGCACCGGCCTCGAAATCCCGTTCGGCCGTTTCCGCGAACTCCTGCACGTCGATCCGGGAGCCGAAAATCTTTTTGCCATACTCGGTATAAACTTTCAAGCCAAGCGCCGCAGCGTCGCGGATCAGCTCGTCACGGCGGTCGCGCGGCAGCTCGATCGTGCCGTCGGACACTTCGATCCCGTCGAAGCCGAAGCCCAGTACCTGCCGGAAAAACGCAGGGACGACGTCCCGGGCCACGGCCGCTTCAAGGAGCGTGCCGCCCGGAATGACCGTAATCCGGCTGCGTTTCGCCCACTCGATTTTCCTCGTGAGCAGTTCCACAGGGTAGAGCGGCGAAGTGCCGAAGCCGAATTTGATGATGTCGATATACTCGCCCGCCGCGGCCAACAGGTCTTCGAACGCATGCTGGCCCAGTCCCTTGTCGATGACCATCGTGATTCCCGCGGCGCGGGGTTTCGCCTGCCGGCGGCCGCTCGGATCCGAGAGAGCGCCGGGCCACATCAGGTTGGAGGTCGTTTCCATGTTCTACTCTCCTCGTTTGTCTACAAGGTGGAATGTCAAAAGCAATATATGCAACCGCCTATCCGCGGGTTCCCTCCGTTCCGCGAAAGTAGACAAGTTAGGCGGGCCGTCCGCATAAACGTATAACGAACCTGCATTCCAAGGAGGGAGAACATGGACAAGGCCGCCATGAGCATGGCGATCCTCAGAATGCTGTCCGGCAGTCTCGAATTAACGGCGGCGATCGTCATGATCCGGCTCAACAGTGTCGAGAAAGCGCTCGTGGTCAATTCCATGCTGGCGCTTGTGGGTCCGCTCGTCCTCATTTCGACGACGGCGATCGGGCTTGTCGGCTTATCGGACAAGCTGTCCCCGGCCAAGATGATTTGGGTCATGGCGGGTGTCGCCTGCCTGCTCATCGGAATCCTCCGCAAAGGCTGAGGGGACCGGGACGGGTTGGCATATTCGGAATGTCCAAGCATACACATGAAAAAGCAAAGGACAACTTGTGCCGGAAAGGGGGTCTGACGGTTGGCGACATCATTGCCGGATCTTTTCGCGCCTCCCTTGCGCGGCGTGCTGGAGCATCTGCCCGAGCATGCCGGCGCAACGCTGGAGGAAATCCGAATCCGCGAGAACCGTCCGCTTGAGATCGGCTTCGCGGGCCGCCATGCCTTCGTGAAGGCGGACGGCTCACTGACCTCGGATTACCGGCGGGCTTACTCGCCGGGAAGAGAAGAATGCCGGGCATTGCTGGAAAGAATCACCCATCACTCTTTATACGCGGTAGAAGAAGAGCTGAGACGGGGCTATATCACCGTGGACGGAGGCCACCGTATCGGACTGGCCGGCCGCGCGGTGCTCGATCGCGGAAACGTCGCGCATTTGAAGGATATCTCGGGGTTCAACGTGCGGATCGCCCGGTCGCGTGCCGGCTGCGCCGCCGGGGTGCTTCCCGGCATCCTTGACCTCCGCGGGAGGACGATCAAGCATACGCTCGTCGTATCGCCGCCGCAGCAAGGCAAGACGACGCTGCTCCGGGATTTGGTGCGCTGCATCAGCGCCGGGGAATGGCATCATGCCGCAGCGGCGGAATGGGGAGGCCGAAAGGTGGGCGTGGTGGACGAGAGATCGGAAATCGCCGCCTGCCAAGCGGGCGTCCCGACTTTCGATCTCGGCCCGCGGTGTGACGTGCTCGATGCTTGCCCGAAAGCGGAAGGCATCATGATGATGGTCCGCTCGATGTCGCCCGAGGTGGTGGCCGTGGACGAGATCGGGCGGCCCGAAGACGCCGCAGCGCTTAAGGAAGCCCTGCATGCCGGCGTTCGGGTGCTGGCGACCGCGCACGCTTCCGGCTTGGACGACGTCTTTTCCCGTCCGGTGCTTTCGGCACTGGCCGAGGAAGGAGTGTTCGGGACCTTCGTGCTGCTCTCGCGGTCTGGAGGAAAAGTCGAGCACCGCATCGTCACCGCGGAAAACGCGGCCCGGGAAATCAAATCCCGGCCGCAGCCGGCGATCCGCTCTCCCGACGGCCTTACGGCGGAAAGGAAGGGGCTATGATCCAATTCGCCGGCGCGATCCTCGTGCTTTTCGCGGGCACGATGATCGGTTATCTGCAAGCCGCCCGCTATGCCGCGCGTCCCCGGCAAATCCGCCAGCTGACGCACGCGCTGCAGCGGCTGGAAACGGAAATCCAATATGGCCAGACGCCGCTGCCGGAAGCCTTATCCCGTATCGCGGAAGTGGTTCCGCCTCCGGTGTCCGGGCTGTTCTCCGAAATCGCCCGATCGCTGGCGGGAGGCACGGGCGCCACGGTCCGGGAGAGCTGGGAGAAGGCGCTGGCCGAAGGCTGGGGCCGGACGTCCATGAAGCAGCCCGAACGCGAAGCGTTGGCCCGTTTGGGATCCACGCTGGGGGCGAGCGGACGCGAGGACCAACTGAAACACGTAAGGCTGACGATGATCCAGCTTCAGACCGAGGAGGCGGCGGCCAGGGACGAGCAGAACCGTTACGAGAAAATGAGCCGCAGCCTGGGCGTTCTCGGAGCCGCACTCGTCGTCATTTTGATGCTCTGACGTACCAACGATCGGAAGTTTTTCCTGGGTGACAGTGGGGGGCCGAGAATGCGATGAATATCGACGTCAGCACCATATTCCAAATCGCCGGCATCGGAATCATCGTGGCCATGATCCATACGGTGTTGAAGCAGATGGGCAAGGAGGATATGGCGCACTGGGTCACCGTCATCGGCTTCGTCGTCGTTCTCTTCATGGTGGTGAGGCTTCTCAACGAACTTTTTCAGGAGATCAAAACGATCTTCCTGTTCCAGTAGGTGAGGTCGGTGGATATCCTTCAGATCGTCGGCATCGGGTTTCTCGCGACCGTACTCATCCTGGTCATCCGGGAACAAAAGCCGATGTTCGCTTTTTTGCTCGCGGTCTTTACCGGCGTCGGCATCTTCCTCGCCTTGATCGGGAAGATCGGGGACGTCGTGTCGGTGTTGGACGATTTGGCCGCCCGTTCCGGCATTCCTTCGGTGTATTTGAAAACGATGCTTAAAATCATCGGAATCGCCTACATCGCCGAATTCGGCGCCCAAATCGTGCGGGACGCGGGACTGGAAAGCATTGCTTCCAAAATCGAGTTCGCGGGGAAAATGCTCATCCTCGTCATGGCGATTCCCATCATCAGCGTCATCGTCGAAACCGTGCTGAATTTGCTGCCGGCCTGATCAAGCGGTCCGCCGGCCGGTCGGGAGGGAGAACATGCGCCGCCGCTTATCCGTCCTCGTTCTCATGTTCGCCTTGTGCCTGACCGCCGCCGCGCTTTTGTCGCCGGCCCCGGTTTCCGCCCGGGCTGCCGCGCCGGAATCCGGCGCGGCACCCGCGGAGCCTACCGGGGAACCGGGCAGCTTTGTGACCGAGCTAGCCCAGAAGCAGTCGCACGACATGGAAATGAAGGAAATCGAAAGGTATTGGGAAGACCTCAAGACTCGCTATGGAGGTTACTTTCCGGAGGGCAAGCTTCCCGAAATCCGGCAGCTGATGTTTCCGGACGGCAAGCCGTGGAGCATGGGGCAGGCTTTCGCGGGGCTGCTCCGGTTTTTCCTCCACGAGGTGCTGTACAGCGGCAAGCTGCTCGTCACGATCGTTCTGCTCACGGTGTTCACCATGATCCTCGAAACGATGCAGACGGCGTTCGAGCGCAATGCGGTCAGCAAGGTGGCCTACGCGATCGCATATCTGGTGCTGCTGATCCTGGCGGTGAACAGCTTCCGGACGGCGACCACATACGCCTCCGAAGCGATCCAGAACATGGTCCAGTTCATGCTGGCGATGGTCCCGCTGCTGCTGACTTTGATGGCGGGCACGGGCAGCGTGGCTTCGGTCGCGGTACTGCACCCGCTGATCGTGTTCATGATCCATACGGTGGGGACGTTTATCCATCTGTTCGTGTTCCCGCTGCTGTTTTTCTCCGCCGTGCTTCATTTGGTCAGTTCGATCAGCGATCGCTACAAAGTGACCCAGCTCGCCAACCTGCTGCGCAACGTCGGAGCCGGCGTCATGGGCGTCATGTTCACGATTTTCCTGGGTGTGCTCTCTATCCAGGGTGCGAGCGGCGCCGTCGCCGACGGAGTCGCCATGCAAACGGCCAAATTCGTGACGGGAAATTTCGTTCCGGTCGTCGGGAGGATGTTTTCCGACGCGGCGGATACGGTCCTCTCCGCCAGCCTGCTCGTGAAAAACGCGGTCGGCCTGGCCGGCGTCATCGTCCTGCTGTTCCTGTGTGCGTTTCCCGCCGTCAAAGTCCTGACGCTCGCGCTCATTTACAACGTGGCGGGCGCGGTGCTTCAGCCGCTCGGTCAGTCGCCGATCGTCGCGTGCCTGCAGACGATCGGGAAGACGCTCATCTATGTGTTCGCGGCGCTGGCCGCGGTCGGATTGATGTTCTTTCTGGCCATCACCATCGTCCTGACCGCGGGGAACGCCGCCCTCATGATCCGGTGACGGGGAAGGTCGGAAAGGAAGTGCGCGAATGGGCTTGATGGAGGGACTGTCCGGCTGGCTGAAGCAAATCGTGGCCGTCGTGCTGCTCGCGGGTCTCGTCGACCTGCTGCTTCCGAACAAGACGATGCAGCGCTACGTGCGGCTGGTCGCGGGGCTGTTCATCCTGTTGACGGTGGCCACGCCGATGCTGAACTGGCTCCACAGCGACTTCGGCAACAGACTGGCGGCCGGGCTCGAAACGTCCCAATCGGATGACCGGGCATCAGCGGAGGAGTTGTCGAAGATCAAGGAGGAAGGCCGCAAGTGGCAGGCCAAGCAGCAGGAAGAAGCCGAGCAGGTGACGGCTGGACGCCTTCGCGACGCGATCAAGGAAGACGTCGAGCAAAGCGAAGGACGCAAAGTCGTGCAGGTGGCCGTGCAGCTTCGCCGATCTCCCGAAGGCCAGCTCGACGTGGAAAGCGTGACCGTCACGATGGCCGGGCCGGAGGCGGGCACGAACCGCGGAACCGGCGGAACCGGAGGAACCGCAGAAGCAGGCGGTGACGCCGAGCCGGATCCGGAGGCGTCGCCCGGGTCTAAGCCGGTGGAGCAAGTACAGCCGGTCGCGCCGGTGATCGTGGAAATCCCGCCGAGCGATCGCGCGGCCGGAGGCGAAGCGGAAGAGAACCCGGCCGACCGGGAAACGCGCAGCCGGGTGACGGCGCTCCTCTCCGCCAAATACGGAGTGCCGGCGAACCGGGTGCAGGTGCTGGCGGCGGACGCCGCGGACGAGAGGAGGTGAGCGCATTTGGCCAAGTGGCTGGAACGGTTGGAGTCATTCATCGGCGGCGGGTCGGGCGGGGGCCGCAGGATCAAGACGTTCCGGTGGCTCATCCTGCTCGGATTGATCGGCGCCGCGCTGCTGCTCGCTTCGTCGCTCCTGAACGTCAAGCCCGTGGATCCCGGCAATCAGACGGAAATCGTTCCGCCGGGCGACCAGGACGCGCCGCAGGATCAGGAAACTTTCATGGGCGGGGGAACAGCTAAGAACGATCCGTTCGCCGATATCGAATCCCAGCTGGAAAGCCGGCTGAAGGACCTGCTCGAAACGATCGTCGGCGTCGGAAGCGTCAACGTTCTCGTGACGGTCGAATCGACGGAAGAAACCGTCGTGCAGCTCAACGAGAAGAAAACGCAGCAGCTGACCAACGAGTCGGACCGCAACGGTACGAGCCGCCATATTACGGATGTCACGACGGACGGCCAAGTCGTCCTTTACGAAGTGTCGGGGGGCCAGGCTCCCATCGTCGTCAAGAAGCTGAAGCCGAAGGTGAGGGGGGTCGTCGTCGTCGCCAAAGGCGCGGAAAACGCCACGGTCCACAAGCTGGTCCAGGAAGCGGTATCCCGCGGTTTGGACGTGCCGATGCACCGCATTTCGGTCGTTCCGAGAAAATCTTGAACAAACCTGATTGGGGAGGAAGGAAAAATGAACAACAAGCGTCAAACGATTTGGCTGGTGTCCATGCTTAGTCTGATGGTGATTTTGTCCGCGTACTACCTGTTTACCGAGGACGTGACCCCGTCCCAGAGCGCCAGCGGCACGAAGCAGCAGACCCAGACGCTGGACAGCGCGGGCGCCTCCGGCAAGGACAACGGCATCGAGGTCATCGAGGAAGATGCCACGGCTTCCGGCGCTGCCGACGCAGCAGGCGGCAAAACGGACTCTTCGTCCGCGCAGGACGAGGCCGCGACTTCGGGCGACCAAGGCAAGAGTGACGGCAAGAGTGACGGCAAGAGCCAGGAGCAGGCGGACGGCGGTACGGTTTCTCCGGCCGACGAAGCGGTGCTGAATGAGTACACGAATCTTAAGGGCTCCGAATACTTCGACCAGCTGCAACGCCTGCACGAAGAGAAAGTGGCTAGCGAAAGCGAGAAATTGAGCGCGATCATCGCCGACACCAAAAACCACACCCAAGAGCAAGCCTCTTCGGCCGTGGAAGAGCTGGCCCGACTGGAAGACACGGATTCCCGCATGACCAGCTTGGAAGAGAAGCTGCTGCAGGACTACGACAACGCCGTCGTGACGGAAGACGAAATGAATTTCAAGGTCGTCGTGCAAGCCTCCAAGCTCGAGAAAAAGCAAGCCGTGAAGATCATCGACCTGGCATCCAAAGAATTGAACGTTTCGCCGAGCCGCCTGTCCGTCCAATACGTGCCGTAAGCGACAGTCGAACACGAAGCCTCCCGCCCGCCGTGACGCGGCCCGGGAGGCTTTCGTTTGTTTCACTGGGCGAAACCCGGCAGGCATGGTAAAATTGGGACATCCTACCGAATGAGGTGATCTGGGTTGATCGGCAGAAGCGGAAACCCGACTTTAAACGACAAAACTTTCGACAATGTGAAAGGGCATTACGGACAAGAGACGATGACGCTGGAGGGCACGGTGAACAAATCATTCATCACGCTGGCCATCCTGCTGGGCGCGGCGTTCTGCACCTGGGCCATGTATTACGAAGGAAGGAACGTCGCCCCGTATGCCGTCTTGGGCGCGATCGGCGGCTTCATCCTCTCTCTCGTCATCAGCTTCAAACCGTCTTCCTCCCGCGTACTCGTGCCCGTATACGCCGCGCTGGAAGGCTTGTTTTTGGGCGCTTTGTCCGCGATCTACGACGAGCAATTCCATGGCATTACGCTTCAGGCGGCCCTGCTGACGATGAGCGTGTTTCTCGCTCTGCTGCTCGCTTACAAGACAAGGGTCGTCCGCGCGACGGAAAACTTCAAGCTGGGCGTCATAGCCGCGACCGCCGGCATCGCGATCGTTTATTTGATCAATATCGTGCTTCATTTTTTCGGCATGAACGTACCGTACTTGCACGATAACGGCGCGATCGGCATCGGCATCTCCTTGGTCATCGTCGTCATCGCGGCGCTGAACCTCGTGCTGGATTTCGACTTCATCGAATCCGGCGCCCGGAACGGAGCCCCCAAGTACATGGAATGGTACGGGGCTTTCGGGCTTACGGTGACGCTCGTCTGGCTGTACGTCGAAATCATCCGGTTACTGGCCAAATTGCGGAGCCGGGACTAAGCTTTGAAGCTCGGAAAGGCGCGTTCCCTCCCTCCGGAACGCGCCTTTCGCATCGACGGGCACCTTTCCCGACCTTTCCATTTCGACCGATTATGGTATAATGGATTCCGTTATGGGATCGTACAAGCGTGCGGTTCCCTTGCGAATGCCCGACCCCTTAAGCCAAGGAGTGGACTTGATGTTCAAGCTCAGCGAAATCAAAGAATTGATCAAATTGGTGGACCAAACGTCCGTACATGAAGTCGAAATCGAGAACGAAGGAACGCGCCTTGCGATCCGCAAGCCCGGCCGCACGGAAGTCGTGAACGTGCAAACCTCACCGATCGCCCATACATACGTACCCGCTGCCGCTCCGGCTCCGGCCGCGCCGGCGCCCGCCCAGCAAGCGGAGCAGCCCAAAGCTCCCGCGGCAGACACGAGCAATCTGCACCGCATCACTTCCCCGATGGTCGGCACGTTCTACCGCGCTCCTTCCCCGGATGCGGCGTCATTCGTCAACGTCGGCGACCGCGTGACCGAGAAAACGGTCGTCTGCATCCTGGAAGCCATGAAGCTGATGAATCCCCTCGAAGCGGAAGTCAAAGGCCAGATCGTCGAAATCCTCGTCGAGAACGGCCAACTGGTCGAGTTCGGCCAGCCTCTGTTTCTGGTCAAACCGGAATAATCGCGTTATCGCCATTCGTTTGACAGCCGACGCCGCGCCCGACGCGGCGCATTTCGGCTGCACTTTGACGACCGAACCGAGCGCGGAAGCGCGGACGTTCGGTCGCGCGGGTTAAAGGAGGATCCCCCCTTTGAAATTCCATAAAATTTTGGTGGCCAACCGCGGAGAGATCGCCGTCCGCATCATTCGCGCCTGCCGCGAGCTGGGTATCGCCACGGTGGCCGTTTACTCCGAAGCCGACCGCGAGTCCCTTCACGTCCGATTGGCGGATGAAGCCTACTGCATCGGACCGACCGCTTCCAAAGACAGCTACTTGAATTTGACCAACATCATGAGCGTCGCGACGTTGACCGAATGCGACGCCATTCACCCGGGTTACGGGTTCCTTTCCGAAAACGCCGATTTCGCGGAAATTTGCGAAACGTGCAATATTACGTTTATCGGCCCTTCCGCGAGCGCCATCAGCCGGATGGGCGACAAGTCGGTCGCCAAGCAGACGATGAAGGAGGCCGACGTTCCGGTTATCCCGGGCTCCGACGGTTTGGTCGAGGATATCGAGGAAGCCGTGCAGGTCGCTCGCAAGATCGGGTATCCGGTCATCATCAAAGCGACGGCCGGGGGCGGAGGCCGCGGCATCCGGCTGGCCGACGACGAGGAAATGCTCGTCCGGGAAATCACGACGGCCCAGCAGGAAGCCCAGAAAGCGTTCGGCAATTCCGGCGTGTACCTGGAGAAATACCTCACGGGCATGAAGCACGTCGAAATCCAGATCATCGCCGATAAACACGGCAACGTATGCCATCTCGGCGAACGCGACTGCTCCGTGCAGCGCCGACGCCAGAAACTCGTGGAAGAGGCGCCTTGCCCCGTCATGACGCCGGCTCTCCGGGAGCGCATGGGGCAAGCGGCTGTCCGAGCCGCCCACGCGGTGAACTACTCCGGCGCCGGGACGATCGAATTCCTGCTCGGACCCGACGGCCAGTTCTATTTCATGGAAATGAACACCCGCATTCAGGTCGAGCATCCGGTGACGGAAATGATCACGGGCGTCGACCTCATCAAGGAAATGATCGCCGTCGCCGAAGGCGAACCGCTGTCCTTCTCCCAGAAGGACGTGCAATTCGACGGCTGGGCGATCGAATGCCGCATCAACGCCGAGGATCCGGACCGCAACTTCATGCCGTCCCCCGGCAAAATCTCCTTCTACCTGCCTCCGGGAGGACCCGGCGTGCGTGTGGACAGCGGCGCTTATCCGAATTACACGATTTCGCCGCATTACGATTCCATGATCGCCAAGCTGATCGTCTGGGCGCCGACGCGCGAAGAGGCGATCGCGAGAGCGCGCCGAGCGCTCGGGGAATTCATGGTCGACGGCGTCAAAACGACGATCCCGTTCCACTTGAAGCTGCTGGAACATCCGGTATTCAACAAAGGCACGTTCGACATCAAGTTCCTCGAAGAGCACGATGTGAACGCGCCTGCGGAGGCGTGACAATCGGGCGGTCTCCGGGCCAAGCGTTTGTCATAATTATCCGCTAATGCTATAGTTATAATAACGAGGGCAAACGGCCCGCACCAGGGAGTCTCGGTCAGATGGAGGTGGAGGTACGCTTGGAAACGATAGCCCCGGATTATGAAAGAACGGTCATGGGCACCATCGAAATCGCGCCGGAAGTGATCGAAGTGATCGCCGGTTTGGCGACGGTCGAAGTGGACGGCGTGGCCGGCATGAGCGGCGGAATTTCCTCGGGGATCGGGGAATTGCTCGGCCGCAAGAACTTGTCCAAAGGCGTGAAAGTGGAAGTCGGTCAGCGCGAAGCCGCCGTCGACGTTTCTATCATCGTTCAATACGGCAGGCGCATTCCCGAAATTTCGGCGGAAATCCAGCGCAACGTCAAACGGTCGATCGAAATGATGACCGCGCTGAACGTC
The DNA here is from genome assembly GCF_003713065.1 of Cohnella candidum. NCBI lineage: Bacteria > Bacillati > Bacillota > Bacilli > Caryophanales > Paenibacillaceae > Cohnella > Cohnella candida. The sequence continues at coordinate 2,064,916 of NZ_CP033433.1, read as the reverse complement.
GTCGAAGTGAACGTACACGTTCATGACGTGCATTTCAAAACGGCCGACAAGCCCGAAGAAGAAGAAGCGAACGCAAGAGTAAGATAATGACGCTGCTTCCGGCAGCCCAAACCCGAAGTCCTCCGGCGGGGAATTCCATGCGGATTCCCCGAAGAGGACTTTCCGGGTTTTTGTACGATATCGCTCCACAGCTTCATGTCACCGGTTGGGGACTAGACGAGGAGGACGCTCAGTTGATCAGAGTGTTGGACAGGCTGCTTCTTTTTTTATACAGCATTCTCATCGGGGCTGCCGCAATCATCGCGATCATCGCGGCCAGCGGCGGGTTCCAGGTCTCATTTCTTCAAAATGTCGTAAGGGATTTCACGGGAGGCTTGCGGACCGTGCAGGGCGCCGTCATCGGCGTATCCATCGTGATTCTGCTGATCAGCCTGCGCTTCTTCATCGTATCGGTCCGCCGGGGAGGCTCGACCGCTCCTTCCATTAACCAGCGCACGGAGCACGGCGACATCCGCATTTCCGTGGAAACCGTTGAAAACCTGGCGCTGAAAGCCGCATCCCGCACGCGCGGGGTGAAAGACCTGAAAGCCCGCGTGCGCGTGACCGAATCCGGGCTTGAAATCCTGATCCGCGCTTTCATCGACGGAGAAGGCTCGATTCCCGCGCTTTCGGAAGAGATGCAGCGGACCGTATCCCAGCAAATCGAAGACGCAACCGGCATTCCGGTGGCGGATGTATCCGTGTTTATCGCGAACGTGATACAGTCGCAGGCATCCTTCAAGAGCCGCGTGGAATAGGAGGGACCGACCATGTGGAAACCGTGGTGGGACGCCTATGGCGGCCGCGCTTGCGGCGTGGCGGCAGGGCTGTTTTTCGGCCTCATCTATTTGATCAGCGGATTTTGGGACATGCTGTTCGTCGCATTGCTGGTCGGTATCGGATTTTGGGTCGGCAAGCAGAAGGACGACAACCGGGGCCCGCTGCTGCCTTGGGACCGATTGACGGACTGGATGACGGACCGTTGGCCGTGGTCCCGGTAAGAGCCCTGTGAAGTGTTCCTGCTTCGGGAAGGCGGGCGCCGCTCCGGCGGTATCCGCTTCTCGGCGAAGGAACGGGTCATAGGTTTTTTTGTTTTCAGCATTCCCATACTAGTAAAAATCGCAAGGCATGTCGTACAGCGCCGAACGGAGGACGCATGAAACGCAGATTGGCAAGGGAAATCGCGGTCTCGAGCTTATACCAGATGGAAATGAACGGGGTAACAGGCGACGAGGCGGTCAATATGGTCATGGAAGAGGCGCGTCAGGAGAACGAGATCGGCGCGGAGGTGTCGGAGCTGGCCGCGGTGGACGGCTTTACCCGCGAACTGGTCGAAGGAGTAGCCTCCCGCAAGGAAGAACTGGACGCCCAGCTGGCGGCTTACCTGACGGGTTGGCAAGTGGACCGGCTGTCCCGCGTCGACCGGCAGATTTTAAGGCTTGCCGCTTATGAACTGAACGTCAAGGGCTTGCCCCCGAAAGTCGTCGTCAACGAAGCGATCGAATTGGCGAAGCATTTCGGTTTGGACGAGTCGGGCAAGTTCGTGAACGGCGTGCTTGGCCGGATGATCCGGGAGCAAGAGAAAGGTCAGGGCCGTCAGGCGGAAGGGGAAGGGGAACCCGAATGAGCGCGCGCATCATTAACGGCAAAGAAATTTCCGATACGATCCGGCGGGAAATCCGCGAGGAAGTCGAACGCCTGTCCGGACGAGGAATCCGTCCCGGCTTGGTCGTCATCCTCGTAGGCGAGGATCCCGCATCGCAAGTGTACGTCCGCAACAAAGCCAAAGCCTGCGAAGATCTCGGCTACCATTCGGAAGTCGTCCGGCTTCCCGCGGATACGACGCAGGACGAGCTGCTGCATCTGATCGCCAAGTATAACGAAGATCCGAAAATCAACGGCATTCTCGTGCAGCTCCCTCTGCCGAAGCATATCGCGGAAAAACCGGTGATCGACGCCATTTCCGTGGACAAGGACGTAGACGGATTCCATCCGATCAGCGTCGGCAACCTGATGATCGGGGACGATTCGCTGCTTCCGTGTACGCCGGCGGGCGTGATCGAACTGCTGAAACGGACGGGTAACTCCCCGGCGGGCAAGCACGCAGTCGTCGTAGGCCGCAGCAACATCGTCGGCAAACCGGTGTCCATGCTGCTGCTTCGCGAGAACGCGACCGTCACCGTTTGTCATTCCCGGACGCCTGATCTGCCGGCGGTGGCCCGGCAAGCGGACATCCTGATCGTCGCGGTCGGCGTACCGAAGCTGGTGAAACGCGACTGGGTGAAGCCCGGCGCGGTCGTCATCGACGTCGGCATCAACCGTCTCGAGGACGGAAAGCTGGCCGGCGACGTGGATTATGAAGACGTGCTCGAGACGGCGGGATGGATTACCCCCGTACCCGGCGGCGTCGGACCGATGACGATCACGATGCTGATGGCGAACACGCTCAAGTCCTGCAAACGCGCGAACGGCATCGATTGATTCATTTTCATACGCATCGAGAAAGGGGGAGGGAACATGGAGCAGAAGGTTCTGAGCATTCGGGACGTCAACCGGTACATCAAGCACAAGCTTGAAGGGGATCCGGGGTTGCAGGACATCTGGCTGCGGGGCGAAATCTCGAACTTCACGCGGCATTCCAGCGGGCATATGTACTTCACGCTGAAGGATGAATGCGGCCGTCTCAAATGCATCATGTTCGCCTCCTACAATCAGCGCCTCCCTTTCGCACCGAAGGACGGGATGAAGGTGCTGGCGCGCGGAGGCGTTTCCGTTTACGAGAGGGACGGCGCCTATCAGTTTTACGCGACGGCGATGCAGCCCGACGGGATCGGAAGCCTGTATCTTGCGTTTGAGCAACTAAAGAAGAAGCTCGAAGGTGAGGGACTGTTCTCCGAAACGCTGAAGCGTCCGATCCCGAGGTTCCCGAAAGCGATCGGCGTCATCACTTCGCCGACCGGCGCGGCGGTGCGCGATATCTTGATCACGCTGCAGCGCCGTCACCCTTCCGTTCCGGTGCTGCTGCACCCGGTATCGGTTCAAGGAACGTCGGCGGCGCCTTCCATCGTTCGGGCGATCGAGACGATGAACCGTCTCGGAGAAGTCGACGTGCTGATCGTCGGCAGGGGCGGGGGTTCGCTTGAAGAGCTGTGGGCGTTTAACGAGGAAGCGGTCGCGCGCGCCATCCGCGCTTCGGGAATACCGGTCATTTCGGCGGTCGGGCACGAGACGGATTTCACGATCGCGGACTTCGTCGCCGACCTTCGCGCCGCGACGCCCACGGCGGCTGCCGAATTGGCCGTCCCGCACGCGGGCGAGCTCAGGCAGCACCTGCACCACCTGGAGCAGCGGATGGGCAAGTCGCTTCGGCTGCTCGCGGGTAAAGCCAGGGAACGCTGGCAGCATGCCGCGCGTTCGCCTTATTTCACGCAGCCGCGCCGCACGCTGCTCGCCCAGGCGGAGCGGTTGGACCGGCTGCGCGACCGGCTCATTTACCGCGCCCAAGCCCAAACCGGCCGCGCGAACGAGCGGCTCGCGCGGCTTGCAGGACGGCTCGCGGCGTCGAGCCCGACCGAGCAGGCGGCTTTCGCCCGCAAGCGACTGACGGGGGCCAAGCGCTCCATGGAGCTGGCCATGGCGGGCACGCTTCGCGGCTCGCAAAGCCGGTACGCCTCGCTGATCCGGCATTTGGACGCGCTGAGTCCGCTGAAAGTCATGGGGCGGGGCTACAGTTTGGTATACGACGAATCCCAGAAAAAGCTGGTCCGCAGCGTGAACGACGTGCAGCCGGGCGACCTCGTCCGGGTCCGGCTCGCGGACGGCCGTTTGGATTGCCAGGTCTGGGGGATACAAGGGGAGGAAGAAGCCAATGGCTGAAGATCGGGGAGACAAGCTGAGCTCCGCGGGGGAAACGCAAACGTTCGAACAGGCGATGGAGCGGTTGGAAACGATCGTGTCCCGTCTCGAAAGCGGCGACGTGCCGCTGGAAGCGGCCATTGAGCTGTTCCAGGAAGGCATGACATTGTCCCGGCTGTGCGGTCAGAAGCTGGAGCAGGTGGAACGCCGGATCGAGATGCTCGTGGAAGGCGAATCCGGATTGGGGCGCAAGCCGTTCGCTCCGACCCGCGAAGAAGGAAACGGCGACTAAAGGGGAGTACGCGTGACGATTCACAAGCAGCTCGAGACCTATCTGACGGACACCAAACAACTCGTCGAGGATGCGCTCCGCAAGGCGATCCCGGCGGATTGGCGCATACCCGGCCGCCTTCGCGAGGCGGCGGAATATTCGTTGCACGCGGGAGGCAAAAGACTTCGTCCCGTCTTCGTCCTGGCAGCGGCGGAAAGCGTATCCGGATCGGCCAAGGCGGCCGAGCGCGCCATGCCGTTCGCCGTGGCGGTCGAGATGGTCCATACTTATTCGCTCATCCATGACGATCTGCCCGCGATGGACAACGACGATTTCCGCCGGGGCCGGCCGACGAACCATAAGGTTTTCGGGGAAGCGCTCGCGATTCTGGCCGGGGACGGCTTGCTGACGCACGCCTTCTACGCCGCGTCCCGGGCTGCCGATCTCGGAGTGCCGCCGGAGAGAACGCTGGCCGTCTTGGCGGAACTGGCGATGTATGCCGGTCTTCCCGGCATGGTCGGCGGCCAGACGGAAGACATGCAGGGAGAACAAGGCATCACGACGTTGGATCAGCTGGAATCGATCCATTTGCATAAAACCGCCGACTTGATCTCTTTCTCGCTGCGTGCCGGCGGCCATGCGGCGGAAGCAAGCGATGACGAGCTCGCGGCGCTGGGGCTGTTCGGGCGCAACGTCGGACTCGCGTTCCAAATCCAGGACGACATTTTGGATTTGACGGGCGATGAAGCGAAGCTTGGCAAACCGGTCAAAAGCGACGAAAAGCAGGCCAAGGTGACTTACCCCTACCTGATCGGGTTGGAGGAAAGCCGCTTGCGCGTCGCCCGGCTGACCGAGGAAGCCAAGGAAGCGGTCTCCGGGCTGGCGGCGCCGTCCAGGCTGATCGCGATCGCGGACTACATGATGTCCCGGGATCACTGATCACGATAACGCTATTCCGACACGGCGCAAGCTCCCGAGGGAGTTTGGCGCCGTTTGTCGTCACTTGGGCATGCATTGCGGATTATGTTATAATAACGGAATCACGGTAGTCCCGTTAGGGAGAAAGCGGGGAACATCATTGCTGCTCGAAAAGATCGACAGCCCGGCCGATTTGAAAAAATTGCCGCTGTCGGAGCTTCCGCTGCTGGCGGAGGAAATCCGGCAATTCCTGATCGAGAAACTTTCGGTGACAGGCGGACACCTCGCGCCCAATTTGGGCGTGGTGGAGCTCACTCTTGCGCTCCATTATTTGTATAACAGCCCCGAAGACAAAATGATCTTCGACGTGGGCCATCAAGCTTACGTCCATAAAATGCTCACCGGCCGCATGAACCGTTTCGATACGCTTCGGCAGAAGAACGGTTTGTGCGGTTTCGTCAAACGGAGCGAAAGCGAGCACGACGTCTGGGAGGCCGGCCACAGCAGCACATCCCTCTCCGCTGCGATGGGCATGGCGATCGCCCGCGACTTGCGCGGCGGCTCGAACAAAGTCATCGCCGTCATCGGCGACGGCGCGCTCACCGGCGGGATGGCCCTCGAAGCGCTGAACCATATCGGCCATGAGAAGAGGAACCTCACGGTCGTCCTGAACGACAACGAGATGTCGATCGCACCCAACGTCGGAGCGATCCACAACTATTTGGGCAAGGTCCGTACGGACCGGACATACAGGAAAGCCAAAGACGAGCTGGAATGGCTGCTCCGCAAGGTGCCGGCGATCGGAGGCAAACTCGCCAAAACCGCGGAACGCGTCAAAGACAGCCTGAAATATTTGATCGCTCCGGACGGCATGCTGTTCGAAGAGTTCGGCTTGAAATATTTCGGACCCGTAGACGGCCACGACATCGTCAAACTGGTCGACACCTTCCGCCAAGCCGATAAAGTGCAGGGCCCCGTCCTGATTCACGTCCTTACCACCAAAGGCAAAGGCTACACGCATGCGGAACAGGATTCGCACAAGTGGCACGGCGTCACGGGCTCCTATAAGATCGAGTCCGGTCAAGTGATCAAGCCGGTCGGCCCGCCGATGTACACGGAAGTGTTCGGGAATACACTGATCGAGCTCGCCGGGAAAGACGAGCGGATCGTCGCGATCACGCCGGCCATGCCGGGGGGTTCCGGGCTGCTGGGCTTCGCCGCGAAGTTTCCGGGCCGCATGTTCGACGTCGGCATTGCGGAGCAGCACGCGGCAACGATGTCCGCCGCGCTCGCGATGGAAGGCATGAAGCCGGTATTCGCCGTCTATTCGACTTTCCTCCAGCGTGCCTATGACCAAGTGGTCCATGACATTTGCCGGCAGAACTTGAACGTCGTCTTCGCCATCGACCGGGCGGGATTCGTCGGGGCGGACGGGGAAACCCACCACGGCGTATACGATATCGCTTTCCTGCGGCATATCCCGAACCTGGTGCTCATGATGCCGAAGGACGAGAACGAGCTGCGGAACATGCTGTACACCGCGGTGCATTACGACGAAGGCCCGATCGCCGTTCGTTATCCCCGCGAGCAAGGCGTCGGCGTCGTCTGCGATCCCGAGCCGTCGGCCATCCCGATCGGCACGTGGGAAACGGTCCGCGAGGGCGATTCGGCCGCGATCCTCGCGCTCGGCCCGATGGTGAGAGTGGCGGAGGAAGCCGCGGAAATCCTGAAACGGGAAGGCTTGAACGTTCGCGTCATCAATGCCCGTTTCGTGAAGCCGCTCGATGAACGCATGCTGGCGCAGCTCGCAAGCGAACGCATCCCGATGCTCGTGCTCGAAGAAGGCTCGGAACTCGGCGGATTCGGCAGCGCGGTGCTCGAATATTACGCCCGCGAGGAATTCGCGAACGTTCCGGTGCGGATCGCGGGCGTTCCGGACGTCTTCGTCGAACACGCTTCGATCAAAGAGCAGCGCCAAGAGAACGGATTGACCGCGGAGAACGCGGCGAACCTGATCCGGGCGGCTGCCGTGCGTCCCAAGCAGCGTGCGACATGACGGATAAAGCCGCGAAGGAACGGCTGGATGTCCTGCTGGTCGAACAGGGATATTTCGAAAGCCGGGAAAAAGCGAAAGCCGCCATCATGGCGGGATTGGTTTGGATGGGCTCGGAACGGGTGGACAAAGCCGGGACCAAGATACCACGAACGTCCGCGCTCACGGTCAAGGGAGCTCCCCACCCTTACGTCAGCCGGGGCGGACTTAAGCTTGAGAAGGCGATCCGCGTTTTCGGCATCGACATGCAGGACGCGGTGATGCTGGACATCGGCGCTTCGACCGGCGGGTTTACCGATTGTGCGTTGCAGAACGGCGCTTCTTTCGTTTACGCGATCGACGTCGGCTACAACCAGCTCGATTGGTCGCTCCGTCAAGACCCGCGGGTCCACGTGATGGAAAGGACCAACTTTCGGCACATGACGTCCGAGCAGTTGGACGGGCCTGCGCCGGGATTCGCGACGATCGACGTCTCGTTCATCTCCTTGAAGCTCATTTTGCCCGCGCTGGCGCCTTTGTTGGCCGATGGCGGCGGCACCGTCGCGCTGATCAAGCCGCAATTCGAAGCCGGACGCGAACAAGTCGGCAAATCCGGCGTCGTCCGGGATTCGAAGGTGCACAAGTCGGTGCTGCGGGAAGTGCTGGGGTTCGCCGACGGATTGGGATTCGCGCTTCAGGCGCTGACCTTTTCGCCCATTACAGGCGGAGAGGGAAATATCGAATTCCTCGCGTATTGGCTCAAAACGGGTGTGCCGTTGGGCACGGAATGGGCGGCTAAACTCGACGCTTCGATAGAAGAGGTCGTCGAGCAAGCGCATGGGACCTTCCGCAACGCATAATCTTTTCCGGATCGGAACCGGAACTGCCGAAGAACGGCCGGATAACGGTTTTTCTTTTGCGGTTCCGGTTTTTTTGCTTCGCATTGGATACAGAATGGATACAGCAAACCGCCCGAAGAAAACAGGAAATCGGGCCCCGCAAGGCGAAAGAAATGAGGACGGGTCGACGCTTCCTAGTTCAGCCAACATTGCAAAACGAGGACCTGCGGAGAGGTGGGGTCTTTGGGACGGTTCGGAGATTGGCTGCTTCTGCTGATCGGAGCCGGATTCGCCGTATGGCTGCTGATTCGTCGTTTCGACCGCTGGCTCCATGAGCCGCCGGGCGCTCGGCTTCGCCGATTGGCACAAAACGGCGGGGTGATCCCCGACGATACCGTTGCCCTGCTGCAGGAAAACGGTTATGAAGTATTGTCGGGCAAACACCGCGTTCCCCTCGGCGTCAAGGTGGACGACGGACCGGTTCAAGGGACGCGCCTGTATTTCGATTATTTGGTATCCAAAGAAGACAAATACTATTTGGTCAAGCTGGAAAGGGCCCGCCAGCCGATGGACTGGACGGCCAGCGGCCTTCGCGAGCGGCTGCTTGCGTATGCGCTGCTCTTTCCGGATTGCGAAGGAATCATCGTGGCCGATCCGAAGGACAAGTGGATGCGGACGGTGCGATTCCAAGTGGAGGATGACGAAGCATGAAAGGTCAACGTCAACGTAAGATTCGGGAATTGATCGGGTCGAGGGAAATCGAGACCCAGGAAGAGCTGGTGGAGGCGCTGAGCGAAGCGGGCATGCAAGTGACGCAAGCGACCGTTTCCCGAGACATCAAGGAGCTGCAGCTGATCAAAGTGCCTCTGGAAGACGGACGTTATAAGTATTCGATGCCGCAAGACCAACGCTACAACCCGGCCCATAAGCTGAAACGAGCGTTGTTGGACCACTTCGTCGGAACGGACGCGGCGGAAAACCTCGTCGTGGTGAAGTGCCTGCCGGGTACGGCGAACACGATCGGCTCGCTCGTCGACGGCATGGATTGGCCGGAAATCATCGGCTCCATCAGCGGCGACGACACGACGCTGCTCATTTGCCGGACGAAGGAGCACGCCGCGCAGGTCGTCGGCAGAATTCACGAAATGCTGAGGTAAGGGGGCATTCCATGCTTCGGGAACTGAACATCCGCAATTTGGCGGTCATCGAGAACGTCTCGGTGACGTTTCATGAAGGGTTTCATGTGTTGACCGGCGAGACCGGCGCGGGTAAATCGATCGTCATCGACGCGCTTGCCCTGGCCGCGGGAGGACGGGGTTCCGCCGAGATGATCCGGCACGGCAGCGATCGCGCGGACTTGGAAGCGCTTTTTGACCTTCCGGCCGGGCATCCCGTATGGGAAACGCTGTCCAGGCTCGGAATCGACGCCGATCCTTCGGAAGCCCTCATTATTAGAAGAGAACTGCAGGCGCAAGGGAAATCGTCGGCCCGCATCAACGGCCAGAACGTGACTCTGGCGATGCTGCGCGAAGTCGGCGAACATCTGGTCAACCTGCACGGGCAGCACGAACACCAGTCGCTCCTTCGGACGGACCGCCATTTGGAATGGTTGGACCAATTCGCCGGAGAAGAGTTGGCCAAAGCCAAAGCCGAGTACCGTCAAGTTTTCGCCCAATACCAGAACGTGCTGAAGGAACGGAAGGAATTAGACGAGCGAAGCCGGCAGGGCATGCAGATGCTGGATCTGTACCGGTTCCAGCTGGAAGAGATCGAGAATGCCCGCCTGAAGCCCGGCGAAGACGAATCGCTCACGGATGAAAGGCGAAAGCTTTCCCATGCCGAGAAGCTGGCCGATGCCGTGTCCGAAGCTTACGACTTGCTTTACGGATCCAAAGGCTTGGCCGCTTTGTCCAAAGCGTTGACCCGCCTGCAGGACATCGTCAAGGTGGATCCGGCTAAGCTGCAGCCGCTCGTCGAGCAGCTTCAATCTTCCTATTATGCCGCCGAAGACGCGGCTTATCAGCTGCGGGATTATCGCGAAACGATCGAATTCAATCCCGAGCGGTTGGCCCACATAGAGCAGCGGCTGGATTTGTTGTTCGGTTTAAAGCGCAAATACGGGGAGACGGTCGAGGACATCCTCGCGTACGAAAATAAAATCCGCAGCGAAGCGGATCGGATCGAAAACCGCGACGAGCGGCTGCGCGAATTGGAATCCGAGGAACGGCGGCTGCTGGACGATTTGACGGCGCGGGCCGCGAAACTCAGCGGGTTCCGCCGCGACGCGGGCCAAGTGCTCTCCCGCGCGATCGTGCAGGAGCTCGAAGATCTTCAAATGAGCCGATCGGTATTCGAGGTCAAGCTGGAGAACGGACCGCTGACGGCGGCCGGCGCGGATGCCGCCGAGTTCCTGTTGTCAACGAATCCGGGGGAACCGCCGAAGCCGCTCGCGAAAATCGCCTCCGGCGGAGAAATGTCGCGCGTCATGCTGGCTCTCAAAGCCATTTTCGCACGGATCGACCGCATTCCGGTTCTCGTCTTCGACGAAGTGGACACCGGAGTCAGCGGCAGGGCTGCGCAAGCCGTCGCCGACAAGCTGTCGAAGCTGTCGCGCAGCTGCCAGGTGTTTTCCATTACCCACTTGCCGCAGGTCGCCTGCATGGCGGACCATCAATATGAAATCCGCAAAACCGTCGCGGATAGCGGCAGAACGGTGACCTCCGTACAGGAACTTCGCGGTCCCGAACGGGTGGAAGAACTGGCGCGTCTGCTCGGCGGGGTGGAAGTAACGGAAAAAACACGGCATCACGCACAAGAAATGCTGGCGCTGGCGGAACGCCAAAAAAACGCGTAACGACGCGAAAAATCGGACTTTAAGGAAGCTTTTCGGGAACATAAAAGCGGGGGGGCACGGTTACCTTATAAGTACGCCATCGGCCTTATTCATCGGCCGGTCAAGACTGTAAGGGAGCGTGAGACCTTGTATCCCCAACCGCCAAAGCGCCGCTTATTCGGTCTTTGCCTCGTGATCCTGCTCGGAGCGGCCGTGTGCTCCGCGCCCTTGAGGCATTACGCTTCGTTTCCCGAAAGCCTGCGCATGTTCGAAGGGCAGGACAAGCAATTGAATTTCGTCATGCCCGTGCATGCACAGGGAAGCGTGAATCCACAGGTCGCACACGTCAACGGGCAGAAGAACGCGATGTTCCCTGTCGACTTGAACAGGCCTTTGTCCATTCATCCCAAACAAACCGGCACGACCGAGCTCAAGCTTCGTTTATTCGGCAAAATCCCGTTTAAGACGGTAAAACTTCAAGTCGTTCCGGATCTGAAAGTCATTCCGGGCGGCCAAACGATCGGCGTTAAGGTGAAATCGGCCGGCATCATGGTGGTCGGACACCATCTCGTCAAAACCGGAGAGGGCACGAAAGCTTCCCCGGGTGAAGACGCCAAGCTGAAACTCGGGGATTTGATCGTCGAAATCGACGGACAACGTTCCAACGACGTTTCCAAAATCGCCTCGCTCGCGGAAGCTTCCGGGCAAAGCGGCAAGCCTCTCACGCTGCTGGTCCAACGGGGCAAAGAACGTTTCCGTACGCAATTGAAGCCGGCTTACGACCAGGAAGACAGAGCTTGGCGGCTAGGCCTCTATATTCGCGATTCCGCCGCAGGCGTCGGCACGTTAACCTTCTATGCACCGGATCACAACGTATATGGAGCTCTAGGCCACGTGATCACGGACATGGATACGCAGACGCCGATCGTAGTGGGCAGCGGCGAAATCCTCCACTCGAGCGTCATCTCGATCTCCAAAAGCCAAAACGGCGAACCGGGCGAGAAACGGGCGATTTTCAAGGAAGGCAAAACGCTCGGCAACGTGGAGAGGAATACGTCGTTCGGCATTTTCGGACGGATGAACGATTTACCCGGCAATGCTTATCGTTCCGAAGCGGTTCCCGTCGCATTCGCGGAAGAGGTCGAAGAGGGGCCTGCCGAAATTTGGACGGTCGTCGGCGGCCAGAAGGTCGAAAAGTTTGCGATCCGCATCGTTCATGTTTCCAAGCAAGCTGCGCCGGCGACGAAGGGGATGGTCATCAAAATCACCGACCCCAGATTGCTTGAGCGTACCGGCGGCATCGTTCAGGGCATGTCGGGCAGTCCGATCCTCCAGAAAGGAAAACTGGTCGGTGCCGTGACCCATGTGTTCGTGAACGACCCAACGTCCGGATATGGCTGCTACATCGAATGGATGCTGCAAGACGCCGGAATCATGCTGAAGCCCGAGCAAACTTGGTCTAAGGCGGTTTAACGCCTTAGATTTTGCTCTTTGGGAAAGTGTGAAAATCCGAACATTTGTCGAAATTTGACGAAAATAATCAGGAAATGACGTAAATTATTAATTATATTCGATATCGAATAAAAAAGAAAGAAAAATTTTCTGCTCCGGAAGGAATTGAGGAGGGCTTGTCGAAATCGAAATAACAGAGAAACGATCGCGTTTCCTCGACTATATCTTGGTACAGAGAAAGGGAGGACCTGACATTGCAGCGGATCGAAGTTTTTCTTGCGGACGACAACCGAGAATTCACGAATTTATTGTCCGAGTACATTCAAGAGCAGGATGATATGACGGTCATCGGAGTGGCGTACAACGGAGAAGAGGTCATTCGTCAGCTGGAGGAAACCCGGCGCGTGCCGGATGTCATGATCCTCGATATCATTATGCCCCACCTGGATGGGCTTGGCGTATTGGAGAAGCTGCGGGATATGAACTTGTCCCCGATGCCGAAAATCATCATGCTGACGGCGTTCGGCCAAGAAAACATTACCCAGCGCGCGGTACAGTTGGGAGCGTCTTATTACATACTCAAGCCGTTCGACATGGACGTACTCGCGAACCGGATCCGCCAACTGGCCGGCTCCTCCGCGTCCGCTTCCGTATCGACGGGAAGCTCGGGAAGCGCCAGCGTCATCCGCTCCAATATCGTGCCGATCGGCAAACCGAAAAACCTCGACGCGAACATCACCAGCATCATCCACGAAATCGGCGTTCCGGCCCACATTAAAGGGTATCAGTATCTGCGCGAAGCGATCACGATGGTGTACAACAACATCGAAATCCTTGGCGCCATTACGAAAACCCTGTATCCGGCCATCGCCGAAAAATTCAAAACGACGCCTTCCCGCGTCGAACGCGCCATCCGCCACGCGATCGAGGTCGCCTGGACGCGCGGCAACATCGACAGCATCTCCCACTTGTTCGGCTATACGATCAACATCGCGAAGTCGAAACCGACCAACAGCGAGTTCATCGCCATGGTCGCAGACAAGCTTCGCATCGAGCACAAAGTGAGCTAATCCTGTTATACGGACAAAGACCGAGCGCAATCGCTCGGTCTTTATCTGTTTATCGCGTACAAACATTGATTCCAAGCCTCGTTCGAACCGCGCCAGTCCGCTCCTTTCGGCATCCGGACCGCGAGAATGCCGTCGATCCCCCAATTTTCGTACGCGACATCCCATCGATCGTTCTGATGGTGGTTCACGATCAACAGATGGAATTTCGCGTTCGTCAGCGTCCGCAGCGCCGCTTGCAGCCGGATCGCATCATGTCGTTCCGTCCCCGTTCTCACGAAGAGAATAGGCCCTTGTTGCGGAACCGTCTGGAGAAAACGAGACACGCGGCGGTTTAACGTTTGTTTAAACGCCGGATAAGCGTCCCACCATCGTTCAATCGTGTGGTGGAGGGGAAAATCGTGAAAGGAGAGGACATCGTACGCTTTGTCCCTGACCACGAAACACTCGCCCGTGGCGTCAATCACTTCCAGGCGGGGCAGCTCCATGAACCCGGCGAAACGATGCGAGATCAACCGAACCATGCCGTCCATCGATTCGGTGACGAACCAATCGAGAGGTCCCGAAAATTTTCGCAAACCCAGTCGTTGGAGTTGATAGGCCGTTTGACAGGTTGAGCCTAAACTGATGACGGTCTTATAACCGCCCGCGGAATACGCCATCTCCCCCCCGCCCTTCCCGGAAATACCGATATTCTTCACAGTACTCAATGAATGCGGATTGGCGTGGGCATTTCGATGAGCCGAATCCGCAAAACATGCAAAAAAAGACCGAGCGCTGAGGCTCGGTCTTTGCGTTGCGAAGTTATTTCGCGGTTTCTTGGGCTTTCAGCTGGGCGATCAGTTTGTCTCCCTCGACGTCCAGGTTCGGCAGCAGCCGGTCGATCCGCTTCGGCAACCCCCAAGCCTTATCCCCGAACACCGCCATCACGGCGGGCACGAGCAGCATGCGGACGAGGAAGGCGTCGATCAGGATGCCGACGGCGAGCGCGAAGCCGATCTGCTTGATCATGATATCCGGCGCGAAAATGAAGCCGGCGAAGACGGAGACCATGATGACGGCCGCCGCTACCACGACCCGGCTGGCTTGCTCGTAGCCATGGACGACGCTTTCGGTGCCGTGATGCCCGTGAACGTAAGACTCGCGCATGGAGCTGACCAGGAACACTTGATAATCCATGGCCAACCCGTAAAGAATGCCGGTGACCAAAATCGGCATGAAGCTGAGCAAAGGCCCTCCGGTGTCGAAGCCGAACAGGGAGTGGAGCCATCCCCATTGGTACACGGCAGTCGTGATTCCGAAAGTGGCGAGCACGCTAAGCAGAAAGCCTGCCGTCGCTTTGATCGGCACGATGATGGACCGGAACACGAGGAGCAGAATGATCAGCGAGAGAATCACGATAATGCCGACATAGAGCGGAAAAGCCTCCGCGAGTTTCGCGGACATGTCGATGTTGATGGCGGTAAAGCCGGTCACGCCGATCGTGACGTTGTACGTCCGCGCCAGGTTCGAGTCGGCGGAACGCAGATCCCGCACCAAGTCACGCGTCTCGGCATCGGTCGGTCCCGATTTCGGAATGAGGCTGACGATCGCCATGTCCCCGGTTTTGCTCATGCCCATCGGAGTTACCAAGGCCACATCGTCGTGCTTTTGGAGATCCTGGACGAGGCCTCCCAACGTTTCCGGAGCGATTTTGCCGGAAGCGTCTTTCGGTTCCGCAACCAAGAGCAGCGGTCCGTTGAAGCCTTCGCCGAAGCCGCTCGCGATCGCATCGTAGCTCTGCCTGGCAGGGGTGTCCAGGTTCGCCGTGGCCCCGGAAGGGATGCCCATTTCCATCTTGGCGACCGGAATCGCCGCCGTACCGAGAACGAGGATGACGAGAACCACGACGAGCCAGCGGAGCTTCAAAATCCCCGTCACCCAGCGATGCGCGAAGCCGCGGCTGATTGGATCCGCATGGGCGGCGCCCTTCGCCCGCGCTTTCGTGGAGCAAATCCGCTCGCCTACGAGACCCAGCAAAGCCGGGAGCAGGGTGAGCGCAATCAGGACGTTCACGAGAACGGCCGCAGCGGCCACAAGCGCCATCGTAGACAAGAAGCCGATTCCGATCACGAGCATGCCGCACAAGGCGATGATGACGGTCAAACCGGCGAAAAATACCGCGCTTCCTGCCGTGCCGACCGCTCGGCTTGCGGCTTCGCGCGCGCTGAGCCCTTGGTCGAGAATCATCCTGCGTTGGCGGTTCACGATAAACAGGCAGTAGTCGATGCCGACCGCAAGGCCGACCATCAAGGCAAGCACCGGCGTAATGTCGCTCATATGGATGAACTTCGAGAGGGCGAAAGCGCCGCCTACGCTGATCCCTACGCCAAGGATGGCGGTCAGGAGCGGCAGGCCCGCCGCGACGACGGAGCCGAGCGTCATTAGAAGCACGACGGCGGCGACCGCGATGCCGACGGCTTCCGTTGAGCCCACCGACGGTTTGGACATCAGCGAGTCGCTCGGCAAGGCGGTAATGCCGGAACCGCCCTTTTCCACGGCCGATACCGCTTCGATGACGGAATCCGGCACCGATTCGGGCAGCGACATCTGTTGAACGGTGAACTGGAATTGGAACAGGGCCACGCGCCCGTCGGAGGAAAGCATGACGCCCGGGATCGGAACGCCGCCGACCATCATCGGTCCGAAAGGCGGCGATTCGGTTGCGGAGGCGGCCTGGGTTTGACCGGAAGCCGAATTCGAAGCCTGTGCCGCCGCACCGGCTTCGGCGGCGAAATCGGCAGGATTGATGACGTATTCCAGGTGATAAACGTCATTCACGGCTTTGCCGATCAACTTCAACCGTTCCGGCGTGTCCAGCCGTTCTCCTTCGGGAACGGTGAACACGACGCTGGCTTGGCCGCCCGCGGCCTCCGGAAGCTCCTTCGCCAATTGGTCGAGCACCTTCTGCGATTCGGTGCCTTCGATTTTCATTTCGGAGCTGACGTGCATGCCGTTGATGCCGAGCAGGGCCAGTACGACCCCGAGGATCGCGATCCAACCGACGATGAAATACCACGGTTTGCCGTAGGCGGATTTGCCTATTTTGTACAGGAAGGTCGACATTCGTAAAGGTTCTCCTTTTGGATGAAATGATAGGGGGAAGACGTCAGAAGCCTTTACGCAAGCAGCCGAACATCGTCTCCAAATAGTCGTCGAAGGTTGCCGCATCCGATTGTCCGTCGGCCGATTGTCCCGGCAGGAGAACGTTCAGGCTCCCGTCAAGCAGAGGCAAGATGGCCCCGTACACCGCTCCGGCCAGCATGTGGGGGTAGCTCTCCGGATACCGTCCCCGGGAAAACTCGCTCACCGTTTCTTCGGCTGCCGTTTGCAAACGCCGGAATGCGCTCAGAACGTAGGGTTCCAGAGTGGGATGGCGCTTCGACAACGACATCAGCTCGTGCATTTTCCATAAGTGATCTCCGATGAGCTGCAGCTTCAACAGCCGGTGCAGAACGTCGACAGGGTCGGCGTCCGCGGGCAGACCCGCGATCAAATCTTCCGCTTCGTTCGCGTTCTCGAACGTCACGGCGGCGGTGGCCACCGCTTCTTCCTTGCAGGAGAAGTGGTTGGCGAACGTTCTTCTGGAAAATTGGGCTTTCTGCACGACGTCTTCGACCACGAAGCCGTCCATGCCCCGTTCCCGCGCGAGTTCGAACGCGGCGTCGGCCAACGCGGCTGCCGTCGCCTCCCGTTTCATGTCGCGTAAACTCAGCTTGTTCGTGTTCACGTCTAAGCGATCACCTCATTTTCGGTTGTCTTAATTATTGCCCAATGGGCAATCATGCACAATGGGAAACTTGTTACGATATTGTGGCGAATCGCCGTGATCGGCTATAATCCTTGTTACCCTATACCATCACAAAGAGAATTGGAGAACCTCATGCTTATTGAAACGCGGCATTATCAAGTGAACGGAATCGAATATCTCATCCGGTCCGCCGAGCCGGCGGATGCGCCGGCCTTGTCCCGACTTCGGCCGAAGATCGACGGAGAAACCGAAAATATGGATAGGGAACCGGGCGAAGCTTTCATCGACGTTCCCGGTTTCGAAAGGATCATCGCGGCGGACTCGGAAAAGCCGAGGAACCTGTTTCTCGCGGCGGTCATTCAAGAGCGCATCGTCGGTTTTTCCAGATGCGAAGGGACCGAACTGAAGCGATTTTCGCACAAAGCCGATTTCGGCGTTTGCGTGCTGAAGGAGTTCTGGGGGTGCGGAATCGGAAGGAACCTGCTGCAACGATCGATCGAATGGGCGGACACGAACGGCGTGATGAAGATGGCGCTGAGCGTCCTCGAAACCAATGAAAAAGCGATCCGACTCTACCGAAAATTCGGCTTCGAAGTCGAAGGCGTTCTCAAGAACGACAAGATCCTCTCGGACGGGAAGTACTACAACACCGTTATCATGGGAAGATTCCGTCCCTGATCCGGATGGCTCGGAATCTCGTAAATTTATCTGATTTTAAGGTAACTTTCCTCAGACATGATATAGTGAGGAGGTCTTGGCACATCAGAAAGGGGATCTCATGATGAACGAAAACGAAAATAAACCGGCCGAGGAACAATTTCCTCCGGAGCTCGCCGCTGCGGCCGAGCCGGTTGAACTTTTGCAGGAAACGGAAGAGAACGAGGATACGGAAACGCAAGATCGGGAACCTGCCCGCACGGACAGAAGGACATCCGCGCCGTGGCCGTGGATGGTATTGACGGCGATCGCGATCGCGGCTCTGATTTTCGTTCTCGTCCGGGACGGCGGGAAAGCGGCCGGAGACAACGCGGTCGTCGGCAAGATGGACGGCGTCACGATCACGAAGGCGGACATGTACGACGAATTGTCGAAACAATTGGCCGATGGACAAGCCGCTTCGCAACTGGACAGCCTGATGATGATGAAGCTGGTCGATCTGGAAGCGAAGAAATCCGGCGTCACGGCCACCGACGCCGATATCAACGCGGAGATCGCGAAATACAGGAAAAACTTCTCCACGGATGAAGAATTCGCTTCGGCGCTGCAGCAAAACGGCATGACGATGGACATCTTGAAGGAACAGATCGACATCAGCGTGAAGCTCCGTAAAATTTTCGCGCCCGAAATCAAGCCGACCGATGACCAATTGAAAAAGTATTACGAAGACAACAAAGCCAATTACAGCACGCCGGAGCAAATCCGGGCTTCGCATATCCTGCTCCCGACGAAGGCGGAAGCGGAAGCGGTGTTGGCCGAGCTGAAGAAAGGCGCGGACTTCGCGACGCTGGCGAAAGAGAAATCGACGGACCCCGGCTCCAAGGACAACGGCGGCGATTTGAACTATTTCGGCCGCGGCGTCATGAACGAGCCATTCGAGACGGCTGCGTTTAAGCTGAAGGTCGGAGAAACCAGCGGCGTCGTGGAATCCCCGAACGGGTTCCACATCATCAAGGTTACCGACAAGAAGGCTGCGGTTACGCCGACTTACGATTCGGTCAAGCAGCAGGTCGAAAACGATTACCTGGATTCGCAAATTCCGGGCAAAATGAACGACTGGATGACAACGAAAAAGAAAGAGTATCATTACGAAAATCTGTTGTCGGCCCCGGCTGCGTCGGAAACGCCGGCTCCCAGCGCGTCTCCTTCGGCGTCGACTTCCGCAGGTAAATAAGCGAACCCCGTACAGGGCGAAAGGACCGATGCGTACTCAAAGCGCATATCGGAATCCTTTTGCCCTGTTTTTTTGCGGCAACCCCTTCCAATCGCGATCCGATCAGGTATATTGATAGAGGACGAGGACCGGTAAGGGGAGCAGGACATTGAACTATCGCATATTGATCGTCGACGACGACAAAGATATCGCCAACCTCATTTCGATTTATTTGAAAAACGAAGGCTATGACACGGAGCTCGCTCACGACGGGGAAGCGGCGCTGGGGAAGATGGAGGAAGGGAAGTTCCATCTCGCCGTGCTGGACGTCATGATGCCCCGCATGGACGGTCTGGAAGCGTGCCGGCGGATACGGGAGAAGGCGGAACTGCCGATTTTGATGCTCAGCGCGAAAGCCGAGGACATGGACAAAATCATGGGCCTCATGACGGGAGCGGACGATTACCTCGTAAAGCCGTTTAATCCGCTCGAACTGACGGCCCGCGTCAAATCGCTGCTCAGGAGGGCGTACCGTTACGGCCAAGCGGCGGGAGGGGATGAGGACGGTCTGATCCGCCTTCACGGTTTGACGATCAACAAGGCCACCCATTCCGCGGAAGCGGACGGGCGCCCGATCCGGCTGACTTCCACGGAGTTCGGCATCCTGCATCTGCTGGCCAGCCATCCCGGCCGCGTATTCAGCGCCGAAGACATTTTCCAGCAAGTATGGAAAGAAAAATATTTCGAATCGAACAACACGGTGATGGTCCATATCAGCAAGCTTCGGGATAAGCTCGAGCAGGAAACGGGCAGCAAGCTGGTGACGACGGTGTGGGGGGTGGGGTATAAAATTGACCTCTAAAATCGTCTGGAAAAAGGCGGGAAGGCTCGTCGGCCACATTTTCCTCAGCGTCCTGCTCGGCTTCGCCACGATGGTGCTGCTGAACGCAACCCTGGACCGACTGACGCAGAATACGGGCGGCGAGTTCCGCCGTTTTGCCCGTGATCTCGTCAATGCTTTCGGCAGCACGCTGCTGACTTCCGTCGGCAGTTTCTTGTTTTTCGTCGTGTACATGGTGCTGCTCAATTGGCGGAGATTCCGGTACGAGCAGCGGCTCTTGGACTCGGTTGCGCATATCGCGCAGGGCAATTTCGGGCATGAGGTTCCCGTCGCCCAGAACAACGAAGTGACGCTGTTGGCGGAAAACGTCAATTTGCTGGTGGAACGGCTTCAGAAGTCCTTGGACGAGGAACGGCGCACCGAGCGGTCCAAAAACGAACTCGTGACGAACGTTTCCCACGACCTTCGGACGCCGCTCACTTCGATTCTCGGTTACCTCGGGCTCATTGACCAGGACCGTTATCGGGACGAAGTAGAATTGCGGCAATACGTGCAAATCGCTAACGCGAAGGCGCAAAGGCTGAACGTGCTCATCAACGACCTGTTCGAATACACGAGGATGAACGGGGCTTCGTTCCCGCTGCGGACGACGGCCGTCCATCTCGCCGACATGATGGAGCAGCTGCTCGACCACTACCGGCTTTTGCTGCAGGAGGCCGGCATGGAAGGTGTGCTGAGCGTCGGGCCAAACGGGCGAGAGGTCCGGGTGCGGGCGGATCCCGACAAGCTTGCGCGCGTGTTCGAAAATTTGCTGGCCAACGCGATGGCTTACGGCAAGGAAGGCAAACGGGTGGACGTATTCGTGGCGGAGGAACGCAAAGAGGCGATCGTCGAGATCGTCAACTACGGGGAACCGATTCCCGAGGCGGATTTGCCGCGTTTGTTCGAGAGGTTTTACCGCGTGGACAAAGCGAGATCGGCTGACGAAGGAGGCGCCGGACTCGGGCTTGCGATCGCCAAAGGCATCGTCGAGAAGCACGGCGGCACGATCGAGGCGTTCAGCGACGAACGCCGCACGTCGTTTCGGATTCGCTTGCCTTTAATGGCGGAAGAAAAGGCGTCGGAATAAAGAACTCCATCCCAAGCGGGATGGAGTTTTTTCGCATACTGCCGGAACCGTCAACGGATCCATTCGAGAAATTCGAGCCGGTTGCCGAACGGATCGTTCACGTAAAACCGTTCCGCGCCTTCGAGCGCTTCATCGTCCTGCACTTCGATACCTTTTGCGGCCAGCGCAGATTTCAGCCCGCCGAGATCCCGCACTTCGAACGCCGGGTGGGCTTTCATCGCGGGCACGAAGTCGGGCTGCACGCCGATATGTACCTGATGCGTGCCGCATTGGAACCAGACGCCTCCTCGGCCCCGCAGCGCTTCCGGTTTCGGGATTTCAGCCATGCCGAGCGCTCCCGCGTAGAACGTTCTGGCCGTTTCCTCGCATCCTTGCGGAGCGGCCAGCTGTACATGATCGATGCCGACGAACGAGTATGCCATCGTTGTTCCCTCCAAAGGTGAGTTTCACTATGTAAAACGAGGTTTCATTATTTATTTGTTTTTCATTATAGCACCCGAATCGCTTGCCGTCTCCGATTTTAAGAAAAAATTATGGTTTGCTTACGGAACGATTAAAGTCCTCCTCTTACAATGGCAACTGTCAAGAAGAACGAAGAGGTGGAGAACATGGCAAGGAAACGATGGTTCGCGCTGATACCGCTCGCGATTCTCGTCGGATGGACGGCGGCACATGCGAAGCTGGCGAAGGAAAGGGACGGCGGCAATCCCTTGCATTTGGAGGTCCGTTCGGCGGTGATGATGGACGCGGATACGGGAGAGTGGTTGTACGCCTACCGGGGGGACGAGGCGCTGCCGCCCGCGAGCATGTCGAAAATGATGACCGAACTGATCGTGCTCGACGACGCGGCGGCGGGCAAGCTTTCCTGGGAAGACCGTGTTCGCGTCAGCGAATATGCAGCCGGCGTTACGGGGGCGAGCATGGGCCTGCGAGCCGGTCAAAACGTGACCGTGCGGGAGTTGTTCGAGGCGATGGCCGTACATTCCGCAAACGACGCCGCGGTCGCGTTGGCGGAGTATGCCGCCGGGTCGGAGAAAGCGTTCGCGGAACGCATGAACCGTAAAGCCAAGCAAATCGGGTTGTCGGAAGAGACGGTGTTCGCCAACGCGACGGGTTTGTCCCGGGAAGACGTCGCGGCATTCGAAGCGGCTGCTGCCGACGGGGAGACTGAGATGTCCGCCAAAGACGCCGCGAGGCTGGCCGTTCGGCTCATCCGGACGCACCCGGAGCTCCTGGAGACGACGAAGCTCGCTTTCGCGCCGAGGACGGACTCTCAGGCAGCGCTGCAGACGACCAATGAAATGCTCCCCGGCCAGCGGTTCGGAACGGCCGGCAACGACGGGCTGAAAACCGGATACACCGGCCGCGCGGGTTACTGTTTCACGGGCACGACCATGCGGGAAGGAAAGCGTCTCGTGACGGTCGTCATGGGAACGTCGACGCCGGAAGCGAGGTTCGAGGAGACCCGCAAGCTTCTGGAATACGGTTGGGAGAAAGTGTTGTAGATCGGAACTTCTTGCGTGGAGAAGAAAAAACGCCGCGAATGCGGCGCAGTCGGCGTTAATCGAAACGCGTCTATTCGGAAGGTTTGCCGTTGCCCGCTTCTTCGCGGCGAGGAGGACGGGGCCGCTTCGGCCGGAAACGGGAGGACAGGTAATTGTGTTTCTTGTCGCGGAAGAAAATCCAGCCTCCGATGAAGCTGACGCCGAGCAGGAAAAGGATGAAACCCAGTATGAAGGAACCCCAAGCGAAGCTTGGCGTTTGCAGATCCACGTTGCCCATGTCGGCGAAATAGTTGAACAGGGCGTCTTTCATGAGCAAAAATCCGTAAGCGGCGGCAATGCCGGGAATAACGAGAAGTAAAATGGCGATAAGACGCGAAAGGATGAGTTTCAAACTCCATCCTCCTTTCTTCTTCTTATCATACCTTGTTCCTATCTTCCTGTCCACGAGGTCGCCTGATGTCGAACCGCGGATACCGCTTTGTTCCCGGGGCAAAAACAGGTACAATAGGAAAAGCGAAAGGCCTGACATGGGAATCAGGGGATTAACGAACGCGGAGGGACCATCATGCCAATTGAAACCGACGTCGCCATTCTGGGCGGCGGACCGGGAGGCTATACGGCGGCCGTGCGCGCGGCGCAAGCCGGACGCAGCGTCGTCATCATCGAAAGGGACAAGCTGGGAGGCACCTGTCTGCACCGGGGATGCATTCCGAGCAAATCGCTGCTTCGCAGCGCGGAGGTGTTCGCCACGCTGAAACAGGCGTCCGCCTACGGAGTTGCGGTACCCGAACAAGGAATTTCCGTCGACTGGGCGGCCGTTCAATCCCGCAAGGACGGGATCGTCGAACAGCTGCACCGCGGCGTTCAAGCTTTGATGAAACAGAATAAAATCCAGGTCGTCCAAGGCAGCGGCAGAATCACCGGCCCGTCGATTTTCTCGCCCAAAAGCGGAGCGATCGCGGTGGAGCTGCCGGACGGGGAGTCGGAAACCGTCGTGCCCAAAAACGTCATCATCGCGACCGGTTCCCGCCCTCGGCGGCTGAACGGGCTGCCGTATGACGGCTTCTCGGTCGTCACCAGCGACGAAGCGCTCGGCTGGACGGACAGACCCGCTTCCGTGCTCATCGTCGGCGGCGGCGTCATCGGCATCGAGTGGGCCTCGATGCTGTCCGACTTCGGCACGGTAGTGACCGTCGTCGAGACCGCGGACCGGGTGCTGCCGGGCGAAGATAAAGACGTTTCCGCCGAAATCGCCAGAGCGCTGTCCAAACGCGGCGTGCGCATTCTGACGGGAGCGAAGCTGAACGCGTCCTCCTGCAAAGTAGACGGCGGCACGGTAACCGTGGAGGTCGAATCGAAAAGCGAAACCGCCGTCTTGACGGCGGAGCGGATGATGGTATCCGTGGGCCGTCAAGGCAACGTCGAAGGGATCGGCCTCGAAAATACCGACGTGAAGTCGGCGAACGGCTTCATCTCGGTGAACCCGATCACGCTGCAAACGGGCGAGCCCCATATTTACGCGATCGGAGACGCCATCGGCGGCGTTCAGCTCGCGCACGCGGCGATGCACGAAGCGGCGGTTGCCGTCGAGCATTTGACCGGCGGCAAGCCGGAGCGTTGTGCCGACCGGGACATACCCCGGTGCATTTATTCGCGGCCGGAAGCCGCCTCGATCGGCTGGACGGAAGAAGCCGCCAAGGCGGAAGGCCGCAAGGTGAAAACCGCCAAAATCCCTCTCCGCATTCTCGGCAAGGCGCTCGTGTACGGAGAAGCGGAAGGCTTCGCCAAAGCGGTCGCCGACGCCGACACGGGCGATCTGCTCGGCGTTCACCTGGTAGGCGCCCATGCGACGGAACTGATCGCCGAAGCTTCGCTCGCGAAGCTGCTGGACGCCGTCCCGTGGGAAATCGGACGGACGATCCACCCCCACCCGACATTATCCGAAATCATGCAGGAAACGATGCTGGCCTTATCCGGCGGCGGTCACGCGTGATAAAGACACCCCTGCGGCCAATCGGAGAGGACTTTCGGCCCTCTCCGGTTGGACGTTTCTTTTTGTTCGGCGGGGGAGTATAATAGGATTTAACTTCAAGTATTAAGACCTGGTTTTAAAACTAGAGAACGGAACAGGGAGGACGCCCCTATGACCCAGACGGGCACCGTACGCCAGGAGAGCCGGCACGCGGCTCTCGGACTTACCGACGAGCAAGCCGTGGCCATGTACGAGAAAATGATGCTGGCCAGGCGATACGATGAGCGCGGACAATTGCTGCAGAGAGCGGGCAAAATCAACTTTCACATTTCGGGGATTACGCAAGAGCCTTCGCAGGTGGCCATGACGTTCGCGATGGACCTCGAGCGGGATTGGTTCCTGCCGTATTACCGGGATTACGGGCTCGTGCTTTCCGTCGGCATGACGGTGAAGGAGCTCATGTTGTCCATCTTCGCCAAGGCGGAGGATCCGAACAGCGCCGGGCGCCAGATGCCCGGGCATTTCGGCTGCAAACGCCTGCGCATCGTGACCGGGTCGAGTCCCGTGACGACGCAGGTCCCGCATGCCGTCGGTTTCGCGTTGGCCGCCAAAATGCGCGGGGAGCCGTCGGTGGCGATCGTCTCCTTCGGCGAAGGCTCCAGCAACCAAGGAGATTTCCACGAGGGCTGCAACTTCGCGGGCGTCCAGAAGCTTCCGGTCATTTTCATCTGCCAAAACAACCAATATGCGATTTCCGTGCCTTTCTCGAAGCAATCCGCCGGCCGGATCGCCGACCGCGCGCTCGGGTACGGTTTCCCGGGATATCGGGTAGACGGCAACGATCCGCTTGAGGTGTACCGGGTCGTTAAGGAAGCGCGCGAGCGCGCCGTCGCGGGCGAAGGCCCGACGCTGATCGAGATCATGACGTACCGAGTTACCGCGCATTCCACTTCCGATAACGACCTGGCGTACCGCACGAAGGAAGAGGTCGATCTTCACAAGGCGAAAGACGCCATTCCGGCGTTCCGCAGCTACTTGACCGAACTCGGCTTGTGGTCGGACGAGAAGGAAGAAGAGCTCGCGAAGTTTCATCGCGCCATGATCGACGAAGCGACGGAATACGCGGAGAAGGCGCCGTTCCAAGCGCCGGAAGATTCCTTCCGTTACGTGTTCGCGGAAGACGAAGGGGAGGCGCGCTGAATATGCCGGTTATCGAGTATATCGAGGCCATCCGTACGGCCATGAAAGAGGAAATGGAAAGAGACGAATCGGTATTCGTCATGGGCGAGGACGTCGGCCTGAAAGGCGGCGTGTTCGGCACGACCAAGGGGCTGCAGCAGCAGTTCGGCGAAGCCCGCTCGCTCGACACGCCGCTGGCGGAATCCGCAATCGCGGGCGTCGCCATCGGGGCGGCCATGGCCGGCATGAAGCCGATCGCCGAGATGCAGTATTCGGACTTCATGTTTCCCGCAACGAACCAAATCATCAGCGAAGCGGCCAAAATCCGCTATCGCTCCAATAACGACTGGAGCTGTCCCATCGTCATCCGCGCTCCCATCGGAGGCGGCGTATTCGGCGGGCTGTACCATTCGCAGTGCCCGGAATCGGTCTTTTTCGGCACGCCGGGCCTCAAGATCGTCGCGCCGGCCACGGCTTACGACGCCAAAGGCCTGCTGAAAGCGGCGATCCGCGATCCGGACCCGGTCATTTTCTTCGAAAACAAAAAATGCTACCGCCTCATCTCCGACGAAGTGCCTGAAGACGACTACGTCGTTCCGATCGGCAAATCCAAGGTGATGCGCGAAGGCAGCGACATTACCGTCATCGGGTACAGCATGCCCCTGCACTATGCCATGCAGGCGGCGGAGGAGCTGTCCCGCGAAGAGGGCGTGGAAGCGCACGTCATCGATCTCCGGACGCTGCAGCCGCTGGACCGGGAAGGCATTCTCGAAGCCGCGGCCAAAACCGGCAAAGTCCTCATCGTCCATGAGGACAACAAAACCGGAGGCATCGGCGCGGAAGTCGCCGCCATGATCGCCGAGGAGCTGCTCTACGACCTGGATGCGCCGATCCGCCGCGTCTGCGGGCCGGACGTGCCGGCGATGCCGATCAACCCTCCGGGCGAGAAGAACTTTTTGCTGAACAAGGATAAATTGAAAGCGGCAATGTTGGAGCTCGCGCGCTACTAAGCCGCGAATCCGGCCGGAAGGAGAGGGTAGGCCATGGCGAAACAGATCGTCGAGATCGTGATGCCCCAACTGGCGGAATCGCTCGTCAACGCCACGATCGACCGTTGGCTTAAGCAGCCGGGCGACATGATCGATATGTACGAGCCGATATGCGAACTCATAACGGATAAAGTGAATGCGGAATTGCCTTCGACGGTACGGGGCAAGCTGGTCAAAATTTTGGCCGGCGCCGGGGAAGTCGTGGACGTGGGCGCGCCGATCTGCCTCGTGGAAACGGAGCAGGAGATTGCCGCACCCGCACCGCAGGAGGAGGCGCCAGCGCCGGCCGCAGCCGCGCCGAGCCGTCCGGCCGCCGCGGTCGCGGCGCCTGCGGCGTTCGATCCGTCCGCGCCGATGCGCGCCCGGTACTCGCCGGCCGTTCAGCGTCTGGCCGCGGAGAACGGCGTGGATTTGACCCGGGTAGCGGGCACCGGTATCGGCGGGCGTATAACCCGCAAGGATGTCGAGACCGCGATCCAATCGGGCTTGACGGGCCAAACTCAAGCCGCCTACACACCTGCACCCGCAACTCCGGCGGCGACGCCCGCGTTGCCCGCAAGGCCGGCGGAACCGCCGCGTCTGCCCGTCGTCGAAGTCGACGAAGGCCAAGCCGCGTCGGGGCGCGAATACGCGATCGACGTGACGCCGATCCGCAACACGATCGCCAAAAACATGCGCCAGAGCGTCAATGAGATTCCGCACGCCTGGACGATGGTCGAAGTCGACCTCACCAACCTTGTCCAACTGCGCGCGAAGCTGAAAGACGATTTCAAGAAAAACGAAGGCATCAACCTGACGTTCATGCCGTTCCTGTTGAAAGCGGTCGTCGGCGCCATCAAGGAATATCCGCTGATGAATTCGGTTTGGGCCGTCGATAAAATCATCGTCAAACGCGACATCAACCTGTCGCTCGCCGTCGGCACCGAAGATTCCGTGCTCACGCCGGTAATCCGCAACGCCGACCAGAAGACGATTACCGGCCTGGCGCATGAAATCAACGAGCTCGCCCGCAAAACGCGCGAGGGCAAACTCAAGCTTTCGGACATGCAGGGCGGCACGTTCACCGTGAACAACACGGGAACTTTCGGCTCCGTGCTGTCTTATCCGATCATCAACTATCCTCAAGCGGCAATCATGACGCTGGAAGCGATCGTCAAACGGCCGGTCGTCATCGGCGACATGATCGGCATCCGTTCGATGGTCAACCTGTGCCTCTCCTTCGACCATCGGATTTTGGACGGCATCATTTGCGGCAGGTTCCACCAGAAGGTCAAGGAGATCCTGGAAGGCTTCGGGCCGGACACGAAACTTTACTAAGCGGAGGCGGCCGGAATGACGGTATACGCGGCGTTGCTGCGCGGGATCAACGTGGGCGGCAACAAGAAGGTCAGCATGCCCTTGTTAAAGCGGATGTTCGAGGAAATGGGTTTCGGACGCGTTCAAACGTACATTAACAGCGGCAACGTCATTTTCGAAGCCGAATCCGCGGAAGGGGAAGCCGCGCTGGCCGAGCGGATCGAACGGGAAATCGAGCGGGCGTTCGGCTTCCCGGTCGCCGTGATGCTGCGGACGGACGAAGAGCTTAGGCAAGCGCTCGAGAACAACCCTTTCGCGTCGGAAGGCACTCCGGAGGAGCTGCACTTGCACGTCGGATACCTCGGGCAGCTGCCGTCCGAAGCGCAGCTCGATAAAATCCGCAAGTACGTCACGGAGAACGATCAGTTCCGTCTCGTCGGCCGCGAGCTGTACGTCATGTTCAAGGCCGGCATGCGGGATTCGAAGCTCGGCGCTAGCATGAACAAGCTCGGCGTGCCGGTTACGCTGCGGAATTGGAATACGGCCGGCAAGCTATCCGCGATGGCGTCGGCAAAGCCGGAATGATCCCAAGAAAATCGGAAGCGCCGTTTGCGGACGGCGCTTTCGTTGCGTTACAATGAACGGGAAAGCCAGCGGACGGGAGGGCGCGGATGAAACCTTTACATACCGAATGGCTGTCGCGGATCGGCTATGCCGAAGCGTGGGAGCTGCAAAAGCGCCTCGTCCGGGAAATCGACCGCGGGGAGAGAGGCGATACGCTCCTGCTGCTCGAGCATCCGCCGACCTATACGATCGGCTCTGACCGGCATCCGGAGCATCTGCTGCTCGGTCCGGAAGAATTGGAACGAAGGGGCATTTCCGTGTTCCAGATCGACCGGGGCGGCGACATCACCTACCACGGTCCCGGACAGTTGGTCGGCTATCCCCACCTGTATTTGGAAGCGGAAGGCTTGGACCTGCATAAGTATTTAAGGGATTTGGAAGAAGCGATCATCGGCCTGCTGGCGGAGTTCGGCCTTCAGGGCGGGCGGAAACCGGCTTACACCGGCGTCTGGGTCGGGGACGAGAAAATCGCCGCGATCGGCGTCAAATTCAACAAAGCCCGCACGAGGCGGGGCTTCGTCACCGGCCACGGCTTCGCTTTCAATGTGAAGCGAGGCGTGGAGAAGGAAGGGTTCACGGGGATCGTTCCCTGCGGAATCCGCGAATACGGGGTGACCTCGCTGGAGGCGCTGACCGGTCTCGAACTGGACGTGGAGGAAATCGGGCGAAGAATCGTTCCGCATTTCCGCGGCGTGTTCGGTTTCTCGGAAGCGGCGGGGAATTCGGTTATCGAAGGAATACGCTGACGCTCATCAGCACGGTCGTGAAGAGCATGGCGCCCAGCGTGACCCAGACGACGATTTTGAACATGCGTTTGTTCAACGAAAGACACACCTTTCTCATTCAGCTCGTACCCCTATTGTAACGAAAGCATCGTCAGGAGGAAAGATCATGGTCAATCGCGAACGTCTTTTAGCGGAATTCATGGAATTGGTGCAAATCGACAGCGAAACGAAACACGAGCAAGCGATCAGCAAAGTACTGAAGGAGAAATTCGGAGCCCTCGGCCTGGAAGTGACCGAGGACGACACGGCCGCGAAGACCGGCCACGGCTCCGGCAACCTGTTCGCCTGGTTCCCGGCCACGCCGGGAGCGGAGAACGCGCCGGGCTTGCTGTTCACCTCCCACATGGATACGGTAAATCCCGGCAACGGCATTAAGCCGCGGCTGGACGACGACGGCTACATCCGCTCCGACGGAACGACGATCCTCGGCAGCGACGACAAGGCGGGACTCTCCGCGATTTTCGAAGCGGTCAAGGTATTGAAAGAAAACAACCTGCCGCACGGCTCGATCCAGCTCGTCATCACGGCGGGCGAGGAGTCCGGCCTGATCGGCTCCCGCGCGATGGACGGCTCGCTGCTGCGCGCCGACTTCGGCTACGCGCTCGATTCCAACGGTGCCGTCGGGGGCATCGCGGTCGCGGCTCCGACGAATTCCCGCCAGTTCATCACGTTCAAAGGCAAAGCCGCCCACGCCGGCGTCAACCCGGAAGACGGCATCAGCGCGATCCAAGTGGCGTCCAAAGCGGTGTCCCGCATGAAACTCGGACGCATCGACCATGAGACAACCGCCAACATCGGCCGTTTCGAAGGCGGCGGCGAAGTGAACATCGTCGTCGACAAAGTGAAGATCTACGCCGAAGCGAGAAGCCGCAACCATTCCAAAATGGAGGCCGTCGTGGCGTCCATGAAAGAAGCGGCGGAGAGCGCGGCGAAGGAATACGGCGCCGAGTTGGAGTTCGAGAACATCGTGATCTACCCGGCGTACCGGTTCGGGGATGGGGACGACGTCGTGGAAATCGCTAAATCGGCGATCCGGCAAATCGGCGCCGAACCGTTCCAATTCGAATCGGGCGGCGGCAGCGACGCGAACATGTTCAACGGAAACGGCGTGCCGACCGTGAACCTCGCCATCGGCTATGAGGACATCCACACGACGAACGAGCGGATCAAAGCCGACGACATCGTCAAAGTGGCCGAGCTCGTTCTCGCCATCGTGGCGGAGACGGCGAAACGCAGCAAGTAATCGATTGTCCGATAACGCAAAGGGTGCCGACGAATTCGTCGACACCCTTCTTTATGCGCAAGTCACGCGACGTGCTGGATGGAAGGCTCCTCGCCTTTTTTCTTCATTTCCATTTTCGCCGGTCCTACGAACAGCGAAGCGATGACTCCCGCGGCCATGAAGCACAAGGAGACGACGAAGCCGTGGTTGATGCCGTGCGAAAGCTCGTGGCTGTAGAAAGCGACCAGGTCGGCTTGCTTCGGCAGGAATTGGTCCGCAAAACGGAAAACATAGGACGGGTTGCCGGCCGTCGCGATTTGATCGGCGGGAATGTGGAACTGCGCCACCGCTTGTTTGGCCGATGCGGTCATATCGCGGTTCACGATTACCGCGGTGACGGAAGCGCCCATGACGCCGCCGATGCTTCTCCAGAAGCCGACGATCGACGACGATACGCCGATGTATTTCTCGTCGACGCTGGCAGCGATGGCGTTCTGGGCTACGCTCATGAGCGGGCCGACGACGCCGAGGCCGAGCAGCACGACGATTCCGATCGCTTTCCAGTAGGGATCGTCATAAGACAAATTCATGAGCAGCAAGGAAACGACGATGCCGAGCGCCATGTTCATGAACATGATCGTCCGGAACTTCAGGAACGCCTGCAGGAAACCGAGCAGGATCGCGCCGACGATAACGGACGCCATCATCGGGGTGAGCAGGGCGTTCGAGCTGCTTTTGCCCAGCACGTAAGTGGCGAAATACGGCATGTAAGTGATCGCCGCGAACATGATCGCGCCTTGGCAGAAGACGATGAAGCTGGTTCCCGAAACCATTTTGCTTTTAAAAATGTTCAGCGGAAGCATCGGCTCGGCTGCGCGCTTCTCCACGAAATAGAAGATGACCGCGCCAATCGCGCTGATGGCAAACAAGCCGAGAATTTGCCAGGAATCCCACGCGTAGTCTTTGCCGCCGAGCTCCAGCGCCAACATGACCGTGACCGTGGAGACGACGATCAGGAAGGCACCCAGGAAGTCGATTTTCGGTTTGTTTTCCGCTTTGGACTCTTTCAGCGCGAACAATAGCACGAGGAAAGAGGCGATGCCGATCGGCAGGTTAACATAGAAGCACCATTGCCAGCCGAGCGATTCGGAGATCCAGGTGCCGAGCTGCGGCCCCGCTACCGAAGAGAGGCCGAACACGGCGCCGAAAGCGCCGGACATTTTAGCCGCGTCCTTCGGGTCCCTGAACAACGTATAGATGATCGAGAACGAGATCGGGAAGATCGAACCGGATCCGATGCCTTGGATGACCCGGTAGAAGATCAGCTGATAGATGTCTGTCGCCGTGCCGCACAGCGCCGAACCGATGAGGAACAAGCTGATGCCGATCAGGTAAAACCTTTTGCGCCCGAACATGTCGGACAGTTTGCCGAAAATGAGCATCGTACTCGTCGACGCCAGCATGTAGGCGGTGAAGATCCACGCGTTTTTGTCGAAGCCGCCGATGTCGTCGATGACTTTGTTGATGCTGGCGGACACGATCGTATTGTCCAGCGAGGACATGAGCAGTCCCAGCATCATGGACAGGATGATCAAGCCTTTTTTCTCTTTTGCCATAATACTTTCTCCTCCACTCCCATCTTTCCTTACAGGCCTTTCCCTTTCAGCTTGGCCAGCCCTTCCTCCAACACCTTCACGCGGGCTTTGTTGGATTCGATCCCGATCCGAATGGCGATTTCCTGGCTCGGACTCATCCGGTCGCAGAATTTCGTCCACTTTCCTTCGAGCTCGGCTAAGTAAGCTCTGGAGCCGTTGAGGTTTTCCTCGACCAACCGAATCAAGGCGTCCGTTCCCAAATGTTCCCCGAACGTGAGCCTGACGAGGAAATCGCAACGGAAAGATTCCGGTTCGAGCGGAGAGACCAGGTATTCCCGAAACTGTTTGCGCCCTTCGTCAGTCAACGAATAAAGGTGTTTAACGGGACGATTGTCCTGGGGAATCGATTCCTTCGTGATGTAGCCCAATTTCTCCATTTTGCCGAGCGTCGGGTAAATCGTGCCGAAGCTGGCATCGAAGAAATACGAAAATTGATGCTGGAACGCGTGTTTGATCTCGTACCCCGTATAAGGCCGTTGGTGCAGCAGCCCCAGGATGACGTCCATGCTCGTCACCCGTCTCACCACCTCGCTGAAAATTGGCAAATGTTCCATGCCCGCTCGCTGATTATATTGGACCGATATATATCGAGTCAATATATTTTTTTGTTAAAATCTGCATGAAAAATCCTTCTCCGGATCGGAGAAGGATGGGGTGGAAACGCGCGGTTCAAGAGCGGGAACGGACTTCCTGCCGCATGAAGAGCACGTACGAAGCCGCGAAACAGACGGCCGTTTCCGCGATCAAAGCCACGATGTGGGGCCAGACGAGCAGCAGGCTTTGGCCGAATGGCAGCGGTGCGGAGATCGCCAGATACGCCTGCTCTTGAGTGACGAACGGATTCAACGTCCGCACGTCTGGCAGCAGCAGCGTGGAAGCCGCTTCCTGGAACAGCTGTGCGGGCGACAGGCGGGACAGCAGCTGCATCCAATCCGCGTGTCGGAGAATGACGGCCGCATCCGCCGTATCGGAAGGCGACGTGGCGTTGCCGATCAGGTTCACGATCATGCTGAAGAACACCAGGAAGAAAATCCACAGCGCGATGCCGGCCAGCGCGGATGTTGCAGCCTGTTTGAATCGGACGGAAAACAGCAGGGACAGGTTCAGCCACAAGCCGACGTACACCGTCGTGATCAGCAGCGTGATGATGACGCGGCCGAATTCTTCCGGCGTCGGGGGATATCCGATCGTGAACAGCCCCATGCCCATCACCAGCAAACCGAGTGAGAAAATCACCACGGCAATCAGCAGCAGCCCGGCCGCGAACTTGGCGTTCAGGAAATCGTCGCGGTGGACGGGCTGAGACAGCACGCGGCTGAGCGTGCCCTTGTTCCGTTCCGAGTTGACCGAGTCGAAGCCGATCGCGATGCCGATCAGCGGGGCCAAGAACGACAGGAACGTCAGAAAGTTCGGCAAATTGCCGTCGGACACGGTGAACATGCTGAGGAACAGGAACCGAGTATCCGTCGGATTGTCCGCCTGCGATACGCCCGCCTTGAGCGCCGTGACCGCCGTGTAGATGGAACCGATGCAGGCCAGCGTCACGATCGCGAGAAGGATCACGAAACGCCAGCTGCGGATATGGTCGCCGAATTCCTTTTGCACCATGACCCAGAAGGGAGCCGGCGTCCGGCTCGACTCCAGGGCGGCAGCCGGCCGGTCGCGTCGGAATCTCGCGGCCATGGAGCCGCGCAGTTTGTCAGCCCAAACGCTCACGGGTTTCTCCTCCTTCGAAATAACGGTGATAAATATCGTCGAGGCCGTAGCGATGAGGCCGCAGGCCGTGAATGCGGGCTCCTTGGCGGATGACGAAATCCGCGAGCTCCGGCGTGATGTCGGAGGCCGAGGAAACGACCAGCGTGATCGGAGCGTCCGTTCCGCCGCTATCCGAAGACAAGCGGTCGATTTCCTTGCGCGTCACGGAAGACACGCCTTCAATGCCGCGAAGCGCCTCTTCGAGATGGCCGCTGCTGGAACTGACGTCGATCTCGATCCGATGCGACGGCGCCCCGTCAAGCTGCCGCGACAAGGCGTCGATGTCTCCGGAGGCGATCAGCTTGCCCCGCACGAACAACCCGACGCGGTCGCAGATTTGCTGCACCTGATGCAAGTGATGGGACGACAGAAGCACGGTCAAGCCTTCCTTGCGGCTCAGGTCGCGAATAAGCGAGAGCAGTTCGCGCACGCCTTCCGGGTCGATGCCGAGCGTCGGTTCGTCCAGGATGATGACCTCGGGATTTTTGATGAGCACGTCGGCCAGCCCGAGCCGCTGCCTCATGCCGCGGGAGAACGTGCCGACCCTTTTGCGCGCGGCTTCGGCCAGTCCGACGCGCTCGAGCAGCAGATTCGCCCGTTCCCGGGCTTCGTCA
Organism: Cohnella candidum; assembly: GCF_003713065.1. Lineage (NCBI taxonomy): Bacteria > Bacillati > Bacillota > Bacilli > Caryophanales > Paenibacillaceae > Cohnella > Cohnella candida. The sequence goes on along the minus strand of NZ_CP033433.1, from coordinate 2,030,324 downwards.
GGCGGCACGCGATTCAAGCCCGCCGTGTAAAGCAGGTTGTCGAGCGCCGACCGGTCCTCATAGAAGCCCACGTCGTCCGGCATATAGCCGACTTTGCGTTTGACCTGGATCGGATTCCGCGTCGAATCGATGCCGCACACTTTCACGCTGCCGGAAGTCGGTTCCGTCAAGCCGAGCATCATGAGGATGGTGGTCGTTTTGCCGGCGCCGTTCGGACCGAGCAGGCCGAAAATTTCGCCCGGGTAGACGCTGAGCGACAGGTAATCCACCGCGGTGAATTCGCCGTATTTTTTGACGAGGCTTTTCAGTTCGATGACCGGGTTTTCCGCTTGGATGCTCAACTTTACCGCCTCCCGTATTTCCGGAAAAGGCCGTACACGCCGGCCGCGACGGCCAGCACGATCAGCACGCCGATCCATCCCCACAGGACCGAGGTTTTCACGGTCATCCGGATGCTCGCTTCGGCGGATTTCTCGGCTGCCTGCGCCGTCAAACCGACGACGTAGTCGCCGGCCAGCGCTTTCCCGGACGATTTGATCGTTGCGGTTACCGGTTTGGATTCACCCGGTTTGATCGATGAGAGCGTTTTGGGCTCGAAGCTCACTTCCCACTCCGAGGGAGCGGTGCCCGTAAGGTTGACGTCGGTCAAATCCGCGGAGCCGGTGTTTTTGACGACGAGCTCCAGCTTGCGTTCATGGCCGGCAGTCACGGTGGCGCTGAGGTTATCGTTAGCCGTGGACAGGCTCATGCCGTAAGTGCCGGTAATGACGGCTTCGACTTCCGCGTCGGCGGACGTATTGCCGCTGTTCGCGTGGACGGCGACTTTATAGGTGTCCGCTTTCGCGTTCTCGGCCGGCGTCAGATTCAGCGTGACCGATTTGGAAGCGCCCGGGTCGATGTCGACGCTGGTCACCCCGTTCCCGTCTACGGTGAATTTGGAATCCCAGCCGTTCGGGACCTCCGCCGTCAGGGCGTATTGCTGCTTCGTCGCGGTGCGGTTGTTCAGCGAAAGGCTGTACGTGAACGTGGAGTCGGAATGTCCCTGCATGTTCGGCTGCTCGGTGCTGAGCTCCGATTTGTATGAGCCTTTCTCCGACACGCTGACCTTGATCGGCAGCGTACCGAACGCGCCTGCGTTCAACTGGAACGCATAATCTCCTTTTTCCACTTCGAGGGGAACGGTGAGCGCCAGGCTGACGGTTTGCGACTCCTTCGGCTTGACGGCGACCTGCTTGATGCCATGCCCGTCCGCGGTCAGTTCGTAGGTCCAGTTCGCAGAGCCGGCTTGGAAGCTCAGATCGGCGGTTTTGATTTCGTCCGTGTCGTTGATCAGGTCGACCTGGTAGTTGATCGTTTCCCCGGGCGGCGCCGAAAGGTTCGTGTAAGGCGTGTAGATTTGCGTACCTCCCGCCGCGAACGCCGGAGCGGCGTACAACAGCAGCGAGATCGCCAGGGCGGCGGCCATCAGAATGCGGGACTTCCATGCTCTCTGTTTCATTTTGCGGGACCCTCCATGGACTAAATTTTGATTTCACCTCCATTACGCGTGAAGCTCATTCGCGGATTTAGTCCGGAAGATAAAAGTTCCCTTAACGGAAGCTTAAAGGAAGATAAAAAGAGTCGAAGGTGATTCCCTTGGCCCGGGATTTTTGGTATTTATGTATCGAAAAGCCATTGAACGATCAAATTCGGCCGGAGGTGTCTGTTCCCATGGATACGGCATTTCGTCCCGTCGGGCGGGAGGATTTGGCGGGCTTGCTGCGGCAAATTCGCGAGGGCTCGCCGGAAGCGTTCGACCGGTTTTACGAGTCGGCGGCTCCGTTCGTCATGGGGTTGTCCCTGAAAATGCTGCAGGACCGCATGGAGTCCGAAGACGTGTGCCACGACGTGCTGATGCAGATCATCACGCAGCCCGACCGTTATGACCCTTCGCGGGGCTCGGTAGAGGCGTGGCTCGCGGTGCAGACCAAAAGCCGCTGCATGGACCGGCTGCGCAAACGGCGCCGGATCGCGGCGGGCGCTGCTTTCGATGTCGAGACGGATGTGTTGCGGGAGAGCGAGGATACGGAACGGCGGGTGCTGTCGAAGCTGGAGAAGGAGGCGCTTCGCCGGGCATGGGTGGAGCTGCCGGGCGCCCAGCGGCAGACGTTGGCCGCGGCGTTTTACGATTACCGGAGCCAGCGGGAGTTGGCCGAATCCTGGCAGGTCCCGATCGGCACGGTGAAGTCGAGGGTCCGTTATGGGCTTTCCCACTTGCGCAAAGCGATGGAACGGCTGGGCTGGGCGGAATCGCGGGAGGGGGGAGACCATGAATGAGCGGGATTGCGGAGTGCCCGAGGAACGCTGGGCGGATTGGCATCTGAAGAAGCTTCCGGCCGACACGGCGGAAGCGATGGCGCGGCATTTGGCGGTTTGCCCGGCATGCCGGATTTCCCATCGGCAATGGGGAGAGTGGTTGGGTGCGCGGGACGATTTGGCGGACGGCGGATCGGCGTTTGCGGGGAGTCCGATGCCTTCGGAACGTGTGCGGAGATCGCTTCGCCGGGCGGTCTGGAGAAGCGGTTTGCGGACGAAATGGGCAGGCAAGCGGGCTGAGTACGCCGGCGCTGCCGCAATGGTTTTGGTGTTGGCGGCCGCTATATTGCTGCGGGAACTGCCCCGGACTGCGGATGGCGAAGCGGCGCGTAACGAAACGCTGGCTCCCGTTCAATACGCCCGGTTGCACCAGCCGGAAGTCGTGGCGCTCATGGAGCGCCCGGACACGCGGGTTTACTCGGTCAAACCGGCTTTCGCACCGGAGGCGCCGGATTCGTCTGTTCGTAAAAAGGTGACCGTATGGGTCAACGGGCAAACGCAGGAAATGTTCATCCTGTTCGACGGGATGCTGCCTGCGGACAGCCGGGACGTGCAGGCATGGGGATCGGTGAAGGAGGGGTTTACCAACTTGGGACTGCTCGAATTCCACCAAGCCCAAGGACATCTCTATTCGCACAGTCAGGTCCTGCCGCAGGTGGAGGAGCTGGCGTTCACGATCGAACCCAAAGGGGGAAGCGACCACCCGACGGTTCCGGAAACCGCGCATATCCGCCTGGCGGGTGAAGGGGACGAAGCGGCAGAGTAGCGGAGGCGAGACGAAAAATGGTAGCAAAATGCGACGATCACGAGTGCCGGCACCCCAGGACTGGACCCTCTGTCCGGCATTTCCCGATTTTTCAGCCCTGAGCCTTCGGCAACAGATCCCTCAACATCGCTTTGCCGCCAAGCCGGCGGAGCTCCTGGCGCAGCGCATGGCGGATTTCCCAGGCTTGTCCGACCCAGCGGATTTTTTCGGGCGTCGCGTAACGTTTGAGCATGTCGGTTCCTCCTCGCGGGCTTGCATTCGTGCGGACAAGCCGTTAATTTGAACCTATGAGCCAAACGGCTTTTTCATGACAGGAGGAGACGAGGATGGCCGAAAATACGGGCGGCAGACACCCGTTCTATGAAGAAACGCTTGAAACGAAGCCTATTTTCCAGGGACGGATGATTTCCCTTCAGGTCGATACGGTGAGGTTGCCGGACGGAGGCACGGCGACGCGGGAGATCGTGAAGCACCCGGGCGCGGTTGCCGTGCTGGCGCTCGTGGAGGGGGCGAGCAAGATGCTCGTCGTTGAGCAGTTCCGCAAACCGCTGGAAAAGGTTCAAGTGGAAATCCCGGCGGGCAAGCTGGAGCCGGGCGAGGATCCGCTCGAAGCGGCGGGGCGCGAGTTGGAGGAGGAGACGGGCTTCCGTGCGTCCCGGCTGAAGCACATGCAATCCTTCTCCACTTCGCCCGGGTTCGCTGAGGAAATCGTACACTTGTACTTCGCGGATGAGCTCACGAAAGGCGAAGTCCATCTCGACGAGGAGGAGTTCCTCACCTGCGAGGCCATCACGCTCGAACAGGCTTGGCAATATGTCCGCGACGGTCGGATTTGCGACGCCAAGACGCTTCTGGCCCTGTACGCTTGGCAGCTATATGCCGCGACGGGATCTTGGCCGGGATGAACAAGCCGCTTCAACCGTACTTCGCCGACCTGCACGTCCACATCGGTAGGACGGACAACGGCACTGCCGTTAAAATCAGCGCCAGCCGCGATTTGACGTTCCGGTCGATCGCGCATGAAGCCTCGGAGCGCAAAGGCGTCCAGTTGATCGGCGTCATCGACTGCCACTCTCCGGCCGTGCAGGCGGATATCGAACGCTGCCTGGATACCGGGGAGATGGAAGAAGCGGATGGCGGCGGCATTCGCTACCGCGACACCGTCATCCTGCTCGGCGCCGAGATGGAAGTCCGCGAAGAGGGAGGCGGCCCTTTCCATCTGCTCGGCTACTTGCCGGACTTGGCTTCGATGAAAGAGTGGACCGCCTGGATGGCTCCCCGCATGAAGAACGTGAATCTGAGTTCACAGCGGCTTCGGGTAACCGCACGGGAGCTGCAGGCGGAGCTGCTTGCGCGCGGAGGCCTGCTCGTACCCGCCCACGTGTTCACTCCGCACCGCGGCTTGCTCGGCTGCTCGGCCGACCGGCTGGCCGACCGCCTCGATCCGGAAGGTATTGCCGCCGTGGAGCTCGGACTTAGCTCGGATTCCGACATGGCGGACCGGATCACGGAGTTGGCCCGCTATCCGTTCCTGACGAACTCCGACGCTCATTCGACGGGCATGATCGGCCGTGAGTGCAACGAGCTGCTCCTGCAAGAGCCTTCGTTCGCCGAATGGGCGATGGCCCTGCGCGGACAAGCCGGGCGGAAAATCACCGCGAACTACGGCTTGCACCCCCAACTCGGCAAGTACCACACCACTTACTGCGCGGCTTGCCGCAAAGCGCTCTCCGCCCAAAGCGATGAAGGAGCGGAGGAGGCTTGTCCGTCCTGCGGCAGCCGGAAGCTGATCCGCGGCGTCTCGGGCCGGATCGACATGCTGGCCGACCGAGAGGAACCGGTGCATCCCGAGGGCCGCGCGCCCTACCTCCCGCAAGTACCGCTGAACTTCTTTCCGGGGATCGGAAAGGTGACGCGGGAGAAGCTGCTGCGCGAAGCGGGCACTGAAATGGAGGTGCTGCACCGGGCGCCGGAAGAGAAACTCGCCGCCGCGGCGGGTGCCAAGATCGCTTCCGCCATTCTGGCGGCACGCGAAGGAAAGCTTTCGTTTACGCCCGGAAGCGGCGGCACGTACGGAAAACTGTCGCCGCCCTTCTAAACGGGCCTTGTCCGACATAACCATTAGCACAAGACGAACCGCCTTTGAGAGAGGGAATGGTATCCGTGAACGTGCGTCTATGGAGCCTGTCGGCGAGGGAAAACGTGAATCTGTATCTGTTCGTCGGCGTGCTGCTCGTCGTCGGCGCCGTATTCGGGGCGCTGCTCGTGCACGCGCTGACTTTCGCGCAGCAGCAGGAATTGGCGGAGCACTTGGGACTTTACATGAAAAGCGTCCATGACGCCCAAACCCCGAATCCGGCCGGGACTTTCAGCGGCAGTTTTCTTTTCTACGCGAAATGGCTGGTGTTGATTTGGCTGCTGGGCATCTCCGTCATCGGACTTCCGCTCGTGCTCGTGCTCGATTTTTTGAAGGGCGTCCTGATCGGTTTCACCGTCGGGCTGCTCATCCATGAATATGCGTGGCAGGGCGTGCTCGTCTCTCTTGCGGCCGTGGCCCCGCAAAACGCCCTGGTCGTTCCGGCGCTGATGATCGCGAGCGTCTCGGCCGCCCGGTTCGCGTACTTCGTCGTACGGGAAAGGTTGTTCCGCCGCAAAGGAAGGCTGCTGCCTCCCTTTCTGGCGCACACCGCTTCGGCGGCCCTGATGCTGGCGATGCTGTGCCTGGCTTCCCTCTATGAAGCTTACGTATCCCCGCTGCTGCTGGAGCGCGTGGCGCCGCACGCCGCGATGGCGGAAACGTCTATCAGCACGCTTCTATTCTAGCAGTACGGTTTGACTTCCCGAACGGGGTCCCCCTATAATGGAACCATGCGTACCGAGTAACGGAGGGGGACAAGAGCATTGGAAGCCCGCATTGAAAAAGTGAAACAGCAGCTTCAATCCCAGGGCTACAAGCTGACACCCCAACGGGAAGCGACGGTCCGCGTATTGCTCGAGAACGAGGAAGACCATCTGAGCGCTGAGGACGTGTTCATGCTCGTCAAGGAAAAGGCGCCGGAAATCGGACTTGCCACCGTCTATCGAACGCTCGAACTTCTCAGCGAGATGCACGTCGTCGAGAAAATGAACTTCGGAGACGGCGTCGCGCGTTACGACCTGCGGACCGAGAGCAACAAACACCATCATCACCATCTGATCTGCGTTCAGTGCGGCTCCATGACCGAGATCATGGAAGACTGGCTGATTCCGTTGGAAGAGCGGCTGGAGAAGGAATACGGATTTTCCGTTCTGGACCATCGCCTCGACTTTCAGGGCATTTGCGCCAAATGCAACGCGGCCAGGGCGTCCGAAACGAAGGAAGAAACCGATAAATAAAGCGCATGACCGCTCAGGTCACGCGCTTTTTTTGCGTTTACTATCTTTATTACAGCAATTTGGCGATATAAGGCTCGATTTTATCCGGCGTGACGGTCGGCGCGAAGCGTTTGACGACGCGGCCGTTTCGGTCGACGAGGAATTTGGTGAAGTTCCATTTGATCGCCTTCGTGCCGAGAAAGCCTCGCGCTTCGCTCGTGAGCAACCGGTACAAGGGGTGGGCGCCCGGACCTTTGACGTCGATTTTCGCATGGAGCGGGAAGGTTACGCCGTGGTTGATTTGGCAGTGCTGCTCGATGGCCGCTTCGTCATCCGGTTCCTGATGCGCGAATTGATTGCTCGGAAAGCCTAAAACGCGAAGGCCCCGGGACGCGTAAGTTTCGTGAAGCCGCTGCAGATCTTTGTACTGGGGGGCGAATCCGCACTTGCTTGCGGTGTTGACGATCAGCATCACGTCGCCGCGGTATTCGGACATTTTGACCGAATCGCCGCGGATTGATTTGACCTCAATGTCGTAAAGGGACACAGGGGTTTCCTCCCTCATAGGAATTGTTTATAATTAAATTGTACACAATTTAATTAGGGCGTCAAGTTGGCGCTGCCGGCCGTGAAGGAACGGAGGAATGGCATTGGTGGAAGATAAAGAGATGTTGAAACTGGAAAACCAGGTCTGTTTTGCGTTATATTCATTGGCGAAGGAAGTGACGAAGCTGTACCACCCCCTGCTGAAGGATCTCGGCCTGACCTACACCCAGTACATCGCGATGCTGGCGCTTTGGGAACGGGACGGGATCAGCGTCAAAGAGCTGGGGGCGCGGCTGTTTTTGGATTCCGGCACGCTGACCCCGCTTTTGAAAAAGCTGGAGGGAATGGGCCTGCTCGAGCGGCGGAGGGACCCCAGGGACGAAAGAATCGTCGTCATTGAGCTGACGCCGCAGGGTCAATCCCTTAAAGCGAAAGCGGAGTGCATCCCGGAGCGGCTGTTTTGCAGCGCGGGAGTTTCGGCTGAAGAAGCGGACGCTTTGCGCGTGCAGGTGGTCGAAACGATGAGGAAGCTCAAGGGAATGCCGCCGGGATCGGATCGTCCGGAGGAAGAGGAACGAGGAGGGACAAACGATGGGAATTTATGATTTTCAAGCGCGCCGGATGAACGGGCAGGAGACGGATTTGACGCCTTACAAGGGAAAAGTGCTCCTGATCGTGAACACGGCCAGCCAGTGCGGGTTGACTCCGCAATACGAGGGGCTTCAGAAGCTGTACGAGACTTACCGGGAGCAAGGGCTTGAAATCCTCGGGTTTCCGTGCAACCAATTCGGAGCGCAGGAGCCGGGCACGAACGAAGAAGTGCAGCAATTTTGCAAAATCAACTACGGCGTCACGTTCCCGCTGTTCGAGAAAACGGTCGTCAACGGACCGGATGCCCATCCCTTGTACCGCTACTTGAAAGAGCAAGCGCCTTTCCAAGGCGAGCCCGAGGGAGCGGACGACGAAATCAAATGGAACTTCACGAAGTTCCTCGTCGACCGGAACGGAAACGTCGTCACCCGGTTCGAGCCCGGGGTCGTGCCGTCGGAAATCGAGCCTTCGATTCGGGAGTTATTGTAAACGGAAGACGTCCGGTGCTTTGAACGCGTACATACGATGGGTAAGGATCCATTCGGGAGGAATTCGCCGTGATCGTTGGAGTACCGAAGGAAATCAAAAACCAGGAATACCGCGTCGCGTTGACGCCGGCCGGAGCGGGCATGCTGCGGCAGCAAGGGCATGAGGTCGTCGTGCAGGCCGGGGCGGGCGTCGGCAGCGGATTCCTCGACGAAGAATATTTCGCCGCGGGAGCGGTCATCGTCGGCGGCGCGGAAGCGGTATGGGAACGCGCCGAGATGATCGTGAAGGTGAAGGAGCCCGTGGCCGAGGAATTCGGATATTTCCGTTCCGGGCAAATTCTCTTTACGTACCTGCATCTTGCGGCTGCGCCTGATTTGGCGAAGGCGCTCGCGGCCGCGAACGTGACGGCGATCGCTTATGAAACGATCCAACTGGCGAACCGGAGCCTTCCGCTGCTCACGCCGATGAGCGAAGTGGCGGGCCGCATGTCCGTCCAGGAAGGAGCCAAGTACCTCGAGGCGTTCCAGGGCGGCCGAGGCGTCCTGCTTGGCGGCGTGCCCGGCGTTCCTCCGGCGGAGGTCATCATTATCGGCGGGGGCATCGTCGGCACGAACGCCGCCAAAATGGCGCTCGGACTCGGAGCGGACGTCGTCGTGCTGGAGAAAAGCGGCGAGCGGATGCGCTATCTCGACGATGTATTCCAAGGCCGCCTGCGGACGCTCATGAGCAACCCTCATAACATCGCAAGCGCGGTCCGCAAAGCCGACCTCCTGATCGGAGCCGTGCTCGTACCCGGCGCCAGGGCGCCGAGGCTCGTCACGGAGGAAATGGTGAAGACGATGAAGAAAGGCGCCGTCATCGTCGACGTCGCCGTCGACCAAGGCGGCTCGATCGAGACGATCGACCGTGCCACGACCCACGAGGATCCCGTTTACGAGAAGCACGGAGTCATCCACTATGCCGTCGCGAACATGCCCGGCGCCGTGCCGCGGACTTCGACGCTCGCGCTGACGAACGTCACGATCGACTATGTCATGAAGCTTGCCGCTCAAGGCTTCGAGTCGGCCGTCGCCGCCGATTCCGCGCTTGCCCTCGGCGTCAACGTCCATGCGGGCGCGATCACGCATCCGCAGGTCGCGGAAGCGATCGGCGCGGACTACGTCCCGCTGGCGGTGTCGCGGTAAAAGGCATCATTCGCCGCTCCCTGACATACCGTTTATCGAGAAAACGGACAAGGCGGGGATCGGCGATGAAGGATACGTACGACAAATGGTGGAGCCGGCTGCAGTTCACGCTGTTTTTCCTGGTGTTGACGGTCGTCGTCCACGGGCTGTTCGGCTGGTTCCACGGCTGGCTGAAGCCTCAGGATCCGTACAAGGAACCTGAAGGCCGCGCCGCTAAGGTTTTCCATTCCGGCACGGGAGACGACCCGGAAACATCGCCGGGCGACCGTCTGCGCTTGTTCTATTGGTACGGGGAGTAGAGCAGGGAGAAGGAGGTTTTCCGCAAGCCATGCTGAAATGGATCCAAGACTTCAAGGACCGGTTGGCGGAGGACCGCGCCGTATCGGAGAGCACCCGCGTCAGCTACGGCAGGGATTTGGCGGATTTCGCGAAAGCATTGGAAGAGATGGGCGTGACGACGCCGGGCGCGCTGCAACCGAAACATTTGCAGGCATACATGCATCGAATGCGCCAGGAAGGCAAATCTTCGGCTACGATCGCCAGACGGCTCGTCTCCATCCGCGGGTTATGCCGTTACGGGGTCATCGAGCGGGTGCTGGAGCGCGATCCGACGCTGCAGGTGGAAGCTCCGAGACCGGCAAGCAAGGAGCCGCGGACGCTAGCGTCGGAGGAAATCGGCAAACTGTTGGACGCGCCGGATGAACAAACCGTTCAAGGGCTGCGGGACAAGGCCATGCTGGAGCTTCTGTACGCGACGGGCATGCGGGTGTCCGAGCTGATGGCGATGGACGTCTCCCATGTCCGGATCGACATGGGCTTCATTCATTGCTCCGGTCCGGGCAGCCGGGAACGGATGGTCCCGATCGGAGGCATCGCGGCCCGCTCGCTGAAGCGTTACCTGGAGGAAGGCCGACCCGCTTTGATCCGGGCGGACAAGCCCGCGGACGCATTGTTTCCGAACCATCTCGGTACTCGCATGACCCGGCAAGGCTTCTGGAAAATCATCAAGAAATACGCCCGGGCGGCCGGCATTCCTGATGAGCTGACCCCTCACACGCTGAGGCATTCGTTTGCCGTGCATCTGCTGGAGAACGGCGCGGACGTGCGGGCCGTTCAGGAAATGCTCGGCCACGCCAGTCCCCAGACGACCCAGATGTATCAGACGGCCGCCAGGGCCAGGGTCAAAGAAGAATACGACCGCGCCCACCCGCGCGCCCGTTAGAGGGAAAGCCCGCCGCCGCCCGGCGGGACGATGAGGAGGACACACCATGACATTCGAAAGAATCGCCGTGATCGTGCTGGACAGCGTAGGCATCGGCGAACTGCCGGACGCCCCGGAATACGGGGATAAAGGCGCGCATACGCTTGGGCATATCGCGCAGACCGTGCGCGGCACGCAGCTGCCGAACATGCGGAAGCTGGGTCTCGCCAACATCGCGCCGATCTCGGATTGGGAGAAGGAAGCTTCGCCTTCGGCCTATTACGGCAAAATGGCGGAGGTTTCCGCGGGCAAAGACACGATGACCGGGCATTGGGAGCTGATGGGACTGCACATCGAAACGCCGTTCCGCACGTTCCCGGACGGATTCCCTGCCGAGCTGATCGAAGCGTTCGAGCAAGAGACCGGCCGCCGCGTCATCGGCAACAAACCCGCTTCCGGCACGGAAATTTTGGACGAGCTCGGGGAAGAGCAGATGAGAACCGGCGCCTGGATCGTCTACACTTCGGCGGACAGCGTGTTCCAGCTCGCGGCGCATGAGGAGATCATTCCGCTGGAGGAGCTGTACGCGGCTTGCCGGATCGCGCGCCGGCTGACGATGAAGGACGAGTTTTCCGTCGGCCGCGTCATCGCAAGGCCTTACGTCGGGCAGCCCGGCGCGTTCAAACGGACGCCGAACCGCCACGATTACGCGGTGAAGCCGCCGATGCCGACGGTGCTGAACGCGCTGAAGGACGCGGGCCGCGACGTGGTTGCGGTCGGGAAAATCAACGATATTTTCGACGGGGAAGGCGTCACCAAGGCGCTCCCGACCCAAAGCAACGCGCACGGCATCGAAACGACGCTCGAGGAGCTGAAGGGCGATTTCCGCGGCCTGCTGTTCACGAACCTGGTCGATTTCGATTCGCTTTACGGGCATCGGCGCGATCCGGAAGGCTACGCGCGCGCGCTCGAGGAGTTCGACCGGGCGGTGCCGGCGCTGCTGGACACGCTGACGGAACGAGACCTTCTCGTTATCACGGCGGACCACGGCAACGATCCGACCCACGCCGGAACCGACCATACGCGGGAGTACGTGCCGCTGCTGGCGTGCAGCCCCGCTTTCACGAAGCCGGGCGACCTCGGCACCATGGCTTCGTATGCGGATTTGGCCGCGACGATCGCCGACAATTTCGGGCTTCAAGCATTTACGACGCACGGACGCAGCTTCCTGGCCCGGCTTGTTTGATTCCGTTCTAAGGAGAGGATACGGCATGACCCACGTAACCAAAGCCATTATCGACGAGGCCGCGCAATTTATCGCCTCCCGCATTCAAACGAAGCCGGAAATCGGCCTCATTCTCGGCTCCGGCCTCGGGGTGCTCGGGGACGACCTCGAGAACTCGGTCACGATCCCTTATCATGAAATTCCGCATTTTCCGATTTCCACGGTGGAAGGGCATGCCGGCGAGCTTGTCATCGGCCGGATGCAAGGAAGGAACGTCATCCTGATGCGCGGACGTTTCCATCTGTACGAAGGCTACGAAGCGGAGCGCACGACGCTTCCGGTACGCGTCATGAAGGCGCTCGGCGTGAAGTCGCTTCTCGTGACGAACGCCGCAGGCGGCGTCAATCTCGGTTACGGACCCGGCGACCTGATGGTCATTTCCGACCACATCAACCTGACGGGCCGCAATCCGCTGGTCGGGCCCAACGACAACGCGCTCGGCGTGCGCTTTCCCGACATGTCGGAAGCGTACAGCCGCCGCTTGCGCGAAATAGCGAAGCAGTCGGCGAAAGAACTGGGCTTTGAGGTCCAAGAAGGCGTCTACGTCGGCTTGCTTGGACCGAACTACGAGACGCCGGCCGAAATCCGCATGCTGAGAACGCTAGGCGTCGACGCCGTCGGCATGTCCACGGTCGCGGAAGTCATCGTGGCGCGCCATTCCGGCATCGAGGTGCTGGGCATCTCCTGCATCAGCAACATGGCGGCGGGCATCCTGGATCAGCCGTTGAATCACGAAGAAGTCATGGAAACTTCGGAGAAGGTAAAGGACCGGTTCATCTCGCTGGTCATGGCCGTTCTTCCGCAAATGTAAGGCGATAGGATACGCAGCCCTAGGGACAATTCGTCCCCGGGGCTGTTTCTCTTTTGAGCGTTCGACTTCTCATTCCGGCGGTTGTGGTATAATGGAAGGATACCATTTGACCATCCGATCACGGCATGAAGGGGCGAATCACCACGCAACCCATTACGCTGGCCGACATCCGCGCCTGGTGCGGAGAAGATATTTATCAGCAAGGGCAAACCTATTTCAAACAAAAAAGGGTGCTCCGGTTGGAACGCGATCCGGACGGACGCCTATTTGACGCGGTCGTTACCGGGACGAAACGATACAGCGTCCATTTGGAGCTGTACGACGAAGGCGAGCCGACTTCGGAGTGCGAGTGCGACTTCCACGAAACGACGCAAACGCCTTGCAAGCATATCGCCGCCGTTCTCCTGCGCATTCATGAACTACAGGGGGGCGCCGTCGCCTCCGACCATGCGCCTGTCATCACGAACGAGCACGTGTATCTCGCCCGCAGCATGATCTCGATTTTCGACCGTTCGCCCGCGGCGGACGAGGCGGAGGAGGAATACCGGCTCGGCGAGCGGGAGACGGTTCACGTCGAGTATACGTGCACGGCCGCGGCGAACCAGCGCAAGCCCTCCATGACGGTCGAGATCAAGCTGGGCACGCGACGGCTGTACACGATCCAGAAAATCAAGCAGCTGCTCGGGCATTACGAAAACGACACCGCCTACGAAATCGCCAAGCTGTTCACGCTCGATCCCGCTCATCATTCGTTCTCCGACACGGACCGGGCCATTTTCGACATTCTTTTGGACATCTCACGCAACGAGACCGCTTACCGGGAATCGCATCTGATGTATGCTTTCTCGGGGATGTCGGGCAGCGACCGGATGCTGTTCGTGCCCCCTTATGCTTGGGACCGGCTGCTTCCCTTGCTGCTGCAGGCGAACGTCAAGTTCATGCACGGCGGGCAAACCTACTCGGACATCCGCGAAGAAACCGGCGGCGTGCCGCTTACGTTCCGGTTCAGCCAGCCTTCGGCCGAGGTGTACCGGATCGCCGTGGAAGGACTTCAACACGTGACCGTGCTGGAGCCTTACGGCATTTGCCTGGAGGGCAACCGGATCTATCGGATCGACTCCGCGACCTGCAAGCAAATCGCCGAATTGAAGGGCATGTTCTCCCGAACTTCGGGGTTTCAGGTGCTGATTTCCCCGGCTCATCTGGAGCTGTTTCTCGCGCGGGTCGTACCGGGGTTGAAGCGGATCGGGCCCGTGATCTTCGACGAGGACGTCCAAAACCGGATCGTGACCGCTCCTTTGGCCGCCAGGCTGTATCTGGACCGCGCCGAGGACCGGCTGCTCGCGCGGCTCGAATTCGTGTACGGCAACGTTTCGTTGGATCCGCTGGCCGTCAAGAACGGGCGTTCCGAACGGACCGACAAGATTCTCATGCGGGACGGGGAGAAGGAAAGCCGCGTCATGTCGCTCATCGAGCAAATCCCGTTCCGTTACGACGGGAAATCGCTTCATTTGGACGACGAGGACGACATCTACCATTTTCTGTTCCGCACGCTTCCTCAATTGAACAAGTGGACGGAGGTCTACGCGACGCCGGAGGTCGAAAGCATGCTGGCCGCGCCGCCGCGTCCGCCGAAGGTCATGATCGACCTGGATCCGGGTACGGATTGGCTGGAAGTCCGCTTTGACATGGACGGCATCGACGATGAGGAGATCCGCGACCTTCTCCGGCATTTGGTGGAGAAAAAGAAATATTACCGGATGCCCGGCGGCGCTTACGTGTCGCTGGAGGACGAAGGGTACGCCTCGATCGGGCGGATGCTGGAGGAGATGGAGCTTAAGCGAAACGATCTGCAGGATACGCGGCTTCATCTGTCCGTCGCCCGCGGTCTTCGCTTCCTGGATCCGGACGATAAGGTTCAAGGCGTCAAGCTGGGGCAGCGGTTCCGCGAGTTCATCGACAACATGCGCAATCCGGACAGTCTCGATTTCGAGGTGCCCGAGTCGCTGTCCCCGATTCTCCGCGATTACCAGCGATTCGGATTCCAATGGATGAAGACTTTGTCCCACTACCGCTTCGGCGGCGTACTGGCGGATGACATGGGGCTCGGCAAAACGCTGCAAAGCATCGCGTTCCTGCTTTCGGAGTTGCCGCAAATCCGGGAAGAGGGACAGCCCGCTTTGATCGTCTGTCCGGCGTCGCTCACGTACAACTGGTGGAACGAGCTGCGCAAGTTCGCGCCGGACATCCGGGCCGTCGTCGTCGAAGGCGACAAGTCGGCGCGGGGGGACATCCTGGGCGATTTGGCGGGTATCGACGTGGTGATCACTTCTTATCCGCTGCTCAGGCGGGACGCCGGCGATTTCGCCGATTTGCGCTTCTCCGTGCTCATCCTCGACGAGGCGCAGGCGATCAAAAACCACGCTACCCAGACGGCCCAATCCGTAAAAGACATTCGGGCGAAGCACCGATTCGCGCTGACCGGAACCCCGATCGAAAACCGGCTGGAGGAGCTGTGGTCGATTTTCGACGCGGTGTTCCCGGAACTGTTCTGGAGCCGGAAGCGGTTCACGGAGCTGTCTCCCGAGCAGGTGGCGAAGAAAATCCGGCCGTTCCTGCTTCGCAGGCTGAAGTCGGACGTCTTGAAGGAGCTGCCCGACAAAATCGAGACGGTTCAAGCTTCGGAGCTGCTTCCGGAGCAGAAAAAACTGTATTTGGCCTACCTGGCCCGCTTGCAGGAGGACGCGCTTCGCCGCATACGCGAGGAAGGCTTCCAGAAAAGCCGCATGCACATTCTGGCCGGCATGACGAGGCTGCGCCAGCTGTGCTGCCATCCGGCGATGTTCGTGGAAGGGTACGAAGGGGAGTCCGGCAAGCTCGAGCAGCTGCTGGAGATCGTGCAGGAATGCCGCGATTCCGGCAAACGCATGCTCGTTTTCTCGCAATTCACGGAGATGCTCGGCATCATCCGCAGAGAGCTGGAGAAAATGGGAGCCTCCTACTTCTATCTCGACGGGCAGACGCCGGGCCGCGACCGGGTGGAGCTGTGCCGCCGATTTAACGAAGGGGAAGGGGAGCTGTTCCTGATTTCGCTCAAAGCGGGCGGAACCGGGTTGAACCTGACCGGAGCCGACACGGTGCTGCTGTTCGACTTGTGGTGGAATCCGGCGGTCGAACAACAGGCGGCCGACCGGGCCCACCGCATCGGGCAGAAAAACGTCGTGCAGGTCATCCGGCTCGTCACGCAAGGCACGATCGAAGAGAAGATGTTCGCGCTGCAGCAACGTAAACGCGATTTGATCGACGCCGTCGTGCAGCCGGGAGAAGAGTCGCTGACATCGCTCGGCGAAGAGGATATCCGTGAATTGCTGATGATTTGACGGCGGAACATAGAATTCAAAGACCCGAAGGGCAGCAAGAAGCCTGACGGGTCTTTTTTGTTTTCTGGAATAATTTACTTGGCGCGGGGGAACACTGGATGGAAGAAGAAAACATGGCCGAAATTGGGCCTCTGTAGGAGGGGGAAACCCGTTTTGAACGTTCAGCGTCGCAGATTTCCGCTTATCCTCGCCGCCGCGCTGCTGTCCGCCGCGCTGGCAGCCGCTCCGGCCGCACCGGCCGCCGCCAAGGAGCCCGTGCCCGCCAAACCCGCGACGGACCTGGCGCCCAACGCCAAATCCGCGATTCTCATGGACGCGGACAGCGGCACCGTCGTTTTCGAGAAAAACTCGCACGCCGCGCTGCCGCCCGCCAGCATTACGAAAATCATGACGATGCTGCTGGTGATGGAAGCCATCGACCAGGGCCGGCTCAAAATGACCGATAAGGTCCAAACGAGCGAATACGCCGCTTCGATGGGCGGTTCGCAAATTTTCCTCGAGCCCGGCGAAGTGATGAGCGTGGAGGACATGCTCAAGGGCGTCGCGCTCGCCTCCGGGAACGACGCTTCCGTCGCGCTGGCCGAAAAACTCGGCGGCAGCGAAGCGGAGTTCGTCCGGATGATGAACGAGAAAGCGAAAGAGCTGGGACTGACCGATACGAAGTTCATGAATCCGAACGGATTGCCGGCCTCTGGCCATGTATCGTCCGCCCATGACATCGCGATCATGTCGCGCGAGCTGCTGAAATACGAGCAGATCACGAAGTTCACCGGCTTGTACCAGGATTACTTGCGCAAAGACAGCGAAAAGCCTTTCTGGCTCGTCAACACGAACAAACTGGTCCGTTTCTATCACGGGGCGGACGGCTTGAAAACGGGGTTCACCAGCGAGGCCAAATTTTGCCTGTCCGCCACGGCGCGCCGGGATAACCTGCGTCTGATCGCCGTCGTGATGGGCGAGCCGAACACGAAAACCCGCAATGCGGAAGTCTCGCATCTGTTCGACTACGCGTTCGCGCAGTATACGAACGTGCCGATTTACAAGAAAGGCGACGCGATAGGAACGCTGAAGGTGGAAAAAGGGAAGATCGCCCAAGTGCCGCTCGTCGCCGACCGTTCGTACAGCGTGCTGCTGAAAAAAGGGGACGCCGGCAAAGGCATCCGCCACGAGCTCGTGCTCGATTCCTCCGTGAAGGCGCCGGTGAAGGCCGGCCAGCCGGTGGGCAAGCTGGTCGTCTACCGAGGGGAGCAGGTGCTCAAGGAGTTTCCGGTGGCGTCGCCGTTGGCGGTCGATAAAGCGGGATGGTGGACGCTGTTCAAGCGTTCGGCGGGTCACTTGTTCATGTCCGAATGACGGAGCCAAGGGGCGGAAGGACGGGCTAGTCGCGTCGCCGCCTTTTCGGCATTTCCGCGCAGCCGCCGGTTTTGGGGAACGCTTCCGGAAGCGCTCGTCCAAACGTCATTCTCTGTCCCTTAGAGGCCGGCCCGGTCGTTTCGCGTTGCGTTTTTTGTCGGGTCGGAGGGGGTTGCTTCTAGTTTTGTCGGGGGGCAGGAATGGCCGAGAGGATCGTAGAATTGGTCATTCAAGCTTTTTACTGGGGGAGGTAGACCGGCATGAGTTTGCAAGTGGAGCTCGAGCAGCACCGCAACGTGCTGATCGTTCGCCTGAGAGGGGAATTGGACCACCACACCGCGGATATCGTCCGTTTCAAAATGGAGGATGCGATCCTGAGGGGCCGGTGCGAACACGTCGTTTTGAGCCTGAAAGAGCTCCAGTTCATGGACAGCTCGGGGCTCGGCGTCATCTTGGGCCGTTATAAGCTGGTTAAAAGCCGCGGCGGCAAAATGGTCGTCTGCGACGCCCAAGCGAGCGTCAAACGGCTGTTCGAGCTTTCGGGTCTTTTCAAAATCCTGTCGCTGCACGAGTCCGAACGTTCGGCGCTCGCCAGTTTGGAGGTCGTATCATGAACGGACACAATTTCATGAAGCTGTCTTTCGCCGCCAGATCCGAAAACGAAGCCTTCGCGCGCGTCGCGATCGCCGCCTTCGTGTCCCAACTGGACCCGACGCTGGAGGAGCTCGACGAGATCAAAACGGTCGTATCCGAAGCGGTCACGAACGCGATCATCCACGGCTACGACAACCGGCCGGAGGGCGAAGTGACGCTGGAAGCCTCCATCGACGGAGATGTGTTCTCCCTGTCGGTGAGTGACCAAGGCAGAGGAATCGAGGATTTGGAGCTGGCCCGCCAGCCGCTGTATACGTCCCGCCCGGAGCTGGAACGTTCCGGCATGGGATTCACGATCATGGAAAATTTCATGGACGAGTTCGAAGCGGCAAGCGTTCCCGGAGGCGGCACCCGCCTGACGATGAAGAAACGGATCGAGTCCAAAAAGGCGTTGTTCAATTAACCGCGCGGCAGGGGTTGGAGGCATGGAATGGGAATTTAAACGTTCGTCGTCGCCGCCGGCGTATTTGGACGACACGGAGGTCAAGCGCCTCATCGCGCTCAGCCAATCCGGCGATACGACGGCGCGGGACACACTGGTCAACAGCAACATCCGTTTGGTGTGGTCCGTCGTCCAGCGGTTCGCGAACCGGGGCTACGACAGCGACGATCTGTTCCAGATCGGCTGCATTGGACTGCTGAAGTCGGTAGACAAATTCGATTTGAGTTATGACGTCAAATTTTCCACGTACGCCGTCCCGATGATCATCGGGGAGATTCAGCGGTTCCTGCGCGACGACGGCACCTTGAAGGTCAGCCGTTCGCTGAAGGAAATGGCCAACCGGGTGCGCAAGGTCAAGGACGAGCTCGCCAAACGGTTGGGCCGCGCCGCCACGATCGGCGAAATCGCCGACGAACTTGGCGTCACGGCCGAGGAAATCGTCTTCGCCCAGGAAGCGAACAAGCCACCGGCGTCGATCCACGAGACCGTGTTCGAGAACGACGGTGACCCGATCACGCTGATGGACCAAATCGCCGACGAGTCGCAGGAGCGCTGGTTCGACAAGCTCGCGCTGACCGAGGCGATCCAATCGCTCAGCGAGCGGGAGCGGCTTATCGTGTTCCTGCGATACTTCCGCGACCAGACGCAGTCGGAGGTCGCCAGCCGGCTCGGCATTTCGCAAGTGCAGGTCAGCCGCCTGGAGAAGAAGATCCTGCAGAATATCAAGGATCAGATCGCGCAGTAGACACTTGTCCGCGTAATGCACCCAACGTCGCACCCAACGTCGCACCCAACATCGCACACCACTGACCTGTTTGACTCACCTCTAGACGTGCTGTGAATTTTCTGATAGTTTTAAAGCCAATTATAGTGCCGCGTAAAGCATACGCCGTTTGCCCCGGATGGGGTGAGCGGCGTTTTTGCATTTCCGGCCGATGGAGGGGTGTGTTCATTGGCGTACGAAAAGGAGTTTGATGGGTTGTGGGAGGAACAGATCCGAACGGCGACGGGCCAGAGATTGGAGATGCTGCGTAGGGACAAAACGGGAGAAAAGAAATTGTATTGCGAAGCGCTTCGACCTGTTCTGCCGTCTCCCGAAGGACTGGTGATGGAATACGAGTTGATCAGCAACACAGGCGTCAGGATCTACATCGACTTCTTCAATCCGCCGTTACGCTGGGGGGTGGAGAGCCTCGGTTATGTTCCTCACGCCGAGAAAATCACCCGCGACCGCTTCGACTTCGAACAAGTCCGCATCTGCACGATGGCCGCGCGCAAAATCACCTACATCCCATTCACCTGGGACCAATTGGACAAGAGGCCCGACTACTGCCGCCGCACCCTCTACGAACTCATCGGCATCCACTCCGCCCTGCCCGGGGAGGCTTATCGAGACTTAAGCATCTATGAAAGGGAAATTATTCGCTTTGCGTTGTATTTAAATCGACCCATCAATATGGATGACGTCACGCTCTGTACGAATTTTCAAAAGGACGCCGGCAGAAAAATCATTCGAATGATGGTGGGAAAAGGATTGCTGCAGCCATTGGGAAGAGGTACTGAACGCTTTCACTTTTATGAATTGACCCCTAAGGCTCGAAACTTCATGTTTTAAACTTTCTCGCACCAAACGTTCAAGCCGCAAGACGTCTAGACCGTCTTCGGTACCGCCAAAGTAACCAAATCCGTTCCGCAAGACGGTGAGACCGTCTTCGGTAACGCCAAAGTAACCAAATCTGCTCCGCAAGACGGTGAGACCGTCTTCGGTAACGCCAAAGTAACCAAATCTGCTCCGCAAGACGGTGAGACCGTCTTTGGTAACGGCAAAGTAATCCAATCCGCTCCGCAAGATAGTGAGAACGTCTTAGGTAACGACAAAGTAACCAAATCTGCTCCGCAAGACGGTGACACCGTCTTCGGTAACGGCAAAGTAACCAAATCCGTCCGCAAGATGGTGAGAACGTCTTAGGTAACGACAAAGTAACCAAATCGGTTTCGTAAGACGGTGAGACCGTCTTAGGTACCGCCAAAGTAACCAAATTAGCTCCGCAAGACGGTGAGACCGTCTTCGGTAGCGCCAAAGTAACCAAATCCGCTCCGCAAGACGGTGAGACCGTCTTAGGTATCGCCAAAGTAACCAATCCTGCTCCGTAAGACGGTGAGACCGTCTTCGGTGGCCCTGAGTTATTCGGTCGGCCCCTCCGACTATCCCCCGCGCTCGTGAACCATACTAACCGGAAAGCCCATCCGGGGGAGGGTGCGCATGGAAAAGTCGTCCGTCGTCTACGTCAGGCTTCGGCGCCGGGTCGTCGTGCCGCCGGGGAGCGTGATTACGCTCGGCATGGTGTCGAGGCTCGTGACGGAATCCCGGCACGACCAGCAACTGAAAAAGCTGCCGCTGCACCGCGTCCAGCCGGAGGATGGGAGCATGATCGTCATCGACATGCTCCAGGTGGTCAAAGCCGTCCGGGAGGCGGTGCCCGGCATGAACGTGGAAACGTTCGGCGAACCGCACGTGCTCATCGAGGTCTCGACCGACGCCGCCGCCAAACCGCGGCTCATCACGCTCGTGCTGGCATGGCTGCTGCTTTTTTTCGGGTCGGGCATGGCTCTGATGAACTTCCACGCCGACGTCAACATGCCGCACGTTCAGCGCAGGATTACGGAGTTGATCGTCGGGAGGTCCGAGCGCCATCCGTGGCTGTTTCAAATTCCTTATTCGCTGGGCGTCGGCCTCGGCATGCTGCTGTTTTTCAACCGTTTGCTCCGCAAGAAGCGCAGCGATGAGCCGAATCCGCTCGAAGTGGAAATGTTCATGTACCAGGAAAATGTGAACCACTATATCATCACGGAAGAATATCGGCGCAAACACGACGGGGAGGAGGCGAAGGGGCGAGGTGGCTGATTGGTTAACCGGAACGCTGCTCGCCGCGGTTGCTCTTGCGGGCGGCTTCTCCGTCGGCAGCGCGTTCGTCGCGTTGTTAATCGTCCTGGACCTGATTCCCCGATTGGTCCAGCTCACCCAAGCGCACAGGCGCTCCGGCTTGTTCGAGTCCGCGATTCTGCTCGGAGCGCTGTATTGGATTTCCGCGGACCAGTTCCATTGGATACTGGGATGGCCGGCGTGGCTTCTTCTCGTTCCCGCGGTATTTCAGGGCGTTTTCGTGGGCATGTTCGCGGCGGCTTTAACGGAGGTGCTTAACGTGCTTCCGATCATCTCCAAAAAACTCCGGTTGAAGCCTTACTTATTCTCGCTCCTGATGGCCATGGTCCTGGGCAAGGTGGCGGGCTCGTTGATCGACTGGCTGTGGTTTCGACTATGAGAGGAGGAACGAACGTGGAACCGACGGTTCACGGAAGCATGGATTTGCCGATGGGGTTGGACGATATCGGAGGATTGCCGGACGGCTTGGGAAACCGAGACCCAGGCCAGGACGACAAAGCAAAAGGGGCAGCGCATCATGGGTCCAACGGCAAATCCGCCGAACAAGCGAAACCGCCCGCCAATGACCGGATCCCATCCGATCTGAACCGCTGGAAAGAGAGGCTGGAACGCGAGGTCGGCTTCAACAAAAGCTTCGAGGTGCAAGTGAGGGAAGTGCCGTTCGGCGACCGCCGTATCGCTTTCCTGTTCCTGAGCGTATTCGTGAAGGATGCCACGATGAACGAGGTGCTCAAACGCCTGTCCCACCTGGATCCGTCCTGTCTCAGCCATGAAGCGCTCGAAGCGTATCTCACGCAGTACGTTCCGGCCATGCAGGTGATCCGGACGGAGTCCTTCAACAGCATGTTGGATCAGGTCATGATGGGAAACACCGCATTCTACATCGACGGTCAAGAGGCCGTCCTTCTGATCGACGCGAAGCAATATCCAGCGAGGAATCCCGAGCAGCCTGTGCTGGAGAAGGTCGTCCGCGGAAGTAAGGACGGATTCACCGAAACGCTGCTGATGAACATCGGGCTGGTCCGGAGACGGTTGCGAGACCGCAAAGCCCGGTTCGAGATGATGAAGGTCGGCATGCGAAGCCAAACGGACGTCTGTATCGGATACATCGACGATATCACGGACCCCAAACTTGTCGAAGCGGTCCGCGATAAAGTGAAAAAGGTCAAGGTCGACGCGCTCCCCTTGGCCGATAAACAGTTGGAAGAAATGATGATTAACAAAGGATGGAACCCTTTTCCGAATGTCCGCTACACGGAACGTCCCGACGTCGTCGCGGCGCAAATGCTGGAAGGTTCGCTTGTCTTGTTTACGGATACTTCCCCGAGCGCGATGATGCTTCCGACCACTTTTTTTGACCTGGTCCAGCACGCGGAAGAAAGCCGTCAGAGCCCGTTTATCGGTACCTATTTGAGATGGGTACGATATATTGGTATTCTGGCGTCCATGTTCATGCTTCCTTTATGGTTTCTGTACGCGCAAAACATGGCCGTCCGCCCGGATTGGCTATGGTTCGTAGGGGCCGACAAAACCGGGGATCTTCCGCTCATCCTGCAGTTCATCATTGCCGAAATGGGGGTCGACCTCATGAGGCTGGCTGCGGTCCACACGCCCGCCCCGCTCGTCACCGCCATGACGCTGCTTTCGGCCATCTTGATCGGGGACATTGCGGTCAAAACGGGGCTGTTCATCAACGAGGTTATATTGTACATGGCCGTCTCCGCGATCGGAATGTTCGCCACGCCCAGCTATGAGTTGGGACTCGCCAATCGCATCGTCCGGCTCGGGCTGCTCGTCGCCGTTTACTTCTTCAAAGTTCCCGGCTTCGTGGTCGGGACGACGCTTCTGTTTCTGTATTTGGCGCTGGCGAGATCGTTCAACTCGCCGTATTTGTGGCCTTTGGTTCCGTTCAACGGCAAGGCGCTGCTGGCGATCTTCCTTAGAATGCCGATGCCGGAGAGCGACACCCGTCCTTCCCTTTATCGGCCTAAACAGAACCAGAAGCAACCGACCTGATGGCCGACCCCCGGACAAGCGGACGAATGCAAATGATCCGGCAAATTCTCCATTTTCCGCAAGGACCTTTTCCGCTATACTCAGGATAAATATGCAAATGCCGGATCGATCGCTTGCCGATCCCATTCCGAATCCAGTATAAAGGGGAAAAGACGATGTTTTTGCATGGAACGAGCCGAATCAACGCACAAGGACATTTGGAGATCGGAGGGTGCGACGTCACCGATCTCGCGAAAGAATTCGGGACGCCTCTCTATATCGTAGACGAGACGCTGGTGCGCCAGCGCGCCCGCGAATTCACGGAAGCATTCCGCAAAACCGGCCTCCGCTTCCAAGTGGCGTATGCCTCCAAAGCGTTCTGCGTCATGGCGATGTGCCGCGTCGCGGAAGAAGAGGGCATGAGCCTGGACGTCGTCTCCGACGGTGAACTGCACACCGCGCTGAAAGCGGGCTTCCCCGCGGAGCGCATCCATTTCCACGGCAACAACAAAACGCCGGACGAAATCAACATGGCGCTTGACGCGAACATCGGCTGCTTCGTGGTCGACAATTTCACGGAAATGCAACTCCTGAACTCGCTCGCCCAAGAAAAGGGCAAAACGGTCAACGTCCTGCTCCGCATTACGCCGGGCGTCGAAGCGCATACGCACGATTACATTTCCACGGGCCAGCAAGATTCCAAGTTCGGTTTCGACCTCGGCAACGGAACGGCGTTCCGTGCGGTCGAGCAGGCGATTGCCGCTTCGAATCTGAAGCTGCTGGGCGTCCATTCCCATATCGGTTCGCAGATTTTCGAAGTGGAAGGGTTCCGCATGGCGGTCGAGAAAATCGCGGCCTTCGCGATCGACATTCGCGCTAAGCTGGGCGAGACGTTCTCGGTCATCAACCTCGGCGGCGGCTACGGCATCCGTTACGTGGAAGGCGACACGCCGCTGCCGGTCGGCCAGTACGTGCAAGCGATCTCCGACGCGATGATTTCCAGCTGCAAAGCGGCGGACTTCCCGCTGCCCGAAATCTGGATCGAGCCCGGCCGGAGCATCGTCGGCGACGCCGGCACGACGCTGTACACGATCGGGACAAGCAAGGACATTCCCGGCGTGCGCAAATACATCGCGGTAGACGGCGGCATGACGGACAACCCGCGCCCGGCCCTCTACGAATCCAAATACGACGCGCTTCTCGCCAACCGCGCGAATGATGAAGCGACGGAAGTCGTTTCCATCGCGGGCAAAGCCTGCGAAAGCGGCGACATGCTGATTTGGGACCTCAAGCTGCCCGAGTCCAAATCCGGCGATCTGCTCGCGGTCTTCTGCACCGGCGCCTATAACTACGCGATGGCGAGCAACTACAACCGCATCCGCCGTCCGGCCGTCGTCTTCGTGAAGGACGGCAAAGCCGATCTGGTCGTGGCCCGCGAATCCCACGAGGACATCAGCCGCAACGACCTCATTCCGGAACGTTTGCGCAAGCAGGCCGTTTCGCGTTAAAATGCAATCAAGATTGACAAGCGGGCTGCAAAGCCCGCTTTTCCTTGCACATTCGCCCATTACCGAAAGGAAGTGCTGATTCCATGAGCAAAAAAGCGGTCATTAAAATGGAAAACGGAAAAGAAATCGAACTCGAGCTGTTCGACCAAGACGCGCCGAACACGGTCGCCAACTTCGAGAAGCTGGCCAATTCCGGCTTCTACGACGGCGTCGTTTTCCACCGCGTCATCCCGGGCTTCGTCGCGCAGGGCGGCTGCCCGCTCGGCAACGGAACCGGCGGACCCGGCTACGAAATCGATTGCGAAATCAACCCGAACAAGCATGAGCGCGGCTCCCTGGCCATGGCTCACCGCGGCCCGAACACCGGCGGCAGCCAGTTCTACATCGCGTATGCTCCGCAGCCGCACCTGGACGGCGTGCATACCGTTTTCGGCAAAGTCGTAACCGGCATGGAGCATGTGGACGAGTTCCGCGGCCGCGACAAAATGGAATCCATCCGCGTCGGCTAAAACCGAACAAGCCCATTCCGCGCAGCTACGCGCAGGAATGGGCTTGTTTTTTTGTTGTCACCCTTAAATGCCGCAAGAGCCCGAATAACCGTCGTTTTTCTGCATCTCTTCGTTTCGCTGCTCCAAGCCCTCGTCTTCCGGCAGCTCCGCCACGAGTTTGACTCTCGGTACCGGACTGCCCGCGGATGCGGGCTTCTCCCGTTTCCGTGTCTGTTCGTCCATCGATATCCGCCTCCTGTGATGGGATCCTCCCTATCGTCTCCTGTGGCCGGGTTATTATGACGGCGAGTTCGCGCGGCACGCCGCTTGAAACCACCCGGTCTTGCAATTTCCATGCCCGGGTGGTAAACTTTCACTCAATCAGCTTACCTTCGGGGCGGGGCGCAATTCCCCACCGGCGGTGATCGGCGAGAGCGCAGGGATTCCGGTCCCGGGCTTCGCCGTCAGTCCGTGACCCGGCATATCCTGAGCGTACCTGCGCAGGGATGGCGGTGGACCCGGTGCAACTCCGGGACCGACAGTGACAGTCTGGATGGGAGAAGGAAGCGCAGCGCGGCCAACCGCGTCCTGATGCCATATCCACCGGCTTTTCGTATACGTTCGTGAAAGGGCAGCTTTATTTGTTCCTTTTTTCACAAACGCATGCAAGTGGCCGGGCAGTGCTTTGCGCCTTCTTGCCGCTATGCGCAGGAATGGGTGCAGGCTGGGTATGCTCGGACGCGTCATTTCAGGTCTGTTTCATGCTGTGTTTCAGCCCCCGAGGAGCATTCGGGGGCTTTTTTACGTCCCCGGAGGACAGGGGGAGAGGGAGCAATGGAGCTGCTGAACGATGAATTTTACATGCGCCTGGCCCTCGATATGGCGGAAGGAGCATCCGGCCAGACCGGCATCAATCCCGTCGTCGGCTGCGTCGTGGTGAAGGACGGCAGAATCGTCGGCATGGGCGCCCACCTCAGAAGAGGAGAAGCGCATGCGGAAGTTCACGCCTTGAACATGGCCGGAGCCGAGGCGCAAGGCGCCACGGCTTACGTGACGCTCGAGCCGTGCAGCCATCATGGCCGAACGCCGCCATGCTGCGACAGGCTAATCGCGGAGAAGGTTGCCCGCGTCGTCGTGGCGATGGCCGATCCGAATCCGATGGTGGCGGGAAGAGGCTTGCAAAAGCTGCGCGATCACGGCATCGAGACGAGCGTCGGACTGTTGGAGGATCGGGCACGGGCGCTCAATGAGCCTTTTTTCAAGTACATCTCGACCGGCCTTCCTTTCGTGACGCTCAAGACGGCGCTGACGCTGGACGGCCGGATCGCCACGAAAACCGGCCACAGCAAGTGGATCACCGGCGCGGACGCCAGGGAAGCGGTCCATACGCTGCGCCACCGCCACCAAGGCATCATGGTCGGCGTCGGCACGGTTTTGGCCGACGATTCGGAGCTGACGACGAGATTGTCCGTGCCCGGCCTTCACCCGGTGCGAATCGTCGTTGACTCGCGATTGCGGACGCCGCCCGATGCCCGCGTTTTGAACGGCGCGGCGCCCACTTGGATTCTGACGACGGAGCGCGCGGATGCGGAAGCGGCCGCCGTGCTTCGGGAACGCGGAGCCGAAATCATCGCTTGCGGCATCGGTCCCCAAGTGGATCTTCGGGCGGCAATGCGGGAGCTGGGCAGGCGCGAGATCGGCAGCGTGCTGCTGGAAGGAGGCGGCGCGCTGAACGGAAACATGCTGCAGGCCGGATTGGTCGACAAGCTGATGCTGTTCTATGCCGCCAAAATCGTCGGCTCCGTCGGAACCCCGCCCGCTTTCGCGTTCGACGGGCCGGAACGGATGTCCTCCGCGCTCACGCTCGAACGCGTATCCATCGAACGTTACGGCGCCGATTGGTGCGTGACCGGTTATCCGGACCGCGCCGGCCGCCGCGCCGAGGAGGGAGAGTGAAGCCCGTGTTCACAGGACTGATCGAGGAAATCGGAACGCTTCGCTCCGTTCAGCGGCAAGGCGAAGCGATGGTGCTCACGATCGGCGCAGGGATTATCCTGAATGACGTGAAGCTGGGAGACAGCATCGCGGTCAACGGCGTTTGCCTGACGGTCATCTCGTTCGACCGCTCGCAGTTTTCGGTCGACGTCATGCCGGAGACATACCGCCACACCAACTTGACGGAGCTGTCCCCGGGCAGCCCCGTCAACCTGGAGAGGGCGATGATGGCCGGCGGACGTTTCGGCGGCCATATGGTTCAGGGGCATGTGGACGGCACGGGAGTGATCCGGTCCCGCCGGGCGGAAGCGAATGCGGTCGTGTTCACGGTCGAGCCGCATAAGGCGGAGCTGCTGCGGACCGTCGTGCCGCAAGGGTCCGTGACGCTGGACGGCATCAGCCTGACGGTGGTGGACGTCGACCGCGAAGCCGGGTCTTTCACCGTTTCCATCATTCCGCACACGTTGGCGGAAACCGTGCTGCAGCACAAACGCGCGGGCGATACGGTGAACATCGAGAACGACATTTTAGGCAAATACGTCGACCATCTCCTCGGCTTGCGAGATCGCGAGCAGCCCCGGCGAACCGGGCTGACCGAATCGATGCTGCGCGAGAACGGGTTCATGGCCTGAACTAGAAGGGGGTAATCGGGATGGATACGAAAGCGTTCGATCCGATCGAAGAAGCGATATACGATTTGATGAGGGGCAAAGTGATCATCGTCGTGGACGACGAGGACCGGGAAAACGAGGGAGACCTCATCGCCCTCGCCGAGAAAGCGACGCCGGATGTGATCAACTTCATGATCAAGGAAGCGCGCGGGCTCGTGTGCGTGCCGATCATGCCCGACCGGGCGGAGGCGCTCGATCTTCCGCCGATGGTCAACCACAATACGGATTACCACGGCACGGCGTTTACCGTCTCCGTCGACCACGTGTCCACCA
This sequence comes from Cohnella candidum, assembly GCF_003713065.1. Classification (NCBI taxonomy): domain Bacteria; kingdom Bacillati; phylum Bacillota; class Bacilli; order Caryophanales; family Paenibacillaceae; genus Cohnella; species Cohnella candida. The sequence continues at coordinate 2,002,039 of NZ_CP033433.1, read as the reverse complement.
CGACGGGCATTTCCGCGAAGGAACGCGCCGACTCGGTCCGCGCGTTGATCGATCCCGCGGCGAAGCCGGCGGACTTCCGCCGACCCGGCCACATTTTTCCGCTGATCGCCAAGAAAGGCGGCGTTCTTCGCCGGGCCGGGCATACGGAAGCGGCGGTCGATCTGGCTCGCATGTGCGGCTCGACCCCGGCGGCGGTCATCTGCGAAGTAATCAAGGAAGACGGCACGATGGCTCGTTTGCCTGACCTAATCGAGTTCAAACAGCGGCATGGGCTCAAGCTGATCACGATCAAGGATTTGATCCGCTACCGCAACGAGAAGGAAAAACTCGTCCGCCGCGAAGTCGAAGTGCGGATGCCGACCGACCACGGCGTGTTCCGCGCGATCGCCTATACGAACGACGTCGACTCCAAAGAGCACGTCGCGCTCGTCAAAGGCACGATCGACGGCAGCCAGCCGGTTCTCGTGCGCGTGCATTCCGAATGCCTGACCGGCGACGTGTTCCACTCCCACCGCTGCGATTGCGGCCCTCAATTGGACGCGGCGCTGCGCCAGATCGAGGAAGAAGGCAGCGGCGTGCTCCTCTATATGCGCCAGGAAGGCCGGGGCATCGGACTGATCAACAAATTGCGCGCTTACCAGCTGCAGGAGCAGGGATTGGACACTGTCGAGGCGAATGTTAAGTTGGGCTTTGCCCCCGATTTGCGCGATTACGGCATCGGCGCCCAGATCCTCAAGGACATCGGGGTTCGCCGGATCCGCCTCATGACGAACAATCCTCGTAAGATCAAGGGGCTCGACGGCTACGGGCTCGAAGTGGTCGAGCGGGTACCGATCCAGATGGAAGAGAACGAAGACAACACGCGGTACCTGCATACGAAGAAAGCGAAGCTCGGCCATATGCTGTCGTTCCCGGACGAAATCGGGGGCGGCGACAAGATGGAAACGATCGAACAAAACGAACAACCGGCCTTGGAGCCGAAGAGAGGATGAATAACATGAACGTCGTTTATGAAGGACATTTGGTCTCAAAAGGATTAAGATATGGTATCGTAGTAGGGAGATTCAACGAGTTCATCACCTCCAAGCTGCTCGGCGGCGCGCTGGACGCGCTCAAGAGACACGGCGTCGAGGATAGCGAAGTCGAAATCGCGTACGTTCCGGGCGCTTTCGAAATTCCGTTCATTGCGCAGAAAATGGCCGAGAGCGGCAAATACGACGCGGTCATCACCTTGGGTGCAGTCATCCGAGGCTCTACTCCGCACTTCGACTACGTATGCAACGAAGCGGCCAAAGGCGTTGCCGCGGTCGCGCTCAAAACCGGCGTGCCGACGATTTTCGGCGTGCTCACGACGGACAGCATCGAGCAAGCCGTCGAACGCGCGGGCACGAAAGCCGGCAACAAAGGCTGGGAAGCCGCCTCGGCCGCGATCGAAATGGCGAATCTGACACGTTCGCTTAAAGGCTGATTCCTTCCGCCGGCAGACCGCCGCGGAAGTTTCGAAAGGATGAGACGCCGCCGTGACGGTGCTGTACAAGCTGGAGACGTTCGAAGGTCCGCTCGACCTGCTGCTCCATTTGATCGATAAAGCGGAAATCGACATCCAAGATATCTCCATTAGCGAAATCACGGATCAATACCTCGAATATCTCGACGCGATGCAGGAACTGGAGCTCGACATCACGAGCGAGTTCCTCGTCATGGCGGCGACCTTGCTGTCCATGAAGAGCCGGCTGCTTCTGCCGAAGCCGCCGGTCACGGACGAGCCGTGGATTACGGCGGACGAGGACGCCGACCTTGACCCGCGCGAGGAATTGATCCGCAAGCTGATCGAATACCGGAAATACAAGTCGATCGCGGGCCAGCTCCGCGACAAGGAATGGGAACGGAGCCAGGTGTTCACGAGGGAACCGGCCGACCTGTCCCCGTTCCAATCCGTCAAGGACGTCAACCCGGTGGAAGGGCTGCACCTCGACGATCTGATACAGGCGTTTCGCCGGGCTATGCGGAGATTGGCGGGACGCAACCGGGTCACGGCGATCCGGCGGGACGAAATTTCCGTGAAGGACCGGATCAACGACATCATCCTCACCCTCAAAAACCGCTCCGACGCGGGCAGGATGCTGTTCTCCCAACTGATCGGCGACGGAATGGACCGCCAGGAAATCGTCGTGACGTTCCTGGCGTTGCTCGAGCTGATGAGAAAAGGGTGGGTCACCTGCCACCAAAACCGCCTGTTCGACGAAATCGTGGTCACGTGGACCGGAAAGGAGGGCGACGATGGATTATTCGACGCTGAAATCGGTACTTGAAGGATTGCTGTTCGTATCCGGGGAAGAAGGCTTGAACGCCAGAACGATGGCCGAAGTCGTGGAGATGGATCCCGAGGTCGTGCAAGACGTGCTGCGCGACCTGGCGCAGGATTTCGTGCGGGACGGGCGCGGGCTGCGCATCGCCGAGGTGGCCGGAGGCTTCCGGCTCACGACCGTGACGGAACATGCGCCGTATTTCGAGAAGCTGGCCTACTCGCCTTCCCGGTCCTCGCTGTCCCAAGCCGCGCTTGAGACGCTGTCCATTATTGCCTACCGGCAGCCGATCACTCGCATTGAAATCGAGGAAATCCGCGGCGTGAAGGCCGATCGCGCCCTTCACACGCTCGTGGCCAAGGATTTGATCGAGGAGGTCGGCCGCGCGGAAGCGCTGGGCAGGCCGATCCTGTACGGAACGACGAAGTCGTTCCTGGACTACTTCGGCTTGTCTAGCCTTCAGCAGCTGCCGGATCCGGTCGCGTCCGATGCGGACGACGAGCTGGAAGAGCGGACGAAAATGCTGTTCGAGCGAATCGAAGGGCGCCAGCTTTCCCTCGAGGACATGCAGAGAGAACTGGAAGCCGACTGAAGTCATGCCAACGGAATGAAGCTTTGCCGGAAGGCCATACTATTCCCAGGAAAGGCGGGGAAGGTATGGCCTTTTGGTATTACGTGGGAATCGCCGTCGCGGCCGTATTGGTGCTTCTTGCCCTGTCCTCCATCCGGATCCGTATCCGTTACTCCCGCAGCGGCGAACTGGACCAATTGATCGTCATCGTTCGGGCCTTGTACGGTTTATACCGCTACCGCTTGATCGTTCCCTCGATCATGATCCGAGGCTTGAACATCGCCTACGAGAAGAAGTCGTCGGAGAGAATCGCGGGACAGCCGAAGCTCAAGATGCCGAGGTGGCGATTAGGGAAAGGGCTGCTCAAGCACTGGAAGGAGCTGAGCCCCTGGCTCAAGGATACGCTCAAAAAGGTGAATTGCACGCGGTTCCGCCTTGACTTCCGGGTGGGTACGGGAGATGCGGCATCGACGGCCGTGGTGAGCGGGTTGCTGTGGTCCGTCCTCGGCTGCGCGGTCGGTGCGGCCGGGCATCTCGTCCAGCTGAAAGCCGAGCCGCACGGTGCCGTAGAGCCCGTCTATCACGCGAAGGAATTCACCGTGGTGTGGGAAGCGGACTTCCAGGTCCGCGCAGGGTCGTTCTTCATGTCGATCCTGCATCTCGGCTTCGGAAGCCCGCGCTTGCGCAAGTCATGGAGGGACTGGCGGAACTGGCTGAGAGGCCCGCAATCTGCGTGACCCGAAGAGTTGGATCGGCTTGCGGTTCGGTTCATAAATTGCGGCCGCCGGGCGCATGCTAATGAATGCTTGTTCTTGAACCCGTCATTGAAAGCTGTACATTTCCGAAAACCGAAGGAGGATCCTCGATGTCCAGTCATCCGATCAACGGCCTCATGCAGACGGCCATGGAAAACATTAAGGATATGGTCGACGTCAACACGATCGTCGGCGAGCCGGTCCAAACGCCGGACGGCAGCGTCATCATTCCGATCAGCAAGGTAGGGTTCGGCTTCGCGGCCGGCGGCTCGGAGTTTTCGGCCGAAGAGCAGAACGCCAGAAACGGCGGAGCGCAAAACGGTGCGAACGGGCATAACGCTTCCGTCCAACTGCCGTTCGGCGGAGGCAGCGGCGGCGGCGTCTCCATCACGCCGATCGCGTTTCTCGTCGTCGGCACGGAAGGCGTGAAAGTCGTGCCGCTGGACAACCAAACGCACATTTTCGAAAAGCTGATCGAATCCGCTCCGCAATGGGTGGACAAGGTGCGCAGCATGTTCCAAGGCGGAGCGGAGCAGGCGGCAATGACCGCCGGCAGCCTGCAGCATGCCAGCATCCAGTCGCAGACCGGCTCCCACGCCAACGCGAGCACGATCCCGGTCGCCCCGAAGCCGACCGGCGGGGACAAATTGAATTGAGAAGACGAATCGCCGGCCTTCGGGCCGGTCTTTTTCCTTTTATCCTTGGTTTGGCATCTCATACTTGAGGACATGCAGGCATAAATTGGATTGAGGAGCCTGTCATCCAGCGAGGAGGAAACATCGTGAAATCAGCAGGTCTCCGAACGGCGCGCCGTTTGGCGACGCTTATCGCGGCAGCCGTCTGGCTTGTCTCGGCTGCGTCGCAAGCCGCCGCGTCCCCCGGTTCGAACGGCGCGCCGCCCGCTCCGGGCAACCAGGCGAAAGCGGCAGCCCTCATCGACGTCACTTCCGGCCGGATCCTCTTCTCCCAGAGAGGGGACGAGCCTATGAAGATCGCCAGCTTAACCAAAATCATGACGGCGATCGTGGCGATCGAGCAAGGGAATTTGGAGGACAAAGTCACCGTCAGCGTGAGAGCGGCAGGCAAGGAAGGCTCCTCGCTGTATTTGAAAGCCGGCGAGAAAATCACGCTCAAAAACCTGCTGTACGGGTTGATGCTGCGTTCGGGAAACGACGCCGCCGTCGCGATCGCCGAGCATGTCGGCGGGTCGCTGGAAGGCTTCGTGTTCCTCATGAACAAGAAGGCCGAAGAACTGGGACTTTCGCACAGCCATTTCGCCAACCCCCACGGTCTGGACCAGCCTGGGCATCTCATGTCGGCGAACGATCTGGCGAAGCTGTCCGCCTATTCCCTTCAGAACCCCACATTCCGCGAGATCGTGAAAACCCGCGTGAAAATGGCGCCCAATCCCAACGAGCAATGGGATTACAAATGGGTGAACAAAAATAAGATGCTGACGATGTACGACGGCGCGGACGGCGTCAAGACCGGTTATACGAAGCAGGCGCTGAGGACGCTCGTCAGCTCCGCGACCCGGGGCGGGCAGCAGCTTGCCGCGGTCACGCTCAATGACGGCAACGATTGGGCGGACCACAAGGCGCTGCTCGACTACGGCTTCAAGTATTATCCGCTTCAAACGGTCATCCATCGAGGGCAGCCCATACCGGGAACGCCGTATACCGCGGCAGCTGACTTCCGCTATCCGCTGGCATCGGGGGAGCGGGGAAAGCTTTCGATGAAGGCCGTGAAAGTACCGGAGACTGCCATGGATTTCGTGCTGGGGTACCGCGGGAGGCTTGAATTCGAAATGCACGGAGAGAGGGTCGGAAGCGTGCCGATCCGTTAGTAGGAGGGGAATCGCCGATGGTCAACTGGATTTGGCTCGGCATGATCGTGTTCAGCGTGGCGTTCGGCGCGGCGAACGGGAAATTGGAGACTGTCGCCGAAGCCGCGTTCGGAGGCGCCCAGACCGGCGTCACGGTATGCCTCGGCCTGATCAGCATCCTGGTGTTTTGGATGGGACTGATGAAGATCGCCGAGAACGCCGGCCTCGTCCGGCAATTGTCGAAGCTCATGTCACCGGTCGTCCGGAAGCTGTTTCCCGACGTGCCGCCCGATCACCCGGCCATGGGCTACATCCTCTCCAACATGAGCGCGAATTTGCTCGGTCTCGGCAATGCCGCCACCCCCATGGGCATCCGGGCGATGCAGGAGCTGCAGAAGCTGAATCCCGACCCGCACGTCGCCACTCCTGCGATGTGCACGCTGCTTGCGCTGAACACCGCGAGCATCACGCTCGTGCCGACGACGATGATCGCCATCCGGATGAACTTCGGTTCCCTGCATCCGGCCGACATCGTGGCCTCGACGCTGCTCGCAACGGCCGTCTCTACCGGCGCAGCGATCCTGGCGGACCGTTGGTATCGCCGCAGAAGCGGACCTCCGCGTATCGCCAAGCCTCGTCCCGACGCCCGCACGCCCGGCAACTCCATGACCGTCACTCCTCCGGGCGCGGGAGGTTGATCGGACATGGTGGTCGAATGGATAGCCCGCATCTCCGCCTGGACGATCCCGATGCTGATCGCCTTCATCCCGCTGTACGCGGCATTCCGTAAAGTACCTGTCTACGAGACGTTCATCGACGGCGCGAAGGACGGCTTCCAAACGGCGGTCTCCATCATCCCGCATCTGGTCGGCATGATGACGGCGATCGGCATGTTCCGAGCTTCAGGCGCCTTGGACGCCTTGATCGGCTCGATCCGGCCGTTCCTCGAGTCGGTCGGCGTGCCGAGCCAGGTGCTGCCGTTGGCGCTGCTCAGGCCGATTACCGGCGCGGGGTCGCTCGCTTTCGTCTCGGACCTGATCAAGACGGAAGGACCCGATTCCTTCGCGGCGAAAGTCGCGGCGACGATCCAGGGAAGCACGGACACGACGCTGTACGTGCTCACCGTCTATTTCGGGGCGATCGGCATCCGGAACGCCCGTTACGCGCTGAAAGTCGGCTTGTTCTCCGACTTCGTCGGTTTCTTCGCCGCCGTCGCCGCCTGCTGGCTGTTATTCGGCTCCGCCTGACCGGCAACCCTAGCGGCCGCTCCGTTGTACAAACCCGGCAAAAAACGGTATGATTGGCGTTGAGGTGAGCTCAGACGTGGAGCGACTGCAGAAAATATTGGCGAACGCCGGCGTGGCGTCCCGCCGCAAATGCGAGGAATTGATCAAGGAAGGCAAAGTGACCGTGAACGACGAAGTCGTCACCGAGCTCGGCGCGAAAGCCGATCCGACGGCCGACGTCATCAAGGTGTCCGGACGCCCGATCAAGCAGGAGAAAAAGCTTTATTTGCTGTTCAACAAACCGAAAGGCGTCATCACGACGATGACCGACCCGAAGGGGCGGTCGACCGTGAACGACTACCTCAAGGATGTTAAAGAACGGGTCTACCCGGTCGGCCGGCTGGACTACGATTCGGAAGGCCTGTTGCTGCTGACGAACGACGGCGATTTGGCCCAGAAGCTGACCCATCCGAAGCACCATGTGCCGAAAACGTACCATGCGACGGTAGAACGGGTTCCGCACGGGAACGACTTGGAGAAGCTGAAAAAAGGGGTCAAGCTGGATGACGGAATGACGTCGCCCGCTCAAGCGGAATACCATGATGTGGATCCCGAAGGCAAGTACGCGACGATATCCATCACGATCCATGAGGGGCGCAACCGCCAGGTTCGCCGCATGTTCGACAAGATCAAGCACCCGGTCACCCGACTGAAGCGGGTGTCGTTCGGCGGGATCACGCTCGGCGGCTTGCAGCGGGGCAAATACCGCAAATTGACGGCGGAGGAAGTCCAGAAGCTGAGGGACGCCGCGGACGGAATCGTAACGGCGGCCGACGCCGAGGACGCTATGGAAGACAATTAAGCCGCGACTTCGGCGAATGCCGGAGTCTGGTCACACAATGTTCAAAACCGGAGGTCGGGCCCCATTGCCCTTGACCCCGGTATTTTCGTTATAATGAAGGTATTGAAGCTGCGGTGGTGAACGGAACATGAAAAAGCATCGGAAAACGATCCAATATATCGTGCTGGCATTCGTGCTGCTCATCGGCGGCTACGCGGTCGGAAAAACGCTGTTCGCGTCGACTTCCGTGCTGAAGGCGGGAGACAAGCCGCCCGCGTTCAAATTGCTCGATACGGCGGGACAAGTGCACGACAGCAAAGAGTATGCGGGAAAACCTCTGATCATCAATTTCTGGGGTACGTTTTGCCCGCCGTGCCGGAACGAAATGCCGGCTTTGCAGAACGTTTACGAAGCTTGGAAGGACAAAGGCGTTCAACTGATCGGCATCAATCTCAGCGAGGATCAGCTGAGCGTCGAGAGTTTCGCCCGCCAGGTGGGGGCGAAGTTCCCGATCCTCCTCGACCGGAACCGCCAAACGGAGAAAAAATTCGGCTTGAAGCAGTATCCGACGACTTTCTTCGTGCGGGCGGACGGAACGATCGAAGACGTGGTCATCGGCGGTCCTCTGACCGAGGAGCAGGTCGAAGGTCACATCGAGGCGATCATGAACGCGAAGTAGGGAGGCAAGGCCTTTGTTTTCGAACACCAAGTGCGAATGCGGCCACCAGAACCACATCGGGACCGTATTGTGCGAAGCTTGCGGCAAACCGCTGACGGAGGCGGAAAGCGAAGAACTCGCGCCTCTGGAAATGAGATATGACGGAGTCGCCCGGCGATCGCAGAAAGCGAATCCGGACCTGATCGACCGCGTGTGGAACTTCTTCTCCTCGGTCAAAATCGCCATATGGCTGATCATACTTACGCTGATCGCGGCATCGCTCGGCACCGTATACCCGCAGGAAGATACGTTTCTGAACCTGCATACTTACCAGGAATTCCACGATTACTACAAAGAGCAGTACGGTACGGCCGGCGTGATCTACCATGCGGTCGGACTCTCGAGAACCTATACGTCGTGGTGGTTCGTCGGCTTGCTGGTCATGATCGGGACTTCCCTCGTCATCTGCAGCTTGGACAGGGTGCTGCCGCTATATCGCGCATTGTCGAGACAGCAGGTTCGCAAGCATCTCCAATTCATCACGAGGCAGCAGGTCGTTTACAGCGGGCCTGAGCCGGGAAATAAAGATGAATGGCTGGATCAACTGAGCGCCCAATTGCGGAAAAAGCGGTACAAGGTGCTGCGGGACGGCGACGCGCTGATGGCGGAGAAAAACCGGTTCAGCCGATGGGGGCCTTACATCAACCACATCGGGCTCATCATCTTCCTGCTCGCCGTGCTGGGCCGCGGCGTGCCGGCCTGGAACATGGACCAGTACGTGAGCCTCGACGACGGAGAGACGGAGCAGATCCCCGGCACCAACTACTATGTGAAAAGCGACAAGTTCACCGTCGAATATTACACGGACGCCGAACTGCCGGCTTCGCTCAAAGGCACGACGCGTCCGAAACTGTTCGATACGAAAGCCACGTTGTACACCTGTACCGCAAATTGCGACGATCCGTCACAGGAACCGGTGTTGAAAGAAGTGAAAACGCACGATATTCAAGTCAACCATCCGTTGACTTACAAAGGGCTTAGCCTTTACCAATACGATTACGCCCAGCAGCCCCGGTTGATTTCCGTTACCCCGTCGATTTACGACAAGAAAACGGGGCAGAAGTACGGACCTTTCAAGCTGACGATGCGCAATCCCGCATTGACTTATCAGGTCGGTCCTTATACGCTGACATTAAAAGACAAATTCATGGATTTCGGGCTGGACGAGCAAGGCCGCCCGATGACCAAATCGCGGGATCCGAATGCCCCGGCCTTCGTCTTCGTCGTCACGGGTCCCGATTTGCCCGCCTCCGGCGCGGCGTATATTTATTTCCCGCGGGAGATCGACAAGGCGAGATTTCAACAGGACGTACTGAACAAATCCGTGGCGGACAAGTTCGAAATCCGGGTTTCTTCCATGCAGGACGTTTCTTTCTCCGAATATACGACAACCCTGAATGTCAGGGTCGATCGTGCCATGCCGTTCATTTGGTCCGGCGCCGTCATCTTCATGATCGGAGTCGTCATGGGCCTGTACTGGAACCACAGGCGGATTTGGCTGAGATTCGACGACGGCGTCCTGTCGCTCGGGGCCCATACGAACAAGAATAATTTCGGCCTCCGGACGGAGCTGGCCGCCGCGCTTGCCAAAACCGGCCTGAACGTGCCGGAGAAATCGCTCGATAACAGGAGGACAACCGCTTGAGTTTGCTCGATTTCAGCCGAAACGCCTTGATGGCCGCGCTGCTCATTTACAGCGCCTCGTTCATTTTCTTCATGATCGCGGTAGGCGGCAAAAAGTGGAGCAACCGGGAGCCGGCCGCCCACGCCCGCAAGTGGGGCTGGATCGGATTCGGCATCGCCGTTGCCGGCTGGGCCGCCCACGTCACCTTCTTCATCACCCGATGGATCGCCGGCGGACATATTCCGACGAGCAACATGTACGAGTTCATGACGATGCTCGCGATGGCGGTCATGCTGGCTTTCATCGTCATTTACCTGATTTACCGCAACACGCTGCTCGGCGCGTTCACGCTTCCGCTGACCGTTATCATCATCGCTTATGCATCCGTGTTCCCGTCCGAGATCCAGCCGCTGATCCCGTCGCTGAACTCCAACTGGCTGCGGGTCCACGTGACGACCGCCGCGCTCGGCGAGTCCTTCTTCGCCGTCGGTTTCGCCGCGGCGTTGGTACAGCTGCTGAGGGTAGTCGACTTCACCCGCACCGACAAAGCGGGCATGCGGTCGAGACGCTGGGTGGAAAGCTTCCTCTTCATCATTCTGATCGTCATCGGCTTCCTGGTTTCGGTATTCGCCTTCCGTTCCGCCGGCTATCAGGCCGAGTTTCGCCAGACGGTCGTCAAGGTCGACGACCAGGGACAGGAGCAGACGACCGTCCACCAGGTGATTTACGGCTTGCCGCCGTTCGTGAAGCCTTATAACAGCGAGGTCGTCAAGATGGACGGCTTCCTCGGGCTGGATAAGCCGCTGTTCCAAGCGCCGTCCTGGATGAACGGCGTCAACGCGGGCCGCAAGCTGAACACGATCATCTGGTCCGTGTTGTCCGGCTTGATCCTGTACGGGCTGCTTCGATTAATCGCTCGCAAACAGCTGGGGGCGGTCATCCATCCGCACTTGTCCGACATCGATCCCGACGACCTGGACGAAATCAGCTACCGTTCCATCGCGATCGGCTATCCGATTTTCACGCTCGGCGCTCTGATCTTCGCGATGATCTGGGCACAGATCGCCTGGTCCCGGTTCTGGGGCTGGGACCCGAAGGAAGTGTGGGCGCTCATCACGTGGCTGTTCTACACCGCCTACCTTCACCTCCGGCTGTCCCGCGGCTGGCTTGGCGCCAAGTCCGCATGGCTTGCGGTCATCGGCTTCCTGGTCGTGCTTTTCACGTTGATCGGGGTCAATCTCGTTATTGCCGGCCTGCATTCTTACGCCGGGGTTTCCTAAACGAAGCAGAGGAGTGTTTCGCATGAGCCAAGGCAACCGCATTCTGGTGGTCGACGACGAGGAACGCATTCGCCGTCTGCTCCGCATGTATCTCGAGAAGGAAGGCTTCGCCATCGAAGAAGCGGAGGACGGGGAGAGCGCCCTTCGCATGGCCGTCGAGGACGATTACGACCTGATCGTGCTCGACCTGATGCTGCCGGGCATTGACGGCGTCGAGGTGTGCACGCGCCTGCGGCAGCAAAAAGCGACTCCGGTGCTGATGCTCACCGCCAAAGGCGAAGAGGTGAACCGCGTGCAAGGGTTCGAGGTCGGCGCGGACGACTACGTCGTCAAGCCGTTCAGCCCGCGCGAGGTGATTTTCCGCATCAAGGCGATTTTGCGGCGTTCGTCGGCTACCGCCTTCTTGTCGAAGGAAAACAACGCCAGCAACAATATCGTGTTCCCGTATCTCGTGATCGAACACGACGCGCACCGCGTGACCGCCGGAGGGCAGGAAGTAAACCTGACTCCGAAAGAGTACGAACTGCTCCACTACTTGGCGAGCTCCCCAGATAAAGTCTTCTCGCGGGAAGAGCTGCTCAAGGACGTCTGGAACTACGATTTCTTCGGAGACCTCCGGACCGTCGACACCCACGTGAAGCGGCTTCGCGAGAAGCTGAACCGCGTCTCGGCGGAAGCGGCTTCGATGATCACGACCGTCTGGGGCGTCGGCTACAAGCTGGAGGCGGCGAAGTAATGGCGATTTGGAGGACGGTCGTCGGCAAGCTGTGGCTGACGATCATCGCGCTCGTCGCGGTCGTCATCACCACGGTCGGGCTTTTCTTGTTGCAATACATCGATTTTCAGTTCCAGGATCCGAATAAAATCAAGCATCTGTTCATCTATACCGGCGTCGTGGGCTTCTTGCTGACGACGTTTTTCGCTTTCTTCCTGCTCACGAAGATCACCCAGCCGCTCCGCGAGATGAAAGAAGCGGCGGACCGGATTTCGCAGGGAGATTATACGACCCGCGTCGCCATCCGTTCGTCGGACGAAATCGGCGAATTGGCCAATACGTTTAACCAAATGGCTTCCGAGGTGGACACGCTCATCCGGGACCTGGAGCATGAGCGCGACCATCTGAGCAGCGTGCTGCGAAGCATGACGGACGCGGTCATTTCCTTCGACGCGGAGGGCGAAATCATCCTTACCAACCCGCAAGGCAAACATTTGGTGGAGGATTGGGGCTCCGTCACTTGGACGGAGGAAGAGGAGCCGGACAAATTCGGCGAAGTGCCGGGGCCGCTTCTCGAAACCTTCCGCAGCGTCATCGCGGGAGGCAAGGAGCTGACGTCCAAAATCCACGTCCAAAGCGGCGTATGGTCCGTTGTCATGACGCCGCTCGCGGCAACCGAATCGGTAAGGGGAGCGGTAGCCGTTCTCCGGGACGTCACCGAGGAATTCCGTGTTGATAAGCTGCGCAAGGACTTCGTGGCGAACGTGTCCCACGAGATCCGCACGCCGCTCTCCATGGTGCAAGGATACAGTGAAGCGCTGCTAGACGATATCGCGGCCTCTCCGGAAGAACGCAAAGAGCTCGTGCAGGTCATTCACGACGAGTCCCTGAGAATGGGACGGCTGGTGAAGGACCTGCTTGATCTGGCGCGAATGGAAGCCGGCCATTTGGAGATGACGTTCCAGCACGTCGACGTAAATGCGTTGATGGGGCGCGTGTATCGTAAATTCTCGGCGCTCTCCAAGGAGCGGGGCATCTCGCTCGTCAAACCCGAAACCGAGGCTAACCTTAGCCTGCAAGCGGCGGATCCGGACCGGTTGGAGCAGGTGCTGACGAATCTGCTCGACAACGCGCTGCGGCACACGCCGGCCGGCGCCGGCATCCGCATGGAGGCGGCACGGAAGGAAGGCCCGCGAGGCGGGGAACTGCTCGAGATCATCGTCTCCGACGAAGGAATGGGCATCCCGCCGGAGGATTTGCCGTACATTTTCGAACGGTTCTACAAGGCGGACAAAGCCCGCAAACGCGAATCGAACGGCGGGGGCGGAACCGGTCTGGGCCTCGCGATCGTCAAGAATCTCGTCGAGGCGCACGGGGGCAAAATCAAAGCCGCCAGCGAGCCGGGCAAAGGAACGACCTTCACGATTACGCTGCCGGTCGGCGGCAAACGCGGAACGGGCAACCGAAGCTTTAGACCCTCTTAATAAGCACAAATGGCGGCCGAGTGGCCGCCATTTCTCATTTCCATGATGTATAATAATGGAAACTATAGGGATTTGGTGAAATGGGGTGCTCTAGATGAAGCGTAAACGTGTCGTTGTTGGCTTTTTACTCCTTGTTATTTGGATTCTAAGCGGTTGCACCGAAACCATCACGGACAAGGTGACCGAAAAGAAAATAAAGGTCATCGAAAAGGTAGATCCTTCGTTAACCGAAGTGGAAGTCGAAACAGACGGAATGCTTGCCTCATTCGTGTACGACGGGCCAGATCCATTTGGTATAGGAAATAAAGTATTGGCGGACATGAACTACTACAAGCAAAACGATATTGCTCGCGGGGATATTGTGGTTTTTAGCACGAAGAACAAAAAGAATCAAGACACGGACATGGCAAGAGTCGTGGGACTTCCCGGCGAAACGGTGCGCATAGACAAGGGGCAGGTCTATATTGACGACAAAATGCTGGACACGTTCTACGGTAATGATTCTACTTCCGAAAACAATGATTCTTGGGATCCCGTGACACTGAAAGACGGCGAATATTACATCTTGGCCGATGTCCGTTGGAGGGGATTTAATGACAGCCAAACGGCGGGCCCTTTTCGAAAAGAGGATATATTGGGGAAGATTTTGGGCTATAAAAAGCGTTGAAGCCGATTGCTTCTGTCGGAATTTTCTTTCCCGACAAGAACCGAGGTGTTAAGATAGGAACGAATTGAATTCGCGGCGGGGTTTCCGGGTGGTGGCGGCATGGGATTTCGGGAGAGATGGATCCGCTCGTTTTCGGGCAAGCAACGCGGAGAAGGGTTGACGAAGGAAGCTTACGTAGCATTGTTTATCCACGGCTGCTTCCAGGTCGGCGCTTCGATGTCCGCGCTGTTCCTCAACCTGTATTTGTGGCGTTTGACGGAAGATTTGTGGATCAACGGGGTGTTCAACGTCATTTTGTACGGGGTCACGCCGTTCGCGTTCGCCGTGGGTGGGTACATCGCCAAAAAACGCGACCGAATGGACACTTACCGGCTCGGCATCGTGCTGATCGCGCTGTTTTTCCTGGCCGTCATTTTCGCCAAGGAGCTCGTCGTCACGTATTATCCTTGTTTCGCATTGTTTTACGGCTTGGCACTCGGCCTGTATTGGGTCGGTTATCTCGTGCTGATGTACGACGTGAACGAGGAACGGAACCGGGCTCGATACTTGGCCGTGAATATGATCGTTTTCAATTCGGCCGGCCTGATCGGCCCCGCGCTGTCCGGTTACGTGATCCGGATGTTCGAAGGACTGCAGGGCTATATCGTCACGTTCGCGATCGCCTGCTTCATGTTCGCTGCAGGCTTCCTGTTCAGCACGAAAATCCGCAAAATCGATGAGGGCCATCGGACGTATTATCTCAAGTTTTCGATGCTCCTGATGAAACGGGACCGGATCTGGCTTCGCTCCCTGTTCAGCTTTTTCTTTTTGGGTCTGTTCCAGGGGATCATGCTGTTCTTGCCGAATATTTTACTGTACCAGGCAGTAGGAAGGGAGGACTGGGTCGGCCTCCTGACCGTTTTCTTCTCTCTGTTGACGATCCTGACCGGGTTCGCGATTTCCCGGCGCAAAGACCGAAGCAACGTGCCTGCCGAGCTGCTCGTCTCCTGCGCGAGCGTATTCGGCGCCTCCTGCTTGCTGCTCGCGCAAATTTCGATTTGGACCGTCATCGTCTATATGATCGTGTTTTCGCTCTTCAACCCCCTAACGATCAATACGCTGACTTCCTATTACTATAGAAGGATGGACTTCCTGCCGCTCAAAGGGCATTTTCGGATCGAGTCGGTCGTTCTTCGGGAGTTTTTCCTGAACGCGGGGCGAGTGCTTTCGATTCTGTCCTTGATTACTTTCGCGTCCGAACCGGGGTCGCCGATACTGCCGATCGTGCTGGTCGCGACGTCGATCCTCCAGTTCGGCATGGTGCTGCTCGTCCGGCATGAAAACAAGAACGCAAGGGAGCCGCAAACGGCATCGGGAAGAGGTACCTACATTTCTCGGTGATCCCTGTAACCATGCAAAAAGCCTCCCGGACGCGTCGTCCGGGAGGCTTCTTCATGAAGTTCAGAACAGCTGAATTTGTTTGGCGTTGTTCAGATCTGGCAGGGAAGCGACTTGCGACAGCACTTCCTTCGGGACGCCTTTGTCGACGCCGAGCACCATGATGGCGGCGCCGCCGATCACTTTGCGTCCGACCTGCATCGTCGCGATGTTGACGTCGTTGCTGCCGAGCAGCGTGCCGACGCGGCCGATGATCCCCGGTTTGTCGTGGTGGGAGATCAGGAGCAGATGGCCTTGCGGCTCCACGTCGACCGGGAACTTGTCGATCTGGGTGATGCGGGGACCGTAACCGTTCAGCAAGGCGCCGGCCACGATGCGCTCTTCCTTGTCGGTCCGCAGCGAGACGCTGACAAGGTTCGTGAAGCCCTTGCTCGCTTGGGTCGTTGAAACGACGATGTTGACGCCGCGGGTTTTCGCCAGGTGCATGGCGTTGACCACGTTGACGACGTCGCTGCCGAGATGGTGGGACAGCACGCCTTGGACGACATGACGGGTGAGGGGAGCCGTGTCCACGTTGGCGAGATCGCCAGCATAGCTTACGGAAATCTCCTTCACCGGGCCGTCCGCGATTTGGGAGGCGAAGCTGCCGAGCTTCTTGCCAAGGGCGAAATAAGGCTCGAGTTTGGCCAGCACGTCGCCGGGGACCGGAGGCATGTTGACGGCGTTTTTGAACGGTTCGCCGCGCAGGATGTGCAGCAGCTGTTCCGAAACGTCGATCGCCACGTTTTCTTGGGCTTCCACCGTGGAGGCGCCAAGGTGCGGGGTCACGATCACTTTAGGATGAGACAGGAACGGATGGTCCGGTGCCGGCGGCTCTTCCTCGAACACGTCGAACGCGGCTCCGGCGACGATGCCCGCGTCGATGGCCTCGATGAGGGCCTTCTCGTCGATGATGCCGCCGCGGGCGCAATTGACGATCCGTAAGCCTTTCTTGGCTTTCGCGAATTGCTCTTTGCCGATCATGTGGCGCGTCTCCGGGGTAAGCGGCGTATGCACCGTAATGAAGTCGGCGTCGCGGATCACATCCTCGACCGTCGCGAGGCGGACGCCGAGCTTCTCGGCCCGCTCTTCCGTCAGGAACGGGTCATAGCCGTAAACGGTCATGCCGAACGCTTTGGCGCGGGCGGCGACTTCGCTGCCGATCCGGCCCATGCCGAGAACGCCCAGCACTTTGTTGCGCAATTCGACGCCGACGAACGATTTGCGGTCCCAGACGCCTCCGACGGTTTTCAGGTACGCTTGGGGAATGTGGCGGGCGAGCGCCATCATCATGGCGAAAGTATGCTCGCAGGTGGTGATCGTGTTGCCGTCCGGCGCGTTGATGACGATGATGCCGCGGCGGGTTGCCGCATCGAGGTCGATGTTGTCCACGCCTACCCCGGCTCGTCCGATTACTTTCAACTGCTTTCCGGCCGTCATGATGCGCTCGGTCACGCGGGTCTGGCTGCGCACGAGCAGGGCATCGTATTCGCCGATGATGGCGACCAACTCGTCTTCGGTCAGTCCCGTCTTCTTATCGACGGAGATATCCGCCGCCTCGACGAGCAGCGAAATGCCCAAATCGCTGATCGGATCCGACACCAATACTTTAAACATGCCAAAAATCCCCCTTCTCGTATCCCTTTATCATTTCAAGTTATGAAAAAACCTCCAGTGCCGCTTCCGCCAACGGCGGACTATCGGCGCTTGGAGGGTGACTTGCGCAAGGTCATTCCGTCTCATCGGATTTTACTATTTTAAAGCAACGGGGTAAGACATGCAATCATGAAAATGTGACAAAAACGGTTTCAAAACGTACAATTATTTATCCGGGATGAAAAAGGGCAGCTGCGGAAGCTGTTCATTCGGATACAGCATCGCTCTGGCGTTCAGGAAGTCTCCGCTTCGGATGGCATCCGTGCCGGTCAGCAACTCTGCGATGGAGGTTACCGTTTTCTGCTTCATCTTGTCCGCCTGGCCCGATCGGATGAACTGATCGATGCGGGCGGTCAGATCGTGCGGCAGGAATCCCGCGAAAAGAGAGTGGGAGGATAGATAGTCGACAATCACTTTATTTTTGATCACGAGCGGCTTCGATTTCCAGTCGGCCAGATCCATGACGGACGGACTCTTATAATCGCCGTTGATCTCCATGTTGACCGTCGCGGCCCACTTCAGCATCGAAGTATAGTAGGCGTTTTGCCCCGCGAGCGCGTATTTGCGGCCTTCCGTATAGAAAGCCTGCTTGCCCAACGCCTGAAGCAGCTGGGAAGCCGTGCCTTGGTTCGCGCCTTTCGCGAGGTCGGCGAAGCTGTCGGAGAACAGCTTCAGGCTTTTGAGGTAATCCGTCTGCGCTTCCTTCAGCAGGGGTGAAGAGGAGGTGACGGCAACGCCGGCGATTTTGCCGTACTTCGCGTTTGCGGCCTTGGCCAGCTCTTTCAGCGACGCGGAAAGATCCACGGTCGGATCGGCGTTCCATTCGTACTGGGCGGTGAAAAGCGCGTTTTGAAATTCACGGTAAGGCAAAAATACGGTATGATAAAAAGATACCAGGTCTTGCTGCTGGTAGGCGTTCGGGACGGTTTGCTCGGGTTTCTTGGCAGCTTGTTCTGCCTCGAGCTGCTGGGCTTTCACTCTGTCGGTTCCGACTTTCACCCCGTAAAAGAAGGCTCCTGTGGCGATGACGAGCATGAGCAGGAACGCCAGCGAAAAGCCGAGATCGGTGCGGTTCAAGCGTTTTTCCATGGTTACTCCTTTGGGCGGTCGGATATTTGTCGTCTCTAGTATAGAAAAAACATCTTTCGTTGAACATACAAATTCGCATTTTTCAGAGGTAAAATGAGAAAATTCGACATTCGCAAACTAAAACTCCGTAAAGTCACGGTCGACGATCTGAACGACCGCATGCTGCTGCTGAATCTGTATCTCACTCAGCTTATTACTCTCATTATCGGTCTCGCGTGGCTGTTTTTTCAGGGGCGGAACCCGATTCGCGTTCTGTCTTTTCCCGGGAACGGCGAATTCGCCCTTTGGGGCGCCGGTCTCGCCGCCGTCGTCCTGGTGGTCGACGTGGCGATTTCCCGCTGGGTTCCGGACGAAGCATCCGATGACGGAGGCGTAAACGAAAGGATTTTCCTGAAGCGTCCGGTGTGGCATATCGCGCTCATTGCGCTTGTCGTGAGCATTTGCGAGGAGCTCCTGTTCCGGGGGGCCGTGCAGCACGCTATCGGAGCATATTGGACCAGCATCGTGTTCGCGGCGATCCACGTGCGGTACTTGCGGCATTGGATTCCGACGGGCCTCGTGTTTTCCATCAGCTACGGATTGGGCTGGATTTACATACTCACGGGCACGATCTGGGCGCCGATCGCCGCTCATTTTCTGGTCGATTTGATTATGGGCCTCATTATCCGCTTTCGGAGGGAGACAGAATGAACGACAACGAGACCTCGTCCGTATGGTCCCGCTATCGCGAAGCGAAGGAGCACGCCTTGGCGAAAGAGGAAGACAAGGATGGCGCCGAGCCGCTGACGCTCGAGCAGTTGGAGGAAGCGATCGCGCAAACGGCGGCTTCTTCCGGGATCCCGGAAACCGGCATGCCGCCAAGGTCCGTCGTGCACCCGTCGAAGCAGAAGCAGCTTTCGCGTTGGTTTTACCGGATTCTTCTCCTGCTGTTCGCGGCGCTGACTGCCGGGCTTGTCTGGTGGGGCAGAAAGAAGTACGGTTATTGATACGCCAGTATCGCGCATCAGAAAAACGTCCCCATTCCGCTCATCGGAGCAGAATGGGGACGTTTTTTGTCGGCGTGAAACTTATTTGGCTGCGGCGGTGGTCAACTCGATGCTGTTCGGGTCGACGAAGCTGTATCCTTTGGCTTCCAATTGGGTGAGCAGGTTGTCGAGCGTTTCGGACGTCCACTCCAGCTCGTGCATCAGGATGTTGCTGCCGGGATGGAGCTGCTTCATGACGTTGTCGATGACGGCCTGCGGCTTGTTTTTGACGTTTTTGCCGAGGTCCCAATCGAGGGAACCGTTGGACCAGGTCATGAACAGAAGGTCGTTTTCCTTGGCGATCTGATGGACGGCGTCGTTGGCGGACGCGAACGGGGGGCGGAAGAATACCGGCGTTTTGCCGACTACATCATGGACCATCTTCTGGACGCTCTCGATTTGGTCGCGGATTTTGGCTTCCTTTTCTTTACCGAGCATGATGTGGTCGTACGAATGGTTCCCGATGACCTGGCCGCGGTCGTCGATCAGCTTGAGCAGCTCCGGGTGGGCCTTGATCCGGTAACCGTTCACGAAAAAAATCGCTTTGGCATGGTGTTTGTCCAGCGCGTCGAGAATGCGGGTCAACATGACCTTCTCTTTCGGTCCGTCATCGAACGTGAGCAGGACGACCTTGTCCGGGGATTTGGTTTTGTCGATGGGCACGATATTGTAGACCTTATTCATGCGGTATGCGGGAGCGGCATTCGTCTCCGCCGGAGCCGAAGAAGCGGACGGGGAAGGCGATGCCGACGGGGATGCCGACGGCGAAGCGGAGGCCGGAGCGGTCGGAGAAGCGGATGCCGAAGCCGTCGCCGAGGCCGATGCCGACGGAGCCGGCGAAGAAGCGGCGGGCGAAGATGCTGCGGAACTTGCTGAATTCCCGCCTCCACAGGCGGTTAAAGCGAGCAGCAGCGCGGAAGAGCAGGCGGCTGCCGTCCAAATGGGGCGTTGGCGTTTGATCATGTTGTCGAAAGACCTCCGGTTCCTTGTCGTAATATCCCGATTGTAGCACACCTTGATGGGCGGGACACGGGACCCTTTCCTTATTTTGATGGCGCATGACGCCTGCGGTCCCGGCCACAATAAAGGTATCGACAAGGAGGTGGCAACATGAAACTCGGGACTTTCGTGCTGGGCGGCCTTGCGGGAGCGGCAGTCGTCATGATGATGCGCAATAACCGGACGATGAACGCCGTAGCCGGAGGCATCGGCCAGATGATGAAGCAGCGGGTAAGCGACATGAAGGAAACCGCGCTCGAAAAAGGCATGTCGGTTAAATTCGGCGGCGGACTGATGAGCGGGATGTCGTCCGGCAACAGATCGGGCGGCGACCGGCACGCATCCGCGGCTTCCGGACAAGGGCTGGATCAGGTCGAGCGGCTCGCTTCTCAAGACCCTAAAGTGAAAAACGAAATCAACGAAATTTTAAATCAAAACGGTCATTCGCACATCTGAAAAAAACGGCTTCGCCCCTTCCTTGACGGGATGGCGGCGGAGCCGTTTTTTTGCCATGCGTGGGTTTTCCCTAGTGCATTTCGATGGGAGAAGTGATAACATGTTGTCAAAGCAGATTTCAATCACACATTATATGCCCGATCATACGCTGTTATCACCCATCGTGCGCAAAGGAGGGTCCTGTCATGAGGATGGAGCGGCTTGGCCAAGACAAAATACGAATTTTCCTCACGTTCGACGATCTGACGGAACGCGGGATCCAAAAAGAAGACATGTGGCGCGAGATTCCCAAGGTGCATGAACTGTTCAGCGAAATGATGGATCAAGCTTATAACGAGCTCGGATTCGATGCCTCCGGACCGCTTGCGGTTGAAGTATTCGCCATGCCGGCTCAAGGAATGGTCGTCATCGTGACGCGAGGCAAACAGGAACGCGACGCGGACTCCGCGGCGATCGAAGAGATGGACGAGGAAGTTTACGAAATGGAAGTAACGCTTGAACAAAGCGAAGCCATCATATATCGTTTCCGGGATATTGAAGACGCGATCGGAGCGGCCAAAACGCTGGCCGGCCGGTTGACGGACGAAGGACGCATGTACCGGTACCAGAACCAATGGATTCTCTGCTTCGATCCGGCCGGACTTGAAAGCGCGGGTTACCACGCTTTGATCGCCGTGCTGGCCGAGTATGGGGATGCCACGTCGGTAACGCCGGCGGTGCTGGAGGAATACGGGCAAACGGTGATTCCCTCCAACGCGGTGAAGGTGCTGGCCGAGCATTTCGGCTGAACCTGCGAAATCTGCCCTATAACAGAACATTTTGCGATCGCCCGCCGGGCTGTCGCAAAATGTTCTTTTTTGATGGCCGGGAGATTGCTGGAAGAAGGATGTGCACGCCGCTTTCCCGTTGTATAATGAAAGCTGCGACAAAACGAAACGCGGGAGGGAGGGGACGACAACATGCTGCTATCGGTGCTGGCTGCCGCCATTGCCCCCGGACTCGCTCTGCTTGCTTATTTCTACTGGAAAGACCGATACGACTCGGAGCCGCTCTCGATGGTGCTGAGAATGTTCGTCACGGGCGTTCTTATCGTTCTTCCCGCCATGGTTTTGCAGCGGGGGTTGACGATATGGCTCGGAGATTCCCCATTCACGTTCTCTTTCGTGATCTCCGCCGGCGTGGAAGAACTGCTTAAATTTTTCGTCCTTTACCATATTATCTTTAACCATACCGAATTCGACGAGCCGTACGACGGCATCGTATACGCAACGGCCGTCTCGCTGGGTTTCGCGACTTTGGAAAACGTACTTTACGCCTTCCTGCAGCCGACGACGTTCGGCACCTTGCTCGTCCGGGCGTTGCTTCCGGTATCCGGACATGCCTTGTTCGGCGTATTCATGGGCTACTCGCTCGGCCGCGCGAAGTTCTCCAAGGGCAAACAGGTGAGATTCCATCTGGGCATGGCCGTCCTGCTGCCCTTGATTTGGCACGGCGTGTACGATCTCATGATGTTGACGGTTCCGTCGAGCTGGATGTGGGTGGCGGTTCCCTTCATGTTGCTGCTGTGGTTCCGGGGCATCCGCCGCGTAAACCGCGCCAATGCCGTTTCGCCGTTCCGCTGGCTGAAACGGGAGGAAGAGATTAAATCCTGACCGGGCGGTCCATACTGGTACGTATACGCTTCGCCTCATGCTGGAGGGAAACCATGTCCACCCCAAGGATCAAAGTGATCATCCGCTGCAACCGCTGCGGCGAGAAATTCACGCTCCGCGGCCGCAAGGACCGGGGACGCGTGGATACCGGATTCAAGCAATGCCTTTGCAGCAACGACGCAGATTTCGAAATCGAGGAAGAGCCGACCTGAGCCTTCCTTGGAAACGCGCATAAAGCCGATTCCTTTATCCCACACTAACCGTAGTTTGGGAATGAAAGGGGTCGGCTTTTCATGTACGCGCGTCTCAGTTCCATCCTATTTCCGATCGCCGCGATCCTGTTCGTCGGCGCCGTTCTGTGGGGCTATCAGGAGCACCAGGACAAAAACACGATCTTGATCAAGGCCGAGAACCAGTACCAGAGGGCTTTCCACGACCTGAACCACCACATGAACCGGCTGCAGGACGAGTTGGGCCAGACGCTGGCGGTCTCCTCGACGTCCCAAGGCATGCAGCGCAAAGGGCTCGTAAACGTTTGGCGGCTGACCAGCCAGGCGCAAAACGAAATCAACCAGCTCCCGCTCGCGATGCTGCCTTTCAACAAAGCGGAAGCGTTCCTGTCCCGCATCTCGAACTTCGCATACAGCACGTCGGTGCGGGATTTGGCGAAGCAGCCGCTCACGGCGAGCGAAACGAATATGTTGAAGTCGTTGTACGCCAAATCTTCGGACATCAACCAACAGCTCGGCAAAATCCAGGACGCGGTCATCTCGAACCGGCTGCGCTGGATGGATGTCGAGGCCGCGATGGCGAGCGAGCACAATCCCCACGATAACACGATCATCGACGGCTTCCGCACCGTCGACAAGAAGATCGGGGAGTATCCGGAGACGGATTGGGGACCATCCGCCTTGTCTTCGCCACGGATCCAATCCACGGACGGCTTGAGCGGCAAGGACATGTCCCCGGCCGAAATCCGCGCCCGCGCCGCCTCTTTCCTGAGCCACCGAGCGGCGGCAACCGGACCGCTGATGTTGTCGGAAGCCGGAGGACAAACGAGGTTCAAGACGTATACGGTCAACGCAGAGAGCGGCGACGGAGCCCGCATCCAGATGAGCTATACCCGCAAAGGCGGACAGCTTCTGTGGTACATGAACACGCGCCAGGTGAAGTCCAGGAAGCTCAACTTCGACACGGCTCGCAACAAGGCCTCCAACTTCCTCGTCCGTAACGGCTATCGCGACATGACGCCCGTCACCTACGACGAATACGACCATGTGGCCGTCTTCGCATTCGCCGGCACCAAGAACGGCGTCCGCATGTATCCGGATAAAGTGACGGTCCGGGTAGCGCTGGATAACGGGGAAGTCGTGGGGCTGCAAGCGTCCCAGCATGTGTTTTCCAACAATCTATTGACGCCGGGCAAACCCAAAGTGTCCAAAGAGCAGGCTTCCCGGGGCCTGAACCCCGATTTCCGGGTGTCCGACTATTCTCTGGCCGTCGTGGAGAATGAAATGCACAGGCCCGTGCTGTGCCACGAGTTCATCGGCAAGATCCACGGCAGCAGCTACCGCATCTATATGAATGCCGATACGGGCATCGAGGAAACGATCGAACGCATCCCCGACGCCACCAAAGTGCTTTACCGTACGTGAAGTTCAAAGGCCGACCGGGTCGCAATACCTACCCCGGTTGGCTTTCGAGCTTTCTCGGCAAGTTTGCCGAAATTTCCCGAACGAGGGCATCCCAAACCTTTCCTGTCGTGATATAATGGGTGCAACGCAGGAGCGTGTTCCTGTTCTCATGCCGACATGGAGGTTTTTCGGTGCTTCCTAAAATAAATCAAACGACCTATTTACAGTTGATGCCAGTGCAAGACCCCGATTCAGCGACCTCCTTGCGTTCCCGCGTGGCAGACATGGACGACAAATCGATCTGGCTGGAAATCCCGCTCGACGAGAAAAGCCGGAGATACCACCGCCCCCAGACCGGGGAGCAGTTTCGGATGTTTTATTTTACGCAGGACGGCGTCAAACACCTGTTCACGACGACGGTTACCGGAATCAAGAAAGATACGGTCACGCTGTTTTCCGTCCGGAAGCCGAACTTGGACGAAATCGAAAGGGAGCAGCGGCGCAGCTACCTGCGGGTCGAGGCCCAGCTGGAGCTGGCCGTGCGGATTGGAGACAAGGTGCGGTTTACCGCGATCACCGACGACGTCGGCGGCGGCGGACTGTCTTTCCGGACCGACCGCAAATGGCCGCTCGTTCCCGGCGCCTCGATCAGCTGCTGGCTGCTGCTCACCTATAAGAACGGGAACATCGGCCACGCCAAATTCGACGGCGAAGTCGTCCGGGTGCTGCCGGTAGAGCCTGACAAGCACCTCGTCATGATGCGGTTCCAGGACATCCAGGACGCCGAACAGCAGAGAATCATCCGATACTGTTTCGAACGCCAGTTGGACAAGCACAAGGGTTAGCGCGACTCGGCATCCGAGCCGGGAGGTTTCCCCGTTATCCGAAGAAGAATAGACGACCCCCGCGGCTTTCCCGCGCGCTCCGACCTCGTGGAGAAATGGCTGCTCAGGGGAATATGCGTTTCAATCGTCCTGCTGCTCCTGTTCCAAAGCGCCCTTCAGGTACCGTGGCTCCGCGTGAGGCTGTCGCCGACGGACCGGCTGGAGGGGATTTCCTATCGCCAAAGCTCCGGAGATTGATCCGGAGCTTTTTGCATCGCGCGGCGGGGGTATGCTATAATTTTCGTAATGCAGCAGGCTGAGCCTGCCTGTTTTTTACTTCCCGGCATTAGCGCTTGCATCTGTAGGAGGCCAGTCGTTTTCCCATGAGTCCGCAACTGACGCCACGCATCAACATCGCCATAGACGGTCCGGCCGGCGCCGGCAAAAGCACGGTTGCCCGGATGGTCGCCCGGGATATGCAATACATATATGTCGACACTGGAGCCATGTATCGCACGGTCACGCTGAAAGCCATGGAAGCGGGATTGTCCGCCGATGAAGCGTCCCGCGTCACGGACCTGGCCGAGAGCCTGGACATCCGTCTCCTTCCGGGTCCGGAAGGGCAGAAGGTGATCGCGGACGGGGAAGACGTCAGTTCCCGCATCCGTTCCTTGGAAGTGAACCGGCAAGTGTCCCATTTCGCCAAAATCGAGGGCGTCCGCAACCGGATGGCCGAGCTTCAGAGACGAATGGCGAAAGAGAAGGGCGTCGTCATGGACGGCCGGGATATCGGCACCCACGTGCTGCCCGATGCCGAATTGAAAGTATTCCTGACCGCTTCTCCCCGCGAGCGCGCGTTGCGCCGCTTCAAAGAGCTGGGGGACAATCCCGGCGTCACGCTGGAACAGTTGGAGAAAGACATCGCCGAACGGGACAGGATCGACCAGGAACGGGAGATCGCTCCGCTCGTGCGTGCCGCCGACGCGAGGCTCGTCGACTCGACCGGCCGATCGGCCGAACAAGTGGCGGGCGAAATCGTGAAATGGGGACAGGAGATCACGGGAACCATTTCGGCGGAGGAGAAGTAAATTATGTTATACGCCTTTAGCAGGGGGATCATCAGGGGGATTTATCGGCTTCTGTTCCGCCTGGAAGCGAAGGGACTCGAGAACATCCCAGCCGAGGGACCTGTCATTCTTTGCAGCAATCATAAGAGCTTGCAGGATCCGTTTACGCTCGGGGCTTTCGTTCCCCGCAAGGTGCATTACATGGCCAAAGCCGAACTGTTCAAGATTCCCGTGGTCAGCCAGGTCATCCGAGCCTGGGGCGCATTCCCGGTCAAGCGGGGCGGCGTCAGTAAAGAAGCGATCCGCAACGCCATCGATCTGCTTAAAAGCGGCAAAGTGATGGGGATCTTTCCGGAGGGAACCCGCAACGAATCGCTCGGAGCGGCCAAACGGGGAGCGGTGACCATCGCCGTCCGTTCGGGAGCGACGGTCATTCCGGTCGCGTTGGTGGGAGAGTATAGGCTTTTCCGCAAAGTGAAGGCGGTCTACGGGGCACCGGTCGACATGAAACCGTTCGTCGAGGCCGGAACTTCCGAAGCGATGGATGCGGCGACCGAGAAGATCATGTCCAAAATCAGGGAAATGCTGCAGACCGGCCGGCCATCCGCTTAATACGCATGCATGGTTCACGTGTGAAACCCTCATACTGATTAATGGCATCATTTTTAGGAATTTTATGGTTTCAAACTCATCGGAATTGGGTAATGGTATTCAGATTTAGACGCCGCATAGCGGGTTTAAATAAAGTTGGGGCAGAATTGAGGAGGTATTTTCATGTCGGAAGAAACGAAAGTACAAGAAACGGGATCCGCCGAAGCGGTGGGCGAAGGCGCGATCAACGAAACCGCACAACCGGCGAACGAGGCTGCCGAGACGGTCTCGCAGGATGCGATGGATAACCTCGTAACCTTGAAAAAGGGCGACATCGTCAAAGGGACGATCGTCAAAATCGAGGACAACCAAGCATTCGTAAGCCTTGGTTATAAATATGAAGGGACGATTTCGCTCCGCGAACTGTCCAACGTTCAACTGGACAATGCTTCGGAAGCCGTGCAAGTCGGCCAAGAAGTCGAAGCCAAAGTCCTGAACATCGACGATGCGAAGGAAACGTTGACCCTGTCCAAGCGCCAAGCCGAAACTCCGAAAGCTTGGGACGAACTGCAAGCGAAATTCGAAAGCGGAGAAGCGTTTGACGTCGTCGTCGCCGATGTCGTCAAAGGCGGGCTTGTGGCAGACGTGGGCGTGCGCGGTTTCATTCCGGCATCCATGGTCGAGCGCCATTTCGTAGAAGATTTCAGCAGCTATAAAGGCCGCACTCTTCGCGTGAAAGTCAAGGAAATCGACCGCGAAAACAACAAGGTCATCCTTTCGGCGAAAGACGTCCTCGAAGCCGAGTACGAGCAAAAGAAAAACGAAATCATGGATTCCCTGCAGCCGGGCCAGGTCATCGAAGGCACGGTTCAACGCCTGACTCCGTTCGGCGCGTTCGTCGATATCGGCGGCGTGGACGGATTGGTCCATGTATCCGAAATGGCTTGGCAGCACGTCGCCCATCCGGCCGATGTCGTGTCCGAAGGCCAATCGGTTAAAGTGAAAGTGCTGAAGGTGGATCCTTCCGTAGGCAAGATTTCCCTCAGCATCAAAGCGGCGCAGCCGGGTCCTTGGGAATCCGCTACGGGCCAATTCAACACCGGCGACATCGTGACGGGCGTCGTGAAGCGCCTTGTCAGCTTCGGCGCATTCGTCGAGATCGCACCGGGCGTGGAAGGTTTGGTCCACATTTCCCAAATCGCCCATCGCCACATCGCCACTCCGCACGAAGTGCTGAAGGAAGGGCAAGAAGTGCAAGCGAAGATCCTCGACTTCAATCCGGCCGAGAAGCGCGTTTCCCTGTCCATCAAGGAAACGGAAGAAGCGCCTGCCCGTCCGGAACGCGCTCCCCGCGCGCCGAAGGAGTCTTCGTCCAACCTGCCTGAGCCGGAAAGCATGAGCTTTACGCTCGGCGAGAAATTCGGCGATAAATTGAGCAAATTCAAGTAATCGAAAGCTAAAGTCAAAGCCGTTCCTGCGATGCCGCTTTAACAAGCGATATTCGGGGAACGGCTTTTTTCTGCGCCGAAAAGTTGCCTTTGACAAACATTTTTGGTTTGTTACAATAAAAGTGGGTAACAAATAGAGTGAGCCGACATACAAAAGGATATGAGCTTTTTTTTATCGCCGAAAGTTGCACAAGCGCAACAATTTGAGCTTAGCGCCAAGATTGCGAACGACATGGGAAGAGGTGAATGATCTTGAGCGACAACTTCACGGAGATGGCCTCCGAACAAGGCTGGCGCAACCCCAGAACGCAGCCGACGATGCCCGAGGTCTACCGGAGCTTGAAAATTCCGAAAACCGGCTCCTGGTTCCGGAAGTTCCTGGCGTTTGCCGGACCGGGGTATCTGGTCGCGGTGGGGTACATGGACCCGGGCAACTGGGCGACGGACTTGGCCGGAGGATCGCTGTTCGGCTACACGCTGCTTTCCGTCATCCTGCTGTCCAACCTGATGGCCATCCTGCTCCAAGCGCTCGCGGGCAAGCTCGGCATCGTAACGGGCAGGGATTTGGCACAGGCGTGCCGGGACCATTACAGCAAGCCGGTTTCGATGGGCCTATGGGCTTTGTGCGAACTCGCGATCGCGGCTTGCGACCTCGCGGAAGTCATCGGAACGGCGATCGCCCTGAACTTGCTTTTCGGCATTCCCCTCATGTACGGCATTATCATAACCGTCCTGGACGTTCTCGTCATTTTGCTGCTCCAGCATAAAGGCTTCCGTTACATCGAAGCGATGGTCATTACGCTTATCGGAACGGTGGGTCTCTGTTTCGTCGCCGAAATCGTGATGTCCCAGCCGGCGGTGTCGGAAGTGTTCCGGGGATTCGTTCCGAGCGCGGAAATCATTTCGAACCCGACCATGCTGTATATCGCCATCGGCATACTCGGCGCGACCGTCATGCCGCATAACCTATATCTGCACTCTTCCATCGTGCAAACCCGGCAGTTCGAGCAAACCGAGCTGGGCAAACGGCAAGCCATCCGTTACACCACCGCGGACTCCACGATTGCGCTGTTCTTCGCGCTGTTCATCAACGCGGCGATCTTGATCGTATCCGCCGCAGCCTTCCACTCCGCCGGCATTCTGGACGTGGCGGAGATCGGTGACGCGTACAATCTGCTCGCGCCGCTGCTCGGTTCCACGATGGCGAGCATCCTGTTCGGAGTCGCCCTGCTGGCGGCGGGACAGAACTCTACGCTGACGGGAACGATGGCCGGACAGATCGTCATGGAGGGTTTCCTGAACATCCGGCTGCCCGCCTGGCTGCGGCGGCTGATCACGCGCCTGATCGCGATCGTGCCGGCCGTCATCGTCACGGCCATCGCGGGAGAGAGCGGAACCGCGCAGCTCTTGATTCTGAGCCAGGTCATCCTGTCGCTGCAGTTGTCCTTCGCGGTCATTCCTCTCGTGAAGTTCACGAGCGACAAGAAAAAGATGGGCGTCTTCGTGAATCCGCTTTGGCTGCAGATCCTGGCTTGGGCAGTCGCGATCGTGATCGCCGGCTTGAATTTGTACCTGCTGTATCAGACGGTCGCCGGCTGGTTGAACTGACGCCCCCTGTATTGAAAGACGAAACACCCCTTTCCCGGAAAACGGGCAAGGGGTGTTTTGCCTATTCGGCGCATACTAGGGATGCAGGAGGTGGGGGAGATGCCGCCGGTTTACACGGCTTTTTTTCTATGGGTGGCTTCCGCGATTCTCTGGTGGAGCGGCTGGAGGGAGCAGGCCGAAGACCGCATCCCGGATGCCGCGGTTGCGGTATTCCTGGCCGGCTGGCCTTTCGCCGCATGGGCGGCCATTCCGGCCGGAGGGCCATGGACGATCAGCGGGACGTTCGCTTGGGCGGCGCTGGCGGCGCTCTTCCTGGCTTGGAGATTGGAACCCTCCGAGCGATGGACCGCCTTTGCGGCGGGATTTTTGACGGGATCGTTCAAGCTGCTGATTTCCGTATCTCCCTGGATGTCGACTCATCTGTCCGACGAGGGAGTCGGTTGGACCGCCGCCGTATTGGCGGGTGCCTCGACATGCGCGCTCGTGCGCGGAGCAACGGGGCAGATCTTGGCGGTAACCTTGGCGTTGGCCGTCCATGAGATTTGGAGAGCCGCCTGGCTTCACGGGCAGGTTCGTTTCGAGATCGGATCCGGCCATTGGATGGAAGCGTGGTGGGTCGCCGTTCTTACGGCAAGATCGCTGTCCGCCATAGGGAGGCTTGTCGCGCTGGACTTTCGGAAATATGCATGGCGAAGGGGAGGAGAAGGATCGTGATCACGGAATGGATTCATGCCCATCGGGATTTAACCGGCGTGCTGCTCGGAACGGGATTCGGCTTGTGCGCCCGGCTGCTCATGATGCGGACCGATTACCGGCAGTATCCGGCTTACCCTCACGGCGTGATCTCCAATATCGCGCTTGGCTTGATCGCCGGTGCTCTCGGTTCCATCTCCGTTCCCGCGCTGTACCATAACAACTACACCGCGGTCACGTTTTTGTCGCTGGCGGCTCAGCAGTTTCGGGATGTCCGCAATTTGGAACGAAATACGTTGACCGCAATCGACAAGGTGGAACTCGTGCCCCGCGGATCCGCCTATATCGAGGGCATGGCCGTCGTTTTCGAGGGACGGAATTACCTGGCCATATTCACGGCGCTGCTCACGTCGATGGCATCCATGGCGATCAACTGGTGGAGCGGCGTGCTGGCGGGGCTGTTAACGCTCGCCGTCGTGCATCGGTTCATGCGCGGGAAAACGATCCGCGACATCGCGAATGTTGCCGAAGCGGAAGTCAAGTTCGATGGGCCGGGGCTATTCGTAGGCGACGTCTATATGATGAACGTCGGTTTGGAGGAAGACCGCAATCTCATTCTCAAGCAGGGGATCGGCGTCATGCTCACGCCGCATAACGGAAACGGACGGGTGACGATCGCGAATTTGGGCCAGCGCCAAGCGATCTTGTACGACGTTTCCACCCGCCTGGGCGTTTACCGGGATGAAGGGGAGCCCACCCTGATACCGCTTGCCAAGCTGTCACTGGATTCCGGACGGCTGGCCGTTCTCGTGCTTCCGCGCGAGCGGAACGTACAATTTGCGGTGCAGGCGGTTGAAAACGTGCCGCTGCTGGAAGCGGCGGTCAGGCTGCCGGTCATCGCGAACCGGCGCAGCCAAGGAGGATGACATGGCGAAAATCGTAGCCGTCGTGACGACGCAAAGAGACGAGGTGGGCGGAGGGGCGCCGATCTTCGTCGCGAAGGATGCGGAGAAGATGAAGAAAACCGCCTTCCTGCTCGAAAAGATGCTGGATTGCGCCGCTCATGAGCTGAGCGAAAGCCTCTACCTCATCGTGGACCACCGGGCGGAAAACGGTTAGCCAAGCCAGAAGATTTTTGTTATGATGGGATTTGGCAACTGTTGGGCCACAGAAAAAGGAGTGACATTATGGCAAGACCCGTCATCGCCATCGTCGGACGTCCCAATGTGGGAAAATCGACCATTTTCAACCGGATTATCGGCGACCGGCTGGCGATCGTGGAAGACAAGCCCGGGGTCACGAGAGACCGCATTTACGGCACGGGCGAATGGAACGGAATCCCGTTCAGCGTGATCGACACGGGCGGCATCGAAATCGACGGCGAAGACGGCATGCTTCGCCTCATCCGGATGCAAGCCGAATTGGCGATTGAAGAAGCGGATACCATCATCTTCATGGTCGATGCGAAAGCCGGCATCACCAACGCGGATGAAGAGGTTTCCCAGATGCTATACCGTTCCGGCAAACCGGTTGTCCTGGCCGTTAACAAGGTGGACAATCTGCAGCGGATGGACGATATCTATGAATTTTACGGGCTCGGTTTCGGAGACCCGGTCGGCATTTCCGGCGCGCACGGCACGGGGATCGGCGATTTGCTGGACGCCGCCGTCGCGAAACTGCCTCCCGCCGAGGAAGAAGAGTACGACGACGACGTCATCAAAGTGGCGCTGATCGGACGTCCGAACGTCGGTAAATCTTCGCTCGTGAACGCGATCCTGGGCGAAGAAAGAGTCATCGTCAGCGACGTGGCCGGCACGACGCGCGACGCGATCGATACCCCGTTCGAGCGGGACGGGCAGAAATACGTGCTGATCGATACCGCAGGCATGCGCAAGCGGGGCAAAGTGTACGAGACGACGGAGAAGTACAGCGTCATGCGCGCGATGAAAGCGATCGAGAGAGCGGACGTGGCCCTTATC
The DNA here is from genome assembly GCF_003713065.1 of Cohnella candidum. Taxonomy (NCBI): domain Bacteria; kingdom Bacillati; phylum Bacillota; class Bacilli; order Caryophanales; family Paenibacillaceae; genus Cohnella; species Cohnella candida. The sequence goes on along the minus strand of NZ_CP033433.1, from coordinate 1,969,890 downwards.
GTCATCAACGGCGAAGAAGGCATCATCGAGCAGGACAAGCACATCGCCGGATATGCGCACGAGAACGGCAAAGCAAGCGTGTTCGTCGTGAACAAGTGGGACGTCGTCGAGAAGGACGACAAGACGATGCAGCATTTCGAGAATACGATCCGCGAACAGTTTCTGTTCATGCACTACGCGCCTGTCGTCTTCCTGTCGGCGAAAACGAAAAGCAGGCTCACCAAGCTGCTGCCGGTCGTGAACAGCGTCGCCGAGCAGCATGCGATGCGCATCCCGACCCACGTGCTGAACGACATCATCATGGACGCCGTTTCGATCAACCCGCCGCCGACGGACAAAGGCCGCCGCTTGAAGGTGAACTATGCGACGCAAGTCGCGGTGAAGCCGCCGACGATCCTCATTTTCGTCAACGAGCCGGAAATGATGCATTTTTCATATGAACGCTATTTGGAGAACAAGATCCGTGCCGCGTTTCCGTTCGAAGGAACGCCGCTGAGACTGTTTTCCAGGCGCAAATCGGATCAGGAATAGGGGAGACCGGATTGTTCACACCGATCGTGGGGATCGTGGCCAGCTACTTGCTCGGCTCCGTATCGTTCAGCATATTGATGGCGAAATGGCTGAAGAAGATCGACATTCGCCAGCACGGCAGCGGCAACGCCGGCGCGACGAATACGCTTCGCGTGCTCGGTAAAGGGCCCGCTCTTGCCGTTTTCCTGCTAGACATCGCCAAAGGCGTCGCCGCGGTGCTGATCGGGCGCTGGCTCGGCGACGGGGAAGCTTGGGTATCCGTCTTGTGCGGACTTGCCGCTATCGTCGGCCATAACTGGCCGGTATTTTTCCGTTTCAAAGGCGGCAAAGGGATCGCCACGACGATCGGCGCGTTAGCCGTTTTAACCTTCTGGCCGGCGTTGATCGCGGGTTTGGCGGCCATCGCGACGATCGCCGTCACCCGTTACGTATCGCTCGGCTCGCTCGTGTTCGCGGCGTTATTGCCGATCCTGATCGGAGCATTCGGCTATGACGCGCCTTACGTTTGGGGCGCCGTCGCGGTCGCCGTCCTGGCGATTCTGCGCCACCGCAAAAATATCGTCAAGTTGGTCAAAGGCACGGAGAACAAGCTTGGCGGCAACAAGAAAGGTGAGCCTCATGGAGCGTAAGCAGACGGCCGTTCTCGTAGCGGGAAGCTGGGGAACGGCTTTGGCGCGGGTGCTGGCCGACAACGGCCATGATGTCCGCCTGTGGACCCGCAACCCCGAACAGGTCGAGGAGATCAACCTGCATCGAACGAATGCCAGGTATCTCCCGAACGCCGAACTGCCGACCGGAATCCGGGCCATGACCGGATTGAACGAAGTGCTGGCCAGCGCGGAGCTCGTGCTTTTCGTCGCGCCTTCCTCCGCCATGAGGGAGGTGGCCCGGGCGGCGGCTCCTTACTTGGAGCCGGAAGCGCTCGTCGTCCACGCGACCAAAGGTTTCGAAACGGATACGCTCAAGCGGATGTCGACCGTTCTGGCCGAAGAGCTGGGCCGGGACGAGGACAACGTCGTCTGCCTGTCCGGACCGAGCCATGCGGAAGAGGTCATCATCCGCCATCCGACCACCGTCGTCGTGGCGTCGGGAAATCCGACCTGCGCGGAAGCGGTTCAGGACTTTTTCATGAACGAAGCCTATTTCCGAGTGTATACGAATCCGGACGTCATCGGCGTCGAAACGTCCGGCGCGGTGAAAAACATCATCGCGTTAGGGGCCGGCCTGTCCGACGGCCTCGGGTTCGGCGATAACGCCAAGGCGGCGCTCATCACGCGCGGACTCGCCGAAATCGCAAGGCTCGGCGCGGCAATGGGCGCTAATCCGCTGACGTTCGCCGGGCTCGCCGGCATCGGCGACCTGATCGCCACCTGCACGAGCCGTCACAGCCGTAACTGGCGCGCGGGCTCCCTGCTGGCGCAAGGGCTGCCGGTGGAAGAAGTGCTGAAGCGGATCGGCATGGTCGTCGAAGGCATCCGCACGACCAAGTTCGCGCACGAGCTGGCGGCCCGATACGGCGTGGAAATGCCGATCACCGAGCAGCTTTACGCCGTTCTTTTCGAAGGGAAAACGCCCGAAAGCGCCGTCGGCGACCTGATGGGCCGCGTCCGCACGCACGAGATCGAAGAGATCGCCGCCGCTTCCAGGGAGAAGTGGCTGAAGTAACAAGCGCCCGGGAGGATGGCCCACACCATTTGTCCTTCCCCGACATAATCTATCCATGCGTTAGTATCCCTTAAAGACCAACTCGGGGAGGGTAAGCATGGATAAGAAGCTGTCGAAGGACATCCTGGGCGTCGTCAACCAGAAAACCGGGAAAAACATCACCGAAAATTCGATCAAAAAGATCGCCAACACCGTAACCCCGGATACGCTGCAGAACGAAACGCAGCTCCGGGCGTTGATCAAGCAGGTTTCGCAAATGGCTAACGTCCCGGTCTCGGAGGAAACGATCAAGGAAATCGTCTCGGCCGTCAAGAAGAGCGGCTTGAACATGAGCAATCTCGAGGGCCTCATGAAAATGATGATCAAGAAATGACACGGACGGGTTTTCGCTTCGGCGGGAGCCCGTTTTCTTTGTCAACCCAGGCGGCGAGTGGTATAATATGTAGCGTTTTAGGTTCGCAGACATGGGGGAGGCACGGGAATTGGATCCGATGACCAAGATGTGGGTGTCGTTCGTCGGCATCGGTTTAATGGTCGCCGCGGCCGTCATCATCACATTCGCCAGACTGAAAACGAAAGGCTGGATCCGGCTCGTCCTGTCCATTGCCTCGTTCCTGATGCTGTTGATCGGGTTGGTGTACGGATTGGTCGCGATGACATAGGGGGTTCGGACAAGCATGTTGACATTGACGGGAAGAACCCTGACGAAAACGGTGGAAATCGAGCCCGGGCTCACGCTTCTTGAGCACGCGATGAAAGCGGGCGTCGATTGGAATTTCAATTGCAGCAAGGGAACATGCGCCAGATGCCGCTGTTCCGTGGCGGCCGGCGCCGGCTTGCTGGACGAACCGACGGACGCCGAATGGGACCGGCTGGGACCGGACGAGCTCGACGGCGGCTTCCGGTTGGGGTGCCAGGCGAAGGTCCTGAAGCAAGGCGAATTGAAAGCCGTCAACAGGACTTATTTTTAATGCGATGCGAAACGCAATTGACATGGGGGTGAACCTCATGGATTCCTTATATCCGGCCGACGCGGTCGCGGATTTGGCCGGACGGCTCTCCGGCATCGGAGCCGTTTGGGTCGTGGGGGGAAGCACCGGCCTCGCAATGAGAGGGGCCGACATCGGCCGCGCGCCGAGAGATTTGGACCTATACGCGGATGAAGCCGACGCCGCGCGCATCCACCGGGCGCTCGCGGCGTCCGCCGTGGACGAGCCCGCGTGGAGCTCGACCGAACGATACCGGTCGATGCTCTCGCATTATACGGTGGCCGGCACGCCGGTGGAACTGGTCGGAGAGTTCCGGATCGAGACCGGCGGTTCCTTGTACCGGACGGAAGTCGCCTCGGTTCTTTATCCCGAAGGCGATTCGATCGCCGCCGGCCCGCATGCGGTCAGGCTCGTTCCGCTGGGACACGAGCTCATTTTCAACGTGCTGAGGGACAGGCCCGACCGCTGCGGACTTATCGGGCGGCTGATCCGGGAACAGCCCATGCTGCATATGCCCGCCCTGGAAAACCTGCTGAAGCGCAACGTTCTTGCGCCGGAGGCGGCCAAACTCGTATGGCGGTACGCGACGATCGCCGGAGAAGGCGAGAAGGGATGGGAGCCTTAACATGCCGAAAGTCACTTTCCTGCCGGATAACCGCTCGGCCGAGGTGCGTCCGGGTACGACGGTGCTCGAGGCGTCCCGCCGGGCCCGCGTGAACGTCCGCACGAGGTGCGGCGGACTGGCGGCCTGCCTGATGTGCAAGGTGCAGGTTCCTCCGGGGCAGGAGGCCGCGCTGCAAGCGCCGGGGACCGCCGAAAGCCGCAAGATCGGCGATCTGCTGCAGGAAGGCATCCGGCTGTCCTGCCAGGCCCGGGTGCGGGGGGACGTGACGGTGATCGTGCCCGAGGATCCGCTCCGTGCCGCGATCCGGAAGCAATTGGAGGAACAACAGAGGGAGAGAGACGAACTGTGGTGAACGTAAAACTGCCGAGGTGGTCCGTTCTGGCGGCCAGCATCGCGCTTCTCGCGCTCTTGTCGGGCTGCCTGTATCCGGAGGATCAAACGCCCGGCAACAACGCATCGGCCAAAGGCGCAGCGGATACGGTCCAGGACGCCGTGAACCGCTATAAGGAAGCGACGGGGCTGCTGCCGATCCTGAACGCGGAGGCGACGGTCCCGGTTTATGAGAAATACAAAGTCGATTTCGCCAAAATGAAGCGGATGGGATACGTCGAAAGCGTCCCCAAGTTGGCGTTCGAAAACGGGGGCGGATACGTCTTCCTGATCATCGACGAAGAAACGAATCCCCGGGTCAAACTGCTGGACATTGCCGTCTATCAGGGCATTTCCGACGTACAGAAGAAGGTGGACGCGTACCGGAGCGCCCACGGGAACGCGAATCCGTCGGGCGATGAAGCTTACCCGGGATTCCGCTATCTCGATTTCGGCAAGCTCGGAACGTCCCGGCCATCCTTGAACAGCCCTTACTCGCACCACCCGCTGGAATTGATGGTGGACGATCAAGGGCGCGTGTACGCCGACTACGCGGTGGACATCGCGGAAGCGATGAAGAAGGCAGGCGGTACGGCGAAAACGGATGAGGATTTGCGGGCCCGGCTGACGGAAGCTTCGGTTTACGTGCCCGTGAAATCCCCGGCTTACCGGTCCGTGAACGGCAGTCCGCAGCCAGTGGCGGAAGCGGCGGCAAAATAAACGCGATCAAAGTGCAGTTAAAGAGGACCGCCAGGTTCTCTTTTTTTATTGACTTGATAGAGTTGTTTATGCAATAATTATTGTAACAACTAATGCTCGAAAGGGGACGGGAACATGCATGTAGAAGGGTTGGACCAATCGATGGGCTTTGCCATTGGCGTGACCTACCGGAAAATATCCGGGCTGCTGTACTCCCGGCTCCGGGCGCTCGATCTGACGCCGGAGCAATGGGCGGTGCTGTACCGCGTCGGCGAGCGCGACGGCCAAATCCAGAAAGAAATCGCGGAACGTTCGGGCAAAGACAAGCCGACGACGACGCGGATTTTGGATGCGCTGGAGGCGAAAGGGTTCATTGAGAAAAAGCCCGGAGCACACGACCGGCGCTCTTTCGAGGTTAGCATCACCGACAAAGGGAGAAGGACGGTCGAACTGGCAGCGCCCGTGGAACGTGAAACGATCCGGGACGCCTGCGAAGGATTGACGCCCGATCAATACGCGCAAATGCTTGCGTGGCTAAGTGCCATCAATGACAACGTAGATCGCTTGAATCATCAGGAAACGGAGTGAATGCCTTGCTGCCGAAGCAGGAAAACTTGTGGACCCGGTCGTTCATCGCCTTGACGATCGGTTATTTTTTGCTGTTTTTGAGTTTGCACATGTTGTTGTCGCCCTTGCCCGGATACGTGAAGGAAAGGTTTCAACCGGATAACGTGACCATCAGCCTGTTGACGACCATGTTCGCCGTCTCGGCCATCGCCGCGAGGTTCATGGCCGCTTACGCGATGAAGGTGATGCACCGCAACGTCGTGCTGATGGCGGGCCTCGCGCTGGCCGCCGTCGCCATCTTCGCTTACCCGTACGCCACTTCCATTCCTACGCTGCTGATCTTGCGCGCGGCCCACGGGATCGGCTTCGGGTGGGCGAGCACCGTCGTTCCGACGATGGTATCGCAGATCATTCCCGTCCGCCGCATGGGGGAAGGAATCGGTTATTTCGGCTATTCCACGAGCCTGGCGATGTCGGTCGGGCCTGCTCTCGGGATCCAATTGCTCGAGCAGTCCGGCATCCATGTCCTGTCTGAGCTCGGCGCTTGCGCCGCCGCCGTCATCATCCCTCTGTTGCTATTCAGCCGAGGCATTCCCGCGCAGCCGACGAAGAAAGCGAGCCCGGATGCCGGCGGGGCCGGCTCCGGCCGGATGAATTCGATGACGCTGCTCCCGGCCGCGTTGAACGCATTGCTTTCTTTGATCTACGGAGGATTGCTCGGGTTTCTCGGCCTTTACGGCCAGGAAATCGGCATTCCGCAAATCGGCTTGTTTTTCCTCGTCTCGGTGATTTCCATCGTGGCGGTGCGGCCGATCGCGGGACGGATCTTCGACCGAAGAGGTCACATGGCGGTCTTGATCCCCGCGTCTTTTGCGGTTATGGGAAGCATGCTGCTGCTGTCCTATGCGCATAACCTGACGCTCGTCCTCGCGTCCGCGCTGCTGTTCGGTGCCGGCTTCGGCGCCATTCAGCTGACGACGCAGGCTTGGATGCTGAGGTTGGCGGAGCCTCGGCATCACGGGGCGGCGAACAGCCTCTATTACAATTCGATCGATCTCGGCGTCGGGGCAGGTTCCCTGCTCCTCGGGGCGGTCGCGGGAGCTGCCGGCTACGCGGGGATGTATCGCATTTCCGCCGGCTTCATGGTTTTGTTCCTGCTGGCGTACTCGGCGGGATTACTGGCGGAGAGAAAGGCTCGGCTTCGGCACCATGCGAATGAACATGTCGTTGAATCCGTCTGAATCTACTCGTCATTTCATTGCAACGGAACTCAGCGACCTTATTCCCGTTATTTAAAACTCATTTCGATGCTAACGGAACTCAGCGCCGCTATTCAGCAACTTTGAGGCCAATTCTTCGCAAAAGTCGGACAATAAGGTCGCTGAGTTCCGTTAGATTCAAAAAGTGACCTTTTTCCATCAAATAACGCCTCTCCGTTCCGTTAGCTCAGTCAAGGCTGCCTAAAAGCGGATGTCCGACAACAAAAAGAAACCTCTCTTACGTAAATGGCAGTACCACTACCATTACGCGAAGATGAGGTTTCTTTTTGATGCGGTCGTTTATTTCTTTTTGCCTTTGCCCGGGTTCGCTTTCACGGGTTTCGCTTTCGCGGGCGCGGCCGTCACGTCTTGGGACAGGTAAAGGATCTGGCCGCTCGTATCTTCCGCGAATACGTTGAAATGATAGGTCGTGCCGTTTTTCATCTTCTTGAAGGTATACGTGTAGGTTTTGTTTTTAACGTCGGACGCCTTAATGATGATCGGCTTCTGGAATTTGGGCTCTTTGGTCTTCTTGTCCACTTCGGTCCACCAGTGAATCTGGTACGTGGCGGCCTTATCCGAAGCGGGGAGCTTCGAGAAGGTGACCGTAATTTGGGCGTCGCCAGCAGTGACTACGAGACCCGGCATCTTGCCCGGCATCCGGAAAGGGACGCCGAAGCCGTTGCCGTTGCTCACGATGCTTCCGTCTTTCGTTTTGCCTACGACCGATACGGAGTAGGGCGTATTGTTCACGAGCTTATTCGCGGTATATTCCACCGTGTCGCCCTTAACCGATTCTGCGGCGATGACGACGGGCGTTGCGGCCGGGTCGGGTTCCCCGGTAAATACCGAAATTTCGAAGCTGTCGGCTGCGTTTCCGAGGGTATCTACTTTGGGGAAAGAGATGGTCAGCGCGGCGTCGCCGGGTATGGCCTCGATGAGGATCTCGCCGACGGCTGGATTTTCCGCGCTTGCGGAAGATTCGGATTCCGCGGCGGCAGGCAGGGCGAAGGAGAGCAGCAAACTCAGAAGCATCAGGAGTTGGATCGGGCGTGCGATTTTTTTCATTGGGGACTTCCTTCCGAAATATGGTATGAAATCTGGGTCTATTATACCAGTTTCCTAGCAAAAAACGACATCTGTTTGCACGAAATTAAGAAAAATGGTAGACATACGCGCATATCCCTTCTCATATGCTTTTTGAGGAACAAACAGGAGCGCCGGCGGGCGTACGTCGGCATGGGAAACATTTGCGCGCGGAATGGGCATATTCCCGTTTTGCGTTCATAGAATGTTACCAGTCCAAGTTCGTGTACGAGTTCCGTCGCGCTGGCGGGTCACGAAGGTTTCGCGATTACGATGGGAGGGAATCTCAGTGGAAAAAGTGGACATTTTCAAGGATATTGCCGAGCGTACCGGCGGCGATATCTACCTCGGGGTCGTCGGCGCCGTACGGACGGGCAAATCGACCTTCATCAAACGGTTTATGGAAACCGTCGTGCTGCCCAACATTGCGCACGAAGCCGATCGGATCCGCGCGATCGACGAATTGCCGCAAAGCGCGGCAGGCCGTACGATCATGACGACGGAGCCGAAGTTCGTGCCGAACAACGCGGTGCAGATCAAAGTCGCCGAAGGGCTGGACGTCAACGTCCGGCTCGTCGATTGCGTCGGATATACGGTGGACGGCGCCAAAGGCTTCGAGGACGAAGGCGGCCCGAGAATGATTTCGACGCCGTGGTTCGAAGAGCCGATCCCGTTCCAGGAAGCGGCCGAAATCGGCACCCGCAAAGTCATCCAAGAGCACTCGACGCTTGGCGTCGTGGTCACGACGGACGGATCGATCGCGGAAATTCCGCGCAGCGCGTATATCGACGCCGAAGAACGCGTCGTCAACGAGCTCAAGGAAGTCGGCAAGCCGTTCGTGCTCGTCGTGAACTCCGCCCGTCCCAGAAGCGAGGAAGCCCAGGCGCTGAGAAGCGAGCTGGCCGCCAAATACGACATTCCCGTCATGACGCTCTCCGCGGCTACGATGGGCGAGGAAGAAGTCATGGGCGTGCTGCGGGAAGTGCTGTACGAATTCCCGGTGCACGAAGTGAACGTCAATCTCCCGAGCTGGGTCATGGTCCTGAACGAAGGGCACTGGCTGCGCTCCAGCTATGAAAGCTCCGTCCGCGAGACGGTGAAGGACATCCGCAGGCTGAGGGACGTCGACCGCGTCGTCGCCCAGTTCATGGAATACGACTTCGTGGCCCGCGCCGGCCTCAGCGGCATGAACATGGGGCAGGGCGTCGCCGAGATCGACCTGTACGCGCCGGATGAGCTGTACGACCGCATCCTGATGGAGGTCGTCGGAACCGAAATTCGCGGCAAGGATCATCTCCTGCAGCTGATGCAGGAATTCGCCCACGCCAAACGCGAATACGACCGGTTCGCCGAAGCGCTCGAAATGGTGAAGACGACCGGCTACGGCATAGCGGCCCCGACGCTGAAGGAAATGGTGCTGGACGAACCGGAACTTATCCGCCAAGGCTCCCGTTTCGGCGTGCGCCTGAAAGCGACCGCTCCGTCCATCCACATGATCCGCGTCGACGTGGAGTCCGAATTCGCTCCGATCATCGGCACCGAGAAACAGAGCGAAGAGCTCGTGCGCTATCTGATGCAAGACTTCGAGAAGGACCCGATCAAAATTTGGGAGTCCGACATTTTCGGCCGGTCGCTGCACTCCATCGTGCGCGAAGGCATCCAGGGCAAAATCGCGATGATGCCCGACAATGCCCGCTATAAGCTCCAAGAGACCCTCGGGCGCATCATCAACGAAGGCTCCGGCGGTTTGATCGCCATCATCCTGTAACGAAACGAAAAAAGCTGACGACCGGGATCACCGGGGGTCAGCTTCTTTTCATTTTGGGGATTCGGGATTAGATTAGACTTTGAACCGGTCGGTCATGCGTTTCATCGCATCCGACCATTGAGCGAGTTTCCGAGCGGAAGATGAGATTTCCTCCATGGAGGCGAGTTGCTCTTCGGCTGCGGCGGCGACCGTCTGGGCGGCTCCCGCCGTGCCGAAGGAATTGCGCTCGATTTCGGTCAGCGTGGCCGAAATTTCCTGCGAACTGGCGGACATCTGCTCGGAGGCGGACGAAGTCTCAATGGCGTGTTCCACGACGCCGCGGGTCGCCAGGAGAATCCGTTCGAAGGCTTCGCCGGTTTCCCGGATGGCGGCGACGCCGGCCTCCGCTTCGGTTTCGCCTTTCCCCATCGAAGCTACCGCGTCTTCGATATCGTTCCGAATCGATTCGATCAGGGCAGAAACTTGTACGGCCGATTCGGTGGAACGCTCGGCCAATTTGCGGATTTCTCCCGCCACGACGGCAAAGCCCTTGCCCTGATCTCCCGCCCGTGCCGCCTCGATCGAGGCGTTCAAGGCGAGGAGGTTCGTCTGGGCCGAGATCTCCTGAAGGGTTCCGGCGATCTCGCCGATCTGTCCGGAACGTTCGCCTAACTGGTTCACGACATCGCTTAAGTTCCCGACGGTTTCGTTGACCGCCGCCATCCGCTCGGTTGACAGGCGGATGAGGCGGCTGCCGTTTTCGGCCTCGTTCAGCGTGCCGACGGAGGAGGCGTGGGCATTGGCGGAGATGGTGGCGACCTGCTGGATGCCGGCCGCGATCTCCTCCATGGCTCTGGAAGTTTGACCCAAGCCGGCAGCTTGGGATTCGTTATTGGCCGCGACCTGGTTGATCGCCTGAGAAGTTTGGTTAACGGCCTCCACGGCGTCCGAGATGACGCGGTTAAGCATCGAGGAGGATTCGGCCAGCTCGTTCGCGCTCTGAAGCTGGCTGCCGATCAACTCTTTCAAGTTGCTTTGCAGATGATTGAAAGCGAGCGCAAGTTTTCCGATTTCGTCACGGCGATCGATCTCGAGTCCCGTTCCGGTCAAATCTCCCAGGGACATCCGTTCCGCCTGGTCCGCCATGCGGACGAGGGGGCGGCTGAGCGAAACCGCGAACCAGGTCAGCGCTCCCATGCCGGCCGCGAGGCATGCGGCAAGCGTGATGAGCATGGCGTGCAGGATGTGGTTTTTGCCGGCGTCATAATCCTTCATGTACGAACCTGCGGCAATGATCCAGCCCCACGTCGGCTCCTTCTCGGCATAGGCGACTTTCAGGGCTTCTTTCTTGGCGTTCGGGAGCGGCCAATCGTAATAGGTGAATCCTCCGCCTGCTTCCGCTTTGCCGATCAAGTCTTGAATATAGTAAGTCCCGGTAGAGGTCTTCTTGTCCCATATATTCTGGCCTTCCAACAGAGGATGGGCCAGCAGGTTTCCTTTTCCGTCGAGAACGAAGTAGTAGCCGTTTTCCCCCAGATCGATATGCGGATTGATGGGCCGCGTACCATCCGCGTTCTTGGTTCCCAAGAGCGTAACGCGCAGGCTTTCTTGCGCTTCTTCTTTCGTCATGGCTCCGTTGTCCACGGCCGTTTGAAGGGAGCGGGTCATTTCCGCCGCCAGCCTGACGTTGTTGCGCAAGCCGCTTTCTATCTGTTTCGTGGTTTCTTTGGAAGAGACCTGATAAGTGATCGCTCCCAAGGTCAAAATCGGAATCACCAAGAGAATGGAGCAAACCAACAGCAATCTTCTGCGTATCGTGAAGTCCAGTCGTTTCTTCATTTTCCACTCCCCAATGTCACCTGTCCGGAGAGACTCCGTCGGTTCTTTTTTCCTAAGACTAATGTCCGATCCTGTCCGAATCAACGGAGAAATGTAAATTTTACCGGCGGTTTACGCAGAATTTTGTCGAAAATGTGAAAAATGAAAACCGGACGGATAAACCCGATTGACGTACTCGGAATTACCATGTTAATGTAAAAGCTAGTTACAAAGGGACAAGCATTCGGGGAGGAACTGAAATGGCAAAGAGAAAACAGACGGCCGCCGTGCTGTCGCTGATCCTGGCACTCGTGCTGGTGCTCGCGGCTTGCGGCAAAAAAGAAGAAAACAACGCGGCGGCAAGCTCGCCGGCGGCTTCCGCAGCGTCATCCGCATCCGCATCCGCAAGCGGAGCAAGCGACGCGGACGCGTTGAAAGGCAAGAAAATCGCCTTGATCATGCGCTTTAACACCGGCACGTTCTCGGCGCAATACGTCGACGGCGTTAAAAAACAAGTCGCCAAATACGGCGGCGAAGTGACCGTCATGGCTTCCGACAACGACCTGAACAAAATGTCGGCGAACCTGGATTCCGCGGTTGCCCAGAAATTCGACGGCATCCTGCTTGACCACGGCGACGCCGGCGCCCTGACGGCCGGCGTAAACAAAGCGCTGGAAGCGAAAATCCCGGTCGTCGCGTTCGACTCCGGCTTGAACGGAATCGAAGGCGTGACGAACCTGGCGCAAGACGACCAGAAGATGGCTGAAATGACGTTGGGCGAGCTGGCGAAACAAACGGGAGCCAAAGGCAACATCGTTAAAGTGTGGGTAGCCGGTTTCCCTCCGATGGAAAGCCGTCAAATCTCCTATAAGAAATTCCTGGAGCAAAACCCGAACATCAAAGAAGTCGCGGCGTTCGGCGATGCTTCCAACCCGCAGCTCGACACGCAGAACAAGATGGAAGCCGTTCTGAAGCAATACCCGAACAAAGGCGACATCGCGGCGGTATTCGCTTCCTGGGACGAATTCGCCAAAGGCGCAGCTAACGCGATCAAGCAAGCCGGCCGCGACGACATCAAAATCTACGGCATCGACCTCAGCGACGAGGACCTGAAAATGATCCAGGATCCGACCAGCCCTTGGGTTGCGTCCGCAGCCGTGGATCCGACCTCGATCGGCACCGTCCAAGTCCGCTACCTGTACCAGAAGCTGCACGGCGACCAAACCGAAGCCACGGTTCAACTGGCGCCGGTTTTCGTCACCCGCGACATGCTGCCGAAGGATAAAGCCGTTACGACGGCCGACCTGGCGCAATACGTCGAAGGCTGGGGACAAAGCGACGCGGGCAACACGGATTACCTGAAAGCCCTCGAAGCGGCCGCAGGCAAATAAAAGCAGGAAGAAAAATGGCGCGGCGCGGTCAAAACCGCGCCGTTTTCTGTTAAACTGGCGGAAAGGAGAGAAGATCATGAATCGACAGGACCACGCCGGCGAGCTCCGCATGGAGGGGATCGCCAAGGCGTTCGCCGGGGTTCCGGCGCTGAAGGGCGTCGATTTCACGCTGCGCGGCGGAGAAATCCACGCTTTGCTGGGCGCGAACGGTGCCGGCAAGAGCACGCTCATGAAAATACTTTCCGGCGCCTATGAGTCCGACGAAGGGACGATCGCGATCGACGGCGAACCGATCGCGCTCCGTTCGCCCGCCGACGCGAAACGGGCGGGCATCCACTGCGTTTACCAAGAAGTGGATACGTCGCTCGTGCCGCATCTGACGGTCGGCGAGAATATCATGCTGGACAAGCTGGCTTCCTCCTCCGGAAGCGGATGGATCCGTTGGAAGTCCGTCCATCAGGAAGCCGGCCGAGTGCTCGCCCGCATCGGGCTTGAGCTGTCCACGAAGAAGCTGGTCCGCGAGCTGACGCTGGCGGAAAAGCAGCTCGTGCTGATCGCGCGGCTGTTATCGGAAAACGCGAAATTCGTCATTTTGGACGAGCCGACCGCTCCTCTCAGCCTTGAAGAAGCGGAGACGCTGTTCCGCATCATGGAAGGCCTGAAGCGGGACGGCATCGGCGTCGTGTTCATATCGCACCGCCTGCCGGAGGTGTTCCGGATTTGCGATCAAATCACGGTTATGCGCGACGGAACCCGTGTTTGGACGAAGAAAGCGTCGGAGAGCGACACGCATGACGTCGTCCGGGCGATGCTCGGGCGCAGCTTCGAGGAAGAGTACCCGAAGCTTGAAGCCGCCGTCGGGGAGACGGTGCTGTCCGTGCGGGACCTCGCCGCCGGCACGCGGGTGCGGGGCGTCAATCTGGACGTCCGCGCCGGCGAAGTCGTGGCGGTCGTCGGACTGGTGGGCGCGGGCAAGACGGAGCTGTCGCGGTTGTTGTTCGGCGCCGATAAAGCCGAACGCGGCAGCGTGTCGATCTCCGGCCGTCCGGCCGATCTCCGGTCGCCGGCTTCGGCCATCGCGTCGGGATTCGCGCTCGTGCCGGAGGAACGCCGCAAGGAAGGCATCCTCGTGAGGGAATCGGTGCTGCATAACCTGAGCCTTCCGATCCTGAAGTCGATCAGCCGCCTGGGCGTACTGTCCGGCGCTTCCGAGCGCAAGCACGGCAGCGGGACGGTGGATGCGCTCGGGATTAAAGCCGCGGGGCTCGGGCAATTGACCGCCTATTTGAGCGGCGGGAACCAGCAGAAGGTCGCGATCGGCAAGTGGACGTCCACCGACGCGCGCGTATTCCTCTTCGACGAGCCGACCAAAGGCGTCGACGTTGGCGCGAAAAGCGACATTTTCCGCATCATCGGCCGGCTTGCCCAAGCGGGCAAAGGCGTCCTGTACCTGACCTGCGAATTCGCGGAAGCCCTCGGGCTCGCGGACCGCATCCTGGTCATGTGCGACGGCGTCATCGTCAAAGAATTCAACCGCGGGGAAGCGACTCAGGAGAGCCTGCTTTATTACGCCAGCGCGGGGAAAGAGGAAGTGTCGTGAAAAATCGCCTGCTTCATTTTACGTTCCAATTCGGCGCCTTGTTTTTCATCGCGCTCGTCATTTTGTTCTTCGCGCTGGCGAAGGACGCTTTCTTCACGTTCGACAACCTGATGGACATCCTGAAGGCGATCTCCATCGTCGCTTTCGTCGCGATCGGCGTGACGATTTCCCTCATGGTCGACGGCTTCGACCTGTCCGTCGGGGCGACGGTTTCCTTGTCCACGGTCGTTACCGCGACATTGATGGTGTGGTACCAGATGCCGCTCATCGTCGTCCTGGTCGTGCCGCTGCTCGTCGGGGTGGTCATCGGTCTCATCAATGCATTCCTGATCGTCAAGATCCGGATTCCCGACTTGCTTGCGACGCTGGCGGTCATGTACATCGTGAACGGCGTCCATAAGACGTATACCAAAGGCTATTCCATTTACAGCAACATGCCGATGCAGGACGGTTCGACGGCTCCGGGCGTCATGCTGAAGCCTTTCCTCTGGATCGGTCAAGGCAAGCTGCTGGGCGTTCCGTTTCCCGTCATTCTGATGGTCATCGCCGTCATTTGCGCCCACCTGTTCTTCAAGTACACGCGCTGGGGGCGGCAAGCGATCATGACGGGCGGCAACGAGGAAGCCGCACGGCTCTCGGGCTTGCGCGTCAAGAAAGTCAGAACGCTCGCTTACGTGGCTTCGGCCGTCTTCGCTTCGATCGGCGGCGTGTTGTATACGGCCCGTATCGGTTCCGGACAGATCGACGCCGGCGCGCCCATGCTGATGGAATCCGTCGCCGCCGTTTTCGTGGGCTATTCCGTCTTCGCGGCCGGCAGACCGAACATTATCGGCACGTTTTTCGGAGCGGTCCTGATGGGCGTCATGGTCAACGGACTGACGATGATGAACGTCCAATATTACACGAACGACATCATCAAAGGCATCGTTCTCGTCCTCGCGCTCGCGGTCACGTTCATCCACTTGACCCGCAAAAAGACGTGAAACTCGCGCCCCGCTTGAAACTTCGGGTTTTGCGCGTGTATAATTTCTGATGAAACGGATAAACAGATACTATGCCACGTTCCGTTCTGGGAGGTGAAGGCCATGAACAAAACCGAACTGATCGCCAAGGTCGCCGAGTTGACCGATCTGTCCAAGAAGGACGCCACGCAAGCGGTTGACGCCGTATTCGACGTCATTTCCGAAGCGCTGCAAAGCGGCGACAAAGTCCAGCTGGTAGGCTTCGGAAACTTCGAAGTACGCGAGCGCTCCGCACGCAAAGGACGCAACCCGCAAACCGGCGATGAAATCGAGATTCCGGCCGGGAAGATTCCCGCGTTCAAACCGGGTAAAGCGTTGAAAGAAGGCATTAAGTAAACCGGATTTTCGGTTCGCATTTTTCGGTGGTTTGGGGTTGCGCGGACTTTAAAGCCTGTGCTATACTCAATCGGTGCCGTCAATGGAACCGACGAGACGTAGCGCAATCTGGTAGCGCGCACCCTTGGGGTGGGTGAGGTTGCAGGTTCAAATCCTGTCGTCTCGACCATTACATAACGCCGACGAAGACGATCGCATTGACGATCGTCTTCTTTTTTCCCGTCTGTTTCATTCGTTTGACAGTTTCAAGCCTTTTCGTTCATGATGGGAATTAAAAGGAGGCCAGACGCCGATGGAATCGAATCAAACGGAATATGTCGTGGTCAAAGCCAAAGAGGGCGGCGTCCAAGTCATCGGCCTTACTCGCGGGTTGGATACGAAATTCCACCACACCGAGAAGCTCGACCGCGGGGAAGTGCTGATCGCGCAGTTTACCGAGCACACCTCTGCCATTAAAATCCGCGGCAAGGCGACCGTGATGACGAAGTTCGGGACGATCGACACGGATACATAGAACGCGGCGGAAAGCGCAGGCATAGCCTGCCTTTTTTCTTTGTACAATGGGGTATGTACGGTCGCCTGATTGGAAGGAGGCTTTCGCATGACCCCCATGAAGCTGACTCTGGCGACGGCGCTTGCCGGTATCGCCGCTATCCTAGCGCTGGGAAGCTTGCAGACGCTGGAGCCGAAGGTGCGGGAGTTGCGCCAAGCCGCGGAAGTTACCGCACCGCAGGTACGAGGCATTTTGTCCGACGACAACCTCGCGGACGCGGTGGCGTCACTCACGTTGAACCATCGGATCGGTAAAGTCGGGTGGGACCATTCCATCCTCACGCTCGATTTGACGCTGAAGGAGAACGCGGGAGGAGCGGCATCTCTCTGGAGGGACATGGCCGAGGTACTTCGGTTCTCGTTCCTCGATGCCGTCAACGTGCGGCAAACGCTGGTACGGGTGTACCGGCAAACGGAAGGCCGGCGGGTGCTTCTTTTTTACGGGGATCCGAGGCGCGAAGAGTGGCCGAGAAGCCGTCTCGAGAACGCGGTTGAACCCAAAAGGCTGACCGAGGAGGCGTTCCGGAGCGGGATCGGCTTGACGTCGACTCCGGCGGGCGCGCGCTGGCTGCGAAATTTAGCAAATTGATGAACTTGGGAAGCGTCTTATGCGGCGCCAACGGGGTTATGTTATAATAGATAAAATCACAAGCCGTTCCGCCATCGGTTTTGGGTTGATGGCAGCGGCAGCGCGCTCGGAGGCTACAGAATGACACGGTACCGGGTTGAACAATTGGCCCATAAATATACGGATCACGACATGATCTCGCTCCATACGGAGCTGCCGGGCTTTCCGTCCGGCAGGATCCGCCTTCTCCATGCGGTGTTGAGCCAGCAGCCCGCGGTTTCCTCGAACAAGGAGCTGCTTGCGCTCGTCACTTCTCTCGTCCAGATGGGGCTGGATACGCACGACATGGTCGAAAACGGCACGATCGAGGGCAAGGACGGCATGCCGGCCATGCGCTCCCGGCAGTTGAAGGTGCTGGCGGGCGACTATTTCAGCAGCCGATTCTATCACCTGCTCTCGCAAGCGGGACAGATCGAGGCGGTGCGGCTTTTAAGCGAAGCCATCTGCGAATTGAACCGGATCAAGATGAGCGCGTATTCGAAAATGAAGCAGCTCAAGCTGAACGCGGAAGAGTATGTCCATTACGGGGCGGAGATTAAATCCGGCCTGTTCCTGTCGTTCACGGGGTTCATGCACGGGCTTTACGAACGTTTATGGCCCGAGTTGGTAGAACGTTTCTCCCGTTGCGAGGTTCTTCTTCAGGAGCTGAAGGACGCGGAGAAAGAAGCGCGGCTGAACGGCGGCTGGGGCTTCTGGCACGTGATGCAGGAAGGCACGGAGGAGGATCGCCGCGCTTTGGCGGAGCATCGGGAGGATCATGGCCTGATCCGCCAGCTCATGGAGAAATACGGCGTGGCCGAGAAGCTGGGCGGCTTGCTGCGACAATCCGCGCTGCAGCTCCGCGAGCTGGTCGGAAGGTTCCCTTCGGACAAGCTGGTTCGCGATTTGCAGCCGCTGATCGAGCCGTTTCTGGCGGCGGGCGGACCGCAGCCGGCGACAGCATGGAAGGAATTGGGGTGAACGGCATGGGGACGGAAGCCGAATCGAAACAGCACGTGCATGCCGTTTTCGAAAGCATCGCGCCGAAATACGACATGATGAACGATATTCTCAGCTTTAGGCGGCATAAAGCCTGGAGGAAGTTCACGATGCGCAAGATGGACGTGAAACCCGGGCAAACGTCGCTCGATCTCTGCTGCGGGACCGCGGATTGGACGATCGCGCTGGCCGAGGCGAGCGGCGCGGATACGGTCGGTCTCGATTTCAGCCGAAACATGCTGGACGTCGGACAAGCCAAAGTCGACAAGCTCGGCCTCTCGGGCCGGATCAAGCTGGTCGAAGGCAACGCGATGTCGCTGCCGTTTCCGGATAACTCCTTCGATTTCGTGACGATCGGCTTC